>JBGAJV010000037.1:0-64927 GCA_044224715.1 Anaerolineales bacterium | reverse complement strand
CGACAACCCATGCAATCCGAATCAGGAAGAGGAGTCCTCTCGAGTGGCTCGCGAGCGCTGATGGCCATCCGTTTTTGTTTAACGAGCTACTTGGAGTAGCGGCCACGGCTGACCCAGTCCCGGCGCCGCGCCAGATAGTCCCGGCCGGCCGCGCGCACCGCCTCGAGCTCCGTGGGAAGGACGTGCTCGAGCAGCGCCACCACCGGCGCGATGTCGAGCGGGACCGAGAACGAGCGTCGGCTCTCGGCCGCCGCGGGCAGAAGATGCGGCAACGGCACGCGCTGGCGCGTCCCGGCCCCCTGGAATTCGGCACAGAGGTAGTACGGGTCCACGGACGGCGCGTCGGGGACTCGCACCCAAGTGCCGCTGCGATCTTTCGCGACCAGGTCCACGAAGGGACCGGCGAACGACCACACCAGGCGCACGGCGCTGCGCGTCCGCTCCGGTGTGGCGGACGCCAGGACCTGGGTGGCGCGCTCGAAGGCCGTCGCGAAATGGGCGTCGCGGTTCAAGGCTTCCAGACGCTCGGGCGACACGATCGCGGCGAGTGCGTCCTCCAGGTCCTGATCGGATGAGCGGCGATGGTCTACCGAACGGCGGCTTTCGCGAGGGCTGTCGGTCACGGTTCCGGCGTGCTGGCGACCGCCCGGGATGGCCGGAGTCTGGCGCACCTCGAGCGTGGCATGGCCGCCATGCGGGAGGTCGACCTCCAAGCGCGCGGGCCGCGCCAATCGGCCACCGGCGCCCAGCGAGCCATCCAGCGCGTTGCCCGGCCAACGCTCCGCGATCTGATCGGCGATCGCGCGCAGGTCGTGCGGCAAGCCTGCGATCAAGGCTTCGTCGGTGGAGGTCTCATCAGCCAGCGTGAATCGGAAAGAGAATTCGAGCATAGGTGGTTTGGGTGACTGTCGTGCAGCAGTCAGGCCGAATAGGACGCTCCGCGTCATCCTGGACGACCGGTCTCGCACCCGATGCGGATTTGAGTTAGCTCAATCAAGAGGCGAGACCGCTTCAATCCGAGACTCATCTGTATCTGGGCGAAACCACTCTATCATCGCGCGCGGGATCGCGCCCATCGAGCTCGTTCAGGAGAGTCGGGTTGCGGCGAAATCCCGTTCGCGCTCATTCGTCCGCAGCCAGCTTCGTCCAGGCCGGATCTCCCCCATTGCGACGCGCCTCCGCCGTCCAACGCGAGCCGCCGACCATGAGGCGCCAGTCGTATTGGTGGAGGTGTCCACTGGGCTTGGGCAGGATCGCTAGGTGGTCGATCACCGCGCTACGGATGATCAGGCGGACGGCCTCCGACGTACGCTCGATCGCCACGTCGTTCCGGCGCGGCCTTGTGCTAAACGGCGGCTTTCAAAGTCTGCTCCAGATAGTCATGTTGTCACGGTGATCGCTCTGCGCCGAGGAGCTGGCGATGATTTCGACCTGCGCCACGTTGCTGTCGCGCGTGACGAGCGTCCAGCGTTCGAGATACGGCCCGGGCAGTTCGGTCAGTTCATGATGATAGGCGCGCGCGTTTTCGCCGACCAGCGAAAAGACGAGGGCATGCATCGCCACTCTCCAAAACGCCTTCATGGCCCGCCTGCTGCAACCGCTCAACGGTGACCTGCTCGGCCAGAACGGCCGGCGCACCGACCTTGAGGACGCCATTAGGTGTTTCGCAACTCACAAGAAAAACCGTGCTCTTCAGGATCGGCCTGGATTCTTGGACGCTTCGAACTCTCCCAGGAGACGATATGGGTGACAGATATCTGTATGCACCTGTTGTTGTAGACCCGATGTTGTCCTGCGCCGACCCCGTATCACTTAGGCTGATAGCAGTTCGTCGCGTAACAGAAGTGGGCGTGAGCCGACTGCCTCGCTCCACTGTGGTCTGTACTCGACCGGCGCGATGGGCGCCAACCGGCTTTCGGACAACTGTCACGACGACCCTGCACTGAGCCGAACTGACCGGCACATTGAGATGAGACCCCGGGCCGACCTGTCGGCGGCGCCGACGGGCCTCTTGGCAGCCTTTGCCACCGAGAGGCCCAGGCCAGCGCCTTGTCGTGGTTGGAATTGCATGTACTGGATTGTGGACGACCTGCAAGAGAGGTGACCGTGGACACTCACAGCCCGAAACTCAAGAGCGCTCTAGATCTCCTCATTGACTTTCTGCTGGCCCGGAGTGAGGAGCTGGTCGAGGTCCGCGCGCTTGATGCGCTTTCCCCGGCCACCCTTCAGCTCAAAGTACGGGAGGACGCCTTCGTTGATGTAGTTGTAGATGGTCTGGCGGGTGACCCGTAAGTATTCGGCCGATTCATTGATCGTCAACCATTCTTTTACTTCAGTAGACATTGGTTGACACCAGTTGACATAGATGGTACGCTTCTTTTCTCAGCGGTGAACGCGAAAAGAGCAAACCATAGCCAAAAATCCGATCAACAGTTTCTGCTGAAGCTGAAAAAGGGATCGAGAAAGACAGGCGAAACATCGCCAGTGCGACAGTTCCGGCACTCTTTCCATTTTCATCGACCTTGTAATGTTCCTGCCATGCTCGTAATCCTGCAGCAGCCAGGTAAGAACGTGCCGTCTTGCAAAGCCAAGCACACCTGACAATCACCTTCCCCGCTGGAGGCTGCTCATCATGAACGACCTTCAGGCCGAGTTCAACGCTGCAATCCCGCTGGTCTGAGGACCCGCCGACAGCAGGAACACGTTTGCCTATCTACGCGCCTCGTCCGGAGCAGGTGGGGCTGAAGATGTCTTGCCCCCCTGCCAGACGGAGAACGTCCACCGCCGCTGTCCGTAATCACCAGATCTTCTGACCTGACCCATTTCCAGCCACGGTTACACGGGGATTTGACCTGACCATCACCGCCCCTCTCTTCTTAAATTGAGGCACGTTCTTTCTGGTAAGACACAGGGGCATTTGGTCATTGAAGACATCGACCGTCTATCCCGTCACGCCGACTGGCACCAGGGTTTCCTCTTGGAGGAGTTGACCCGACACAAAGTCGAGGTTCATTTTTTCATCTCCCCCGGCTCACAATTAGAGAGATACGTTAGAGGATACATCGCTCAAGAGGGGATGAAGAAAGACATTGAGCGGATGAGGATGGGTCAAGTCTATAAAGCCATGGACGGCCGGATCACCGCCAAGAAGCGGAGGTTTGGGTATATCAGAACCCATCCCCAAAATACTCATTATGAGTTGCACCCCGAAGAGTCAAAAATCGTGCGCCTGGTCTATGACATGGTTATTTATGAGCGCAAGTCACTCATTCAGATCGCCGAGTACCTGAACAACAACCACGTCAAGACTTGGGGAAATATCGGCTGGTGGAACGCCGCTACTCTTCAGAAGATGGTCAAGTCTCCTGTTTACAAAGGTGAGTTCATCGCCAACGCCTTAAAATTTGTAGCCACAGGTCACAACGCCAACGGTAAAGTCAAACACAAATCCGTTTTAAAGCCCGAGAGTGAATGGATAAGGGTGGAGTGTCCGGCTATCGTCACCCCAGAGGAGTGGGAACAGGCCTCTGAGATCCTACGAAAGAACGCTAAGTTCTCCATGCGGAATGGACGCAGAAACTGGCTACTGCAATCCATTTGTAAATGTGACATCTGTAAGGAGTACCACATTGGCACGGTTTGGGGGGGGACTAAGAAATCCCCCATTAGGTATTACTTTTGCCGTTCACGGATCTCTGAGCGGGCCAGGATGGAAAATAGACAGTGTGGCAGTCCCTATATCAGAGCCGACATATTAGAGGCGAGGGTTTGGGAGGAGGTAAGAAACGTCATTTTTAACCCCGATCTGATTATCAAACGCATTGAAGAGCGAATGACTGACGAACGTCTACAGGGTGTTCAGGGACAGATTGACTACATTGATCGAGAACTCGCCCAACTTGAAAAAGAGAAGGGCAAATTCGAGCTGGCCTACCAGAGGGACATCTACACCCTGGACGAGTTTGAAGAGCGCATGAAAGACGTGAAGGCCAAAGCCCACACCTTGGAACTCTCAAGGGCGAAGCTTCAGGCGAGGATTACAGAGGCCCAGAACATCGAAGAGCAGAAGAAGACCGTCCTTACCGCACTAAAGACGTTCAGAAGCACGCTAGAGGGCAAGGAAGACCTACCGTTTGAGCTGAAGCGCAAAATCATCACCCTGCTTTGCGAGAATATCTGGGTGGATACGGCCAAGGGAACATTCACGATTGAGGGCGAAATCTCGGGCACTTTACCCGAAATGGCGAGGATATGCGTGGTGCCCGTGGCGCGAAAGCTTTGCGTCAGCGATGGTGGGATGTTGTTGTCGTCGCCGAGCAGGATGCCCTGCAACAGCGCCGCGTGGGGTTCGGGGAACAACTCGGCCAGACGGCGCCGCGCCGCCTGCTTGAGGTCCATGCCGGCGCGGACCCAGCCCCAGCCGCCGCCGGCGCCGAGCCACGTCAATTCGGCCGGCTGCGCGATGACGTGCACGCCCTGACGCTCGAGGAACGCACGATAGTCGAAGTCCGCGAAGCGCGGCGGCGACTGCAGATCGCCGCTGAGCGACACTGAGTCGCCGTAGGCCCAGGCCCCGGCGCCGGTGGCCGCCAGTCGCTCGGGCGACAACGGCGGCGCTGTCACAAGCACCCAGCCGCTCAAGGCCTGCACGCCGCCGTCAGCCGTGGTGAGCGTGTCGACCCAGATCCGCAGACGGGTCCGATCGCCACGCGCGTCTGGCTCCGCCCACACCGTGCCGGTCACGGTGACGCCGCGCAGGCCGATGGCGTAGGCGATGTCGCCGCTCCGGGCCGGGCCGGGCGCGGCCCAGGCCGTGCGGGCGGCCCCGAGCGCCAGTGCGACCGCAAGCGTGGCGACGCGTCCGCCGCGGGTGACGACGGCCAGCACACCGGCGACGCCCGCGACCGCCAGCCAGGCCCAGTGATCGACCGGCACGAAGGGCGCGACGACGCAGCCGATGAGCACCGCCCCGCTCCACCAGACGATTCGATCCGCGCGTTCTCGCATGCCTTCACTCTAGGCGACCGCACGTGTTCGCCGTCCTCGAAGAGTCCTCAGCCGTGCAACTCGGCGCGCCGTTCGGCGTACAGAAGAGCATCCTTCCAAGCGGAGCAAACCATGAAGGCCATTGTCTATTCCCGGTACGGAACACCGGATGAATTGCGGCTGGCGGAGGTCGAACGCCCCATACCCAAGGACCGGGAGGTCCTGATCCGGATCCATGCCACGTCGGTGAACGCGGCGGACTGGCACCTGCTGACTGCCGATATTATTCTGGTGCGGTTCGCCAGTGGCTTGTTCGCACCCAAACACCCGATCCTTGGCGCCGATGTCGCCGGCCGGGTCGCGGCCGTGGGGAACGCGGTCACGCGCTTCCGCCCCGGCGACGCCGTGTTCGCCGAAATCGGCGTCGGCGGCGGTGGCGCGTTCGCGGAATTCACGACCGCCCCCGAGCACCTGGTCTGTCCGATGCCCACCGCGTTGACGTTCGAGGAGGCTGCCGCCGTGCCGCTGGCCGGCATGACGGCGCTTCAAGGCCTGCGCGACGTCGCTCGGGTGCAGCCGGGCGATCGCGTCGCGATCCAGGGCGCATCGGGCGGCGTGGGGACCTTTGCGGTGCAGATCGCGAAGGCGCTCGGCGCCGAGGTGACGGCCGTGTGCAGCCCGCGCAACGTCGAGCAGGCGCGCGCGCTCGGCGCTGATCACGTCATCGACTACTCCCTCGCGGACTTCACGCGCAGCGGCCAACGCTACGACGTGATCCTGGCTGCCAACGGATTTCATTCGCTCGGGGACTATCGGCGCGCGCTCGCGCCGCGCGGGCGCTACGCGATGGCGGGTGGCGCGCCGGCGCAGATGTTTCAGGCGCTGTTGCTCGGCGGGCTGTTCTCGTCGCGATCCGGGCAGACGTTTCGCGTGGTGTCGGCGAAGGCCAATGGCCAGGATTTGGACGTGCTCAGAGATTGGATCGAGGCCGGCCGGCTCCGGCCCGTGATCGATCGGCGCTTCCCGCTGGAGCAGACAGCCGACGCGCTCCGCTATCTGGGCGAAGGCCACGCTCGCGGTAAGATCGTGATCACCGTCAACGCAGAAACTCGCGACGCAGCCAGGTCAGCGCCGGCGTAAGGTCGAGGCGCTCCGCCAACGCGACAAGCTGCGGCACAGCGGCGACGTCGTCGAGGGGCACGTTGACCTCGAGCGTGGGATTGAACCGGAAGTAACGCGGACCCAGCAGATGCGCGGCCTGATAGTCGACGACGTCGACGCCGCCGTTGATCATGATGTCGATGACCGGGCGCGCCCACTGCGACAGCCCCCAGTCGGCGCTTTGCTCGGTGAGATACATCGGCGCACGCCCCGTCCCGATCGACAACAGCGCGATATCGTCCAAACGCACGCGGCGCGTCGCCCCGGCGCCGCCGTTGCGGGTGCGCAGCTCGGCCGTGCTCAAGGCCTGCGCGATCGCGCACAGTGCCGGATTGTTGGCGACCACGCCGCCGTCGACGTAACCCTGGTACACCGGGAAGTACGTCGGCGCCGCCGTGGTGCGCAGGGCCACGTCGACGATGCGTTCGGCGCCGTCGGAATCGGGACCGGGGAAGTTGTGGAAGAACTTGGGCTTCCAGGTGCGAAACGCGTTCGGGTCGTACGCGTCGTTGTCGAGATCGAACGTGGCGACGAGCACGCGCATCGGGAGATCGCGTAGCCGCTTGTCGCCGAAATACTGGATCAGCAGCCGCTTGAAGTTCGTGGCGCTGTATTGGGCGCCGATCAGATTGCCGACGTCGCGGACGTTGTCGAGGGCCGTGTCGGCAAAGACGTCGCGGCCGTGTTCGCGATACAGCGCGACCAGCTGAGCGGGCGCCAGGCCGGCCGCCAGCCCCATCGCCAACACCGCGCCCGTCGATGTGCCGGCCATCAGGTCGATGGCGGGCAGCAGCTCCGGCGCGGATTGCACGAGACGCGCGATGACCACGGCGGACAATACGCCGCGGATCCCACCGCCATCCAACGAGAGAATCTGATATCGCGACACGGGCCGTCTCCGCCCGGTATTGTACAGAGGCAGGACGGAATCGAAAAACGCCGGCGCCGCTCAGCCGGATCGGCGGAGATGCTCGCTCTTGGCCGCGAGCCAGAAGGGGTTGGGCACGTGCTCGGCGTGCAACCGACCCGACGACAGATGCGCCAACAGCCGTTGTCGCACCGCCTCGGACAGCGGGAACGTCTTGGAGAACCGCAGATGATCCTGATCGTGCGCGAAGAACAGGATCTCGACCGAGGTCGATTTGATCAGCTGGTTCAGGATCTCGCGTTCCGCAGGGTTGGCGGGATCCATCCAGGTTTGATAGACGGCCGGCTGAAGCAGCGCGCCGGCCAGCCAGAGCTGCAGCTCCAGGACGGCGCCAGTCTCGTAATACGTGAGTTCGCTGCGCAGGTCGATGGGCTGGGCGCCGAGGTGCTCGGGCGCCGCGGATCGCACGCTGATCCAGACCTGCTTCTCATCGGCGGCCAGGGCCAGGCCTCCGAGATTGAGCGTTTTCAGTTGCTCCTGCACCACGGGCGGAACCAGTGAACGCGTCATAATCTATTTCCCCGGCGCCGATCGGTGGCCGGGAGACCGTCCTCAAAGATATTTCTGTCGGATCCGCCCACCCGATCAGGAGCGGATTGACCCGGCATATTACACGAGAGGCCTTGATGGCGCCATAGCCCATCGTCCCTAGTGCGGGCCAGCGCCTCCGCTGGCCGCGCCACGGGTCGCGAAAAGAAACAGGAGGTCCTGCCCCGGATCCTCCCAGGGCTGGACCTCCTGCAGAACCTGCCAGAGACGGGCGACGATCAGGGCGCCGGATAGCCTCCGCCGCCCCCCGGGCCGGGATACCCATTACCTGGCGGCGCGGTCGTCGGCTGCGGAACCGGCGTCGGAGGAACCGCGGTCGGTGGCACGGACGTGGGCACCACGGGCTCCGGGCCCGGGTAACCGCCGCCGGAGGGCGCCGTTGGTTGGACCTGGACAGGCGTCGGCGACGCGGGAACGTGGGTCGGTTCGGTCACATGCGTGGGTTCGGCCGCGTGGGTCGGTTCGGCCTCGTGTGTCGGCTCCAGCCGGCGAGTTGGTTCGATCGCTCGGGTGGGCTCCGGCTGGCGCGTCGGCTCGTTGGGCTTCGGCGTTTGGGTCGGGTTCGGGCATGGATATGAACAGGCCGGGCGCGTCGACGTCGGTGAACCCGTGACCGTTGGCGAGTGGGTCCGCGTGGGGTCCTTCACGGCCGACACCGTGGCCGACGGATCGCCGGAGGGCGCCGGGTAACCGCCTGCCAGCTGAGGCTGGGCGGCCAGGGTGGCGGGTGTCGGGCAACCCGTCGGCGCCGAGCAAAGGTCACCGGCAGCCAGGGATTGGGCGAGATCGACGGTGTCTGAGCCTGCCGCGCCCGGCGCCAGGGCTGTCGCCGACGGTCCGGCGATGGCTGACGCTGGATCGACCACGGCATTCGCCTGACCTGTGGCCGCAAGCGTGACGGATGGCCACGCCGTGGCTGGCGCCCACCGGGTGGGGAGTCGCGCACCCGGGCGACACGCGCTGGCAACAAGGCTCAGGGCGGCGCACGAGACCGCGAACAGCGCGGATCGGCGTAGGGTCATCGATGGGGTCATCCCGCCTCCGGAAAAATACCGACTGTGCTCTCGTTATAACAGTCCTCTAACCTTTGAAGCGTTGGCCTGAGTGCGCTTTGGTTGGCAGTGACCACGTCGTCACGCGACTGGCCGTCGCAAGCGATCCGACTATTATTCGGGCCACGTCGCACTCGCCATCACGTCAGCCGAAATCGGGGCAGCGCCCCGTTAACACGTGGAGGATCTTGTCAATGACCAGTCAGATCGAAACCCACGCCCTACAATGCCCCTCGTGCGGGGCCCCCGTTTTGCCCAACGGGGCAGAGGCTGTCGTCAGTTGCCCGTACTGCCACACAACCGTGATCGTGCCCGAGACACTGCGGCAGACGTCGCGCGGCGAGCATTCGGGGACGGCGGTGTTCGAGAACTTCGCGACGAACGACAACGGCTGGTTGATCGGGACCGAGACCAGCGAGTTCTTTTCGTCACTGCGGCGCGAGATCAGCGACGGACGTTATCGTTGGGAGGCGCAGCGCGGAGCGGCGGCCAGCACGACGACGGCCTTATTGCCCGGCTATCTGGTCGGCGACTTTCATCTTCAGGTCAGCGCCAAGCACATCGTTGGAAGTAAGACGAGCAGCAGCTGGGGCGCGATCTTCAGGGCGCAGGATCACCTCAATTACTTCGTCTTTCGTCTGACGGACAACCAGTTGTTCACGGTGGCCGTGGTGGAAGAAGGCGAGTGGCAGATGCTGGTCGATTGGACGGTCTCGCGGGCGATCCGTCCATACGGCGTCAATCAACTGACCGTCCTGGGGCGCGGCGCCCATCTGGTGCTCTCGATCAACGGCGAGGTGGTCGCCGAGTTGGACGATGACCGTTTCGGCCGCGGGTACGTCGGCCTGGCTCTCGAGGGCTATGTCGTCGGCGAGAAGACGGTCATCGATTTTCTGGACCTCAGCCTCAACGCGCCGTAAAAACGGCCTGGACCGTGGGAGGCCCTCACCGGTCCAAGGCAACCGCGCGGCTTGAGCGAGGACCGTCAATCGCCACGGATACGCACGAACCGCGATCGTTCGTGAGTATTCATTTCGATCCGTGGCCTCGTCTCCCGCGTGGATATGAGATGCTTCGCCCTGAAACTCGGTTTGACAGGACACTCCGCAATCGGTATACTAAATCTTCGTCCGGGCCTGTAGCGCAGTTGGGAGCGCGCCTCAATCGCACTGAGGAGGTCAAGGGTTCAACTCCCTTCAGGTCCATGTCCGGGCCCATAGCGCAGTTGGGAGCGCGTCTCAATGGCATTGAGAAGGTCGAGGGTTCAACTCCCTCTGGGTCCACTCGCAGGGGCGCACGTTTGTGCGCCCCTGATCACATCTACAGGCGCTGAACGGGAGTAGTAGCTCAGCCTGCAGCGAGTCGGGGATGGTGAAAGCCCGACAACGGCGGCTCAGGTCCGCCCGGCGGTCGCAAGACCGCCCCACAGAGCGAACTCACCCGGGAGCCTGATCGGTCAGCGGCGCGGCTGCAGCCGATCACGGGTCGGCCCGTTATCGCCAAGAGAGGCGATGCCGCACGTGGGCGTCGCAATTAGGGTGGTACCGCGAAGGCCGCTTCGTCCCTGAATGGATGAGGCGGCCTTTTCTATTGGGTGAGTGGACGATGTGGCGATTGGGTGATTGTCGAATGGCGCGATAGCGCCCGATCACTCACTTGACGGATCGCCCAGCCACCCGGTTGCCGAGGGTATATGGCAAAGTACGAACACGGCGCGATCGAACACAAGTGGCAGGCGAAGTGGGAGGCCGATGAGCTTTATCGGTCGAAGGTCGACTGGAGCCGGCCCAAGTACTACGCACTCACCATGCTGCCCTACCCCAGCGGCGATCTGCACATCGGACATTGGTTCGCGATGACGCCGTCGGACGCGCGCGCCCGCTACATGCGCATGAAGGGCTTCAACGTGCTCTTTCCGATGGGCTTCGACGCGTTCGGACTGCCGGCCGAGAACGCGGCGGTCCAGCGCAACATCCATCCGGCCAAGTGGACGCTGGCCAACATCGAGCGGATGCGCAAACAACTGCGCTCGATGGGCGCCATGTTCGATTGGAAGCGCGAGGCCGTCAGCTGCGACCCCGACTACTACAAGTGGACCGAGTGGTTCTTCAAGCAGTTCTTCGAGGAGAACCTGGCCTATCGCGGCGAGGCGCTGGTCAACTGGTCGCCGACCCTGCAGACCGTGTTAGCCAACGAGCAGGTGATCGACGGCAAGGACGAGCGCACCGGGCAGCCCGTCATCCAGAAGCTGATGACGCAGTGGTTCTTCCGCTACACGCGCTACGCAGACGAACTGCTCGACTTCAGCAAGATCGACTGGCCCGAGCCGGTACGTGTGATGCAGACCAACTGGATCGGCCGCAGCGAGGGCGCGCGCGTGATCTTCAGCGCCCTGCCCGGCGGCCAGCCGATCGAGGTCTATACGACCCGCCCCGACACGCTGTGGGGCGCGACCTTCATGGTACTGGCGCCCGAACACGATCTGGTCGACGTGCTGACCACGCCCGAGCAACGCGCGGCCGTCGAGGCCTACCGCGCCGCCGCCGCGCGCGAGACCGAGATCGAACGCACGTCCGAGTCGAAGGAAAAGAGCGGTGTGTTCACCGGCGGCTACGCGACCAACCCGGTCACGGGCCAACCGATCCCGGTGTGGATCGCGGACTACGTCCTGATCTCTTACGGCACGGGCGCGATCATGGCCGTGCCCTCGGGCGACCAGCGCGACTTCGACTTCGCGCGCAAGTTCGGGCTGCCGATCGTGCCCGTGGTGCGGCCCGCCGACTGGCCGGCCGACAAGCCGCTGACCGGCGACACCATGACCGAGGCCTGGGACGGCGGCGGCGTGATGATCAACTCGGGTCAACTGGACGGCGTGCCCTGCAACGGCCAGAAGGGCCGCAAGAACCCGTCGATCGACGCCGCGATCAAGATCCTGGAGCAGAAGGGCGTCGGCCGCGAGGCTGTCAACTACCGCCTGCGCGACTGGCTGATCTCGCGCCAACGCTACTGGGGCGCGCCGATCCCCGTGATCCGCACTCAAGACGGCGGCTACGAGACCGTGCCGGACGATCAACTGCCTGTGCGTCTGCCCGACGATGTCGACTTCCTGCCGACCGGCCAGAGCCCGCTGCAACTGCATCAGGGCTTCCTGAACACGGTCGACTCGCAGGGCCGCCCGGCGACGCGCGAGACCGACACGATGGACACGTTCATGTGTTCGTCGTGGTACTGGTTCCGATATCTGAGCCCGACTCTGGCCACCAAGCCCTTCGACCCCGAGGAGGCCGCGTACTGGCTGCCGGTCGACACCTACACCGGCGGCGCCGAACACGCGACCATGCACCTGTTATACGCGCGCTGGTTCGTCAAGGCGATGCGCGATCTGGGCATGTTCGACGAAACCATGGACGCCATGCGCGCCCACGGCCGCGACCCCGAGACGCTGACCTACGGCGAGCCGTTCATGAAGCTGCGCAACCAGGGCCAGGTGCTGGGCGAAGAACGTCCCGGGCATGTGGTGGTCGCGCGCGGGCGCTGGGAAGGCCCCAAGCTGTTCGCCAGCGAGGTCAGGGCCGGCACGGCCGCGTTCATCGGTGATGCCGCCGGCGATGTGCGCGGCGAGATCATGAAGCGCACCGAGAACCTGCTGCAGGTGTCGGCCGGGGGCGCCGAGCTGACGACCGTCGAGGTCCTGCCCGATGCCGCGATCACGATCGAGGGCATCGAGGGCGTCGCCCGCGTCGACCAGCTGAAGCACCACCTGGAAGTGCAGCGGATGTCGAAGAGCAAGGGCAACGTGGTCAACCCTGACGAGTGGGTCGGCAAGCACGGCGCCGACACGGTTCGCGCCTACCTGATGTTCGGCTTCGACTGGCAGAAGGGCGGCCCGTGGGACAGCAAGGGCATCCAGGGCGTGGTGCGCTGGGTCTACGATGTGTGGGACATCGTCACCCTGCACCAGCCGCCGGCCGAGGGCGACGCGGCCGCCGAGCGCAACCTGGAGCGCCGCGTCCATCAGACGATCAAACAGGTGCAGGATGGCCTGGAGAACTTCAGCTTCAACGGCGCCATCGCCGGTCTGATGAAGCTGCGCACCGATCTGAAGGACGTGATCAAGGACAACAAGGTCGGCGCCGCGGCCTGGCGCGAGGCGATCAAGAGCATGCTGCTGTTGATGGCGCCCTTCACGCCGCACCTGGCCGAGGAGCTGTGGGAACAGCAGGGCCACGGCTACAGTGTGCACCAGCAGCGCTGGCCGGTCTTCGATGCCGCTAAGGCGGCCGAGGCCATGCTGGAGCTGGCCGTTCAGATCAACGGCAAGGTCCGCGACAAGATCGTAGTCGCGCCCGACGCCGACGATGCGACCATTCAGTCGGCCGCCCTGGCCACCGAGGGCGCCGTCAAGTACATGGACGGCAAACCGGCCAAGAAGGTCATGTACGTGAAGGGCCGGTTGGTCAATATCGTTGTGTAATGTATTGGCCTTTGGTTATTTGCCATGGGTTATTGAGGACTCAATACCCAATGGCAAATAACCAAATGCCCATATCGTGTCATGCTCATTCGTCCCGCCGCCGTGTCGGACGCCGAGGTTATCGGCCGCGTGCATGTCGCCAGCTGGGTGACGACGTATGCCGGGATCGTGCCCGACGAATTCCTGGCGCGGTTGTCGGCCGAGCGACGCGCCGACCAGTGGCGCGCCGGGCTGGCGGATCCGGCATCGCGCACGACGGTGATGGTCGGCGAGCTCGCCGCGGGCGAGGTTGTGGGCTTCGCGGCGTTTGGGCCCGAACGCGAGGGCCTTGCCCCCTACACCGGTGAACTGTATGCGCTCTACCTGCTCAAGGATGCGCAAGGCCGCGGCCTCGGGCGCGCGCTGCTGGAGGGAGCGGCCAGGGCGTTGACTGACGCCGGGCACGCCGCCTGGATGTGCTGGGTGCTGGCCGATAATCCGGCCCGCCACTTCTACTCCGCGATGGGCGGCGTCGCCTTCCAGGCGAAGCACATCGACATCGGCGGTCGATCGCTTGTCGAAGTTGCGTATGGCTGGAAACAAGTATGATTGGGTGATCTAGCGTCAGGGCCAGACGTCCAATCCCGTCATCACCGGTTCATCCACTGCCATGTCAACCATTCCGACTCACTTCGGCCTGCATCTGCCCCACTGGACTCTGCAATGGCTGTCGCGTCAGCCGGCGCGCCTGGCGGACCCCGCTGCGCGAATGCGCGCGGCCATCGCGCTGGCTCGCGAGAACGTGCTCCAGGGGACTGGCGGGCCGTTCGGCGCCGTCGTCGTCGATGGCGAGACCGGGCGGCTGGTGTCGGTCGGCGTCAACCTGGTCGTGAGTCATCAGGCGGCCGTGTTGCATGCCGAGGTGGTGGCCGTGGCGCTGGCGGGCCAGGCCCTTGGCACGCACGATCTGGCGGCATCCGGTCGCTTCGAGCTGTACGCGAGCACCGAGCCGTGCGTCATGTGTCTTGGCGCCACGTTGTGGTCGGGCGTCAAGGCATTGTATTGCGGCGCCCGCGACGAAGACGCGCGCGCGATCGGCTTCGACGAGGGGCCCAAGCCGGCGAATTGGCCGGACGATCTGGAACGCCGCGGCGTGCGGGTCTCCCAGGATCTGCTGCGCGACGAAGCCGTCGCCGTGCTGCAGGACTACGCCGCCAAGGGTGGGCCGATCTACAACGGACGGATGGGCGCCAGCGCCGCCTGACGGCGCCTCGGCCTACGAATACGCAAACGGCCGCCTTCGAGGGCGGCCGTTTTCATTTCCGACGAAACGAGTCATCGTGGTCGCGAGGGCTCGTCGATGTTCGACTCCGGGAGCGGCTCGATGCTGAGCACCTTCTTGGATCGCGGCAGGTAGAAAAGCCGGTAGGGCATCCCCTCGATCGAGGCTTTGAGCGCGGCGGGCGTGACCTTGAATTTCTGCCCCTCGACGACGTAGTAGTAGTACGTGCGTTGGCTCCTGCCTGAGCCGCGAACCTCGGTGAGCTCCTTCAGGGGTCCGACGACCGACCCGACCGTACCGGCCAGAGCGTCGCGCATATCGGCGGCGATGGACGGGACGAACACGACGACAAGGCCCAACAATATTGGGGCGAAACACAGGAGGGGCACCAGGCCCGACGCAACGGCGAGCCGAAGACTGCCCCCGCTCAAGACAACGCCCACACCCGAGGTCAGGATGAGCACGAACGAGCCGAAGAAGCCAACCAATTGCATGACACCGAGGACCAGATTCCCGCGCTGACGCCGCGAGAGCCGCAACGATCGGTTCGCTTCAAGGTCCTCGTTGGCGAAGTCGAGCGCCTCGTGCAGCGCGCGCACGATTTCGTCCTGCGTGTCATTGGGCGTCGTGTTAAGGCTCAAGCGCTCCACACTCACGATCAGGTTGGCGCCCGTGAGATAGAAGAAGCGGTATGCGCCCGGCGGTAGTTCGGCTGCGCCGTGAAGCGACAGCTGCCTGCCGTCGATGACGCCCTTGTAGGTGTTCTGCAGCCAGACCAATCGGCCCTCGGCCGCCACCAGCGCGCCGCTCGCGTTGACTCGACTCCAGGTCCATAACCGGCGCAGGCCCGCCGTCAGAAGCACGCCGCCAAAGAGCACGGGGAAGAACAACACGATCAGACCGATCCACCAATCGGCCTCGCCGTCGCCCAAAAACTCGATGATGATGCCGCTCAACATCAACAGCAAGACGCCGCCGACGAACGCCCCGAGGGCCAGGTAGCCCGCTCCCGGCCAAAGATAGGCGCTCTTGAAAGCATCGATCTGTTGTGGCGTCAACTGCCCCTGTTTGTTCGCGGAGACGAACTCGGAGTTCGCCATGTCGTATGCAGCAGTGCGCATGTACTCACGTCTTGATGTTCAACGTTTCCGGATTTCGTCCCGAACGATGCCGGGCAGCGCCAAGTCCGCGCCGGCGTCAGCGATCCCCGGCCCCCCGGATGGGCTCGGCGCTCACGACCTTGCCGGATCGCGGCAGGAAGAACAGGCGATAGCGCATCCCCTCGATCGAGGCTTTGTGCGCGGCCGGCGTCACCTGGAATTTCCGACCATCGATGACGTAGTAGTAATACGTGTGGCGGCTCTTGCCTGAGCCGCGCACCTCGGTCGTTTCCGTCAGATACCCCGTGACCGAGTCCACCTTGCCGGTGAGCGCCTCACGAACGCCGCGGATGATCACGCCGACGACGACGGCCATGATCGCCAACATGATGCCGCCGAAGCACAACAGCGGGATCGTGTCCGATCGATCGAGTGACCTCAGGCCGCCATCGCTGAGTGCCACTGTGGCAAAAACGATCAGCGGGATCGCCAGCAGCACCCCAAGCAGAAGCAGGAGTCCGACGACGCCGAAGACGATGCCGTTCCGCTGGCGGCCTGACAACTGCAGTTCACGGTTGCTTTGCAGATCGTCGGGTGTGAAGTCCAGGGCATCCTGAAGCGCGCGCGTGATCTCGGCCTCGGTGTCATCGGGCGACAGGCTGAGGTTGAGGCGCTCGACGCTCGCGATCAGGTTGATGCCGGTCAAATAGAAGAACCGGTAGGCACCCGGCGGGAGTTCGGCCGCGCCCGGCAGTGACAGGCGGGCGCCATCGATCACGCCGCGGTAGTTGTTCCGT
Organism: Anaerolineales bacterium; assembly: GCA_044224715.1. GTDB lineage: Bacteria > Chloroflexota > Anaerolineae > Anaerolineales > UBA6663 > UBA6663. The sequence continues at coordinate 48,619 of JBGAJV010000037.1, read as the reverse complement.
TGCCAGACCAGACGTCCCTCCGCCGTCGCGAGCGCGCCGGCGGCATTCGCCCGGCTCCAGATCCAGAGGTTGCGCAACCCGGCGAACAGGAATCCGCCGCCAAACGCGATGGGAAAGACCATGAGGATCAGGCCGATCCACCACTCATCGGAGCCATCGGCGTACATGCCCGCGGCCATGCCGCCGAACATGAGAAACATGAAGCCGCCGAACACCAGGCCTACCACCAAGAAGCCGACCCCGGGCCACAGATAAGCTGCCTTGAATGCCGCCAGTTGTTGCTGAGCCATCTGTCCATAGCGATTGGCTGAGACGAAGTCGGGCTGGGTGAGATCGTAGGCGGTGGAGCGCATGGTGTCGGTACCCGTTTGTCAAACCTAAGTGGATTGTGTCGTCATCGTCACGGTGCAACCCGCATACCCGACGACGATCAGGATGCCAAAATGGGCGTCAGGCCGGCTGCCTCAGCACGATCGGCCAATGGTTCGATGCTCATAATCCGGCCCGAACGCGGACGATAGAACAGCCGATAGCGTTCATGCTCGATCGACGCGTTGTGCGCCGCCTGTGCGACTCGGAATTTGCGACCGTCGACGACGTCGTAATACACATGTGTCGTGGCGTTGCGTCCGGAGCGCCGAATCTCGACGGTCTCCTCCAATACACCCGAGTGGCTTTCGACTCGGCCGAGAAGCGCTTCGTACACGCGAAACACCTGGTAGAAAGCCGCTGCGATGCAGAAAAGGAAATAGGCGATCCCGAGGATGGGCAGGACGAACGCCATGCCGCCTTTGAATGCGGAGACACCGCCCCAGTACCAGACAAACGCGGCCATGGCTGCGGCGAAGACGACGAGGAGACCGAGCGACACAAGCGCGCTCGTCATCGCGCCGGCGATCAATTGAACCCGTTGCCGGAGCGATAGGCGCAGCTCCTGATTCTTCCGAAGGTCATCGGGCACGAAGTGGAAGACGTCCTGCAGCGCTTGCTGTACTTCGGCCCGGCCTTCGTCCGGCGTGAGATTCAACGCCAATCGCTCGGCGCCGACGATCTGGCTCGTGCCCGCGACATAGAAGAACCGATACGGGCCCGGCGCCAGTTCGACCGACCGGGGCAATCGCAGGAGCGCCCCCTCGACCAGGCCGGCGTACCGACCGCCGCGCCAGACGAGGCGCCCCTCGGCCATCGCCGTCGACCCATTGGCGATCCGTGACCAGGTCCACAGATTGCCCAGGCTACCGGGCGCGATGAAGAACGCATAGACCGCGGCGCCGAGCAACAGCCCCCCGCCGATCAACCACGTCGACCAACCGATGTCATGGCGACCCACGGCTTCGCCGATGACTACGGCGAAGAACACCAGGAGCATGGCGCCACCGAAGATTGCGGCCAGCCCCAACCCAAACACCGACGGCCAGAAGTAGAGGTTCTTGAGCGCCTCGCGTTGCCCCGACGAAAGCGTTCCAAGCTGGTTGGCGTTCGTGTAATCGGTGTTGGTGACGTCGTAGGTCGCGGTTTGCACAGCGCAGTTGTACGTCCGCTCGCTTCCGAGCGCAAGCGTTTCGACGGCATCGCCGCCGCGCCCACACGAGAGACGCCTCGGAGCCGGTGTCCGGGGCAATGGGCGGCGAGTTGCGTGACGCGGCCGAGGGTTCTCCTCCGCGCATCCCGGAACGCCCATCGGTCGCCGCCAGAGCCGATGCGTTCACCGGGTATGATGGCTCGTCATGGAATACCTCAAGCGGCTGCGCGCCGCCATCGGCCCGGCGAAAGTCATCCTGGTGTACACCACAGCGATCGTGCGCGATCGCGACGGACGGATCCTGCTGCAACGCCGGACCGACTTCGAGGCGGATGCGTGGAGCCTGCCCGGCGGGATGCTCGAACTCGGCGAGACCCTCGGCGAATGCGTGCGGCGGGAGGTGCGTGAGGAGACCGGGTACGACTGTCGCGCCGTGCGCTTGATCGGGCTGCAGTCGAGCCCGCTCTGGGACGTGCATTACCCCAATGGCGACGAGACCCAGCAATGGTCGGCCGTGATCGAATGCCGCCCGGTGCGTCAGGTCGGCGGCGCCGACCTGACCGAAACGTCGGACCAACGCTGGTTCGCGCCGGACGACGTGCCGCCGCTGTGTCGGCCGTGGTACACCGCCGCGCTCGCCGACAGCCGGAGATCGGGGGCGGCTACCTTCGACGCGCCACGGCCCGATCGGCCGGCCACGGACGGGTCGTACATCCTCGATCTCCGTCGGCGCTTTGGCGCAGGGCACCTGATCACACCAGGCTCGGCGGCCATCGTCCGCAATGACACCGGCGACGTGTTGTTGATCCGGCGCGCGGACAATGGACAATGGGCCTACCCGGGCGGCTATATGGATCTCGGCGAGTCGGCGGCCGAGGCCGCCGTGCGCGAGGCCTACGAAGAGACCGGGGTGATGAGCGAGCCGATCCATCTGGTCGGCGCCTACACCGGCCCGGATCATCAGGTGACCTACGCCAACGGCGACCAGGCCCAGTTCGCCAGCGCCGTGTTCCTCTGTCGTCACACCGGCGGCGAGCCGCGCGCCGACGGGGTCGAGACGCTCGAAGCGCGTTGGTTCCCGGCCGACGCCGCCGCCGCCCTGCCCGAGCCCATGAAGCCCCGTGTCCGTCGCCGAATCGCCGAAGCCCTCAGCGGCCGTGTCGACGGTTTCTTCGAATAACTGCCTATCCCATCGGCACGCAACCTGCACGATCCTCATCGGCCGGCGAATCGCCGGCCGATTGGCGTTCAAGCAACCGGCCGTTCGACCGACATCAAAACGGCTGGGATTACTTTTCGCGTCGTGGAGGGGCTGATAATGAGCCAACGGATCGGAATTGTCTTTTGTCTGTGCTTCAGCCTGGTCTTTTCGGCGCCGTCGTCGGTTGCGCGAGCTCAAAGTGGCGCCGGACCGATCGCCGGTTTCACGGCCACCGGGCGGATCGGCATGGGCCCACGCACCGTCGCCTTCACGAACCTGTCGACGGACGCGCTGACGTACACCTGGGATTACGGCGACGGCACGACCAGCGCGGACTCCTCGGTCACCCACACGCACCTATATCCGAACCCCGGGACCTACGCGGTGACCTTGACGGCTAGCGACGGCGTCAGCACCAGCACCGTCATCAAGACGAGCTATGTCGCCGTCTACGAGACGAGCACGCCCGACACGTACTACGTCGATGCCGAGGCGGGCAGCGACGTCACCGGTGACGGGAGCGAGACCGCGCCCTGGCGCACCATCACCCACGCGGTGAGCGAGATGGCCGGGTCGGGTCTCGAGCTTCGGATCGCCTCCGGCACTTATAACCTGGCGCTTGGGGAACAGTTTCCGATCAACATGAAGAGCGGGATCAGCCTGTCGGGCGTCGATCGCACGGCGGTCGTGGTGCAGGGGAGCAGCGCAACCGACATCCTGAACTTCGCCTCGACGTCTTACTTCACCACGACGACCGCCATCCGCGGATTGAAGCTGACCGGCGGACGCACCGGCGTATTCATCAACGCAAGCGGCAATACCAACAGCGGCCCGTTGATCGAGGACAATTGGCTGAACGGGAACGGCCACGGTGTCTGGGTCTCGGTGCTCAGCGGCGGTCTGGGGACCGGCGAGATCCGAAGCAACCTGATAACAAACAACGGCCAATACGGGATCTATCTGGAGTTGCAGTGGGGGTTGGGCCGAATCGCGACCGTGATCCAGCAAAACGAGATCGCGAATAACATGAGCGACGCGATCCACTGCTACGCCTACGGCAACTACGGGATGTATGGCCAGACGTATTGCTCGCCAACGATCACGCGCAACGACATCCATCACAACGCAGGCGACGGCATCGACTGCCACACGGCCTGGTACGGGTTTTGCGATCTGACGGTCACGGGCAATCGGATCTATCGCAACGGCGCTTGGGGCTACAGCCGGAACATGGAAGGCTGCATCTGCGAAACGTCGACCCTCCTCTTCTCGAACAACCTGATCGTCCGGAATACAAGCGGAGGCCTCAAGCTCCAGACGGGCGATGCGGGAACGCCCAATGACTCGCACGACATCGCCCATCTGGTCCACAACACCATCGCGTACAACGGCCTGTACGGCGTCATCGGCAGTGTGCCGATCATCACGGATACGATCATCTGGGGCCACACCAGCGATACGACCGCCGCGGTCGAGAACGTCGTGTTCTCGGATATCAGCCAGGGTGTGTATGCAGGCGTCAACGGAAACCTCTCCGCAAACCCCCAGTTCACGTCGACCGCCACAGACGACTTCACCCTGCGTAGCACGTCGCCGTTGATCGACAGCTCGCTGCCCACCGTCTGGCCGCTGTCGACCACGGATGCGTATGGCGCGCCTCGCCTTGTCGGCGCGCTCCCGGATGTCGGAGCTGCCGAAATGCAGGCGCCTCCTCTCGTCTTCCTCGCCACCGACGGCAGCGACGGCCGCACCGAGTACGGCCAACCGATCACGACCACGGTGGCGGTCACCAATACAAGCCTGGTCACTCGGACGGTCTGGATCACGGGGACCGCCTCGGCCAGCGTCACCCCGCTGGTGCAACTCATCTCGAACGTTGAGCTCGCGCCCGGCCAGGCCTGGACGTCTACGTTCACCACAACGCCGTCGAGCCCGGCCTTTCGCGGTCTGATCTCGGAGACCATCCAGCTCGGGTCCACCGCTGGCGATCGCCGCACCCAGTTGCTGGCGACCCGCCAGACCGATCGCGCGGTGGCCGGTCTTCAGGTGACGACCAACGGCCCGTTCGCGGCGCCCGCCACTCTGAGCGCAACGGCGACCACGGAGGTCGGCGACAACGTCGCCGTGCAATGGTGGCTCGCCACCAACCCAATCGACATCAACGTCGTGCCGGCCCATCGAAGCGGGTCGACCGCCGTGTGGAATAATCTGGGAGTCGGCTCGTACATCCTGTATACGCGGGCTGCGAACGCCGTCAACGCAACCGTCGTGAGCGAAACCGTCACGGTTGCGCCGTCAGACATCGCCATCAGCGGGCTCATCGCCATGAACAGCGGGCCGGCCCGCAGCGGCCAGACCGTCCACCTGACCGCAACCATCGACTCTGGGACCAATGTGACCTATGTGTGGCGGATCAACGACGAAGTCGTCGGCGGCGGTGCCAGCCTGGATGTGACGTTGCCCGAGCCCGGTGTGTACACGGCGACCGTCACCGCCACCAATTCGGTGACCGAAGGCGGGACCTCGACCTGGATCCAGATCGTCGAAGAACCGGTGACCTTCACCGTCGTCCCGACGGTCGCCGAATACTGGGCCGAGCCGGGCGCCACGCTGCACTTCACGGCTACCGCCACGGCCTCGGGCCCCGGCACAGCGACCTTTGTGACGGACGGCCTGGCGTTTGGGAATGCCATGGCGCCGTCGCCGGGGACAGTGATCAATGCGAGCGCGCCAAACACCTATGTGCTCACCGCCACAGCGACGGTCCCGTCCGAGGTCACGCCGGGCGACGTGCTCGAAGTATCCGTCTGGCTGTACGACGCAACCTGGGGCTACTTCACCTACCAGGCGACCTTCACCATCCACGTCATCGCGCCCGCGCCCGACCCGCGACCGCACAAGGTGCATCTCCCGGCCCTGTTGCGCGACGATTGGCCGTTGGTGCTCCAGAGCGTGACAGGCCGATAGAGGCGGATCCGCCGCCGGGTGGTCGTCAGCGCCAAGGGGCGCTGCAGGCGGACCTGCACGGGGCGCGCGCCGCGAAGACCGCAACGCATACGAAGCGTCGCGGTCTTCGCAGTTCACAGCCTTCACCTGCGGATCAGTGGCAAGCGCACATCGAATGACGGCCAGATGACAAGGTTCGAAAGCTCCGACCAATCGCCCTGCCCGTTCAAGGTCTTCTGCGCAAAGTACAGCGTGCCGCCGGCGTAGGGCACGCCGGCACTGAGCGTGTTTTGCGCGCCGATCAACGTCCCGCCCAGAACCGTAGCTGCGCTCCATGTCCCGGCCGTGATCGGCGTCGCGGCATAACGGATCTCCTGGCTCTGTGCGACCGCCGTCGGCGTCCAGTGCAACGTCACGGCCACCGAACCGCTCCCCTGGGTTGCGTTCGTGAGCCGCAGATCTTGGACGACCGGGTTGGCGGCCTCGATCGTCAGGTAATTCAGCATCGTGTATTCGTCGAAGATCCCGATCGCCATTGTCAGCTTGTTGTCACTGACGGTCAGCGCTCGGCTGCGCACGAGGTAGGGCGCGCCCGGTGTGGTCGCCTCGTCGTTGACAAAGCTCACGCCCTCGATGTCGACCTTCTGGCGCGCATAGGTGCGGCCCTGCCAGCCGACCGAGACCGTGACGTTGTAGGCCCCGTTTGGCAGGTCGAACTCGAACGTCGCCGGACGGCCCCAATCGGAGTAGAGGATGCTGCGCTGCAAGACGTTCGGGCCGGAGCCCAGCCATTGCGTCATCCAGTTGGCGTCCGGCGAACTGTACCAGCCGTAGCCGTCGACGGCGCTGTAGTCGGCGGCGCCGATCTTCATGTACGTCTTGCCGTCCACGACGAGCGGATCCGCGAGCGGCTCGCCCGCGGGATCCTGAAAGTTGAGGTAGTAGTTGCCCGGCTGGCCCACGGCGCGGGGGTGCGTCGGCGGGGGTGTAATGTCGGGGATAATCGCGATCTCGCCGCCGAGTTTGAGCCCGATCAGCCGACGCAAATCGGCCAGGAACCCGCTGTTGCGCGTGTAGCTGGTGAGGCCCGCGATGATCTTGTCGGCCTGGGCATCGGCGGCGTTCGTCTGGCCCACCTGCGGTTCGCCGCCGGCGAGCAGAACCAGATACTCGTAATCCTCCAGACTGTCGCGCATCAACTCGAAGCGGATCGACGGGACGAAACGATGCCCATTGGCGCCGTACGCGATCGGCGTGTTGGCCTGCGACGGCGGATACAACATGAACGTGTCGCCGTTGTGCCCGGACGTGAGCGGATCGGTCCACGGATTCTGTGACCAATCGTTGAGGGCGTAATACGCCAGGCCGCGAACCCGATACTTCCACAGGAACCAGCCGGTCAGCTTGCTTTCGATGCCGGGATGGTCGAGCGTGATCGGGTTGAAGTACGGCGGGCGCGTGCCGTAGAGGAAGTAGATCCAGGTGTCCTCGCCGTGATTGAGGGCGCGGTCGTGGGCCGCAACCGGATCGTACTCGTTGAGCACAGGCAGCCAGATGTCGATATGGGCGCCCGGGTAACTCGGGTTGGCATAGATCTCGGGTTTGGCGCCCTCGGACACCATGAGTTTGAGGTTCGGCGCGGCTTGATGGGCGTAGCGCGAATACCAGGCGACTGCGTTGTAATCGGCCTGATCCTGCGGCTCATTGGCGAAGTAGTTGATCGCCGGGTCGAGATAGCCTCGGCTGCTGAGGTAGTTCTGCTGGGCCGTGACGTACGCGAACCAGGCCTGGTTGTAAGCCGAGGTCGGGTTCGCCAGCCAATCGGCGGCGCTGCGCGACTGGCCGCAGAACGGCGTCGGGCGTTGATCGATCGATGAGTCATTGCTGCTGAACGACGAAGCCGTGAACGTCGAGAATCCCGCGCCGGCGTTGAACGGCGCGGCGAAGGTGCCGGAGAGCAGCCCGGTGCCGCCGAGATAGCGATCGGCCAGGGCGTTGAAGCCCCAGATGCCGTACGGGTCGCTCAGCGTGTGCGTGCCGCAGTCGTAGTCGATGAACGGCGCAGAGAACGTCCCGCCGCCGGTCAGGCCGCCGGGCCAGAGCACGCTGGTCGGCGTCAGACGATGGTCGATGAAGTACTGCTTAATTGCATCCACGTACGACCAGTAGGCCGCGCCCGTGCCGGTGACGCCGTACGCCGCTAGGATCGCCTGATACGAGAAGTTCATCTGCGATGCCACGTGCAATTGCGCCGGGATCGCGAAGTTGAACACGTGCAGGCGCACCGGGACGGCCAGCCCGCCGATGTGCACCTGCGAGAGGTAATCGCCGGACGCGGCGCCGGTCGGCACCGAAACGTTGAACCAGAACGCCGTGTTCTCACCAGCCGTCACCGCCACCGTGGCGCCGTTGGCGATGGGCCAAAGCGGGTCGGGATACGGCCCGGTCCGTCCGAGGCTATCGGAGACCTGGGTGACGTTGACGTACCTCACCTGATAGATCTCGGCCGTGATCCCCGCGCCAAACGAGTCAAGGCTGACCGTCACGTTCTGCGATGCGGCCGGCTTGACCACCAACTGAAACGGCTCGAACTCGTTGCGTGCGGCATAGACACGTACCTCGGCATCCGTCGCGGACGGCGCCGCCGCGTCCTTGAACACGCGCTCGCTGGGCGGCGTGGTCCAGAGCTGCAGGGCGGCCGTCGACTGCGTGAGCCGATAAGTCGTCGGCTCGGTGTCTGCCGTCGTGGCGGCGGCCGGTTCGGGCGCCGGCCACGGCGTAGCCAGCGCCAGCGCGCCGAGACAGACCCAGTGCAGCCATCGCCGGCCGCGTGCCCTAAATAGATGAGCCATCAACCACCCCGCCTTCATCGACTTCCTGCGATAACGCGAAGGCCACACAGCGAAACCGGGTTTGCCGACTGCGCGCCCTCGTGGTTTGTTGTGGCCACGATCGACCCCTGCGAGCAACTTCGCGCGCTTCGCGTCATCGCGGTTCGCCTCCGCCTACGCCAGGTCGACGCTATGAACGTCGATCTCGTTCTCGTCAAGCGTACCGACGCCCATGCCGTGGCAGCCAGCCAGAGTCTTGCGGAGGTTGTTGTTCAGATCCGCGTTCATGAACGTCTGGCTTGTGCGACACGGCAGCAACACGTGTTTGCACATCCAGTAGTCCAGGGTGACCGGGTCGGCGCACAAACCAACGGTCTTGGTCTGCGTCGCCGCCGAGCCGGTGCGGCCGCCGTACCCCGTCCATTCGGCGCAGGTCATGTAGAACGTCGGATGCACCACCTCAGTGATCAGATGCCCGACGGCTTCGCCGACCGACTCCGGGTGATCGTCGTTGTAGCCGACGCCGTGGATCGACGTGCCCTCGATGAACCCGATATGGGTCTTGACCGCGCTCGTCGGGCCTGCATAGTCCTCGACGTCGAGGCTGGCGTGGTTGTTGAGTGTCGGCAGGAACAGCAGCCGCACCGCGGCGCCCGTATAGGCGCCGTTGGCCCACACGCCGTTCCTCAGATCCACCAGTTTGTCGCTGTAGGGCGAGCGCAGGATCGCGTACGACGGCGAGTAGCTGTTGCCGCTGGCCGTTGTGTACGTTGGCAACCGAACCCAGGCATGCTTGCCGGCGGGGACAGCCGCCGGGCCGGTTGCGCTGACCCAATCGCCGCTCGGATCGGCGTCGCACATCGGCACGGCCGTCACGTTGTGGATCCCGCGTGCGTGGTAGTCGTCGATCAGCTCGAAGTAGTTCATGTCGGGCCAGTTGCGCTGCCGGTTGCCGACCGACATGGTCCAGCAATAGCTGTCGGAGAGCGTCTCGGACGGGCTGCGATGGACGTGCTCGGTGAGGATGACCTCGCCCTGGAACCCGCCTGGGCGCGCCAGGATCGCGTCGATCAGGGCCTTGATGCACAGCGTATGAGTGTAGCCCTGGTTGGGCCACTGCCCGTTGGGCTTGATCACCACCACGTCGTTGAGGCCGACGAAATGCTGGATCCCGCCGGCCTGGGCGATGACGCTCTGCACGTTTGTCACCGGGGTGCCGTTGCGCGCCACGTAAATCGGCCTGGAGGCGCCAGCAGCGCGCGACACCACAGGCAGGTAGATCCGCTGCTGGCCGCCTTGCGCGCGCGCGATGGGGAGCCCCGTCAGGGCCCGCGCCCAGGCCAGCGCGGTGGCGCCGAGCGCCGTCAGCGAGCCGGTGAGCCATTGTCGTCGGGTCAACCTGGACATATTCCCCTCCCTGCATGGCGCGGCAATCGCGTCGCGCATGCGACCGAACAGCCGATCGCGTTCAGGGCAACGTGCCGACACACGACACCGCCGGTGGGTGGGGATGACCATGACCGTCGGCGTGGCGTTTCGCGGAGGCGCTGAAACGCTGATCGTCTTCATGGTACATCCGCGCCCAAGCGCAGCCCTTCCACCGCCGCCCCTGGGCGTCATCGGAAATAAGTCCTGCCCGGGCCAACGGCGAACGCTCTGCTGGCATGATTGCCCTCGCGTGCATGCCCGAGTGGCCCGTGGGTCTTTGCCGCTGATTACGCGGATTTGAGCAGCAGGAGTCCTACCGGCGTCAGCCTTGTTTCCGTCAGCGACATTTACATCATCCGCGGCTGGATTCCACGCCCGGCAACCTGCTCGAGCACTCACCTGTCCCGGAGGCGGAAGGGTCACGCGGCGCAGTGGCGTACAATGGGGCTATCTCGCAACATCCGATTCACGACACGATCAACAACTATGCTGACCCCCATTGCCACACCCAACGCACCCAGCGCCGTCGGCCCGTATTCGCAAGCCATCCGTGCCAACGGTTTGATCTTCTGCTCCGGTCAGGTCTCGCTCGACCCGGCGACCATGACGATCGTCCCGGGCGGGATCGAGGCCGAGACGCATCGCGTGCTGACGAACCTCAAGGCCGTGCTCGAGGCGGCAGGCAGCGGGCTCGACAAGGTCGTCAAGACCACGGTTTTCATGGTCGATCTCGGCGAGTTCGCGGCCATGAACGCCATCTATGCCACGTACTTCCCCGGCAATCCACCGGCGCGCAGCACGTTCCAGGTCGGCGCGCTGCCCAAGGGCGCCCGGATCGAAATCGAGTGCATCGCCCTGGCCGAGTAGGCCGTTGACGGTAGGGTCGCGTCGGTGACCCGGCGCGACCCTGTCTTTTGCCCACAATTAGACTGACCGGTCGGTTTGCGATAGAGTCCTCTCATGTCTGCTACGTCAAAAGATCCAGACGGCACGCGCGATCGCATCCTCGACGCCGCGCTCGACGTCTTCGCCAGCAAGGGCTATCACAGCACAAAGATGGACGAGATCGTCGAGCAGTCGGGCACATCAAAAGGCGCGATCTACTTCCACTTCCCCAACAAGGAACGGCTTTTCCTGGCCCTGGTCGACCAGTTCGCCGACCTGCTCGAGCGGCGGGTCAAAGCCGCGATCGCGGACAAGCAACAAGGGATGGCGCGGGTGCGGATCGCGATCGAGACCTGTCTCGACACCTTTGGTCGCTACCGCCGTCCGGCCAAGTTGTTGCTGGTGCAGGCGACCGGCCTCGGCAGCGTGTTCGAACGCAAACGCATCGAAGTCAATGAGCGTTTTGCGGACATGATCAAGCAATACCTCGATGAGGCCGTGACCGTCGGCGAGATCACGGCCGGCGACACCGACGTGATCGCACACGCCTGGATGGGCGCGATCTACGGCATCGTCATCCGCTGGGTGTACACCGGCGAGCCTGAGCCGGCTCGGATCATGGCCACCCTGCCCCCGCTGCTGCTGCGGAGCGTCGGCCATGAGCGTTGAGCGTGAGTCGACGCCGCCGACCACCGAGCGCGCGGGCCGATTGCTCAGCGTCAGCGTCCCGGCGCCGGGTTTGACGGCCCGCGACTTCCTCGCCGCGCAGACCGGCGCGCGCTTCTACTGGAACCACGACGATCGGGTGCTGGCCGGTGGCGGGATCGCGGCCGAGCTGGTCGTGTGGGAGCGAGACCGCTTCACGGCCGTTCAGGAACGCGCCACGGCGCTGTTCGCCGGCGCGCACATCGTGTCGCCCGATGCCGGCGTCGGCCCGCGCCTGTTCGGCGGCTTCGCGTTTCAGGACGACTTCGCGCCCGACAACACGTGGGCGATCTACGCCCCAGCGTTGTTCATTCTGCCGCACTTTCAGTTCACGCAAAGTGGCGAGCGCGCCTGGTTGACCGTCAACGTCCAACAGGCGGAAGGCGATGAGGTCACGGCCGATACCTTGCGCGACGTGCTTGCCGAGCGCTTGAGGGAACTGCACGCGGACTCGGGTCGTCACGAGGTCACGACCCCGGAGCCGACCGCGCTCCGCTATCCGATGACGCCTGATGCCTGGGCCGACATGATCGGGCGCGCCACCGACACGATCCATGCCGGAGCGCTGGCCAAGGTCGTCTTGGCGCGTGCGTGCGAGATCGGGTTTCGCGAGCACGTCGACGCCCGCGCCGCGCTGGCGTACCTCGATCGTCATTACGTCGGCTGCTATCGCTTCCTCTTCGAGCCGCAACCGCATCGCGCCTTCTTCGGCGCGACGCCCGAGCTACTGGCGCGCGTCGACGGCGAGGCGCTCGAGACGATGGCGCTGGCGGGCTCGATCCGCCGTGGCGCGACGCCCGAACAAGACGCCGAACTGTCGGCCCAGATCCTGGCCGATCCGAAGGAACGTCAGGAACACGAGTTCGTCGTCGCCGCGTTGCGCGAGCGCCTGGCGAGTGTGTGCGCACAGGTCGAGATCCCGACGACGCCGGACGTGCTCAGGCTGAGCAACATCCAACATCTGCACACACCCGCGCGCGGCCGATTACGCGAGCCAAACGGCGTGCTTGCGGTCGTCGCCAGGCTGCACCCCACCCCGGCCATGGGCGGCTCGCCGACCGCGGCCGCGCTCGACTTCATCCGCGCGCATGAGCCGATCCCGCGTGGGTGGTACGCAGCGCCGATCGGGTGGCTCGATGCACGCCTCGACGGCGAGTTCGCCGTGGGCATCCGCTCGGCCGTCGCCGACGAGCGCCGGGTTTGGCTGTACGCCGGCGCCGGCATCGTCGGCGACTCCAGACCCGACAAGGAATGGCGCGAGACGGCGTTGAAGTTCACGCCGATGTTGCGGGCGTTGGGCGCGGAGACGATCGTGGAGCGTACGGCGTAGAGCGGGGTGGCACGGGATGGCAGGGCGGCCACAAGGGCTGCGCGAGCGCCGGCGGCCGACGGGATCGGCAGGGCGGCCACAAGGGCTGCGCGAGCGCCGGCGGTCGACGGGATCGGCAGGGCGGCCACAAGGGCCGCCCCTACGGGAATCGAATTGAAAATGGGTATGCCAAGGCCAACATGACACCGGTGAACCGCAACGGCCTGTGGGCCGACATCGTCGTCGATGAATTGATTCGCTCGGGTCTGCGCGACGTGTGCATCGCGCCCGGGTCGCGGTCGACGCCGTTGACGCTGGCGTTCGGCGCGCGTCCGGAAGTGCGCGTGACCTCACATCTCGACGAACGCAGCGCCGCGTTCTTCGCGCTCGGCGTCGGGCTCGCCACCGGGCGTCCGGCCGCCGTCGTGTGCACGTCGGGCACGGCCACCGCCAACTTCTACCCCGCCGTGATCGAGGCGCACGAAAGCGAAGTGCCTCTGTTGGTGCTCACCGCGGACCGTAGCCACGAATTGCGCGACAGCGGCGCCAACCAGACCATCGATCAGATCAAGCTGTATGGCGATCATGTGCTCTGGTCTGTCGATGTGGCACCGCCGGAGCAGGATCCGGCGGCCGTGTTGGTGCGCAGCCTGCGGACGCTCGCCAATCGCGCGTATGCGCGCGCGGCCGGATCACCGGCGGGGCCCGTCCATCTGAATTTTCCGTTTCGCAAGCCGCTCGAACCGACACCGGTGCCCACCGACCGCGTTACGCTGCGCGACGACGAGGCCGCGCGCGACGACGGCGCGCCGTACACACGTCTGGCAGCCGCACCACGCCGGGCCACACCCGAGCAGGTCGCGTGGCTGGCCGACGTCATCCGAGCGCACCCGCGCGGCCTGATCGTGTGCGGGCCGCGGTTGGCCGATCCCGAGCTGCCCAACGCCGTCTTGCGTCTGGCGCGCGCGGCGGGCTACCCGATCGTGGCCGAAGCGCTTTCGGACGTGCGCTATCGCCCGGCGGATGGCGTCGTTCGCCTGACCCATTACGACACCGTCAAACTCGAGACGCAGCCCGACGTCGTCCTGCGCTTTGGCGACGTGCCGACTTCGGCTGCCCTGCTCGCCGCGCTCGATGCCTGGCGACCGCGCGTGATGGTCCAGATCCGTGAGAGCGGTCGCTGGGCCGACGACACCCATCGCCTGACCGATCACCTCCAGGCGCACGAGGCGACTGCTTGCGACGCCGTGACCGAGGCGCTGAGCGATACCCTGGCTCAGCGCGGTGCAGGCGAATGGCTATGCGCAGCGCGGGAGCGCGAGGCACGGGTCGCGGATAGCCTGGCAAGACATGTGGCTGCCGCCACGTTGTTCGACGGCGCCGTGATCGCCGACGTCGTCGCGACGCTGCCCGACGACGCCGCGCTCTTCATCGGTAACAGCCTGACCGTGCGGCATGCCGACCAGTACGGCCAGGCGACGGCCAAACGTCTGCGCGTCTTCGGCAATCGCGGCGTCGCCGGCATCGACGGTCTGGTGTCGACCGCGCTCGGCGTCGCGGCCGCGCTGCCCGCTCACCCGCTGACGCTCGTTCTGGGCGATCTCGCGCTCTACCATGACCTCAACGGTCTGCTGGCCGTGCGCCGCTGCGGCGTGCCGATCACGATCGTGGTCGTGAACAACGATGGCGGCGGCATCTTCCGGCGTCTGCCGATCAAGGACTTTGAGCCGGCATTCACCGATCTCTTTCTGACGCCGCACGGTCTATCGTTCGAAGCCGCCGCGAAGCTCCACGGCCTCGCCCATCACGCGCCGGCCAACCGCGCCGACTTCCGCGCCGCCTTTGCCGCGGCGCTCGCAGCCCGAGACGCGCACCTGATCGAGATCCGCACGGACTCGGAACGCGACCTCGAGATTGCCAAACTCATTCGAAAGAACGTCATTGCCGATTGTTGATTTCTGATTGCGGATGGGAGGCCAATCGGCAATCAGACATCAACAATCGGCAATCAGGGAGTTCCCATGACCGACTGGATCGAAGCCAAAGCCTACGAAGACATCACCTATCACAAAGCCGACGGGATGGCCCGGATCGCGTTCAACCGACCCGAGGTGCGCAACGCCTTCCGGCCCAAGACCATCGATGAGATGATCGACGCGTTCCGCAACGCCTGGGCCGACGAGCGCATCGGCGTGGTCCTGCTCACCGGAAACGGTCCGGCCAAGGACGGCAAATACGCGTTCTGCTCGGGCGGCGATCAAAAGGTGCGCGGGCACGCGGGCTACGTCGGCGACGACGGGCGTGCGCGGCTCAATGTGCTCGAACTGCAACGCATCATTCGCACGATGCCCAAGCCCGTGATCGCGCTCGTCGCCGGGTATGCGATCGGCGGCGGTCATGTGCTGCACGTGATCTGCGACCTGACGCTCGCGGCCGACAACGCCATCTTCGGCCAGACCGGGCCGAAAGTCGGCAGCTTCGACGGCGGATTTGGGAGCAGCTATCTGGCTTCGATCATCGGCCAGAAGAAGGCGCGCGAGATCTGGTACCTCTGCCGCCAATACAACGCGAAGCAGGCGCTCGACATGGGGCTGGTCAACGCCGTCGTGCCGGTCGAACAACTCGAGGCCGAGGGCGTGCAGTGGGCCCAGGAAATCCTCGAGAAGAGCCCGATCGCGATCCGCTTCCTCAAAGCCGGTTTCAATGCGGACCTCGACGGCCAGACTGGCCTGCAGGTGCTCGCCGGCGACGCGACCATGCTCTACTACATGAGCGAGGAGGGCAGCGAGGGCAAAAACGCCTTCGTCGAGAAGCGCAAGCCGGACTTCAAGAAGTATCCGTGGCGGCCATGATCATGTGCGATTGCTGTTTGCTGATCTTCGATTGCTGATGGGTCGACATGGCTGACATGCCTCAGATTCCTGAAGCCCGTCGCCCGCCGTCAGATTGGCTCGCCGATCAGGCACGCCAACGCCCGGATGCGCCGGCCGTGGTCTCGCGCGCGCTGACACTGACGTACGCCGAATTGGCGGCACGCGTCGCCGAGCTGGCCGATGCCCTCTCCGCGCAGGGCATCGCACCGGGCGAACCCATCGGGGCCTGGTTGCCGCCAGTGCCCGCGTCGGTCATCGTCATCCATGCGGTCGCGCGCGTCGGCGGGGTGCTGGTTCCACTCAATACACGGCTCACTCGCGATGAACTCGCCTGGCAGATCGGCCACGTCGGGGCGCGCTATGTCATCGTGGCGGCGGGCGAAGCGCCGCCCATGCCGACCGGCGTGACGGCGATCACGTGCGACCCACCGAGCGTGCAGTTCGATACCTCCCGCACGACGCCGCACGCCTCACGCCCTACGCCCCATGACATCCAGGCGATCGTCTTCACCTCGGGCACGTCCGGACGGGCCAAGGGCGCGATCGTGACGTTCGCGAACCAGTTCTGGAGCGCGATGGCGTCCGCGTTGCGGATTGGCGTGCTGCCGGACGATCGCTGGTTGTGCCCGTTGCCGCTGTATCACGTCGGTGGACTGGCGATCGTGTGGCGGAGTTGTTTGTATGGCACGGCCATGGTGCTCGCCGCGTCAGCGCGTGTCGAGGATTTGGCGAACGACCTGCGCGATCAGGGCGCAACGCTGGTGTCGCTCGTGCCCACACAGCTACATCGTCTGCTCGAACACGACGCCGGCTCGCTGCGCGGCGTGCGGCTGGTTCTGCTCGGCGGCGCCGCCGCAACGCCCGACTTGATGGCACGCGCACAGACGGCCGGGGTCCGCGTCGCGCCCACGTACGGCCTGACCGAGACGGCGTCGCAGATCGCGACGCAACGTCCGGACGACGCCTTGCGCAAGCCGGGCAGCGTGGGCACGGCGCTCCCGTGGTCGGTGATCCGCGTCGTGAACGATGATGGCTCGGATGCCGCGGTCGGCGCGCCAGGCGAGATCGTCGTGTCGGGTCCGACGGTGTTTCGCGGGTATTGGCGCGATTCGGCCGCGACCACCGCCGCGTTGCGCGATGGCGAATTGCGCACCGGCGACGTCGGCTACGTCGACGCCGACGGTGATCTGTGGGTGTTGCAACGCCGGACGGATCTGATCGTCACCGGCGGCGAGAACGTCTACCCGGCCGAAGTCGAGGCGGTCCTGACCGCCCACCCCGACGTCGCGGCGGCCTGCGTGGTCGGCGTACCCGACGTCGAGTGGGGTCAACGTGTCGCCGTCGCCGTGGTGCCGGCGCCCGACGCCGCGCTCACGGATGTCGCGCTGAGCGATTTCGCGCGCGAACGCCTGGCGGGCTACAAAGTCCCGCGACAGTGGCGCTTCGTCGATGCCTTGCCGCTCACGGCCAGTGGCAAGGTCCTGCGCCGCGCCGTAGCCGAGTGGTTCGCGCCGCGCGGCGACTGACCGTTCAGGTTCCGCCCGATGACCACGCACTCACTCAACGGTTTGCGCTACCACGTGACCGACAGTCGAACACCTGGCGAGGCCATCGTGTTGTTGCACGGCTTCACCGGCAGCAGCGCCGGTTGGGCGCCCCTCGCCGCCCGGCTTGCGCGCCACTACCGCGTCCTCGCGCCCGACCTCATTGGCCATGGCCAGACCGACGCGCCGGCTCAGGCCGACCGCTATCGCATCGAGTTCGCCGCCGCGGATCTGATCGCCCTGCTCGACGCCCTCGACCTCGCGGACGCCCACTGGATCGGCTACTCGATGGGCGCGCGGCTGGCCCTGCACACGACGCTGCATCACCCGGGGCGTGTGCGGACGCTCACGCTGGAAAGCGGGTCGCCAGGTCTGGCGACAGCAGAGGAACGCGCCGCGCGGATCTCCGCCGACACGCGCCTCGCCGCGCGCATCGAACGCGACGGAGTCGCGGCATTCGTGGCGGACTGGGAGTCGCTGCCGCTCTTCGCGTCGCAGGCCGCGCTGCCCGCCGCAACCCGCGATTGCATCCGTCAGGGTCGCCTCCGCAACTCGCCGATCGGGTTGGCCAACAGCCTGCGGGGCATGGGCACCGGCGCCCAACCGAGCGGCTGGGCCGATCTGGTCGCTTTCGACCGTCCGACACAACTGATCGTCGGCGCGCTCGACGCGAAGTTCGTGGACATCGCGGCGGAGATGCAGACGCGGCTGCCGAACGCGCGTCGTATCGTCGTGCCGGGCGCAGGGCACACGGTGCATGTGGAGCGGCCGGGCGCGTGGTATGCGGCGGTGTGTCGGTGGGCCCACCGGACCACCCCCCTGACCCCCTCCAAAGAAACCCGCACGGATTGACGACAATCCAGCGCGCCTCGCGCGTTTCCATGGAGGAGGAGCCAGAGTCGCTGACCCGCGCAACGATGGGCGTTGACCCTGACGCCTCGTGCATCTCCACAGTGGGCGCCAGAGTCGCAACGGTGCTCGTTAGGGATCGCTCGACGAGACAGGAACGTGTGGATGAAGATTGTCATTGCAGGCGGAAGCGGACAGGTCGGACAACTCCTCGCACGCGACTTCGCGTCTCAAGGAAATGAGGTCGTGGTGTTGAGCCGCCGTCATGATGCGGCTGCCTTATGGCGGACTGTGCGGTGGGATGCAGTGACCGTCGGAAACTGGGCTGGCGAGATCGATGGGGCTGACGTCGTGGTCAATCTTGCAGGTCGGAATGTAAACTGCAGGTATACCGAGGCGAACCGAAAGCTCATCCTCGAGTCGCGCATTCAATCTGTCGCCGCCATTGGACAAGCGATTGGGAGGGCACAACGTCCTCCGAGCTTGTGGCTGCAGGCCAGCACTGCAACGATCTACGCCCATCGGTTTGAGGCAGGCAACGACGAGTACACGGGCCTGATCGGGGGCGGCGAGACCGATGCTCCTCGGAAGTGGGACTACAGCGTGCAGGTTGCTCGGGCCTGGGAAGAACGGGCACGGCAGGCAAACCGGTCCGGAACGCGGCAGGTATTGCTGCGCACAAGCATGGTGATGAGCCCAGATCGCGGAGGGATATTCGACGTGCTGCTGCGCATCGTGCGCTGGGGTCTGGGCGGAAACGCGCACCATGGACGGCAGTACGTGTCGTGGATCCACGATCACGACTTCGTGAAAGCAATTCATTGGATCGTGGGCCACCCCGATATAGCGGGTGTTGTCAACGTGACATCTCCCACCCCGGTTCCGTATAGCGAATTCATGGGGGCGTTACGGCGCGCATGGGGTATGCCGATCGGGTTGCCGGCGACGACGTGGATGCTGGAGATCGGGGCCTGGTTGGCCGGGACCGAAACGGAGCTTGTTCTCAAGAGTCGGCGAGTCGTGCCTCGCCGGCTTGTCGACAGCGGGTATCAATACGAACACCCAATGTGGAGCGAGGCAGCGACCGACCTGGTCAGGCGCTGGAGAGCTGCGAGCAGGCGTTCTTCCGGCTGACGCACGCAGGCAGCCAACGTGGCCAACCGGCGCGCCGGTCCGGTCGTCGGCGATTAGCGGGCGCGCGCTTCGGGAGCATCGTGTCGCCAGGCGACCCGGTGAGGCGGACCGCAGACCGGGGATTGCGGCGTCACCGGCCAAACTCAGGGAGTCGCAGTCAGCGCACGAATTTCAGCCAGTCACGCCAGTATGGTTTGACACCCGTGTTCCTGAGACTCGGGCTGCTTTGTGTGACCGGCGCGATCCGGATCGCAGTGACGGGTCGCATGGTGTCCGCTTCGAGACAATCTATTTCCATGCCCGCCCAGGAAAGATCGGACCTCAACTATTGGACTGTTCGCGTGACGCGGTATCGACGCAAGTTGGTTTCGTCGATCGTCAAGTATTCGGTCATCGGCCTCGGTCTGACAGGACTTGCGGTGGACCAAACCTGGCGGAGCTGGCAGCTATTCCCATCCACGGCAAATCACAGTCGCGTGGTTGTTTCGTTGACATTGAGCGTGACCGTCGTGGGGATCATGCATTTGTTCAGGCAGAAAAGCCCTTGACCTACACGTCGGCGTGGCGGATACGCGGCGGCCGCGCCGCCCGAACACTCGCTGGCGAGCCCGGTCCGGGCGGCCCACGGTCACAGTGCGCGACCGCGGCCGCATGCGTTCGCTGTGCCACCGCGGCCCAATGATCGGTCGACGTGTTGGCCTGCTTTGCCTGCCATCAAATCTCTGCTTGCGTTTGCATTTCACGCGATCGCGTAAGCCGCGCCGGGCCAGCGATGACCGCCACGACAACAGCAGCGGCAAGTTCGAATAGAACAACCCCTATGTAAGACCCCAGGTTCTCGCTCGATAGTGTGCTGGCGACCGGCAGGAACATACTCGTCGTGTTGCTGGCCGCGTGGCAAATGGCGACGATCAGCAGGCTTCCCTGGGTGCTGTTGTATAGCCAGGTCAATACGACGGCGAATGACATGCAATGAAGCATGAACCACGCGAACGCAATCAGGTCGAAGTGCGCCAGGAATTTCGGCAAATGCCAGAAGCCCCAGATCGCGCCCAGGATCAGCGTGGATATCAGAGCGTTGTACCTCGTTTGCAGACGTGGCAGGACATAGCCGCGCCAGCCAACCTCCTCTCCATTTGTGATGATCTCAAAGAGGAACCATGGGAGTACGAGAAGCGGCGTATTCGTCGATTGCCCGACGACCTTGTAGATCGGGCTGCTGCCGAAATCGAGTGGTCTCTGTGTGACGACAGAATAGACAGTGATGGCCGCGATCCACACTACAGGGACAAGCCCAAACGCCGCCAAATACCACTTCCATCCGACGCGCCAGTGCAGATAGCGCTTCAAGAGCGCGATGACTTCGACTTTTCCGAGAGTCAGTCCCGTCATGGCAACCGACGCAACAACGAAACCCCAGCCGAGAAAGATGTAGACCGCGAAAGGGACTTGGATCGGCAAAATACCTGAGTTCGCCAGGTCAATAGGCCAGGTGAGCAGAAACATCAGGGCGATACCGATAACCAGCGAATGGCGTTTCAGAAAACCCCTGATCTGATTCATGTAGAGCTCCCGACTGAGTCAGCGGCCCAACAACACATTCGATAGGTGTCGGTCCGACGCGCCACGCGTGCGCCCTGAATGCTGTTTGATCAGCGCTCTTCGCTCTTCGCTCTTCGCTCTTCGCTCTTCGCTCTTCGCTCTCAACCGCCCCAGTCACACAGCGACTCAACGAACGCGGCCGAGCCGTCGCGGAGCCAGCCGTCGAGCTGTGCCACGTCTTTCAAGTTCTGACCGCGTCGGCGCGGCACCGCGATGTACCGGGTCTCCACCTCCGGCAACGCCGTCATGTCACCCCAGAGTTTCTCGAACTGAGCCACCGGGTAGACGTCTTCCTGACCATACCCCCACCGCTTTTTGACATCCTTCAACGTGATGTAGGTGGGCATGCGCGCCGCCAGGGCGCGGATGGCTTCTGAGACACGCGCGTCATGCCCAAGGTCGCCGCGCGTCAGGCCGAAGACGGCGAGCAGGCGATCGAGATCGATCCAGAACGTGTTGGAGTTGTAGTACGACAGTCGGAACTCGTCCTCTTCTCCGGGCAGTGCCAGCCCCTCGACCAGCCGCAGACGTTGATCGATGCGCGCCAGGCCGCCTCCGCGATCGTCGATCTGCCGCGCGATGACTTCGACGCCGAGCGTCGCCCCTGAGCGCAGATGCCAGCCCAACAGGGTCGGGTCGACGTCGACGCCCACCGCATCGACGTTGTGCAACATCAGTGTCTTCAGCCCGGGCCGTTCGCGCAGCAGATCCGCCAGAACGCCGTTGCGCAGCAGGTTCGGGATCTCGAACCAGTGCCCGACCGGGTGCAGGCATTGCACCGGCACATTGTCGACGTAGTCGCTGCCTTCGCCCGTCGCGCGCGCCCAATTGATCAGGGCCGCGTGCAGGCTCTCGCGTACCTTCTGCTGGCGCTCGTCCAGCAATTGCTGCGGTTGTTCCTCCCAGGCGAAGCGCAGGTCGCGCGCCATCGGCACGATGCGCAATCCGACCGAGCGGCCCGGTGATAACCGCAACGGCCCCGGGTAGGCATAGTCGCCGTGCTGGCCGAGGAAGTCGCGGATGGCGCCGTGGGTGAGATAGCTTGTGGTGATGAGATGGGGGAGCCACGCGCCGCTGGCGCGCCCCACCCGTCGGCTCTTGGCCAGGTGGATCTCGATGAAATTGCGATGGCGCCCGGCAAGTTTGCAGAACGGGTTGATCGCCTTCACGACGCCGGCGCCCTCGGTCCAACGGCTGCCGACGCCGGCGGCCAGCGTCACCACCGCGACGCTGCCGGCCTCCAGGGCCGCAACGCCCGCGGCACGCAGCGCCTCGACGTCCGGCAACGCCGCGCCGTCGGCGACGTCACCGGGCGCCACGTCGGCGATGATGGTGTTGGCCGGCAGGCGGTTGTGCGCCAGGCCGATGCGGCCCTGACGCAGATCGGACCGGATCTGCTCGTGCTGCACGCGATCGAACCCCAGATCGTGGAGCAGCGCCGCCAGGTCCTGGCCCTCGGCCGATGCCGTCGTGGCGCGCGGGATCAGGCGATCGAAGAGCGTCTGAACCATGCCCGCCAGCGCTGGTTCGGTGCGGCAGGCCGCGGCAAAGCGGTCCAGCTCGAGCCGGCGACCGGGCGTCAGCTGTGCGGGATCGCGGCGCAGCAGCGCCGGCGTCGTCAAGGTGTAGTATCCGGCCGGCATCAACGCCGCCGCATCGGCGCGCAGCTCGCCCCAGGTGCCGCGGGTGTTGATGGCGAAATCGTAGACCACCGGCTCCATCGCGAACGGCAATGCCTGCTCCAGCTCGCGTTTCGCGCGGCCGAGCATCCCGGGCAGCGCCTGCTTGGCCGCCTCGCGCTGGCGTGGGTCGACGATCAGGCCCATGCCGCCGCCCGAGGCGCCGCCCAACATCCAAAAGCCCCAGAAGTCGTCACCGAACGTCGCGCGCGCCCGATCGATGAGCCGCTCGGTGAACAGCGTGGTCGCGCGCGGGATGATGGCCTGCAGCGGGCCCATGAAGTTGCGCGTGGTCGCGGCGCCGATCCCGCGGATGTCGCCGGCGCGCAAGAGGCCCTCGATCTCGCGCAGGAGCGCGATCGCCTGCTGACGCGCCTGCCATTCGGACTCGGAGCGGAGCAGATACTTCTCGGTCACCTGTTGCAGGATCGGGCCGACGTTTTGCGCCATGCCGCCGTGAAACAGGATCAGGCTGTCCTGCAACCGCCGACGCGTGTCTTCGGTGATCTCGTCGCGAGTAAAGATGTGGTGCGTCGGCAACAGACGTCCGCGGCTGATGCCGTGCTCGGGATCGTCCGGCCCGGCGGTCACACCCGTGATCAGCTTCATGTCGGGCCAGACGCCGCCGGAGTCCTGCCAACCCCCGCCCGACCCGGCCAGCCATTCGCCGAGGATGGCGCGCGCCGCCACCAGCCGGCGTTCGGGCTCGGTCAACGAGCCGGTCAACGCCGCCGTCTGACCGGTGGCGCGCATGCACACCGTGATCAGACAGGCGAGCAGATTCGTCGACACCGCCAGGCGCGAGCCCTTGGGGATCCCGTTGACGTTGCTGACCAGCTCGAGACCGTGGCCCTGCCCAACCAGACGGGCGAGCAGGCCGTTCGGCCCGTCGAGACGTTCGCCCGAGCCTTCCATCCCAGGCGGCACGAGACCAGCCGCGATGATCGCGCCCTTCAACAGACCGAGATAATCGCGCGCATAATCGAAGACCTCGGCCACCGTCGTGATCTCGGCCACGGTGTTGAGGTCCACGCTGACCAGGCGCAACACTGGCTCGTCGATCACGCGCAGGAAGGCTTCGACCGGCGGTCGCGGATGCGGATCGCGGCCGTGCACAGCCAGGTCGATCGATACGTTGAGCACCCGCGCGCCCTCCGGGAAGTCCATACCCAGGAAGAAGATGTCGCTCCAGGCGCTGTGCGACAGATCCATTCGAACCGGTGTCGCCTCGTGCAGGATCGGAAACAACCCGTTGGCCGAGACAGCCCGCAGTTCGGGCCGGATCCGCAACGGCTGATCCATCGGGTGGCCGATACGGAACATCCACTGATTGCCGCGCACCGATCGCACGCTGCGCCGGACTTGATCGGCCAGCGTCTGAAAGCCGAGCTCGTGATAGGCCTCAGCCAGCGCGCTCGACAACCCGGCGCTAGGACCGGTTTGGGTCTGCGCCGTCAGGAACACCTGAATGGCTTCCTCGAACCGGCGTCGCAGCAGATGGCTGTAACCCTCGTACGCGATCCGGCTCCCGCTGCCCAGCTTGTCCGGCAGGTGAAAGCGGTGGATCGCGTAGAGGAAGAACAGCGCCCGAACCTGCTCGTACAGGTTCGAACTCCGCTTTCGGAAAGCCTCGAGCTCCGCGCACGCGTTGAGCAGCGCCGGCGCGTCGGCTGTGCGGCACCATGCGTCGAGCGAACGATCGCGGGTGGCCGCGTCCTGAGCTGTGATGATCCGAACCAGCTCGCCGCTCATCGCGTCCTCCGAGCAGACAGCGCCTCGCGCTGAGCCAGCAATTCGAGCAGTCGCGCCAACACCTCTTCCCGATCCTGACCGCTCAAGGCCAGCGCCAGCTGCGCCGTCAACAGGCCGTACCTGTCGCCGAGGTCAAAGCGGCGGCCCTGCTCCTCGAGCGCCAACACGGTCTCGCGAGTCGCGAGGATCGCCAACGCCTCGGAAAGCGAAGGTCTGCGCCCCGCCGGCGAGTCGTACGGCAGACCGGCGAGGATGTCCATGACCGACGGTGTCAGTACGTGCAGACCGAAGAAACACAGATAGTGACCGGCGCGCAGGCCGGGCACGAGCAGGCGCAGTTCGGCCTCGGTCGGCGTCGGCTTCTCCACAACGGTGTCGACCGTGTACACGGCCTCGCTGCCCGGCACGCGCCGACCGCCGATGACCCCGAACGACGTGAGCAGATGTTCGCGCGTCGACTGCACCGCCGACACCGTGCAGCCCTCGGCGCGCGCCAGGTCCGTCAGGCGCCGTGCGCAACCCGGCTCGCCGCCATCGACGAAGAGGTGGTCGCCCACGAGATGCAGAAAGGCCTCCCGACCGACGAAGTCGCGCGCGCACCAGAGGGCGTGGGCGTAGCCGAGCGGTTCGACTTGCGGGATAAATACCAGCCGGGCCGTATGTGTCCCCGCGGCCTCGGCGTAGCGCGCCTCGTCACCGGGAGCCACGACGATCGCGACCTCCTCGGCGCCGGCGACGATCGCCTCGCCGATCAGGATATCGAGCACGGATTTGGCCCGACCATCGCGGTCGATCAAAGTCTGTAACGGCAGCGTGCGCTGGTTTCGGCCGGCGGCCGTGATGACGGCTCTCGGGATATTCATGGAGGGCTCCTGCCTACAGGTGGACGTCCCGGGCATTATAGACGGCGACCATTCGCGCCGGGATGGAAGCCAGGCAGGGCGCGCGACGGCGTCGTGCGCCGGATCCGGTGACTAGCGGGTCATTCAAAGCCCAATAGGTCTGTGCCAGGGTGCGTGGCCGCCAATGACACGGGTTTCGCGGATTGGAACAGGCGGATATGAACGGCCGGAGCCCTCCCGGCCACGGTCCAGCTTCCTTCAGCGAAATCTGCGTGGTCCGCGGCCAGATCCCGAGCCTGACAACCCGCCCGCGCCCTCGGGCAAAATCGACTCCGCGATGGCGGGAAAACATGCTATACTCCACAGTCTTGGAGTTCAGCTAGGAGAGATCGTTCGTGGCCAATACGTCATCTGCCCAAAAGCGCATCCGCTCAAATGAGCGCAAGCGCGTTGTCAACCAGCGCGTTCGTTCGAAGTCCCGCACCGTGATCCGGAACGCCCGAGAGGCGCTGGAGAGCAAGACCGACGCTAAGGCGGCGGTGATGCTCGCCATCAGCGAACTCGACAAGGCGGCGGCCAAGGGCGTTATCCACAAGCGGAACGCTGCGCGTCGCAAGGGCCGGCTCATGAAGCAGCTGGCGGAAACGACCAAATAACGTCGTTCCGAAGGACTCTAAGCCCTGCCAGCTGGCAGGGCTTTTTTTATGTCAAAAGGGGTGGATGCCATGGGCAAGAACGACCTCACCCGCTGCGGTTGGGCGCTGCACAACCCGCTCGAGACGGCGTACCACGACCTGGAATGGGGCGTGCCCGTCCATGACGACCGTGTGCTGTTCGAGTTCTTGATCCTCGAGGGCGCCCAGGCCGGGCTGAGTTGGGACACGGTCCTGGCGAAACGCGAAAACTATCGCGCCGCGCTCGACGGCTTCGATCCGGCCAAAGTCGCGCGCTACACGCCGACCCGCCGCGCCAAACTGTTGCAGAACCCGGGCATCGTGCGGAACCGGCTCAAGATCGAGTCGACGGTCAAGAACGCGCGCGGCTTTCTCGACGTGCAAGACGAGTTCGGCTCGTTCGACGCCTACCTGTGGCGCTTCGTCGACGGCGCGCCGATCCAGAACCGCTGGGTGACGCTCGCCCAGGTGCCGACCCACACGCCGATCTCGGACGCGTTGAGCAAGGATCTCAAGGGGCGTGGGTTTTCGTTCATCGGCACGACGATCCTGTATGCCTACATGCAGGCGGTCGGGCTGGTGAATGACCACCTCGTCGATTGCCATCGCCATGCGCCCGTGGCGAGGCTTGGTCGCCGAAAGCGGTCCTGAGCCGATCACAGTAAAATCGCGCGTCACTCGACGCGATATGCAACGCGGCGACTCTCCTGTCGCGAAGGTTGATGGAACGAGGCCGAACCATGTTCGAACAAGATCTTGAACCGATCAGCGCCCAGCTCCAGTCTGCATTGGCCGAGCTGGGCGTCCCCGGCGGTGACCACATCGACGTGAAATGGACGGCGACGCCGTTCTCGGGTCAGTGGGGCCTGGGCACCAACGCCTGCTTCCAGGCGGCGGCGGCGGAAGCCCGCGGCGGCAAGAAGGTGAACGTGCCCCAGCGCGCGCAGGAGCTCGCCCGGCTGGTCGCCGAGCAGATCACCCTGCCCGCCGGTTTCGCGCGCGTCGCGGCCGACAAGGCCTACGTCAACGTGTACTTCGACACGTCGGCCTACGCCGGGCGCGTGGTCACGGCCGCCATCGACGGCGGTGCGGCCTTCGGGCGCGGCGCGGCGCGCGCCGAACGCGTGATGGTCGAATACGCGCAGCCGAACACGCACCACTCGTTTCACATCGGCCACGCCCGCAACGCCATCCTGGGCGAGTCGCTGGCGCGGCTCTTCGAGTTCGCGGGCTACACGACCCTGCGCGCCGCCTACCCCGGCGACATCGGGCTCGGCGTGATCACCGTGCTCTGGGCCTATCAGAAGTTCTATCAGGGTCAGGAGCCGGCCGGTCTGCACGAGCGCGGTCAATGGCTGCTCAGGATCTACGCCGAGGCCACGGCGCTGCTGACCGAGAAGCCCGGCGAGAGCGCCGAGGACAAGGCCCGGCGCGAGAGCTACGAGGCCGAGCGCCGCGATCTGTACAAGCGCTGGGATGCGGGCGACCCCGACGTGCGCGGGCTGTGGGAGCGGACGCGCGCCTGGAGCCTGGATGAGCTCAACGCGATCCTGGCCGATCTCGACATTCACATCGACTTCTGGTTCTACGAGAGCGAAGAGGACGAGCCCAGCAAGGCCGTGGTCGACGAGCTCATCGCGCGCGGCATCGCCGAGGACCAGCGACCCGAGGGCCCCGTGATCGTCAAGATCGACGAGAAGGTCGGCCTGACCAAGGACAAGTACGGCGTGGCCGTGATCCTGCGCAGCGACGGCACGACGCTGTATCTGACCAAGGACCTGTCGCTGGCGCAGAAGAAGTTCAACGAGCACCACGTCGACCAATCGATCTATGTGGTCGATTTCCGCCAGAGCCTCCATTTCCAGCAGGCCTTCAAGATCCTGGAGTTGATGGGCTACAAGCAGGCCGAGAAGTGCTACCACCTCTCGTACGGCTTCGTGACGCTGCCGGAGGGCGCCATGTCGGCGCGGCGCGGCACCGTGGTGCTGTACAAGGACGTGGCCGACGAGGCGGTCCGGCGCGTGCATGCCACGATCGACGAGAAGAACCCCGATCTCCCGCAGACGGATCGCGACCGAGTCGCGCGCGAAATCGGCCTGGGCGCGCTCTGCTATGCGCTGCTGAGCGTCGACAACGTCAAGGGGATCACGTTCGAGTGGGACGCCGCGCTGAGCCTCGATGGCAAGTCGGCGCCGTACATCCAGAACGCGCACGTGCGGGCCAACAGCATCCTGAAGAAGGCCGGAGCGTTGCCAACGACCGCGCACTTCAGCGATGCCCTACATCCGCTCGAGGTGGCGCTGATCGAACTGGTCGCGGCCTTCCCCAAGACCGTGCTGCAGGCCGCCGAGGATCACAAACCGCTGCTGATGGCGACCTACGCCTACGATCTGGCCAAGGCCTTCCACAGCTTCTATCACGAGGTGCCGGTCACGCAGGCCGAGCCCGAGGAACGCGCGGCGCGATTGCGGTTGACGGCGGCCGTGCGGCAGACGTTGGCGAACGCCCTGCGGCTGCTGGTCGTCAAAGCGCCGGATGTGATGTAAGACACCGGGAGTGCCCCGATGTATCCCGATGTCGGCGTGGTCCGCGCCGACATAGGGATAAATCGGGGTACTCCCGGTGTCTGGTCCAGTCGATTACGCCCGCACGTCCATCGGCTGCGCGACGCGCACCAGCTGGCGCTCGCGCATGACCTGCACCAACCGGGCCAGCGACTCGAACGTAAGCGGGCCGGCCGGCACCGGCGCCACCTGCCAACCCAGGCTCAGATGCGCGTCGTACTGCGCGTTGAGCGCATTGACCGAGCTCCGCATCACCGAGCCGGCCACGCGCTGGGCGGCTTCACCCGCAAAACCAGGCTGACAATCGACCAGCGCGAGCAGCACTTGATTATCGGCCGGGCGGCAGGCGATGTCATACGGCCGAATGTTCTGCATGAGCGCGGCCCCGATGCGCTGCCACGCCGCGTCGGCCGCAGCCGGACCGTGCTCACGCTTCAGCCGCTCAAGGCCGCGAACCGTGACCGAGACGCAGGCGACGTCGCGCGAATTGCCCCGCTCAAAATACAGCGCCAGCAGCCAGTAGGCGTACGTCAGCAAACCGGTCGCCGTGTCGCGCCGCTCCAAACGCCGTGACGCCGCCGCGAGGCGCACGCGCAACAACGTCGGGAACCACACGATCTGGCGCCAGACGCCCAGTGCCTTGAACCGCAACGCACGCAGGTTGAGGGCGCCAAAAGCGGGCGCCGTCGCCGGGCGCGTTTCTTTCTGAACGATGTAGAAATCCTTCGGCGGATTGATCAAAGCGTAGATGACGCCCACGCCCTCGAGCGCGGCGAAGAACGGGATCAGGGCCACCTGCAGCACAAGCCGGCCCGCAAAGGCCCAACCCGCGCCACGCCAGTCGAACGAGCGCACGTAGCCGACCAGATACAACAGGACGTAGTAAGAGAAGCTCAGGCCGCCCGTCAGGCCGAGCCAGAGCGGCGTGCCCGTCGGGTAGACGATGTTGGCGAACACCATGAACACACAGAACCAGCTGATCGACCAGAGCAGCATGAAGCTCGCCAACATCGCTCGTTGGCGCCAGGATACACGCGGCGTGAGCGCGCAGAGCCACAATCCGCCGAACCAGCGCCGCCGCTGCTTGACGAAGTCCAACAACGTGAACGGCGATTTCTCGTACATGAAGGCGTGGATAAAGCCGAAACGGACGCCGGCCTGCTGCGCCATGAGCGCGAAGTACGCGTCCTCGGTGATACTGCCCTCGAAACCATGATCGAAGCCGATCAGTTGCTCGATGTCGTTGCGGCAGACGATGAACGATCCATGCATCCCGAAGGGGGCCACCCCATGCTCGAACTGCAGCCGGAAGCGACCGTAGTCGTCGCCGACGCGCAGCGAATCGGCCAGCGTGGTCACCCAATTGACGAGCGGCCCCTGGCCATACAGGATGATGCCCTGGCCGATCTTGGGCTTCCCGGCGTGTCCCTGTTCGCGAGCGACGAAGGCCGTGATCTCGCGGATGGTGTCGACGTCGAACCGGGTCTCCTCGTCCAGGTGGATGATCCAATCCTCGGCGCGAGCTCCTGAGACGCCCAACGCATAATGCAGCGCGCGCGCTTTGTAGCGCGTGCCGCGTGGCAGCGTATATCCGGTCGGGACGACGATCTCATGAACATCGGGCTCACCGGCGAGCCCAAGCGCCTTATCGGTGACGACTTCGATCCGCCAGTTGGCCGACGGCAGCGTGGCAACCAGGAGCTTCCGCGCCTGACGCAGGTTGTCGCGGACCAGGTTGGGGTTTTCGCCGCGGGTCACGTACCGGAAGTGCAGACGGACATCGATCGGGGTCGTTTCGGTCAAACGTCGGTCGGCCGAGAACGCCGGGTATTTCAACAACGAGTAGTAGTTGAGGATCGCGTACGGCAGCGCCACGATCCATGCACTTTTGAGCACGACGCCGAGTGTTTCGATCCACACCGCGCGATGGCCCGGGAAGAAGACTTCCGAGAAGAAGACGCCATAGGCGATGCCCGCCAGGGACGTCACGATCAGGATCCCGTAATAAACGACCAATCCTCCACGCCGCATTTTCATGCTCCCGGTATCGGTCAACGCGACCTGAAGTTGGTTATCGGCCGGTTATGAATCCGGCCTTCACAGGCTTTTTACGCTCAACACTTCAGTTAGCGACCGATCGTCCGAGGCTCTGCAAGTCGAGTGCCAAACTGGCAAATCCTGTCGGAATTTACGACGTCTTTCGGCGGGTCGCGGCGCCCCGCGCGAGGGGTCCGGGCACGGGGTTTGTGCAGTTTTCACGGCGGAATGGGGTAAAACGTTGATCGGGCGAGGGCCGGGCAGATTTCCAACGTTGGTATACTGGCGGCATGCCAGGCCATTATCTCCACATCTCTGACCACACCCCCGATTCATTCCAGGCGCTGCTCGACCTCGCGATCAAACTCAAGGCCGAGCTCCGTAGCGGCGGCAATGCGCCAGTGCTCAAGGGCAAGATCCTGGGCATGGTTTTCCAGAAGCCGTCGCTGCGCACTCGCGTATCGTTCGACGTCGGGATGCGTCAGCTGGGCGGCGATGCCCTGTATCTTTCGCCGGCCGAGATCGGGCTGGGCGGCCGCGAGTCGGTCGCCGACGTCGCGCGTGTGTTGTCGCGCTATGTGAGCGGGATCATGGCGCGCACGTTCTCGCACCAGCACATCCTCGAGCTGGCGAAGCACGCGTCGGTGCCGGTGATCAATGGGTTGAGCGATTACAACCACCCCTGCCAGGGGCTGGCCGACCTGCTCACGGTGCTCGAGCACAAGGGCCGCGTTAAGGGGCTCAAGATCGTCTACGTCGGCGACGGCTTCAACGTCGCAACGTCGCTGTGGCACGGCTGCGCGTTGCTCGGCGCGCACTTCGCGATCGCGTCGCCGAAGGGCTATGAGCTGGCGGCGAAGCCGGTCGAGATCGGCAAGGCCGCCGCGTCCGCAACCGGCGCCACGATCGAGCTCCTCACCGATCCGCGCGAGGCCGTAATGGGCGCCGACGTGATCTACACCGATACCTGGACGAGCATGGGCCAGGAGGCCGAGGCCGCTGAGCGCCGCAAGGCTTTCGAGGGCTTCCAGGTCAACACCGATCTGCTGCGGCTGGCGAAGCCCGACGCGATCGTCATGCATTGCCTGCCGGCGCACCGCAACGAAGAGATCACCGACGAGGTCATGGACGGACCGCAATCGGTCGTCTTCGATCAGGCCGAGAACCGCATGCACGCGCAGAAGGCGGTGCTGGCGTCGTTGATGTCCTGACCGGACGAGAACGCAACCAAACAAGAAGGCCGAGCTCGTCGCTCGGCCTTCTTGTTTGGTTAGGTTCGCGCAGGATCAGGACCCGGGCAGGTCGAGCCGGTACCCCTGACCGCGGATAGTCTTCAGGTAACGCGGTTTGCGCGGGTTGGGCTCGAT
Source organism: Anaerolineales bacterium (assembly GCA_044224715.1). Classification (GTDB taxonomy): domain Bacteria; phylum Chloroflexota; class Anaerolineae; order Anaerolineales; family UBA6663; genus UBA6663. Next base: position 16,875 of record JBGAJV010000037.1, on the reverse strand, counting down.
CACGCCGCGCAGCCAGCTGATGTGCACATCGAGCGTGCGCGTGTCACCGGTGTAATCGGTCTCCCAAACCGACTTGATGATCTGTTTTCGACTGAGCATCTGGCCGGCGGGCGCCGAAAGGAACAGTTCGAGCAATTTCGCCTGTTTCGGCGTGACTTTTTCCTCGCGGCCGCCGCACTGCACGCGCTTTTGCGAGAGGTTCAAACGGATGGGGCCGCGCTGGAGGATGGTGCCCTCCTCGGCCGGGAGCAGCCGAGCGACGGTGTTCAATAGCTTGCGCGGCGTGAACGGCGTCACAAGCGTGACAGAGGCGCCGCAATTGGCGTCGGGCGGGTTTTTGGCGTCCGCGACCAACACGATGGGCGTTCCATTAAGATTCGCGCGCAATTGCCGGCAGATACGGGCGCCGCTGGTTTTCAACGACGCGGCATCGAGGACGACGATGTCCGGCTCGTCAGCCGTGATCTGCTTGATGGCGGCCAGGGCGGAATGCTCGACGTCGACGCCATAGCCGCGTTTCTCGAGCCATGGCGACCAGGATGGCGCTTTGGCGCGTTCGCTCTCGATCAGAAGGACCTTGGACTTCGCCATGTTTCACACGGTACGGCGCGGGCGAGGCGACCGACCCAAGCGGGATGCGGGTCACACTCACTCCATGCGGCGCGCATTCTAGCGAGAGTCTTAAAGAGCGTCAAGGCTGGCCGTCGACACCGCCCCACCCCTTTTCGCCTTGACAAACACGCGCAAACTTGTTAAGAAACAAAGTGTTGGCGCCGCGACGATGCGGCACCAACACTTTGTTGCATCCGGTCTTTCCCGCGAATCTCAGGCGGCGGCCGTCGGGCTCCGGCGCGGCGAGATGCGCGCCACCCAGCCCGGCCCACGCCGGACGGCGACGACCGCCAGGCTCGCCAACGACAGAACGCCGCCGACACCGGCGAGCATCCACAACCAGCTGGCGGCTGAAGCAACCGGGCGTGGATGCAGGGTTTGCAGTTCGGCGCGCAGCCGGCGTCGAAACGCCTCGTCGGGTTCGACGGCCACGAGATGTCGCTGCAACGTTGATTCGATGTCCGCCATAAATACCCCGCTCAAAAGCCCCACGTGTAAGTCAGGCCGACCGTGCCGGGCCCGGTGTGGGCGCCGACGGTCGGGCTAACGGGGCATACGATCGTCTGCACGACGGCCGAGCCGAGCCGTTCGGCCGCGGCCTGCGCCACCCCGCGCGCCTCGTCCTCGGCGTTCGCATGCACGGCGCCGATCCGGACGTTGGTCTTGCCCGCCAGGCGTTCGACGCCGACGTCGACCATGCGCGCCAGCGCTTTCTTGCGGCTGCGCACGCGCTCGAGCGGCTTGAGCATGCCGTCCTGCAAATCGAGGATCGGTTTGAGGTCGAGCAGCCCGCCGACCATGGCCGCCGCCGCGCCGATGCGGCCGCCGCGCTGCAGATACGTCAGCACTTCAGGCGAGAGCAACACGCCGGCGTTCGGGATCATGGCCTGGGCCAGCGCCGCGGCTTGATCGAGCGTGGCGCCGTTCGCGCAGGCTTCGCCCACCTGCTGGACGATGAAGCCCATGGCCATGGCCGTGACACGCGTGTCGAGCGCGCGGAACGTCACGTCGGGCATCAGGTCGCGCGCCTGTTGCGCGATCTCGAACACGCCCGAGAGCTTGGCGCTGATGAAGAGCCCCAACACGGCGCTATGGCCCTGCGCGGCGGTTCGGATGATCTCCTGCGCCGCGCCGATCGAAAAGGCCGAGGTCGTCGGGTGGACGGGGTCCGTCTTGAGTCGCTCGAAGAAGGCCTGAGGCGTGATGTCGGCGCCGTCGCGGTAGCTCTGCGCGCCCCAGTGCAACATCGTCGGGATGACGTGGACGTCGTAGCGATCGCGGATCTCGTCGGGCAACGCGGCGGTCGAGTCGGTGATGAGGGCGATAGATGATTGCGACATAGCGTGATCTGTCAACGGATGGTATGGCCGTTCAGGCCGACAACCTCGGTCTGACGGCTGAGCTCCGATAGCACCCCCGCCAGCTCGACACGAAGCTCCTCGAGCGTGCGGTGGTAAAGACTTTTGATGGCGCTTTCGCTGCGGTTCAAGACCGTGCCGATCTCGGCGTTCGACATCTGGTCGATGAACTTCAAGAGAAGCAGCTGCTGCCGCTCGGGCGTCAACCCTCGCAAGGCCGCCAACACTTGGGCGCGCTCGGCGTTGGTCTCGGCCGTCGTCTCGGGCCCGTCGGCACGCACCTGCGTGGGCACGGCGTCGAGCGGCAAGGTCCGGCGCCGACCCTCGTCGCGGTACCAATTGGCGACGACGTTGTGGGCGATCCGGTACAGCCAGGCGACGAACGGAAGGCCGCGATCGGTGTAGGTATTGAGGCGCTGCACGGCCCGCTGGAAGACGTGCGACGTCAAATCCTCGGCATCCTCGTGAGACCCGGTGCGGAAGTAGATGTACGTGTAGATGCGCTTGACATAGCGCTCGTAGAGCATGCCGAAGGCCTCCGGATCGGTGCGGGCCCGATCGACCAGCGCGCTCTCGTTGAGGTGCGGTTCTGCCACGACGGTAGGGTCTCCCGCGCCTGCTTCGCCGTGAATAACACCGCGGGGCGCGTTTGGTTGCAGCACCAGGCCTCGGGGCTGCGGACGCCCTTTGAGGGGGCGGTTTGGGCAGTATAGCAAAGCGGCGTGGACGGGTCAATTTTCGGGGTCCGATGCTATACTCCGACGCCGAATGAAACGCACATGTTGGCTGGCTCACCTGACCCTGTGGGTCGTCGCGGCCGCCCTGGTCTTCCCGACCGGATCGGCCCTGGCGCAGGACGCCGTGGTCATCTCGTCGCCCGAGACCGGCGACGGCGTGACCGCCGTGGTCGAGATCCGCGGCACGGCCGTTCGCCAGCCGTTCCTACGCTACGAGCTCGCCTTTGCGTACGACCCGAATCCACGCGGCAACTGGTTCGCGATCGGCGAACCGGGGACGGCGCCGGTGGTCGACGGCGTGCTCGGGCAGTGGGACACGACAAACGTCGCCGACGGGCTGTACGCGCTGCGGCTGCGCGTCTATGCCAGCGAGCGCGACTTCACCGAGTTCTTCGTCGGCAGGGTCGTGGTGCGCCACGATCTACCCACGCCCGAGGCGGCCGCCACCGCGGTTGTCGTCAGCGAGCCGACCGCGATCGCCTCGGCGCCGCAGGGCCCCACGCCGACCGCCATCGCGCTGCCGCCCCCATCGACCGTGGCGTCCGGCCTGGGCGGAGACGTCGGCCCAAGCCAGGCGGCGCCCGCGTTGGCCGCGCTCAACGGCGACCGTCTGCAACAGGCCCTGTTCGACGGCGCGCGGTTCAGCGCGATCGCCTTCGCGATCATGGGCGCGTATGCCTCGATCCGCTGGTTGTGGCGCCGCCGCCGCTGGAAGAGACGTCATGACTGAGACGACGCCGGCCTTGATCGTCGGCCTGGGCAACCCGGGCCGCGAGTATCGCCTCAACCGGCACAACGCAGGTTTCCTGGCAATCGACCGTTTGGTGCACCGCAACGGATGGCCGGCGTTCACGCGTAAGCAATCGAACGCCCTTGTCACCAGCGGGGATGTCCAGGGGCGGCGCGTGATCGCGGCCAAACCGCAGACGTTCATGAACCTCTCGGGCAACTCGGTCGCCGGCCTGGCGCGCTTCTATCAGATCCCGCCCGAGTCCGTGATGATCTGCGTCGACGACCTCAACCTGCCCTTTGGCAGCCTGCGGTTGCGTCCACGCGGCACGGCGGGCGGCCAGCGCGGTCTGCAATCGATCATCGACTCGCTTGGCAGCGATCACTTCGCGCGGCTGCGAATCGGCATCGGCCGGCCGCCGGGCCAGATGCGGCATGCCGCGTACGTGTTGAAGGACTTCAACGACGACGAACTGGATCAGCTCGACGTCGTGTTCGATCGTGCCGTCGAAGCGCTCCACGCCTGGCTGGCCGACGGCATCGACCTGGCGATGAGCAAGTTCAACGGACCGCTGGAGAAAGAGTAAACGCCCGAGGCCGTCACTCGTCGTTCAGCGACGCACGCACCCCGTCCCCTGCAGACAAACCCGGTAGCCCACGGGTCCAACTGTATGCTCTGCGCACCGGCTACGAGCCTTGCGTCGCCGGCGTTGAGCTCCCTCACACCATCCTGACCAGACCGCCGGCGTTGAAGGCCCCTGCTCCAACCCCACCTCGGCGTTGAACCCCTGCTCCAGCCCAACCTTGGCATTGAACCCCTGCTCCAGCCCAACCTCGGCGTTGAGCCCCTGCTCCAGCCCCGCCTCGGCGTTGAACCCTGCTCCAGCCCAACCTCGGCGTTGAACCCTGCTCCAGCCCAACCTCGACGTTGGGCCCCTGCTCCAGCCCCACTTCGAGGTTAAGCCCTGCTCCAGCCCAACCTCGACGTTAAGCCCCCTCCGTGGAAGCGCGCGAGGCATCGCGGCCCGACAGCGCACAGGAGCGCGTTTCCACGGAGGGGGTTGGGGGGTGGTCCCCCTCCCGGCCCCAAACGGCGGTAACATTGGCACAGCCCGCCGGTGCGACGGGCGGTGCCAAATGAACAGACGGCCTGTAACAGCCGACGGCGACCCCGTTCGGCCGTTGCCGTTTGCCTGTTGGTAGTCGATCCGGGTTTCGAGCCCCGTGGGGCCCTTGCGCGAACCGCGGTTCGACCTTTGTGGTCACCTGAATATGCAGCTTTCGCCACTCCTCGACCTGATCCGTCTATTACCCGACTACGTCGCGCTGCGCGATCGCGCGGCGGGCGGCGAGCGCCGACTCGAACTCGGCGTGAGCCGGGCGGCGCGGCCGGCGGTCGCCGCGACCCTGGCCCAAGACCTGGGGCGGCCGACGCTGATCATCGCGGCGCGCCCGGATCGGGCGTCGGCGTTCGCCGACGAATTGCCGATCTGGTGGCCGGGCGCGACCGTGCGCGCCCTCCCCGAGCCCGCCCCGATGTTCTACGAACCCGCGATGTGGGGGGCCCGCACGATCGGGGAACGGGTCGCGGCCCTGTCGGCGTGGGCCGACTTGCACGCCAGGATCGGGTCCGCCGGCAGCACCGGGTCCGCGCGCACGACGGCGCCGACGCTCGTGACGACGACGTCGGTGCGGTCGTTGATGACCCGCACTCTGCCCTTGCGCGACTTTCTGACGCGCACCCGATCGCTGCGCCGCGGCGCGACGGTCCGCCTCGATCCACTCCTGACGCTGTGGGCCGAGAGCGGCTACGAGCCGGTCAGCGTGGTACTCGAGCCCGGCCAGTTCTCGCGCCGTGGCGGCATCGTCGACATCTGGCCCGCGGCCGCCGAGGCGCCCGCCCGGCTCGAGCTGTTCGGCGACGAGATCGACACCCTCCGGCGCTTCGACCCGGCCACGCAGCGCTCCGGCGAACCGCTCGAAGCCGTCAGCGTCACACCGGCCCGCGAAGGCCTGGCCGGCACACCCGGCGCCGGCGTCCCGGCCGAGTACCAGATCGCCGAACGCTTCGCGCCGGCCACGCTGCTCGACTACCTGTCGCCGGACGCGCTCGTGCTGATCGACGGGGAGGACGAGATCGCCGAAACCGCCGACGAGTTGATCGAGCACGCCGAGGAGCAGCGGGTCAGCCAGATCGAGGCCGGCACGATCCAGAGCACCACACCGCCGCCCTATGTGCCGTGGGAGGACCTTGCCGAAACCTTGAGCCGGCGCCAGGTCGTGAGCCTCGCCGGTGAGGCCGATCCAGATGACGCTGCCGGTCGAATCGCCCTCCGCGCCATCCGCCCGGCGCCGCGCTACGGCGGCCAGGTGCGGCCGTTACTGACCGGGCTCACCGACTTCGTCGTGGCAGACGCCGCGGCCATCGTGGTTGCCAGACAGGCCGCGCGCTTGGCGGAGTTGTGGTCGCAGGAGGGTTATCCCACGGTCGCGACCGACCGTCTGACCGATCTGCCCGCCCCGGCCAGCGTGACCTTCGTCAGTGGCGGCCTGGCCGAGGGGTGGCGCGTCGTCCTGAAGGACGAGGTCAGCACGACGACCGACGCGCTGGCCGCAGCGACGCAGCCGGCATCGGTCGTCGTGCTGACCGACGCCGAGATCTTCGGCGTGGCGCGCCCGCAGCGGACCCGCAAGCGCAAGCGGCGCGGCGCGCCCGAGACCAACTACGCCGAGTTCAAGGCCGGCGACCTGATCGTGCACGAGGACTACGGCGTCGGGCGCTTCCGCGAGCTCGGTCAGCGCATCATCGACGGCCTCGAGCGCGACTACCTCGTGCTCGAGTTCGCCGAGGGCGACGAGCTCTACGTCCCGGTGTCGCACGCCGATCGGCTGACGCGCTACGTCGGCGCGAGCGATCAGCCCCCGACGCTGTCGCGGCTCGGCTCGGCCGAGTGGCTTAACGCCAAGCAGAAGGCGAAAGCCGCCGTCGAACAGATGGCGCGTGAATTGCTGCAGCTCTACGCGCGCCGCGAGCTGGTGCCCGGTCGGGCGTTCAAGATCGACACCGCCTGGCAGGCCGAGATGGAGGGCGGCTTCCCGTTCGTCGAGACCGAGGACCAGCAGCGCGCGATCCGCGACGTCAAGGCCGACATGCAGCGACCGCGCCCGATGGATCGTCTGATCTGCGGCGACGTCGGGTTCGGCAAGACCGAGGTCGCGTTGCGCGCGGCGTTCAAGGCCGTGATGGACGGCACGCAGGTCGCCATGCTCGTGCCGACGACGGTGCTCGCCCAGCAGCATTGGCACACCTTCAAGGCGCGCTTCGCGGCATACCCCGTCCGAATCGAGATGCTCTCGCGCTTTCGGCAACCTCGTGAGATCCGCTCGGCGTTGGCGCGTCTGGCGGCCGGCGAGGTCGACATCGTCATCGGCACACATCGACTGCTCGGACAGGACGTGACGTTCAAGGATCTGGGGCTGCTGATCATCGACGAAGAGCAGCGCTTCGGCGTCAAACACAAGGAGCGCCTTAAGCAGATGCGGTCAGAGGTCGACGTGCTCACGCTCACGGCCACGCCGATCCCGCGCACGCTGTACATGTCGCTGACCGGGTTGCGCGACATCAGCACCATCAACACGCCGCCCGAAGAACGCCTGCCGATCATCACGCATGTCGGGCCGTGGAACGAGAAGTTGGCGCGTCAGGCGATCCTGCGCGAGCTCGAGCGTGACGGCCAGATCTTCTTCCTGCACAACCGCGTTCAAAGCATCGGCGTCGCGCGCGACAGGCTGGCGCGGCTGGTGCCCGAAGCGCGGGTCGAGATCGCGCACGGCCAGATGGAGGAGGGCCAGCTCTCGCACGTCATGGAACGCTTCGAGGAAGGCGAGATCGACGTCCTGCTGTGCACGTCGATCATCGAGTCAGGGCTCGACATCCCGAACGCGAACACCCTGATCGTCGATCGTGCCGACACCTTCGGCCTGGCGCAGTTGTATCAGCTGCGCGGGCGTGTCGGCCGCAGCACGCAACAGGCTTACTCATACTTCTTTACGAGCGCTGAGTATCGGCCGACACCGGAGGCGCGCGAGCGTCTCGAAACGCTGGCCGAGCAGACCGACCTCGGCGCGGGCTATGCGATCGCCATGCGCGACCTCGAAATGCGCGGCGCCGGCGACATCATCGGCCCGAAGCAGTCGGGCCAGATCACGGCGGTCGGCTTTCACCTTTACACGAAGATGTTGAACCAGGCCGTCAAGGCGCTGAAGAAGGACCGCGATCGAGCCGCTGCGGAAGGCGTGCCGACCGGCGCGGCGCAGATGCCGGCGGCCGACGGCGTCGCCGCCATCGTGTCGACCCAGGCGGCGAACGTCGATCTGCCGCTGGCGCTGGCGATCCCGGCCGAGTACGTCGAGGACCGGCGGTTGCGGGTGCAGCTCTATCAACGCCTGGCGAATATCATCGATGAGGGTGAGCTGGATAGTTTTGCGCGCGAGCTCGCCGAGCGTTTCGGGCCGGCGCCGGAGCCGGTCGAAAACCTGCTCTATCAATTACGCGCCAAGCTGCGGGCCACGCGGGCCGGGGTGGTGGCGATCGCCAGCGAGAACGGGCACATCGTGGTCACGCTGTTCCCGCAGGACGCGACCGACCTCGCCCATCTCGCCCACAACGTGCTCGGCGCAGAGCGCCTGGTGAAGAACCGCGCGATCCTGCCCTTCATGCCGCGCAGCGAGTGGATGCCGTACCTGCTCGAGCGCCTGTCGCGGATGGGCGCGTAAGACACCGGGACACTCCCGGTGTCGGATCGTTCACGCCCGCTCGCGGCGCGTGAATGCCTGCGTGATCGCCCAGTCGACGACGCCGGGCGCCAGACCGTTGAAGGCCGCCGCCAGCGCCAACGGCCAGGGCATGACGACCTCGCGCCGGGGCCGAGCGATCACGTCGCGAATGACACCGGCGACCTGCGCAGCCGAGAGCGTCAACCAGCCGGGCGTCGTCAGGCCGGTGCGGCGCGCGATGCCCGCGCCCTCGGCCCACTCGGTGTCGGCCACCGCCCCGGGCGAGATCACGCTCACGGAGAGGCCGCGCGGGCCAACCTCGCGCCGCAGCGCCTCCGAAAACCCCCGCACCGCGAACTTGGTCGCGCAGTACACGCTGTAGGTCGGCGGCGCGATCAGGCCCGCGATCGACGCCACCGTAACAATCTGGCCGTTGCGGCGCTCCAGCATCGCTGGCAGGACCAGCCGGCTGAGGTGGATCGTCGCCGCCAGGTTGAGCGCGAGTTGCGCCTCCACCTGTTCGTCGTCCAACGCCTCGAGCCAACCCAGCCGCCCGATGCCGGCGTTGTTCACCAGCACGTCGATCCGGCCAAACGCACTCAACGCGGTGTCATACGCGCTCACGCGTTCGGCGGGATGCGCAAGGTCGGCCGCGACCACCGCCGCAGCCTGTCCCAAAGGCTCCGCGATCAGGCGCAACCTGTCTTCGCGCCGGGCCGTGAGCACGACGCGTGCGCCGGCCCGTACGAGCACGCCGGCCGTCGCGGCCCCGATGCCCGAACTCGCGCCCGTGATCCAAACGACTCTGCCACGTAGATCGGTCATGGTAGCCCGCGTCATGTGTGCCGCGGATAGCGCCGTTTTCGCGGAAGCGCCGAAAACATCCGCGACATCTGCGGCAATGCGCCTTGTCGACGAAACGAAAACGCCCCGGACCACGACGTGATCCGGGGCGCCGGCACACTGCTCTAGGCCGCCGGCCGGGCCGGGGCCACCGGACGCCGACGGGCTGCCGGCTTCCGGGTTGTCTTTCGGGCCGCCGCTTTGCGGACCGGCTTGCGCGCCGATTTGCGGGCGCGTTTCGGACGCGCCGGCGCCGGCAGCAGCGCCTCGCTGAGCACCTGATCGATATGTTCGACGAACACGAACTTCATGTCCCGCTTGGCCTTCAGCGGCACGTCGACCAGATCTTTGTCGTTCTTCTTCGGCAGGATCACGGTCTTGAGCCCAAGCCGATGGGCGGCCAGGACTTTTTCTTTGATACCGCCGACGGGGAGCACGCGCCCACGCAGCGTGATCTCGCCGGTCAGGCCGATGCTGCGCCTGATCTTGCGCGAGGTGTACGCCGACACGAGCGCGAGCGCCATGCTCACGCCCGCGCTCGGGCCGTCCTTGGGGATGGCGCCCTCGGGCACGTGGATGTGCGTGTCGATCTTGTCGAAGCGCCGCGCCTCAATGCCGAGCGCCTTGGCCTGCGACTTGATGTACGACATCGCGGCCTGCGCCGACTCCTGCATCACGTCGCCGATCTGACCCGTGATCTGGAGCCCACCCTTGCCCTCCATGAGCGCGATCTCGATCGGCATCGTGTCGCCGCCGGCCTCGGTCCAGGCCAGACCCATCGCCAGGCCGACTTCGTCGTCCTTCTCGGCGTCGGGCGGCGTGTATTCCGGCGGACCCAGGAACTTGTGCAGGTTCTCGGGCGTCACGCGCAGCGAGCCTTCCTTGCCCTCGGCCTTGCGCCGCGCGATCTTACGACAGACGCGCGCGACCTCACGCTCGAGGTTGCGGACGCCCGCCTCGTAGGTATACGAGCGGATGATCTTGCGCACGACGCCGTCGGGCATCACAAAGCCGGCGCCCTGCAGACCGTTCTCCTCGATCTGGCGCGGCAGGATGTAGCGACGCGCGATCTCGAGCTTCTCTTCCTCGATGTAGCCCGGGAATTCGATGACCTCGAGCCGGTCGTGGAGCGCCGGCGGGATCGCGCCGAGCTGGTTCGCGGTCGTGACGAATAAGACGCGCGACAGGTCGTAATCGACGTCGAGGTAATGATCGGCGAACTCGCGGTTCTGTTCCGGGTCGAGCACCTCGAGCAGAGCCGCCGCGGGGTCGCCGCGGAAGTCCTGACCGAGTTTATCGATCTCGTCGAGCATCATCACCGGGTTGACGCTGGCCGCGCGGCGCATGGCCTGGATGACCCGGCCCGGCAGCGCGCCGATGTAGGTGCGCCGATGGCCGCGGATCTCGGCCTCGTCACGGATGCCGCCCAGGCTGATGCGCACGAACTTGCGCCCGAGCGCGTCGGCGATCGAACGACCGAGCGACGTCTTGCCCGTTCCGGGCGGTCCGGCAAAGCACAGGATCGGCGCGCGTCGTTGCACGGCGCCGCTGGTGAGCTTGCGCACCGCGATGTACTCGAGGATGCGCTCCTTTGCCTTCGGCAGGCCGTAATGCTGCTTCTCGAGCACGCCTTCGGCATGCTTGAGGTCGAGGTTGTCGACCGTCGTGGTCGACCAGGGCAGATCGATCAGCCAATCGAGATACGTGCGGATGATGCCGACTTCCGGCGCCATCTGCGGCATCTGGCTCAGTCGCTCGACTTCCTTGAGGGCCTTGTCGTTGACGTCGGTCGGCATTTGCGCCGTCGCGATCTTGTCTCGCAGATCGCTCAACTCGGCCTGCCAGGGGTCGTTCTCGCCCAGCTCGCCCTGGATCGCGCGCATCTGCTCGCGCAGATAAAGCTCGCGCTGGTTGCGGTCGACCTCGTTTTGGACCTGGCTGTGGATCTGGTCCTCGAGCTCGAGCACGTCGAGCTCCTTGCCCAGCAGCACGCTCACCCGCTGCAGCCGCTCGGTCGGGCTGAACAGCTCGAGCAGCTGCTGCCTGTCCTCCATGGTCAGGTCGATCGTCGAGGCCACGAAATCGGCGAGCCAGCCCGGCTCCTCGATGTTCATGGCGAAGACGTAGGCTTCTTCCGGGATCGCGCGATTAAGTTGGGCGCAGCGCTCGAACAGATCGAGCACGGCGCGCATCAGCGCCTCGGTCTGCCGCGGCCGGTCGGTGGGCTCGAAGATCGGCCGCGCCCGCACGACGAAGTACGGCTCGACCTGGACGAAGTCCACAATCTGCACGCGCCGGCGGCCCTGCGACATCACGCTGGTCGATCCATCTGGCATGCGCAGCATGCGACCGACGGCGACCTCGGTGCCGATGGCGTAGAGATCTTCGGGCATCGGCTCTTCGACGTCGGGGTTGGTCTGCGCGACGGCGATCACCGTCGTGTTCTGCGTGTTGGCGCGTCGGATCACGCTCATCGAGCGCTCGCGCCCGACGAACAACGGCGTCACCATGTTCGGGTAGACGACGAGGTCGCGCAGCGGCAGCACCGCGCACTCGATCAGGCCGTCGTCATCCAGTCGCGCGTCCTGCACCTCGAACAGCTCTTCGGTCTGGCGATTGCTCGAACCGCTCATCGCTGACCGAAGCCAGTATTGGCGCTGCGCGTTTTCCATCATGTCTTGCATCCACTCACTCTCGTCCGCAAAGTTCGCCCGCTACGGCAAAAACCGTGCAGGCAGGGCGGCGTGACCGTCCTGGCTACACGGTTTCGCCAGGGGTAGTCATTATATTACTTCAGCTTGGCATACGCTGCCGGATCGCCAATCATGGCTGCGCGTCCTTCGGATACCACGAACAGGCTACCGGTGGCCAGGATCACGTCCTCCGGTCCGGCCAGTTCGCGCGCTCGGCTCAGCGCCCGGTGCACCTGCCCCACCGACTCGACCGGGCCGGCAAAGCCCTGCCCGCGCACGCCCTCGGCAAGCTCGTCCGGATCAGCTGCGCGCGGATGCACGGCCTGCGTGGTGATCACGGCAGAGGCGCGCGGGAGCAATTCGGCGAACATGCCCGAGATGTCTTTGTCGGCCGATGCGCCGAAGACCAGGATCAAGCGCCGCTCGTCAAAATACGCGTCGACGGCCTCGCGGAGTCGGCGGGCCGACTCGCGGTTCTGGGCGCCATCGATGACGATGTACGGCGATCGGCCCATCACCTCGAAGCGACCGGGCCAGTAGGCCGACTTGAACCCGTCCCGGATGGCATCGGCGCTGAGCGGCAAACCGGCTGCGCGCAGAGCCTGCAGGGCGGCATACGCGGTGGCGGCGTTCTCGACCTGATGCGCGCCGAGCAGCGGGATCTCGAGCCGCGTCGGGCGCCAGGCCGCCACGGGCCGGCCGGCCGCGTGCAGCGCCGCCAGTTGCCGGTCTTCCTCGGCCGTCCAGACGTCAAAGGTCTGGCCGTCGAGCGAATGGGCGACGGGCTTGAAACGCACGTCGCGCCCGGTGAGTGTCAGGACGCAGCCGCGTTCGGCCGCCACACGCTCGAGCACCGCCAGCGATTCGGCGTGCTGGGGCGCGGAGACCACGGGCACGCCGGGCTTGATGATCCCGGCCTTCTCACCCGCGATGAGCGTCAACGTATCGCCGAGCAACGCCATGTGGTCGTAGCTGAGGGCCGTGATGACGCTCACTCGCGGCATGAGCACGTTCGTCGCGTCGAGCCGGCCACCCAGACCGACCTCGACCACGGCCACGTCGACGCCTTCTTGTGCGAACCACTCGAAGCCGATCGCCGTGGTCAACTCGAAAGTCGTGATCCCCGGAACTTCCGGCGCCAGGGCCTGCAGACGCGTCACAATCTCGGCCACGGCCTCGGGCGTGATCCAGCGCCCGTCGACGCGGAAGCGGTCGCGAAAATCCTCGAGATGCGGCGATGTGTAGAACCCGGTGCGGTATCCGCCGGCCGTCAGGGCGCTGGCGCAGAAGGACGAGACTGACCCCTTGCCCTTGGTTCCGGCAAGATGCAACGTCGGATAGCGCCGCTGCGGATCGCCCAGCAAGCGCATGAGCCGCGTCATCCGATCCAGATTGAAATCCACGGCCGCGTACTTGTCGAGCCGTTTGGCGCTGAAATCGATAAAGCTGTAGATCCAGTCAAGCGCTTCCTGATATGTCAACGGCATGTCACGGACCTCGTCGCAGGGTTGAGCGTCAGTTCAAGGGATGCTAACATGACCCGGCCGGCGGTGTAGCCGCAGGTGTCATCACTTTGGGTGACGGTTCGTCATCCCCTGCGATCCCGTATACAGGAATACCACGGATCGGCACGGATGACACGAACGACATGGCGCCGCTACTGCCAGCGACGGCGAGCGCGGCCGAGTGCCCTACCAACGAGCGAAGACCTGCATGCGACGAACCCTCTGGATCACCGTGGCGACTGCGGTCGCCGTCACCGCCATCGCGCTGGCGATCGCCTGGCTCACGTTCAAGCCCGATGGGCCGCCAGTTGAGTCGGCGTCGTTCTCGCTGTCCGAGATCACGCCCAACGCCGACGGGATCACGGACGTCACCCGGATCACCTACAAGCTGCGCCGGTCCGCCACGGTGTCGGTGTACTTTCTCGACGCGAATGAGCGGCGTTACGATTTCCGGCGTGATAAACCGCGCGGAAGCGGCGAAGCCAGCGTGGACTTCGCCGGCGTGGTCGACGGTTACACGCGTCGTGGCGAAACCGTGTCCGGCGACGTGCTCGCTCGGGTGCTCGCCGACGGCACCTACACCTGGGTGGTGGAAGCGGTGGACGCGCAGGGCGCCACGAATGCGATCACGGGCACCCTGGTGGTCAGTCAGGCCGAGGCCGCCCTACCCGATCTGACGCTGGCGCTCGCGCCGCGCGTGTTCACGCCCAACCAGGACGGCCTGGACGACCGCGTGCAGGTCACGATCGGGCTGACCAAGACGCTTGATGAAGACGGCCTCGAGGTCTACCTCACCGACGCCGACGGCAAGCTGCGGCTGCCGATCGCCGAAAGCACGACCTCGGGCCGCAAGCCCGGCGAAGCCGGTGTGCACGAATACAGCTATGACGGCGGCATCGACCTGGGCGAAACCCCGCCCGCCAACGGCGATTATCAGGTGGTGGCCCAGGCCGAGGACCGAGTCGGCCAAAAGGTCCGTCTGACCACGCCGCTGACGATCGCACAGGGCGGCCTGCCGCGCGGCGAGATCGTGCTGGGCCAGGTGACGTTTTCGTCGGAGTTCGTGCGCCTTGACGACACGCTGTACTTCACGCTGACGGTCCAGAACTACGGCACCGCGCCGCTGCGCACGACCGGCCCCGAGCCGGGTTTCGTCTACAGCAGCATGACCGAGAATTACAACAACACCGGCTACCTTCAGGAATCGGGCGCGTTCCGGGTCGGCATCATGTGCGACACCTGCCTGAACGACTTCCCCTGGCGTTGGGCGATCGGCAAGGTCGATGGCCTGACCATGATCCCCGACTCGCAGGGTCGTCCACAGTATTACCTGGAGCCGGGCAAGGTCAGCGTCGTGACGGGCGGCGTCGTGCTCGACCAGATCGTCACCAGCCGAAATCCGCAATACTTCTGGGCCGGTCTGATCCAGGAAGACGTCGCGATCTACAACAACCGCGCCGATCCGCATCAGATCGAGATCAGCCCGAAGTGAAGCGCGGGAGCGGAGGACGCACGAGCGAGAGTGCAATGCGCTTCTGGGCGTCTCGCGCTTCCGATTGGCTTGCACACTCGATTAGCCTAGAATCGACGCCATGCTCGACCTCGGAATCGTGATCGTCAACTGGAACGTGCGCGACCTGCTGGTCGCCTGTCTGGATTCGGTGTATGCCGACCTGGCGGGGAGTGGGCTGCGCGCGACGGTGGTCGTCGTCGACAACGACTCGCATGACGGCTCGGTGGAGATGCTGTCGGCGCAGTTTCCACGCACACGCGTGATCCGCGCCCCCAATCGCGGCATGGGCGCCGGCAACAATGTGGGTCTGCACGCGCTGGGGCTCGGCCGTGGTGCCGACGCCGTCCCGCCGCCCTTTGCCGCGCTGGTGCTCAACCCCGACACCATCGTCAAGACCGGCGCGCTGAAGGTCCTGGTCGACTTCCTGCGTCAGCGTCCACGCGCGGCCGTCGTCGCGCCGCGGCTGCTCAATGGCGACGGCTCGCTGCAACATGCCGGGTTCCGTTTTCCGGGGCTGGTACAAGCGGCATTCGATCTCTTCCCCCCACCCGGGCGGCTTGCGCGGCTTAGCGAGTCGCCGCTCAACGGCCGCTACCCGGCGTCCGCCTATTCCGGCGACCCGTTCCAGGTCGATCACACGCTCGGCGCCGCATTTGCGGTCCGCGCCGACGCGCTCCGGAACGAGGATCTATTCGACGAGATCTTCCCCATGTACTGCGAGGAAGTCGACGCGCACTGGCGGCTGCGGCGTCAGGGCTGGGAGGTGTGGATCGCGCCGTCCGCGTCGGTTGTACATCTCGGCGGGCGCAGCACCCAGCAGGCGCCCAACCGGTCGTTCGTGCAGCTCTGGAGCAGCCGGCGCCGGCTGTATCAGCGCTACCACGGCCCGGTCACGCTGGCCGCCACGCGCGCGCTGGTCGACCTGTCGCTTCGCGGACGCATCCGCGCGAACCACAAGCTCAGCCTGACCGGCGGGCTCTCTGCCGACGATCGCGCCGCGCGCAACGCCGCGCTCTCCGAAGCCATCCGCGCCTGGCAGGGCCGACGCCCGATGCCTTTGGACGACTGGGCGAGTGGGTGACTTGGCGACTGACGCTGACGCGCGATCGCTCAACCCTCCGTCACCCAATCCCCAATCACCCATTCACCCAATGCTTTCCGCCATCGTCCTCACGCTGAACGAAGAACGGCACCTGCCCGACTGTCTGGCCAGCCTGAGCTGGGCCGACGAGGTCGTGGTCTTCGATTCGGGCAGCACGGACGCCACGCCCCAGATCGCGCACGCCGCCGGGGCGCGGCTCGTGACGCGCCACTTCGACAACTATGGCGCGCAGCGCGACGCGGCCCTCGCGGCGGTCACCAGCGATTGGGTGCTCTTTGTCGACGCCGACGAGCGCATCACCCCGGCGCTCCGCGAAGAGATCCGATCGGTGCTGGGGCGCCCCGAAGCGGGATGGTGGATTCCGCGGCACAACTACCTCTTTGGCACGTTGACACGGCACACCGGCTGGTACCCCGACTATCAATTGCGCCTGCTGCGGCGAACACGTGCGCACTACGATCCGGCCCGGCCGGTCCATGAACTCGTCCTGCTCGATGGCGACGCCGGGTTTCTGCGCAACCCGATGATCCACCTCAACTACGAGACCGTGGCCGAGTTCGTGCGCAAGCAGACGTACTACGCAACCTACGACGCCGACCGACTGGCGCTCGAAGGCGTGCGCGCCAAACCGCACCACTTGCTCAGCCAGCCCGTGCGTCATTTCTGGTGGCGGTTCGTCACACTGGCCGGGTGGCGCGACGGTCTGCACGGCCTGCGGCTCAGCGCGCTCATGGCCCGCTTCGAGTTCGAGAAGTATCGATTGTTGCTGCGCCGGCAACGAGCAAGGGTGTGAGCACGCAAGGGGACCACCCCCCAACCCCCTCCACGGACCCGCGCACCCGGTGCCTGATTGACCATCTTGCCTCGCGCGTGTCGCTGGAGGGGGCGCCGGCCCCATCCTGCGGGCGCCGGTTGATCACGCGCTCGCGCTCCCCCGCCCACGCGCTCCCCCCCCCCGCCCCCCCACCCCCCCCCCCGGCCCCCCCCCCCGCCCCCCCCCCCCCCGC
>JBGAJV010000036.1:0-64402 GCA_044224715.1 Anaerolineales bacterium | reverse complement strand
CATGCCGACCGCGCTCGATACGCTTAATCGGTTTCGACTGGATCGCGCCTTCATGGACGCGGTGACGGCCTGGGAGCGCCTGCCGGCGCGCCCGGCGCGCGAAGCGCCGTATCCGCCGGAACTGGATCCACGCCTGCCGGCCGCGCTCGCCGCGAGCGGAATCCAGCGCCTCTACACCCATCAGGCGGCCGCCGCCGCCGCCGCGCTGCGCGGTGAGCACGTCGTCTCCGTCACCGGCACGGCGTCGGGCAAGACGCTCGGCTATAACCTGCCTGTGCTGCACACCTTGCTCGGCGAACCCGGCGCGTGCGCGCTGTATCTCTTCCCGACCAAAGCCCTCGCCCAGGATCAGGCCGACGAGCTGGCCGGGCTGATGGGCGATGTCGGGCTGCGCGATCGCGTGCACGTCTACGACGGCGACACGCCCCAGGCCCGACGCGCCGCGATCCGCAAGTCGAGCGGTGTGGTGATCTCCAACCCCGATATGCTGCACGCGGGATTGCTGCCGCATCATCCGCGCTGGGCGCAATGGCTCGCCAATCTCAAATACGTCGTGCTCGACGAGCTGCACGTTTATCGCGGCCTGTTCGGCTCGCACATGGCCAACGTGCTGCGGCGCCTGCGCCGCATCTGCGCGTTCTACGGCGCGCAGCCGCAGTTCCTGTGCGCGTCGGCCACGATCGCGAACCCGCAAGCCCTGGCCGAGCGCCTGATCGAGGCGCCGGTCACCGTGATCGACGACGACGGCGCGCCCCGCGCCGAGAAGCACGTGCTCGTCTACAACCCGCCGGTGATCGACCCCGAGACCGGCGTGCGACGCTCGTATCTGCTGGCGTCGCAGGAGATCACGGGCCAGTTCTTGAAGGATGACGTGCAGACCGCGCTCTTCGCCCGGTCGCGCGCGGCCACCGAGATCCTGCTGGGTTATCTGCGCGAGAGCGCGGCGGCGGCCGGGATCCCGGCCGAAAGCATCCGCGGGTATCGCGGCGGTTATCTGCCGCTCGAGCGCCGCGAGATCGAGCGCGGGCTGCGTGAGGGCGAGGTGCGCGGCGTCGTCGCCACAAACGCGCTCGAGCTCGGCGTCGACATCGGCCAGCTCGGCGCCGTCGTCATCGCCGGCTATCCGGGAACGATCGCGTCGACGTGGCAACAGGCCGGTCGGGCCGGGCGTCGCGCCGAGGCCAGCGCCGTGGTGCTCGTTGGCTCGACCGCGCCGCTCGACCAATATCTGGCCACGCACCCGCGCTATCTGTTTGCGCGCAGCCCCGAGCATGCCCTGATCAACCCCGACAACCTCCTGCTGCTGGCCAGCCACCTGCGCTGCGCGGTGTTCGAACTGCCCTTCGGACCCGGCGAGGGCTTTGGCTCGGTGGCTGACGTGGCTGATCTGCTCGACATCCTGGTCGAGGACGGCGAGGTCCACGCCCAGGCCGGCACCTACCGCTGGGTCGGCGACGCCTACCCGGCCGAGTCGGTCTCGCTGCGCACGGCCGGGCAGGATCGTGTCGTGATCCAGACCGAGGTCGACGGGCGGCCGCGCATCATCGGCGAGGTGGATCGCATGACCGCGCCGATCCGAGTGCATCAGCACGCGGTCTATCTGCACGACGGCCGCTCGTATCTGATCGAGAAGCTGGATTGGGAGGAGGGCATCGCCCACGCCAAACCGGCTGACCTCGACTACTTCACCGAGACCAGCGAGGCCATCGACGTCACCGTGCTGCGCGTCGCCGACTCCGCCGAATCAACGACGGGCGAGGAGGGCGGGGCGGGGGCGACGCTGTCGCACGCCTGGGGCGATCTCGAGATCCGGGCCCAGGCCGCGACGTATCGCATGGTGCGCCGGCACACGCATGAGACGCTTGGGCACGGCGAGATCGTGCTGCCGGCCCGCGATTTCCAGACCACGGGCTATTGGATGTGGTTTCCCGAGCCGCTGGTGGCCGAGCTGGCGCAAGCGGGTTTGCTGATCGGGCCAAACAACTACGGACCCAACTGGGAGCGCCAGCGCAATGCGGCCCGCGCGCGCGACGGCTTTCGCTGTCGCAACTGCGGAAGCCCCGAACCGAGCGGTGGCCCGCAGCACGCCGTGCACCACATCGTGCCCTTCCGATCGTTCGGCTACATCCCGGGCATCAACGAGAACTACCTCACCGCCAACGTGCTCGACAACCTGATGACGCTGTGCGCCGCGTGCCACCAACGCGTCGAGGCCGGGCGCGGCACTCAGACGCCTCTGGGCGGCTTCGCGCAGGCGTTGAGCAACGTGGCCCCGCTGTACCTGATGTGCGACCCGCGCGACCTGGGTTTCCTGGCCGAGGCACGCGCCAAAGAGACAAACGCGCCGACGATCACGTTCTTCGATCGCGCCCCCGAGGGCCTGGGTCTCGCCGAACAACTCTTCGCGCTGCGCGGCGATCTCATTCGCGCCAGCGCCGACCTTATCCGCGGTTGCGCCTGCCGCGACGGCTGCCCGGCCTGCGTCGGCCCGGTCGGCCTCGAGGAAACCCACGTTAAGGAATTGGCCCTGCAGCTGGCGACCCGGCTGGCCGCGTGACGGGCGGCAGCCCGAATCCGCGCCCTAACTCGCGTTTTGCCCAATCTACAGGCGACTGAGCAGTGATGCGAGCGGAGTAAATTCCTTCGTCTGCCGTCAGGGTAAAATCGCCTCGATATGCAGATACATTTGTTTCGTCGTGTGTTGATCGTTACGCTGACCCTGACTGCTTGTACGCCGCGCACGACCCCGGTGCCGTTGCTCTCCGCGATCCCCGCGGGCACGCTTACAGCGTTGGCTCCGACCGACACGCCCGTCGTCCCGACCCGAACGCCGCGCCCGAGCCCGCTGCCGACCCGCACGCCTGCGCCCAGCCCCAGCGAGACAGCCACCACGCCGCCCACCGCGACGTCCACGCCGGCGCCGGTTTCGGTGGATCCGGCTTTGCCGCGTATCACGCCCTTCGCCGCGGGAACCGTGCTGCGCTTCGTCTCGGTGCAGACTTTCACCGGTGGGTTGGGCTGGGGCGTCGCCGAGCCGCGCCTCGATCGCGACGATCATGTCGTGGTCACGCGCGACGGCGGCTATCAATGGCGCGACGTCACGCCGCCGCAGCCGATCACGGAGGGTCTCGCGTCGGGTTGGGCCGCGCGCACGTTTGCGCTGAACGGCGAGACGGCGTGGCTCGTGTTCTACGACCGTGCGGCCGGCGCGCGGCCGGAGCGAGCCTGGGTCTGGCGCACGGCCGACGCGGGCGCGACGTGGTCGACTAGCGTCGCGCTCGATCTCTCGGAAGCAGCTGGCTTCATGCCGCTGGATCTGCACTTCGTCGACGTCGCGCATGGTTGGCTGTTGGTCGCTGACGCGGCTCAACGCGATCCGACAAGTCGCCGCCTGTTCGCCACCGACGACGGCGGCGTGCACTGGTCGGTCGTCTCGTCCTGGTCGGCGCTCACGGGAGACGTGTGCGAAACCGGCGCCATCCGACGGGTGTCCGAGGCCGACGGCTACCTGTTTGCGGCCTGTCCGGGCGCGTTGGATCGGGAATCCTTGGTCCGCGTGACGCACGACGGCGGCGCGACGTGGTCGCCGCTGGCGTTGCCGCTGCCGGATGGTTTTCCGAGCGCCTTCGACGGACGTTGTGCTGCGACGCCGGAGTGGGCGACCGCGACCGATCTGACCCTGCGCGTGGATTGTCTGGCCGCCGACACCGGCGTCCTCGCCCAGTACCTCTATCGCTCGCAAGCCGTTGCCCCGGGTGGTTTCGGGGTAGCCGGTTTTGGCGAAACCGGGCTGCTGGACGCCGCGTTCTACGGCCCGGGCGAGGCGCTACTTCTGGTCGATCCGCGCCCGGATCGCGCCGGCGACCTCTACCTCCTGCGCACCGCAGATGCCGGCGCCAACACCCAGCGCCAGCGCGCGGTCCGCTGGGTTGGGATCTTGGAGACGGCGGGTCCGGCCCAAATGTGGGCGATTCTGTCGAGCGACGCCTATGCGCTCTACACCAGCACCGACGGCGGGCAGACCTGGGGGCGTACCGACGCCGTGATCGTCGAATAGCCTCACCGACCCCAACGGAACCCGCGATGCCCCCCGCACGTTAATTGCATAGGGTTGGTTGTGATAACGTATAACCACGGCGTCCCAGGCACGTAGAGGCGTCGTGGCGGAGGAATTATGCTCAAGCGAAGCTGGATCCGGTCGTGGGGGATGGTGCTTGCGGTCAGCCTGGCGGCGTGCGCGCCGGTGGCTGTCCCGGCGCAGCCCATCCCGGCGACGTTCACGGCCATGCCAAGCCCGACCGCGCTCTCCGAGCCTGCCGGCTCAACGGTCGAGCCGGCGACCGCGATCCCGGTCGTGGCGACCGCCACGCCGAAGCGACGGTCGCGCCTCGACCAGCCGGCGGATCATCACCAGCACGCCCGGCACCGACGGCGCCGGGCTCGAGGCCATCCAGCGTTTGACCCCGGGTGACCGCGTCAGCCTGCGCACGGTCGACATGATCGACGCCGGGGCAGGGTGGGCGATCTCCGAGGGCGCCTTCGACGTCGACGACCACATCCTGCGCACGGCGGACGGCGGGGCCACCTGGCGCGACGTCACGCCGCCGCAGCCGGTGCGGGTCGATTACTCGCTCGGCAATGCGGCGACGCTCTTTGCGCTCGACACGCAGCATGTCTGGGCCATCTTCTACGATCGCGCGATGAGCGCGGCAGCGCCGCCTGCGTACGTCTGGGCCAGTTCGGACGGCGGCGCGACGTGGACGAAGAGCGCGGCGCTCGACATCGCCGACGCGGCCTTCTTCGCGCCCACGGAGCTGACGTTCGTCGACACAAAGAACGGCTGGCTGATGGCGCACGTCGACGCCGGCATGATGCACGACTACGTCATGGTCTACGCCACGACAGACGGCGGCGCTACCTGGAAGCGTCTGGTCGACCCGACCAATCAGGCGCTCGTGCAGAGCTGCGGCAAGACCGGCATCGTGTTCACCGATGCCCTGAACGGGTGGATCACGGGCGACTGCCAGGGCGTGCAGCCCGGCGCGCCGTATCTCGAGCGGACCGTCGACGGCGGCGCGACCTGGGAGAGTGTCACCCTGCCGGCGCCCAACGGCGCGCCCGCGGCCTTCGAGGGCCCGTCGACCGCCTGCGGCCTGCAAGACCCGCCCTTCGTCGACTCCAGCACGACGCTCATGACGGTCGACTGTCAGAACTTCGACACCGGTGCGGTCGCGGCCTACATCTATCGCACCGCCGACCAGGGCAAGAGCTGGTTCTCGCGGTCGCTGCCGGCCGGTTTCGAACAGGCGTCGTTCGTCAGTGCCCGGCTCGGCTGGATCGTGGCGGGCGGAGACGGCGGTGGCGAGGGCCCGTTCGACATCTGGCAGACCTTCGACGGCGCGCAGTCGTTCAATCGGATCGAGACCGTGGATTGGTCGGGCGAACTGAGCTTCGTCACCGCGCGCGAGGGTTGGGCCGTCCGCAAGGATAGCCAGGGCGCCGGAATCCTCATGCACACCACCGACGGCGGCCAGGCCTGGACCCAGGTCGACGCGCAGATCGCGGCACCGTAAGGCGCGGGAGCGGGGAGCGGAGGAGCGCAGGGGGCGGTTGGGCACACCATTGACGAAATGAAAGAGCGCAGGGTGAATGTGATTCACCCTGCGCTCTGTTTGTGTACCGCACCCGCGCTCTCGCGCCAACGCGCTTCCTCGTCCTTACGCCGCGGTCTTCTCCTCGCGGCTTTCAAGCCAGCGCTCGGCCGCGATGGCGGCCATGCAGCCCTGACCGGCGGACGAGATCGCCTGCTTGAAGATCGGGTCCATGATCTCGCCGGCGGCGAACACGCCGGGCACGTTGGTCATCATGTGTTTGTCGACGACCAGGAAGCCCTGGGGATCCATGTCGAGCTGACCCTTGAACAGGCTGCTGTTCGGGAAGTGCCCGACGAACACGAACACACCGTCGGTGTCCCAGCGCTCGACGGCGCCGCTCTTGACGTTGCGCGCCTCGACCGCCTGGACCTTGCCGTCGCCGTCGATGCGCTCGAGCACCGTGTCGAGCACGAGCTGGACCTTGTCGTTCTCGGTGATCTTGTGCCGCAGGAAATCGCCGGCGCGCAGTTGATCGCGTCGATGCACGACGCGCACGCGGCTGGCGAACTTCGTCAGGAAGAGCGCCTCCTGCAGCGCCGAGTCGCCTCCGCCGATCACGAGCACGTCCTTGCCCTTGAAGAAGAAGCCATCGCACGTGGCGCAGTAGCTCACGCCGCGGCCGACGAATTCGGTCTCGCCCGGGATCTCGAGTTTCTTGGCCGACGCGCCGGTCGTGATGATCACGGTCTCGGCCTCGTATTCGTTGCTGTACGTCTTCAGCCGCAGCGGCTGGCCGGGTTTGAACGTGACCTCGGTGACCTCGTCGTACTCGAAGCGCGTGCCGAACTTCTCGGCCTGGGCCTGCATCTGCTGGACCAGGTCCGGCCCCAGGATGCTGTCGAAGCCCGGGAAGTTCTCGACCTCGGACGTCGTGGCGATCTGGCCGCCGACGGCGTTGCCGGCGATGATCAGCGGGTTGAGGTTTGCGCGCGCCGCGTAGATCGCGGCAGTCAGCCCGGCGGGGCCGGAACCGATGATGATGACCTGTTCTTTGTGCATGGCTGCTCCGTCTGTATACTCCCGGGGAGTATTGTAGCACAATCCACCGTGTCGAGCGTGACCGAACCGCGAATCGTGCTAACCGCAAAGAAGCGAAGGGCGCGAAGTTCCCGCATAAATGGAACTTCGAGCCCTTCGCTTCTTCGTGGTCAGCGCCTTGATTATTCCGAAGCGATGAGGGGGACGACGATCAGGATCCGGGTGCCCTGGCCCTCGGCCGAGTCGATGCGGACCGTGCCGTTGAGCATCTCAGCCCGCTCGCGCATGTTGACCATGCCCAGGCTCGAGCGGCGGTCGTATTCGCTGTCGACCGCGCCGACGTTGAAGCCCACGCCGTCGTCCTGGATCTCGAGGGTGAGCGTGTCGTTCTGGAGCTTGAGCCGCACCCAGATGTGCTGCGCCTGTGCGTGTTTGACGGCGTTATTGACCGCCTCCTCGGCGATGTAGAACAACACGCCCTGGCGGCTCTTCTCGAGGATGTCGTCGACGCCGGGATCGATCTCGACGATCACGTTCTGGGCGTGCGTCTCGCGCACCTTCTCACCCAGTTGCTTGAGCGCAGCCGACAGACCCTGGCTCTCGAGGATCAGCGGGCGCAGCGTGAAGAGCATGTGCCGGATTTCTTTGGTGGTCTTGCGCGCCAGCTCCTCCATTTTGAAGAGCTCGTCGGCGGCCGAACGCTGATCGCGTTCGACCAACCGGCGCGCGAAGTTGGCGCGCATCGCCAGAGCGGCCACGGCCTGGGTCGGGCCGTCGTGCAGGTCGCGGGCCAGCTTCTTGTTGGC
Organism: Anaerolineales bacterium; assembly: GCA_044224715.1. Classification (GTDB taxonomy): domain Bacteria; phylum Chloroflexota; class Anaerolineae; order Anaerolineales; family UBA6663; genus UBA6663. The sequence continues at coordinate 56,964 of JBGAJV010000036.1, read as the reverse complement.
CTCTTCCTGCACCTGCACGATGCGTTCTTTCTCGGTGCGCAGCGTCTGGTACAGCCGCGCGTTCTGCAGCGCCACGACCGACTGGTTGACCATGGCGTTGAGGAAGTTGCGCGTGTCTTCGGTGAAGAAATCGGCCTCGGCATGACCGTACAGGATCACGCCGAACGAGTCGAACCCGACCCGTAGCGGCAGCGCGATCAGCGAACGACACGCGCGGAAGCCGATGAACTGCATCAGTTCAGGGTCGTCGCCGGGCGCGTCCGTGATCACGTAATCGCCGGTGCGCGTGACGTTGGCCAGCAGGCCTTCCTCGGCCGGGCACAACACTTTGCCGTCCGCCGGAGGCAGGCGCCAGGACGCAGAGACGCGCAGATGCGTGCGGTCGTCGTCGAAGAGCAGCACCGCGCAGCACATGGCCGACTCGCTCATCGCCCGGCCCTCGGCGCCAAGCGCGCCGAATTTCAGCGCCGCTTCGAGCACCTTCTCGTACCCGAGCGTGGCCGACACCATCGACGCCATCTCGTAGATCGCGCGCGCGTGCTGGCGCGCCGCCTGGACCTTGCGGTCGCGGAGCTCGGCTTCCTGGCGCTCGTGCGCCTTGAGGTATTGCCGCAGTTGCGTGCCCGCCAGGGCCGCTCCGGCGGTCGCCAACAACACGAGGGCCGCCAGCAACCCGAAAGTGCCGAGCCCGCTGCCCGTCGCCGCGATCAGCAGCGCCTGAGCGGCCAGACACAGCGCCGTGACCAGCAGCGCGACGAGCCAGGTGTGTCGGAGCGCGGCGGTGAGCGCCGGGTAAAGCATGATCCACGGCAGCGGGCCCGCCACGCCTCCGGTCACCTGGAACAGCCATAGACAAAGCGCCAGGTCGACCAGGAGCGAGAGGTAGGGCAGGCCGGTCGGGGCATAGTTGAGGAACTGCAGCATCATCTGCAGCGCATTGGCGCCGCCCATGACGGCCAACAGCCCGAACGCCAGCACGTCGTGCTTGGCCAGGCCGCCATCCATCTCGAGTCGAAAGAGCATCGCCGCCAACAGCGTCCACCGGACGGTAGACACCAGCCAGTCGGTGCGCTGTCCGACGCGATCGCGGATCGGACCCTGCCCGGAAGTTTCTTGCATGACAGTTTCTGCGGAGGCCTTTGGCTTCCGCTGTGGGATCGTCGTTGTAGCCAACCTGACGTAACTATACCGAAAACCCAAAACACGTACCGTTGGGAGTAGGGGAGGTCGGTTAGCGTCGGTTGCGCGTCTGAAAAACAAGGGGGCGACGTCGCCGTCGCCCCCTTGTCGCGTACAGGACTGTTTCGGACCGAGGGCCTCAGCGGCGGCGGGCGGTTCGTGCAGCCGGGCGCTTGGCCGGCGCCTTTGGTTTGGCCGCCGCGCGGGCGACCGTCTGGCGCTTCAGCACCAGACCTTCACCACCCGACATGCCGGTATTCATGTCGTCGATCAATTCCCAGCCCTCGGCGCCCAACAGGTTGAGGATGGCCGGGAGCAGCGGAAACTCGGCGGCTTCGTGCAGGGTATCGATCTTGGCGTTGATGCCGCGGTAATAGGCCGAGGTCGTCTCTTCGGCTTCGTGGGCGCTGGCATAGCGGAACACGCGGTTGGCGTACCACTTCGTGTCGAGCGCGGTGCTCATGCGAGTCAGGATGCAGTATTCCCAGCGGGTGGCCATGGTGCCTCCGAATGGATGGGGACGGGATCAGGCGTCAGCATAGCGCAGATGCACACCCTGCGCAAGCGAGGGTCAGCCTACGGCGGGCGCGCGGATCACTCGACGTCGCGCCCGCTACCGCGCCCGATGATCGGCCCGAGGATCGGCCCGAGGATCGGCCCGATCATCGGCCCGATCATCGGCCCGATCCTCGGCCCGATCCTCGGCCAGAACCGCCAACATCTGCGCGTGGATGGCGGGGTTGGCCATGAGGATCGAGGGGGCGTCGAAGGTGTACGGCTCGCCCGTCATCGTGGTGACGAGCGCGCCGGCTTCCAGGGCGATCAGGGCGCCTGGCGCGACGTCATAGGCATGCGTCTTCTGCTCCCAGTAGCCGTCGAAGCGCCCACAGGCGACGTAGGTGCAGTCCAGCGCGGCCGCGCCCGGTCGCCGGACGCCCTGGCTGCGCTTGTAGAACAACTCCCACTCGCGGAAGTTGTTGATCGGGCTGGTCCGCACGTCGTACGGAAATCCGGTCGTCAGCAGGGCGCGGCCGAGTTCGGTCTGCGCCGCGACCTGGATGGGCTCGCCGTTGCGGGTCGCGCCGCGGCCGGCCTCGGCGGCGAAGAGTTCGTCGCGCATCGGGTCATAGACGACCGCCTGTTGCATCACACCCCGGTGGGCCAGGCCGATCGACACCGCAAAGCACGGTACCGCGTGCGCGAAGTTCGTCGTGCCGTCGAGCGGGTCGATCAGCCATTCGTAATCGTGCGCGCCGCTGCGTCCGCTCTCCTCCGCGTACAGCGCGTAGTCGGGCGCGATGGCGCGCAGGCGTTCGAGGATGTAGGCCTCGGACCGTTTGTCGACGTCGGTCACGAGGTCGACGTCGCCCTTGTATTCGATGTGGTTCGCACGGCCGTAACCGTCGCGCACGATGGCGCCGGCGGCGCGCGCGATGTCACACAGGATGTCCAGCATGGCGGTTCCTTCTATCTCAGGGGGATGGCGCGGGTGTCAGGCGCTCGCCGGCCCGATCGCAACACGCTCGAAGATGCGGCAGATCGCAAACGAGGCCGTCGGCGGTACGTGGCTCAGCGCGACGGCCTCGGCGGGTGGTGGCCGCCAGGTGCTCACCTGGCGGCGGATGAAGTCTTCGGCCAGATACGGCTTTGGCGCGTGGGCCAGGATCACCCAGTCCCACTCGGAGACCAGCAGGCCCTCGACCGGCGCCTGGAAATCGGGAGTGTCGAGATCCTGCCAGGCCAGGCCGATGCGGCCGGCCGCACGCGTGCGCGCGCCAGGGATGCGCGGACGCGCGACGCGCAGCCAGCGTTCGCTGTGCGCGAGCGCCGCCGCGTCCGTCGCGTTCGGGGATAGACCTCCAGCCAGCAGCGCCGCGGCGACGGCCGTGCGCGCGTCGGCCGGCCACCAGCCGCCGACCTGCTGCAGCCGACGCAGGCTCGACGCCCCATGAGGCAGCCGGACCGTCAATCCGCGTAGACGATACGGGCTCGAGTATTGGCCTTCCGGATCGTGCGGTCGACCAGGGGTTCCGGCCAGATGGGAGACGGCGCCGGTTTGGATCAACCATGCGACATGATCGGCCGGAGCCAGGAGTGCGCCGAGCCGGCGGCCGTCACGGGCCAGCGCCGCGTCGTCGGCCGACAGACGTCCCCAGCCGACCGCGGCGGTCGTCAGCACTCCGCCAACGAGGGCTCCGGCCTTCAGGAACGCGCGGCGCGAGATCATTCCGAGATCTGCAAGGCTTTGGAGAGCACGTCCAGCTCGTGCTGGAGCTCGTCGTATTGGGTCTGGATGTCGGACAGCATGTGGCGGTACGTCTCGCGCTGGCCTTCGGGCACCAGGTCGAGCTGCTGGCGGGTGCGCGTCAATTGCTGCGCCTTCTGCTGCAACTTCGACTTCAGCCGCTGGCGATAGCCGACATAGAACTCGCGGTCCGACAGCGGCGGGTTCTTGGCGGCGTGGGTGGCCAGGGCTTCGGAGACGGCCTGGGCCAGCGCTTCGCTTTCGGCCGGCTTGGGCAGGAAGCGCAGCGCGCCCAGGTTGAGCGCGAAATGCTCGTCTTCCATGGACACGTAGGTCGCCGAGAGGAAGATGATGGGCAGATCGGCGGTGTCGGGCGTCGTGCGCAGGTGCTGCGCCAGCGCAAAGCCGTCCATGCGCGGCATCAGGATGTCGGAGACGATCACGGCCGGGCGTTCGGCCTCGATCAGCTGCAGGGCTTCGGCGCCGTCGCGGGCCTCGATCACGTCATGGCCCAGCGTCTTGAGTTGCAGCACGGTGACGTCCCGAACGCTGTCGATGTCTTCCACCACCAGGATTTTCGCAGGGGGCATCGTGGAGATTATACCCAGGTCGGTGCTGGATGGGCGAACAGCAGATACCAGAGTTTGCCCGGCCAGGACGTCAGTTTGGACGCTGCGCGACGTACAACGCGCAGCGCCTTACCTCACCAGCAGCGCGACGGTTTCGATGTGAAACGTCTGCGGGAACATGTCGACGGGCTGGACCCAGGCCAGACGGTAGCCGTGGCGGGCCAGGCGGCCGATGTCACGCGCCAGCGTGGCCGGGTCGCACGAGACGTACGCGATCCGCGCCGCGCCGAGGGCGCCGAGCTGGTCGGCCGCCGCCGCGCTCAATCCGGCGCGCGGCGGGTCAAGGACGATGCCGGCCGGCCGCTCCTCGAGCGCCGGAAGCGCCTCGTCGACCGAAGCGACATACAGGGCCACGTTGTCGAAGGCGTCGAGATTGACAGCAGCGTCTTCGACGGCCGGCGCATACGCCTCGACGCCGATCACACGCGCGACGCGCGGCGCGAGAAAGGCCGTGAACAGCCCGACGCCGCAGAACAGGTCGAAGATCACGTGATCGGGTTCCGGGGCCAGCGCCTCGAGCACGAGATCGACAAGACGCTCGGCCTGGGCCAGGTTGACCTGGAAGAACGAGCCGGCCGAGACCCGGAATGCGCGGTCATTGACCTCGATGTCGAGCCAATCGCGCTCGGCAAGCGCAAAGGCCGTGCCATCGGCCTGAAGCACGGCCGCCGCCATCGGCAGGTCGAAGCTGACCTCGGGCGTCTCTTCGGCCGGCTCGAGCACGAGCAGCGGATCCCCGCTCTCGTCGACCCGGATGGTCACGCGTTCGAGACCGGTGTCGGCCTCGAGCGACAGGCGGGCCCGCACGGCGTTAATGGCCGGGTGCGCGATCGGGCAGGCGTCGACCGGGATGATCTCGTGAGAGGCCTGCCCGCGGAGGCCCAACGTGCCGTCGGCGCCCAGCGACCATTGGATCTGGTTGCGATAGCCGAAGGCCTCGGGCGCGGGAAGGATCGCGCGCACCGGCGCCTCGGCCTGACCGGCGAGACGGCGCAACTGTACGCGCACCTGATCTTCCTTGAAGCGGAGCTGGTCGGCGTAGCCGAGGTGCTGGAGCTGACAGCCGCCGCAACGCTCGAAGACCGGGCAGGGCGCCGGGACGCGCTGCGGTGCCGGCGTGGTCACCGAGACCAGACGCGCGCGGGCGACGTCTTTCTTCGTCTGAGTGATCTCGGCCTCGATGGTCTCGCCGGGCAGCGCGCCCGGGATGAACACCGTGCGGCCGTCATGGTGCGCGATGCCGTCGCCGGAATGCGACAGGGCCGTGACGTGAAGGGTGAGCATGCGGCGATGATACCAGCCGGTGCTATGATCGCCCCCATGCGTGTATCGCTCGTGCTGACCGTGCTCAACGAAGCGGGGAGCCTGCCGGCGGTGTTCGAGACGCTTCTGGCTCAGACCCGACCGGCTGACGAGATCGTGATCGTCGACGGCGGGTCGACCGACGGCACGCTCGACCTGCTGAGCGCCAGCCGGGCCTATCTGCCCCTGCGGGTCATCGAGCGCCCGGGCGCGAACATCTCGCAAGGCCGCAACGCCGCGATCGCGGCAGCGACCGGTGACGTGATCGCCGTCACCGACGCCGGTGTGCGATTGCCGGTCGACTGGCTCGAGCACCTTGTCGCGCCGTTCGCCGACGGCGCCGTGAGCCACGTCGCCGGGTTCTTCGTCTCCGATCCACGGACCGTGTTCGAAACGGCGCTCGGGGCGGCGACCTTGCCCGACGTCGACGAGATCCGACCCGAGACCTTCGCGCCGTCGAGCCGCAGCGTCGCCTTTCGCAAGCCGGTGTGGGCGCAGGCCGGCGGCTACCCCGAGTGGCTGGATTACTGCGAGGATCTCGTCTTCGATTTCAACGTGCGCAAGCTGGCCGGCCCGTTCGTGTTTGCGCCGCGGGCATGTGTGTCGTTCCGCCCCCGGCCGACGCTCGAGGCCTTCTTCAATCAGTATTACCGCTACGCCCGCGGCGACGGCAAAGCCGACCTCTTCCTCCGTCGCCACCTCGTGCGTTACGCCACCTATCTCGTCGGTCTTCCTCTGATCGTGATCGGCGCGCTCGTCGTCAGCCCCTGGGTGTGGGCGGTCGGGGCGGTCGGCGCCGCGGCCTATGTGGCGCGCGCCGTTCGACGGCTCACGCGCATCTGGGGCGCGGCCGATTGGAGCGAGCAGGTGACGATGCTGGCCTGGCTGCCGGTGATCCTTGCGTCCGGCGACATGGCCAAGATGCTCGGATACCCCGCCGGCGTGGCCTGGCGGTTGCAGAACCGACCACCAGTACCTTAATCCCGCGGAATTGGGCGTGAAATCCCGTGCGCCCGGGACGCCGGGCAGGGTATAACGTGGCTGTTCGCGAAAAAAACGCGGGCAGGCATCGTTAATGCCGGCGGGCGAGATCTAGCTGAGTTGTGCGACGGGCACACTCGCGGGCAAAAGAGCAAGGACGCATATCCAGAATGGTACAATCCGCCACGACAGGGACGTCGCGCACTCAGCGGTCCTCCGGAGCCCATGCTCAAATTGATCCACGATGGTCTGGCCAATGCGTGCCTGATCTTCAGCTTGCTGATTGCCGCCTACAGTTTGCTCATTTTCGTCCGAAACCAGTCCTTGACGCCCGGATTTTTCGGGGCGCTCGTCATTGCGGAAGTGTTGTTCGTGGCCCAGGCCGTGATTGGCGTGGTCCTGTATCTTCAGGGTGGGGCGCCGGCACGGGGATGGGTTCATTACCTCTACGGTGTGGTTCAGGTGATCAGTTTGCCGGGGATTTACTCGATCACCCGCGGGCGCGACACGCGCCTGGAAGCGCTCTACTACTTTGCCATCAGCGTGTTCCTGGCCGGGATCGCGTTGCGGGCCACCGAAACGGCCCTGCACACGCTCGTCGGCCTCTAGCCCAATCGTTCACAATCTGACGCTCTTTTTGATACGTCATGCACTCACACAGGAGAGACGCCATGATCATAAAACCGACGTTCAGGATCTTGTCGGCCCTGACCGCGCTGGCTGTGGCCACGTTGGCCTGCGGCACAGGCGGCGGCGACCCCACTGAGGCGCCCAAGGCCACCAACGAGCCGAAGCCCACCGAGGCTCAAGAGCAGCCGACGGCCGAGCCGCAGGGCTCGGGCGCCATCACCAGCTGGGAAGAGGCCGAAAGCGCCACGATCCAGATCCTGGCCGAGGGCAGCTTTGTCGATCCGGCCGAGGGCTTCCAGGCCAACGCCGTCGGCGCGGGCTCGGGCTTCATCATCTCGCCCGATGGTCTGGCCGTCACCAACAACCACGTCGTCACCGGCGCGGCCCGCCTGAAGGTGTTCCTCAACGGCGAGGAGTATCGGGCGAAGGTGCTCGGCGCGTCCGAGTGCTGGGACCTGGCGGTGATCCAGGTCGATGGCGGCGGCGACTTCGCCTGGATGGAACCGTTCGAGGGCAAGGTGCCGGTGGGCACCGACGTGTACTCGGCCGGCTTCCCGCTTGGCGATCCCGAGTTCACGCTCACGCGCGGCATCATCTCGAAGGAACGCGCCGACGGCGAGTCGAACTGGGCCTCGGTGGATTCGGTCGTCCAGCACGACGCCCGGATCAACCCCGGCAACTCGGGCGGCCCGCTCATCAACGACAACGGCCAGGTGGTCGGCGTGAACTATGCCGGCAACAACAGCACCGATCAGAACTTCGCGATCAAGCTGCAGGACGCCGAGGACGTGATCCAGCAGCTGACCGACGGCGTCGACGTCGACTCGATCGGCATCAACGGCCAGGCCGTGATGTCGGAAGACGGCAGCATCCAGGGCATCTGGGTGTCGTCGGTCAAGTCGGGCTCGCCGGCCGATCAAACCGGCATCACCGGTGGCGACATCATCATCGAGATGGAAGGCGTGTCAGTCGGCCGCGGCGGCGTCATGACCGACTACTGCGACATCCTGCGCAGCCACGACGCCGGCTCGACGCTGGGCATCAAGGTCCTGCGCTTCGCCACGAGCGAGGTGCTTGAGGGCCAGCTCAACGGACGCGAGCTCACCCAGTCGTTCTCGTTCGGCGGCCAGGTCGACGACAACTCGGGCGGCACCACCCAGGTCGATCCGGGCGGCTGGACCACCTACACCGACGACACCGGCTCGCTGCAGGTCGATCTGCCGAACACCTGGTCACAGGTGATCACATCGCAGTATCAGATGGCCGATCAGTACAACGTCGCCCGCGTCGGCGCGCTGGATGGCAACAATGAGGCCGGCGTCGAGTTCGGCGTCTCGGCCGACCTGGCCACCCTCGGCGGCTACGTCCAGTTCCTGGATCTGTACCGCGACGAGGTCTTCAACCCGCAATGCAGCACCTACGAAGGCCGCTCCGACGTCATCACCTACGGCGACTTCGAGGGTCAGTACGACCTGTTCTCGGGCTGCGATGACGGCCCGCAGGTGGTCGTGCTGTCGATGCGCCCCGCGTCCGATCAGACGGCCTACCTGATCTACGTCGTGGGTTACATCTACAACGACAGCGATTTCGACCTGCTCGACTCGGCGATCTCGTCGATGGTCATCACCGGCGGCAACCTGCCTTAAGGCGGGCGCGGCTCGGTCGTAAGAAACGGACGGCGGCGCTCAGCGCCGCCGTCCGCGTTTCGGCCACTGGCCGGGAGGACGCGGACATGGCGCAAACCCTGCTGCCCCGGATCGGATTGGCGGCGTTGTTGGCCTCGGGCAGCCTGGCCTGCAGTCTGACGACCATGGCGACGCCCACGCCGACCACGGCGCCCACCGCCGTGATCGTTGCACCGACGGCCACGGACCCATTGGACGTCGTCGGCTCGCCGTCCGATGCGCAACGCGCGACGGTCCAGATCCTGGCTGAGGGCACGTTCGTCGACCCGAGCGCGGGCTTCGTGGCCAATCAGGTCGGCGCGGGCTCGGGCTTCATCATCTCGCCCGACGGCGTCGTCGTCACCAACAACCACGTCGTCACGGGCGCGGCGCGGGTGGAGGTGTGGCTCGACGGCACCGGATATGGCGCGCGTGTGCTCGGCGCTTCTGAGTGCTGGGATCTGGCCGTGATCCAGATCGACGCCAAGGGCGAGTCGCTGCCGCACCTGAGCCTGGACATCCAGGACGTTCCGGTCGGCACCGAGGTCTGGGCCGCCGGTTTTCCGCTCGGCGACCCCGAATTCACACTGACCTCCGGCATCGTCTCCAAAGCGCGCACCCGGGCCAACACGTCGTGGGCGTCGGTCGACGCCGTCATGCAGCACGACGCGCGCATCAACCCGGGCAACTCCGGCGGCCCGTTGCTCAATGCCGCGGGCGAGGTCGTGGGCGTCAACTACGCCGTCAACGCGCAGACCGATCAGAACTTCGCCATCAGCATGAATGAAGCCGCCGGCGTCATCGACGAACTGCGCTCCGGCATCGACGTCGATTCGATCGGCATCAACGGCCAGGGCGTGCTCTCGGAGGACGGCACGTTGGCCGGCGTCTGGGTGTCGTCGGTGAAGTCGGGCTCCCCGGCCGATCGCGCCGGGATCAAACCGGGTGATCTGATCACGCGGCTCGAGGGCATCACACTGGCGCGAAAGGGCACGCTCGAGGAGTACTGCGACGTGCTGCGCAGCCATCAGGCCGATGCCGTGCTCGGCATCGAGGTGCTGCGTCTGGGCAGCCAGGAGCTCCTGGTGGGGCAGGTAAACGGGCGGGCGCTCGAGGCGACGTACTCGTTCGCCAGCGCCCTGAGCGCGCAGGTGGCGACGCTGCCCGTGACCGGAGAGGCGCAACCGTACAGCGGCTACGACTCGGTCGTCGATGACACCGGCGTCCTGCGGATCGCCGTGCCGGTGGAATGGTCGGATCGGCTCACGAGCCCGCAGCAGCTCGAAGGCGGCGTCTTCCCGTCGATCCTCGCGTCGCCCGATCTGCAGGGCTTCAACGACCGTGCCGATGTGCCGGGTCTATGGTTCGCCGGGGCCAGCGGACGGCCCGAGGCCATGCAGCGTCTGGACGCGGCCCTTGCGTCGGTCGAGCCGCAGTTTCAGCAGTTGTGCGGCACAAAGGCCGCCCAGGAGATCTACGACGACGCGAAGTACAGCGGGCGTTACGTGGCCTACAAGAATTGCGGTGGGGCCAAGAACCTGTTGGTGTTGATGGTGGCGGCCTCGAAGGACCAGGAGTTGGGCGCCTTCTTGATCGTGGCCGTCAACCTGCTCAGCCAGCGCGATCTCGAGGCGTTCCAGTATGTGCTGAACACCTTCGACTTCGTGGGGCGTTGAGCGCGCGGTTTGACCGAAGTCGATCGACACAGTACGATACGGCCCACGTCGGGCCCGATCGGCCCGCTTCAGGAGAGACCATGACCACTCGAACCGTCGCGGTGTTGGAAGGCGATCAGACGGGCCAGGAACTCCTGGTCGAGGCGTTGCGGGTGCTCGACCCCAACGTCACCCGGGTGCCGACCGAGTTCCGCCACTTCGACCTCTCGCTCGAGAACCGTCGCGCGACGAAGAACGCCGTGGTCCGCGAGGCGGCGGCCGCGATGGCCGTGACCGGTCTCGGGCTCAAGGCCGCGACCATCACGCCCGAGATCAAGGGCGACGTTGGGTCTCCCAACGCCATCCTGCGCGAGCAGATCGACGGCAAGGTGATCCTGCGCACCGGTCGGCGCATCCCCAACGTGCGACCGGTGGGTGGCGTGCACGCGCCGATCGCCGTTGTGCGCATGGCCGTCGACGACGCCTACGGCGCCAAGGAATGGCGCGAGCAGGTCGGCGACGACGAGTGGGCCTATCGCACCGAAAAGATCTCGCGCTCGACCTGCCGCACGGTGGCCGAGTTCGCGTTCCAATACGCGCAGAAGATCGGAGCCAAGGTCTTCGGCGGGCCGAAGTACACGGTCAGCCCGGTGTATGAAGGCATGTTCAAGGAGGAGATGGATGCCGCACACCAGCGACATCCCGGCGTGCCATACGAGCCGCAACTGATCGACGCCACGATGGCGCTCCTCCTGACGACCTCGGGCGAGGCGCTGGTGATCCCGTCGCTCAACCGCGACGGCGACCTGCTCAGCGACCTGGTGCTGCAGATGTTCGGCACGATCGCGGGCTCCGAGTCGCTCGTGCTCGGCATGGACCCGGCCACGCTCAAGGTGCGCGCCGTGATGGCCGAAGCCCCGCACGGCACGGCGCCCAGCCTGCAGGGCAAGAACATCGCCAACCCGATGGCCATGATCCTGGCCGGCGCGGCGCTGCTCACGTATTTCGAGTTGCCGGCCGCCGATCGGGCGTCGCGCGCGATCTACGAGTCGGTCTTCGAGGCCGTCTTCGAGGGATTCAAGACACCGGATCTCGGCGGCCACGCCACCACCAGCGAGTTCACAAACGAGGTGATCCGTCGCATCCGCACCAAGCTCGAGGTCTGGGGAGCTTTAGGGTAAAGAGGACGATGTGTACGCGGCTGGCGCGCATGGAGACGGGTGACGCGGAGATGGGAAAGAACGCTCCGCGACAACCGCTTTGATCCGCGGCATCCGCGTGCAAAAACGTTTTAAGGTTATCCAGATCGCGTTTCTCGCTACAATTTCTCCACTGTGAGCATGGCTTTCGCCGCCCGCACCCTTGGCATCGCCGGCTTCTACCGGCAAGATCACGACCCTCCGGCTCGTGCGTGAGCCGAACCTGTCTTCATCCCCCCTGTGACCGCCGTTGGAGGTGTCGTTATGTCCAATTTGAAGTTCGCCCCCGGCCGCCGCGCGCCCTTCTTTAAGGATGTGCCGGACGAGAAGTGGTTCGACTGGCGCTGGCAGATGTCGCACCGGCTCAACACGCTTGGCGAGCTCGCCGACGTGCTTGAGCTGACCGAGAGCGAAAGAAAAGCGCTGGGCGCCAAGAGCCTGTTTCGTGTTGATGTCACGCCGTACTTCGCCTCGCTTATCGTGCCCGGAGACCCCTATGATCCGATCCGCGCCCAGGTCATCCCGACCGATCGCGAGATGGTGCCGTTCCAGTCGATGATGGAGGACTCGCTCGCCGAGGACCGGCACTCGCCGGTGCCCGGGCTGGTGCACCGCTATCCCGACCGGGTGCTGATGCTGGTCACGACGCAGTGCGCGTCGTACTGCCGCTACTGCACGCGCTCGCGCATCGTCGGTGATCCGACCCAGACATTCTCGCGCAAGGAGTTCGAGGCCCAGATCGAGTACCTCGAGCGCACGCCGCAGGTGCGCGACGTCTTGCTCTCGGGCGGCGACCCGCTCACCCTGGCGCCCAAGCTGTTCGAGGAGATCATCTCGCGGCTGCGCGCCATCCCGCACATCGAGATCGTGCGCATCGGGTCGCGCGTGCCGGTCTTCCTGCCGATGCGCGTCACCGACGAACTGTGCGAGATGCTCGGCAAGTACCACCCGATCTGGATGAACATCCACGTCAACCACCCGAACGAGATCACGGCCGAGCTGGCGCAGGCGTGCGACAAGCTCACCCGCGCGGGCGTTCCGCTCGGAAACCAGAGCGTGCTTCTGGCGGGCGTGAACGATTCGGTGCACATCCAGCGCAAGCTCGTTCAGGATCTGGTGCGGATGCGCGTCCGCCCGTACTACCTGTATCAGTGCGACCTGGTCGAAGGCTCCGGGCACTTCCGGACCTCGGTGGCGAAGGGCATCGAGATCATCGAGGGCCTGCGCGGCCACACCTCGGGCTATGCCGTGCCGACCTACATCATCGACGGCCCGGGCGGCGGCGGCAAGATCCCGGTGATGCCCAACTACCTGATCTCGATCGCGCCGGGCAAGGCCGTGCTGCGCAACTACGAGGGCTACATCACGACCTACACCGAGCCCGACGACTACAACCCGCACGCGGTCGCGCCGCTCGAGGCCCAGATCGAACGGCGGCCCGAGCCCGGCCAGGCCGGCGTCCATGGCCTGTTGCAGGGTCAGGACATGTTCATCAAGCCGACGAACTTCGACGAGGTGCACAACCGCGGCGGCGGCATGCATCGTCTGCGCGCCGACGAGACCAAGTGGAAGCCGCTGGGCATCGGCTCGGCGCCCGACCTGATCGAGGGCGAGAGCAGCGCGCCGCCCGCGCAACTGCCGGGGGCGACGCAAGAGGGATAACCTGATCGTCACAGGGCCGGGGCAACACCCCGGCCCTTAACGTTCGCCGTGACTCTTCGGTCACTTTGCTATAGGCATGCAACGCAAAGCGTTGTATGATCGCGCCTGATCGGGCCAAGCCACAAACACCTGGGCCTCATCAGGATACTGCGGTCGTGTCGTCTTCTGAACCTTCATCTACCTGGCAGCGCTTCTCCACCAACGGCTACCATCGTCCTCTGCGCGTGGCCGTCCTTTACAACCTCAAGGAGAACGCGCCGCACGTCGACGGCGTCCCCGCCGACGTGCTCGACGAGCTGGATTCGCCAAAGAACGTGAACGACTACTGCGAGGCCATTCGGGCGCTCGGGCACGAGGTCGTCGCCTATGAGGGCAACCCGGATCTCGTCGAGAAGCTGCGCGCCAACCCGGTCGATCTTTGCTTCAACACCTGCGAGGGCTTTCGCGGCGATTCGCGCGAGGCTCAGGTGCCGGCATTGCTCGAGATGCTGGGTATCCCATACACGGCCGCGCGCGTCATGGGCCTCGCGCTCACGCTCGACAAGGCCATGACCAAGCGCATCCTGCGCTATCACGACCTGCCCACGCCGGCCTTCCAGGAGTTCTGGTCGGCCGAGGCGCCGCTCGAGGCGCCGTTGCGCGAGTGTCTGGAGCGGGGGCGGGCGCTCTTCGCCAAACCCAACCGCCAGGGCACGGGCATCGGCATCGGCAGCGACGCCATGCTTCGCGACGAGGGCCGATTGCGCGAGAAGATCGCGTACTTGCTCCAGGCCTACGGCGAAAGCGTGCTCGTCGAGGAGTACGTCGAGGGCCGTGACGTCACCTGCGGCCTGGTCGGTAACCTTCGGCCCGACGGCTCGGCCGACGACATCCACTTCTTCCCGATTTCCGAGATCGACTACACCCATTACCCGCCGGGCACCGAGCTTTTCTACTCGCACAAGCTCAAGGTCGACCTGGCCGACGACTATCGCTACTTCTGTCCGGCGCCGCTCGACGAGGCCGTGGCAGCCGACGTGCGGCGGTTGACGCTCGAGACCTTCCGGGTCTGCGGCGGTCTCGACGTCTCGCGCGTCGACTTCCGGCTCGACACCCGCAACAACCTGCAGCCCATGATCCTGGAGATCAACGCCCTGCCGGGCATGACCTCGATCAGCGACCTGACGCTGTGCGCCGAGGGCGAGGGCTGGACCCACCGCCAGATGCTGCAGGCGATCTTCAACTCCGCCGTCAAACGCCTGGGCCTGGTCGCCCCGCACCCGGCCGCGCACCCGGCGCATTCTGCGGCCTAGCCGCAGCCTACGGAGCAACCATGGCCGGCTTCAAAGTCGCGGTGCTCGCCAATCTGAAGAAGAACGCGCCCATCCTCCCCGGCATGACCGAGGATTATTGGGACGATCTGGACTCCGAGAAGACCATCAACGCGCTGCAGGACGCGATTCGCGCCGGCGGTCACGAGGCGGCCTTTTTCGAGGGCGACGCCGCGCTGCAGGCGAAGCTCGTCGACTACAAGCCGGACATCTGCTTCAATATCTGCGAGGGACACTTCGGCGACGGGCGCGAGGCCCAGGTGCCGGCGCTGCTCGAGATGCTCCGCATCCCGTACACCGGCTCGCGGGTGATGAGCCTGGCGCTCGCGCTCGACAAACCGATGACCAAGCGCGTGCTCAACTGGCATACGCTGCCGACGCCGGCCTTCCAGACCTTCGAACGCCCGGACGAGCCGCTCGACGACGACATGCTCTTCCCGCTTTTCGTCAAGCCGGCGCGCGAAGGCACGGGCATGGGCGTCACAGCGCAATCGATCGTCAGCAACGAGGCCGAACTCCGCGACCGGGTCGCGTACACGATCGATAAGTACAAGCAGACCGCGCTGGTCGAGCGCTATATCTCGGGACGCGAGGTCACGGTTGGGCTGGTCGGCAACTTCTCGGGCCCCGCCAGCCGTCGTCTGCCGGCGCGCTACTACTTCGGCGAGCGCACCCGCGACTACTCGGAGGCCGGTCTGGCCGCGATCCGCGCGGGTGGCATCACGTTTCTGCCGCCGCTCGAGGTCAACCTCGAGCCGTATCGCGAAAGCGAGGCTGTGTATACCAATACGCTCAAGACCGACCTGGCCGACAAGGTCGAGTTGCTCTGTCCGGCGCCGTTGCGCCCCGAGCAGGTGCAGGAGCTGAACTGGCTGACCGCCGCGGTCTTCCGCGTGCTCGGGTGTTACGACGTCTCGCGGATCGATTTCCGGCTGGATTCGAGCGACAACGACCGCCCGTATATCCTCGAGATCAACCCGCTGCCCGGTCTGGCGCCGGGGCTCAGCGACCTCGTCCTCGAAGCGGCCGCGGTTGGCATCGGCTACACCGAGCTGATCAACATGATCCTGCACGCGGCGATCGAGCGGCACCAATTGCGGCCGGGCGTGTATACGTCGTACGCCGGCGGCCCGGCCCCGGCATGAGCGGCCTGACCGTCGCGGCGTCTCGCCCGGACGACCTGCCCGCGATCCTCGACGCCACCCGCTCGGTCGGCGTGTTCAACGACGAGGAAGTGCGCACCGTCGACGAGCTCTTCCAGGGCTATCTCAAGGACCCCGCGGTCAGCGGCTACAACTTCCTGAGCTGCGCGGACGGCGATGCGTTGCTCGGCTTCGCCTGTTGGGGGCCGACCGCGTTGTCGCAGGGCGCCACCGATCTCTACTGGATCTGCACGGCGCAAAACGCGCAGGGCAGGGGCGTCGCGGCGGCGCTGTTCAACGCCGTCGAGACGGAGGTGAAGTCGCGCGGTCGCTGGCTCATCGTCATCTGGACGAGCAGCCGCGCCGAGTACGCGCCCGCGCGCGCCTTCTACATGCGCATGGGCTGCACGCTGCAAACGCAGATCACGGACTTCTACGCCCGCGGTGAAGACCTGTGTGTGTACGTCAAGAGGATTGCTGATAGTTGATTGCTGATTGGAAATCAATCAGCAATCAGCAATCAACAATCAGCAATGTCACGCATCTATTACTTAACTTTTAAGTTGACTCCGTTAATGATTGTGCTAGGATGCACAACGTCATACGACTAAATGTGGGACCGAAACTCGCGCGACCTGCCAGATGTGGACGGCGATGCGAGGGCCGGTATGAGGTAGGAGATGGCACTGAAGATTAAGACAAATCGCCGCGTTGATGTTGCAGCCCCCACTCACGTTGTCAAAAACTTCCAGGTCGTTATCCTGAACAGCACGTTCAGCGACTGGACCCCTGACGACACAGCGCTCTCGGAAGAATGTCTGACCCGCATGAAGCGCAGCCTGAGCGTGGTCGGGTTGAACGCCGACATCGTGCAGATCAAGCGCGACATCGCCGGCCCCCTCAAGAAGTACGATCCGCGCGAAACCGTGATCTTCAACTGGTGCGAGGGCATCGACGGCGCGCCGAACGCCTATGACGCCGTGCCGCCCGTGCTCGAAGAACTCGGCTTCGCCTACACCGGCGCCGATGCCTGGTCGCTGGGCGTCTCGCAGGACAAGGGCCAGACCAAGGCGCTGCTCCTCGAGCACAAGATCCCGACCCCGGTCTCAAAGATCTACGATCGTCCGGTGCTGAACGGCTGGCGCCGCTACCCCGCGCTGGTCAAGCCGGCCACCGAGCACTGCTCGTTCGGCATCACGCGCGACTCAGTCGTCGATAACGCGCAACAGCTGAAGGACCGGATCCAGTACGTGATCGACACCTGGAAGTGCCCGGCCCTCGTCGAAGACTTCATCGACGGCGCCGAGTTCAACGTCTCGGTCTGGGGTAACGGCGAAGATGCCGAGGTACTCCCGCTGAGCATGATGGATTACGGCATCTTCAACGACTACCACGACCGGCTGTGCACGTTCGACGCCAAGTGGAACCCCGAGTCGGACGCGTACCGCCTGATCGCGGTCCAGTGCCCGGCCCCGATCGAGAAGACACTCGAGCGCCGCATCAAGCGCGCCGCGCTGGCCACCTGGAAGGCGCTCAAGATGCGCGACTACGGTCGCGTCGACATGCGCGTTCGCAACGGCGTGCCGTACGTCCTCGACGTCAACGCCAACCCGGACATCACCATGGAAGGCGGCTTTGCGCGCTCGTGTCGCGCCGCCGGCTACGACTACGGGATGGCCATCGCCCGGATCCTGCGCAGCGCCGCCGAGCGCATGCCCACCCACTGATCGCCTCCAATCGATTGTTGACAGGGCCCGGCGCCATGCGTCCGGGCCCTGTTTGTTGTTGTGCATTGCGCCCAGTCTGAGATACTCGCGGGGAAGAAAACAGGGTGCTCCAGGGGGCGGGGCTCTGCCCCCGGGAGCACCCTGTTTTCTTCCAGCTCCTCAAATCGGGCCTTGACGGTCCTGTATTGCGGCGGCTACACTTTGGGCTTCAAGCCCAATTCCCTGGCACGATCACCGGTTTGCAATCTCCTCAGGAGGTCAATATGGCGATGGCTGAGGACCGAGCGGCGCGTCGACGCGAGCGGCGCGAAGCCCAGCGACCTGGCGCTGCCCGCCGGCACGGTGCGACCGGTGGGCTGCTCAACCGCCTGCCGATCGCGACCGTGCTCTCCGACGAGGGCGTCGAGCTCATCCACCAGGCCTCGCTGCGGCTGCTGCGCGACACCGGCACCCTGATCATCGACTACCCGCCGGCGCTCGAGACCTTTCGCCAGCATGGCGCGACGGTGGAGGGCGAGCTGGTGCGCATCGACGGCGAGACGCTGCTCCATTTCGTGAGCCAGGCCCCGGCGACCTTCACACAACTCGCGCGCGACCCGGCCAAGAACGTCGACATCGGCGGACGCCACGTCGTTTTCGCGCCGGTCTACGGCCCGCCCTTCGTCGGCGGGCTCGACTTCGGCCGACGGCCGGCCGTGCTCGAGGACTTCCACAATTTCGCCAAGCTCACCTATCTGGCCGAACACCTGCACCATAACGGCGGCACCCTGGTCGAGCCCAACGACGTCGACGTGCGCGAGCGCCATCTCGACATGCTGCTGGCGCACATCACGCTCAGTGATAAGGCCTTCATGGGCTCGGTGACCCACGCCGACAACGCCCGCGACACGGTCGCGATGGCCGAATTGATCTTCGGCGCCGAGCGCATCCGCCAGCAGCCGGCCGTGCTCTCGCTGATCAACGCGTCAAGCCCGCTCCGGTTCGACGACCGCATGTTCGGCGCGCTCGAGGTGTACGCCCGCGCGCGGCAGGCGGTTCTGGTCACGCCCTTCATCATCGCCGGCGCCATGTCGCCGAGCACGTTGGCGGCGACCCTCGCGCAACAGAACGCCGAGGCGCTGTTCGGCATCGCGTACGCGCAGATGCTCAACCCGGGCACGCCCGTGATCTACGGGTCGTTCCTGGCCAACATCGACATGAAAAGCGGGGCGCCGTGTTTCGGCACGCCCGAGGACAACCTGGCGCTGCTGGCGGGCGCGCAGATGGCGCGTCGCTACAACCTGCCGTACCGCTCGGGCGGCAACTTCACGGCGGCGCGCACCCCCGACGCGCAGGCCGGCTACGAGTCCGCCGCGACGTTTGGCGCGACGCTCTCGGCCAACGTCAACTTCGTCCTCCACGCCGCCGGGTGGCTCGAGGGCGGGCTGATCGCCGGCTACGAGAAGTTCGTGCTCGACCTGGAGATGTGCGGCATGATGGCGCGTCAGGTGGAGGGAGTCAGCCTCACCGAGGAGGATTTCGCCTGGGACGCCTACGCCGAGATCCCGCCGGGCGGGCACTTCCTTGGCGCCCAGCACACCCTCCGCCACTACGACACGGCCTTCTTCAATCACAAGGCCTTCACGATGGACAACTACGAGAAGTGGGAGGCCGAGGGTTCGGTCGACGCCTATCGGCGCGCCAACGGCCTGTACAAGGACATGCTGAAGTCGTACGAAGCGCCGCCGATCGACCCAGGCCTGCGCGATCAGCTCGACGCTTTCGTCGCGCATCGTCGCCGGGAACTGCGCGAGCGTCTGCCGCGCACGCCCTGGCCGACGGGCGGGGAGGGGTGAGATGCTGACCGTCCGCGCCGCCTTGCAGCTGCCGGTGCTCGAAACCGCCCGCGTCGTGGGCGGGGCAAACGGGCTCGAGCACGTCATCCATCGCGCTCATGTGGTCGACATCCCCGGCACCGACTTCGGCGACTGGGCCGAGGGTCTGTTACTGCTGACCGCCGGGTACGGCATGCGTCACAACCGCACGCTGCAGGCCGAGTTCGTGCCGTCGCTTGTACGTCAGGGCGTGGCCGGGGTCGTGTTCGCGACGGGCTGGTACTTCGATGAGGTCCCCGACTCCATTCGCCAGGCCGCCGACGAGCAGAACCTGCCGATCATCGTTGTCACGCCCGAGGTCAGCTTCATCGCCATCCTCGAGCGGCTGTACATGGACCTGCTCAACGATCAATTCGCGCTCGACAAACGCGTCGACGAGGTCCACGAGAGGCTGACGCGGCTGGTGCTCGAGGGCCGCGGGCTCGACGCGCTCGCCGGGACGCTCGCCGACATCCTCGAGCGCTCGGTGTTGATCGAGGACGCGAGCAACCTGGTGCTGGCCGTCGCCCGCCGCGGGCCGGTCGACGCCATGCGCGAAAGCGCCGAGCAGGCCGGTCGCACGCCAAAGGAGACCGTGGCCGCCTTGACCGAGCGCGGCGTGTACACCGAGTTGCGCGCGACGATGCGTCCGCTCCATCTGCAGCCCGCACCCGAACTCGGGATGACGATGGAGCGCGTGGTGGCGCCGATCATCGTCGGCCGCGAGGTATACGGGTACATCTGGATCCTCTCGGGCAATCGACCGCTGGCCCGCCTCGACGAGCGCGCCATGGAAACCGCGGCGACCGTCGCGGCGCTGGCGCTGCTGAAGGAGCGCGCGGTGCAGGAGACGCAGCAGACCCTGCGCGGCGACTTCCTCGCGCAGCTGCTGCGCGCCGAGGTCGAGCCCGGCGGCTTGCGCGACAGCGCCTTGAGCGAGCTCGGCCATCGCCTCGGGTACCGTTTCGGCGAGCGCCATCAGTTCCTCTACGTCCTTGGGCGCACGACGGGCGAGGGCGGTTGGACCTATCTGGCCGGGCGCGTCGACGCCTGGCTCAAACGCGAGGGTCTGTGGGGCCTCGTCGCCATCCGCGACACCGGCCTGGCCATCCTGCTCGACTCGGATGAGGACGGCGTCGGGACCGACGTGGCGGGCAAGCTTCTCGACGCGCTGCATACCCCCGGGCAACCACTCGTGATCGGCGTCGGCCGCGGCGCCTGCGACGACGGACAGATGCGCGCCGCCTACGCCGAAGCCCGCGATGCCGCCGCGATCGGGCTGCGGCTGAGATCGACGCCGCACGTCGAACCGTTCTGGGGGCTGGGCGTGTTGCATTGGCTCGATCGTCTGCCCGAGGCCGTCTTCGACACTAATCCGTATCTCGAGCAGGTTCGGGCGCTCGACAGGCTCGATCAGCGCGGGCACGGCGAGCTCGTGGATACGCTCGAGGCCTACCTCGACCACGGCGGCGCGCTCGGCCAGGCCTCGGACCTGCTCGGCGTACACCGCAACACGTTGCTCTATCGCGTGGACAAGATCGAACAGGCGCTGAAGGTCGACCTCAAAGACGCGTTGACCCGTCTGAACCTGCACGTGGCCGTCAAGGCTTTTCGGCTCAGGCGCGGGGCGTCGGCGTAAGTCAATACGCAAACAGGCCGTGACGCAGGCGAAGACGCCCGCGTCACGGCCTGTTTGCGTTTCGCGAACTCAGTCGATCACTTGTGGGTGACCGTGATCGTCAACAGCTGATCGCGTCCGTCGGGAAGCTGGAAGGGCGCGCTCACGCCCCAGACACCGCCGTCGCGCTTGCTGAAGACTTCCCAACGGAACGGCCCGGTGCCGAAGTGCTGCTCCGGGAAGCGCCAGGTTTTGTACCCGTCGGCGTCGAACTCACCGCGCCAGCCCTCGACGTCGTGCCAGCCGCCGAGTGCGTCCTGCCACTGCATCACGGTCCAGGCCGTGGCCGGAGCGCCGCTCGCCTGAAGCCGGATGGCCGAGAGCGACACGCGCGTCGGCTCAGGGGCGGCCGCCGTGGGCTCGACGGTCGCGGTCGGCAGCGGCGCGCGACCGGCCGGTCCGTCCGACGCGGCCTGCGCGGCGGAGGCCCACCCGATCGTCGTCCAGAGCGTCAGTGCGGTGACGGCGAAGAGGCCGGTCAACCAGAGCGTTCGTTTCATGCTCATCCTCCATGCGGTCGAACGCGGCAACACCGCGTTCGGCGCCGCGTGTTACCGCGACGGCAACTCGGTCGTCGTCGAGATCTCAGCCGCGGCCGTGCCTCCGGTGACCGAGAGCGCGTGCAGCTCGGCACGGTTGTTGGCTTCGCTCAACTCGAGCACCTGCCCGTCCGCGCCGCCGTCGTCGCTGAAGCTGTCGACGTACACGTAGAGGTCGGTCGTGCCCGCCGCGAAGTGTCCGGGCCAGATCGTGTTGTCGCCGACATAGCTGGCCGGCGTCGACGTCAGCGTGACGCTGGCGCCCGGCGCGAGCGGTTGGGTGACGTGCCAGGCCAGGCCGTAGCACGGCTGCAGCCCGCAGCGCTCGTTCCAGAGCTGGTTCGACGCCGTCGGCGGCGTGCTGGGGTTGAGGTACGCGTCGACCCAGAAATCCACGGCCGGCGCCGTGCCGGTGTTGGTGACCACGACCGTGATCGCCACCGGGTCGGACGTCGTGAAGGCGCTGACGTTCGGGCTCAGGCTGACGCTGACCGTCAGATCCGGCCGCACGGCGAAGTCGCGCAGCAGCGTCGGTAGGTACACGAAGCGGCCCACATCCAACGCGATCACCGTCGCATCGTCCACGGCCGGCGTGGTCGGATCGTCGCTCGGGAGCGTGGCGAAGTTGTCGCCGCTGAGCGAGCCCTGCGCGCTCACGGTCGTCGCGCCGCCCGTCACCGGGTCGTCGACGACGACGTCGAACCGGATCGTCACCCCATGCCCGCCATCGAGCGTGCCGATGGTGATGAGCGCGGAGCCGGCCAGCAAGCCCTCGAGCGGAGGCGGTGGCACGGTGCGTTGGCCGCGCGTGAGGGCTGCGGCCATCAGGCCGCCGTCGGCGTGATCGTTGCCGAGCAGGTGGCCCAGCTCATGGGCCAGCGCGCTCAGGGCGTCGATGCGGCCCTCCGTCGCGCCACTCGAGGCGAACTCGACGGCGTCTGAGGGCGTCGGGTCGACGAACCAGCCCCAGCCGGCGGCGTCGGCGTCGAGCGCGACGACGTTCGCCGCCGCGTCGGCCTCGGCCAGCCGGCCATCGGGCAGATCGGTCACGATCAGGCGGGTCGTCGCCAGCGCGCTCACGTCCGCGCCGGCCGCGGCCCAGAACGCGATCGCGGCGGCATGCACGCCCTCGAGCACCTCAGCCGTCACGACGGAGGCGCCGGGGCCCTGGCCCTCGGCCGCGGTGAGCGGCGGCAGGCCGATCGGGCCGGCGATCAGGTCGACGCTCCCGGCCGCGGCGTAGGCCGCCGCGCTGCCCGTGTTGGCATTGACAAGCTGGGCCGTGGCGGTGCCGGCGCTCGTGGTGTTGACCAGTTGCAGCGTCGTGAACGTGTCCTCGCCCAGCACCAGATACTCGCCGCCGTCAAGGCTGTCGACGGTGGCCGGCACGGTGTTGCCGCGGACATCGCTGCGGACCACGCCGTTCTGCGTGCCGTTGAGGTTGGCCGAACCGATGTAGATCGCCGCCAGCGGGGTGGACGCGGCCTGCGGCATCACGGTGTTGTTGATCACCGTCACGTCCAGGCTGTCGGAGCCGCCCAGGACGTCGATGCCGCGACCGTTCGGGGTCTGATAGATCGTGTTGCCGTCGAAAAGCAGCACGCCGTTGGTCTGCGCCTGGATCCGGGCGCGGATGCCGTCGCCGGTCGCCGAGCCCGAATTGGCGACGCCGTTCTGCCCGATGGCGTTGCCGACGAGCCGGCCGTTGAGCGCGCCGCCGGTCGACGTCCCCGATGAGAACACGTTGACGGCATGCGTCGCCGAGCCCGTCAGGGTGTTGTTGAGCACGCGGAAAGACTGCGTGGCGCCGCCGGACTGCGAGAGGGTCACGGCGCTGCCGTTGCCCGTGAGCGTGTTGTTCTGGATCAAGGCATCGCCGATGACGGCCGTGTCGGCGGCGTCGACAAATACGCCCGAGCCGTAGTTGCTCGCAAACGTCGCGCCCGTGATCGAGATCGCGCTCACGGTCGCGGTGCTGCGCGCCGTGAGCAGGATGCCGTGCGCGCCGAACGTCGCTCCGGTGTTCTGATAGGCGCCGTTGCTGACCGTCAGCGTCGTGAGCGTGCCCGACGCGTTGTCGATGTAGACGTTGTTGTGCGCCGAGCCGGTGACCGTCACCGTGTTCAGGGTTGCCGTTCCGCTCACGTTATCAAGCTCGATGCCCTCGTCGGCCACGCCGTTGCCGTTGCCGGTCACGGTCGACTGGCTGAGCGTGAAGTTGGTCACGCTCGATCCGTAGATGCCGTCATCGCCGCTGGCGCTGATCGTCATGTAGGCCAGGCTGATGTCGCGGGTGCTGGTGAGCGAGATCCCGGTCCCGGTCGAGTTCTGGATCGTGCCGCCGGTGTTGGCGCTGCCGGTGCCCGTCACGGTCAGGCCGGCCGTGCCGCCCGTGTTGTTGAGCACGATGCCGTTGGCCGCGCCGTTGCTGTTGATGCTGCGAAAGTTCAGACCGCCGGTTCCGATCGTGGTGTTGACCACGGTCAGAGCCGTGCCGGTCGTCGTCCCTAGCGTGTTGGTCGACCCGGTGACGCTGACCGTGCCGCCGCCGGTGGCCTGGAACGCGGCGTTGGCGCCCGTGTTGGCGGTGAGGCCGCCCGAGAAGGTCAGCGTGGCGCCCGTGTTGTTGAGCAGTTGGACGCCGGTGCCCGTGTCGGACACGGCACCGCCGAACGCGACAGTGCCGCCTGAGCGGTTCTGGACGACCACGGAGTGTCCGGCCGTGTTGACGATCGTGCCCGTGTACGTGATCGCGCCGGTGGCGCCGTCGACGAAGAAGTCGGTGCCTGCGGCCGTGGCGATCGTCGAGCCGACGCCGGCCGAGAACGTGCCGGTCACGGTCGTGAGCGCGACGCCGGTGGTCGGGCTGCCGGCGCTGCTCAACGTCGCGAGCCGCAGATCCAGCGTGGCCAGCGCGGCCGAGACCGCCGGGCCGCCCGTCGCCGCGATCACGCCCAGGCTGGTGGTGGTCGTCAAGCGGAACCCGGCGCTCCCGGTGTAGGCCGTCGTGCCCGTGGCGCTCAGGCCGGCCCCGCCGTCGGCGTAGATCGCGAGCACCGTGACGGCAAGGTCGCCGGAGACGTTCGTGAGCGTGACACCGGCGCCGTTGACGCCATTGCCGCTCGTGCCCACCGCCAGCGTCCCGACGTTCACGGTCTGGTAGCTTCCGCCAGGCGCCGCGTCGAAGACCACGCCGGTGAGTTGCACGCCGTCGACGGCCGGGCCGTCGATCGTCAGATCACTGAAGGTCGTGAGCGTCGCCGTGCCGTTGGTGCGGTTGACGCGCAGCGCCGGAGCGCCGCCGCTGAGGGTGAGCGAGCTCAGGCTGAGCGTCAGCGCGCCCGAACTCGCCTGGGCGATGTCGATCGCCGAGTTGCCCGAGGCCGTGAGCGTGCTGTCGCTCAACGTCAGACCGGCGCTGGCGCTGCCGCTGGTCGTCAGGCTGACGACGTCGCCCGAGGCGCCGCCGCTCAGGGCCAGGCCGCGCACCTCGACCGCGGCGCCCGTCGGGGCCGTCACGGTGTTGCCGCTGGCCGCGCTGATCGCGGACCAGTGGCCGGGCACGGCTGCCTCGATGGTCATGCCGTTCACGACCAGGTCGACGTGTTGACCGAGCAGGTGCTGGCCCGACTTGAGCGTGATCCCGGCGTTCTGGCCGGCGCTCGTGCCATCGCCGTAATAGAGGTAGATGTAATCGCCGGCCGCCGACGCGGTTTCGGCCTCAGCCAGGGTGTCGAACGGCGCGCTGTGCCGGCCGTCGCCGCCGGCGGTCGCGGTGTTGTCCACGAACCACACGCGCTCGCTGACCGTCACGGTCACCGTGCCGGTCACCGTCGCCGCGGCGTTGCCGACCGTATACGTGAAGGTGTCGGTGCCCGTGAACCCGGTGGCCGGCGCGTAGGTGAAGCCGCCATCGGCGCCGACGGTGACCGTGCCGCCATGGGCGCTTGTCGTGGCCGAGCCCGTGAGCGCGCCCCAGTTGAGCGTGTCGTTGACGAGCACGCCGCTGCCGGCGGCCACGCTCAGATCGACGTTGCCGGTCGTGGCGTAGGCGTCGGCCGTCACACTGGGCGGCGGCGGCAGCACCGTGAAGGTCACGGTCGCCGTGCTCGCGCCGAGCGCGTTACTCAGCGTGTAGGTGTAGGTGTCGGTGCCGAGGGTGTCGAACGCCGACGTAAAGGTCAGGGCGCCGGTGGCGGCGAGGGTCACCGAACCGCCGTTGGCGCTGGCGCTCGCATGGTCCGTGATCGCCCCGAAGTTGAGCGTGTCGTTGGCGAGCACGCCCGGGGCTGCGACGCTGTAAGGCACGTTGACCGTCGTCGTGTACGTCTCGCCGACCGCGCTCGGCGGGGCGGGCGGGTCGATGGTCAGCGTGACCGTGCCCGTGCTCGCGCCCAGCAGGTTGCTGATCGTGTACGTGAAGCTATCGGTCGGCGGGCTGACCGTGTCGACCGGCGGCGTGTATGTGAAGGCCCCGGTCGGCGCGACGGTGACGCTGCCGCCGCGAGCCGTCGCCGTGATCGGACCCGTCAACGTGGCGAAGTTCAGGGTGTCGTTGACCAATAAACCCGCGCCGGCGGTCACGGTGAGTTGGGTGTTGGCGGTCGCCGTGTACACGTCGTTCGTCGCGCTCGGCGCGCCCGGTGGCGCGATGGTCAGCGTGACGGTCGCCGTGCTCGTGCCGAGCGTGTTGGTGACGGTGTAGGTGAAGCTGTCGGTCGGCGGGCTGACGGTATCGACCGGCGGGGTATAGGTGAACGCGCCGGTCGGCAGGAGCACGACGCTGCCGCCACGGGCCGTGGTCGCGCCGTAGTCGGCGAGCGCGCCGTAGCGCAGCATATCGTTGACGAACAGCCCCGCGCCCGCGGCCGTGACCAGATCGGTGTTGGCCGTCGCCGTGTAGGCATCGTCGACCGTGAGCGGCGCGCCCGGCGGCATGATCGAGATCGTCACGGTCGCCGTGCGATCGCCGAGCGGGTTGCTGACCGTGTACGTGAACGTGTCGGCCGGCGGGCTGACCACGCCGGCGGGCGGCGTGTAGGTGAAGGCGCCCGTCGCCGCCAGATCGACGCTGCCGCCGGCGCTCGTCGCGGCGGCGTAGGCGCCGATCGCGCCGAAGTTGAGCGTGTCGTTGGCGAGCACGCCGGTCCCAACGCCGACGACGAGGTCGGTGTCGGCCGTGGCGGTGTAATCGTCGGCGGCCACGATCGGCGCAGCCGGCGGCAGGATGGTCAGCGTGACCGTGCCGGTGCTGGCGCCGAGCGGGTTGGCGATCGTGTAGGTGAAGGTGTCGGCCGGCGGGCTGATGGTGTCCGTCGGCGGCGCGTAGACGAAGCCGCCGTCGGCGGCCACGCTGACCGTCCCGCCACGCGTGGTCGTCGCCGCGTAGTCGGTCAGGGTCGCCAGCTGGAGCGTGTCGTTGGCGAACAGCCCGGCGCCGGCGCTCACCGTCCGGGTCACATTGGCGGTCGCCGTGTAACCGTCGGCGACGGCCAGCGGTGCGCCGGCCGGGACGACGGTCAGGGTCACCGTCGCGGTGCTGGGTCCCAGGGCGTTCCGGAGGGTGTAGGTGAAGGTGTCGGTCGGCGGGCTGATGAAGTCCGTCGGCGGCGTATACGTGAACGCGCCAGTCGGCGCCAGCGTCACGCTGCCGCCCTGGGTGGTCGTGGCGGCATAGGCGTCGATGACGGCGGCGTTGACGCTGTCGTTCGCCAGCACGCCCGAGGCGGGGACGCCGAGCGGCGTGTTGGCCGTGGCTGTGTAGGCGTCGGCGCTCGCCAGCGGCGGGCCCGGCAGCGCGACCGTGATCGACACGGTGCCGGTGCTCGACCCGACGGGGTTGCTCAACGTGTAGGTGAAGGTGTCGGTCGGCGGGCTGACGAAGCCCGCGGCCGGCGTGTAATCGAAGCTGCCGTCGGCGTTGAGCGCCACGCTGCCGCCCTGAGCGCTGGTCGCCGCGAACGCCGTGATGGCGCCGGCGGCGAGCGTGTCGTTGGCGAGGACGCCCGTGCCGGCAGCGACGTTCAACGGCGTGTCAAGCGTCGTCGTGTACCCGTCGGTCTGCGCGAGCGGCAACGCCCAGACGATGACGCGCGCCGTGCCGACGTCGGTGCCGAGCGGGTTGGTCAGCGTGTAGGCAAAGCTGTCGGCGCCCGTGAAGCCGCTCGGGGCGGTGTAGGTGAAGGCGCCATCGGCGTCGATCGATACGGTGCCGCCCTGTTGGGTGGCGGCGAGCGTCGTCGTGACCACGACCGGCACCGGGATCCCGAAGGCGCTGGCCAGCAGGCCACTGCCGGCCAGGACCACGAGGGGGGCCGCGTTGGTGGCTGTGAACACCGCCGTCTGCGCGAGCGGCGAGGCGTCCACGTATCCCGTCGGCGTCGTGTTGGGGTCGAGCGTCTCGGAGAAGGTGATGCCGCGCGCCGTCCCGCCCGAGTTGCTGATCGCGAGCGTGTAGCGCAGCGTGTCGCCGGGATCGGCCAGACCGTCGCCGTCGACGTCGTTGACCAGGGCCACGGCCTGCGTCGCGGACAGCTGCGGCGGCAGCGGGGCCGTGGCGTTTGCGGCAACCGCGGGGTTGGCATGCGAAAACGCCAGGGCAGCGGCGGTGGCCAGACGGACGGGGTTCAGCAAAGAGGATTTCATGAGGTGGGCGCTCGTCCTTGGATCAGCCGAAGACGGCCTGGTATTGCATGCCGTCGGCGTTTGGCCCGATCGGTACGATGAACAGATCCAGCGCGCCGAGCGCGGGATGCTCGAGCGTGTAGGTGTGTTGCGGCACATGGCCGGGCAGAGCGCTGCCGAAGATCAGCGAGAAGCCGCGCCGCAGGTCCGCGGCAGGCGGCTGGCTCGCGACGCGCATCTGCGTGAGCACGAGCGGCAGGCTCTCGGCCGCGTTAAGCCGAAGCCGGAAGGTCGAGCCGACCAGCGGTTCGAAATGAGTGTGCGTGAGTTCAGCCAGCATGTTCCAGGCTCCCGACCGGTGCCCTTTCAAGCAGCCAGTACACGTCGTCGCCGCCGATCCGCCGAAAACCGAGACGGAAGTACAGGCGTTGCGCCGGGTTGAAACTCTCGACGTGGATCGTCACCGGCAAGCCGGCGCGCTCGCCCTCGGCCAGCACGTCGGCGAGCAGCGCCGTGCCCCAGCCGCGGTTGCGGTAGTCGGGCAGGAGCGCGATGTCGACCACGCGGATCTGATCCGCCCAGCGATCCACGTACAGGCGACCCACAGGCACGCCGGCGTGTTCGACCACGCTGAAGCGGCTCGGGTCGTAGTGAGACCAGTAGTGCGCGGTCTGGGCCGTGAACTGCTGCAGCGTGAACGCCGCGAACTGAGCTTCGGTCCAACCAAGCGGCGCCAGTTCGTCGACGCGCGTGCTTGCGTACACGCGATACAGGAAGTCCTGATCGGCGTCCGTGACCGATCGCAGCGTGAGCGCGTTGGATGTGTTCATGTTCGGGGCGGGAACACGCCCTGCATCGCGATGCAGAAATAGACGACGAGATACGGCTGCAGGTTGTTGTGCGGCTGGTCGCCGCCCGCGGGCGCCAACGACGTCCCCGCCATCTGCGTGAGGTTGGACGACGTTGCGCTTTGAAACCCCGTGTTCCCGACCGACGCGGCGAGCACGTGGTTGCCCGGCGCCGAGCGATCCGCGGCCGTCGTGACCGCGCGCAAACCATGACTGTGCGCCGGGATCTCGCTCTCGAGAAGCGAGACCGTCGTGGAACCGCCGGTCTCGCCCAGGTCATGCAGGCTGAGACCCGGTCCCTGGCCAGGATGCATCGGCGCGCATCCTTGCATGTCGGGCAGGGCGAAGTTGCTCATGCCGTTGCCGCCGTAGGTGGTGCCCAACAGCGAGAACAACGCGGTGTTCTGGCTCAACGGCAGCAATTGGCCGTCGCACCAGGCCCAGCCTTTCGGCGGGAAGTTGAAGGGAAAGAGCCGGATCTCGGCGACAAATGGGTCCATGATCACGCTCCAGGTCAGGTGCTCGCGGCCTTACGTCGGCGACGGGAAGATCCCGAACAGCGAGATGATGAAATCGACGCACAGGTACGGCTGGAAGTTGGTGTGCGGCTGGCTGCCGCCGGTCGAACCGATCGACGTCGGCGCCAGATTGGCCGTGGCCGGCCCATCGGCATAAGCGTTGTTCACCGCCGCTTCGGCCAGCACGCTTTCGCCCGGGTTGGGGTCGACCGCGACGCGGCTGTTGGCCAGCAAAGGGTGTGAATGCGCCGGGATCTGCGAAACGGTCAGCGTGATCTCCTCGACGCCGCCCGTCTCGGCCAGCGTGAAGCCGTTGCCCTGATGCAGCGGCAGCCGTCCGCGCAGGTCGGGCAGGGCGAAAGTCGACTGGCCGTCGCCGCCATAGGTCGTGCCGATCAAATTGAACAGGGTCTCGTATTCCGAGATCGGCAGGAGCTGCCCCTCGCAGAACATCCAACCGGCCGGGGCGAAGTTCCCGGCGAAAATGCGGATCTCGCCGACATACGGTTGTGCCATGTCGCCTCCTCAGGTCGCCGACGGGAAGATGCCCTGCAGCGCGATGCAGAAGCTGATGACCAGGAACGGCTGCATGTTCAGATGTGCCTGGCTGCCGCCGATATTGGTGACCGCGCTCGCCCCGGCCGCGACAAGCGAATCGCTGGGCGCGTAGAGCGATGACTGGCTGCGCGCCAGGACCGCGTTGCTCGGGTTGGCCACGTTGCCTGCCGACGCGCTGGCGTTGAGCACGTGCGTGTGCGTCGGGATCTCGGCAATCGAGAGCGTGTGGGCCTGCTCTCCGCCGCGCTCGCCGAGCGTGAAGCCACCGCCCACATGGAGCGGCACGCGACCGCGGAAATCGGGCAGGGCGAAGTTGACGCGTCCGTCGCCGCCAAAGGTCGTGCCCAGCAGCGAGAAAAGCCCCTGGTTCTGATTGATCGGCAGAAGCTGGCCGTCGCACAATGCCCAGCCCCTGGGGGGAAACGAAAACGACATCAAACGGATTTCGCTGAGAAAGGGTTCAGCCATGTGATCCTCTCGTTCAACCGCAGAGATACGGGTTGAGCCAGCTGGACGCCATCTCGGGCACCGCGGGCGAAGCCGGAGAGGGCAGCGTGTCGCGAGCGACGTTCACGGGCTCGCCGGCGACCCAGCGGTTTTCGCGCTGGTAGATCGGGCCGGTCAGCACGTGGTTGGTCGGGTCCAGAGTCAGTTCACCGCGCGCGCCGGCGACGGTCAGCTCAAGCGATTGTTGGCCCCAGCGCGTCGGAGCTCCCGCGACCTGCACGGCCGCGCCGATGAACTGCACGGTGTCGTAGGCCAGCGTCGCGAAGGCATCGCCGCGAGCGACCGGCACCGGATGTGTGGCATCGGCGGCCCAACCCAGCGTGGTGGTCAGCCCGGCCGCGCGTCCGCCCAGCGCCGTCAGCGCCGCGCCCTCGGTCAGGAAACCGCTGCCCGACAACGGCAGCGTCGCGGCGAGGTCGCCGTCGTTGAACGCGGCCACGAAATCCGCGGCCGGTGCGCCGGAGTACAGGGCGTACACCGAGTCCGGGTTTTCGGAGCGGATCGCGTCGATGGCGTCGCCGACCGCGTGCCGCCGCGGGTCGATATGCGTCACGAATGTGTGCACGACGTCGCCGCCGGCATCGCGCACGCCCTGCTGGACGGCGTTCAAGCTGTCGAAACCGCTGTCGAAGAAAGCCGTGGCGATGAACACCCGCGGCCCGTATTGCTCGACGAGCCGTCGACCCTCGGCATACGCGGCCTGCCAATGCCCGAGCGAGTTGTAAAAGACGACGGGGCTGCGTTGCGCGGCGCGCGCCAGGTTGGCGCCGCTGTCGAGCACGATCAGCGGTCGTTGCTCCGCCTCGAACAGTGGCGCGAGCCTGGCGGCTACCTGCGGATTGATGAACGCGATGACCAGGTCCACGTGGCCCTGGCGCAACAAACGCTGCGTCTGTTGCGCGGCAGCGCCATAGCCGGCGTCGATGTCGGCCGACACCAGCTCGAGGGCGGCGAGCGCGGGATGCGTGGCCGCCGCGAAGCCGGCGCGAATTTGTTCGGCGAGTCGCGGATAGCTGCCGGCCCTGGGCAGCAGCAGCCCGGCCTTGAGGGCCAACGGCCGCACGAACCAGGGCGAGGCTCGCAGCGCCGTCCAGGCTGACGGCAGCAGCGTGGCGCCGGCGACCGCACCGGCGCCGATGAGGAAGTTGCGGCGGGTCAGTCGTTTCTTTATGGAAGGGATCGTCATCCGCGTGCTCCGTGTCCCGCGTGATCGGCGGAACAGTGAGAGTCGTCGTGGTCGTCCGTGTCGCCGGGGAACCGGCGCTGGATCGCGACGCTGCGCTGAACGCTGAACACCGACGGCCTCGCCCGGTCGTTCCGCCCGCTGTGCCCAACAAGGACGGGGGTGGGCGAGACGGCGGAGCAGGCACCGGGGCCGAAGGGTCCGTTCGATCAGCTTAGGTTTATTCCTCAAACCCGGCAGTAAATACGATGGAAATGGTAGATAAAATGCGCGTAATGCCGTCGGTAGGGGATTGTGTTGGCAGCCCTATATGTGAACCCGCGTACGAGCCCGAATGGCAGGTGTGTTTGGGATTTCCCTTAGATATAATGCTTCCACGAGGTGATTGATCTGCGATGTCCGAATTCTCTGATGATCTGTGCACAATTGCCCTGATGCCGTCGGGGCGCAGGGGCCAGGTGGCCAAAGGCACCAACTTGCTGGACGCCGCGCGCGAGCTGGGAGTCGAGTTGGAGTCGATTTGCGCCGGGCGACAGACCTGTGGCAAATGCCAGATCCAGGTGGAGGCCGGTCATTTTCCGAAGCACGCCCTGACGTCATCGACCGAGCATCTGAGCCCGCCCGACGGGCGCGAGGCCAAGTACCTCGATAAGCACGCGTTGGCGCCGGGCCGCCGGCTCGCCTGCGCGTGCGAAGTGCAGGGCGATCTGCTGATCGTGGTCCCCGAGGAGAGCCAGGCCCGAAAGCAGATCGTGGCCAAAGCCGCGACCGATCGGGCCATCGACGTACAGCCGGCGGTGCGCCAGGTCTATGTCGAGGTGCAGCCGGCCGAGATCGAGTCGCATGGCGGCGACTGGGAGCGGCTCCAGGCCGCGCTCGCGGCGCAGTGGCAATTCACGGATCTATCCATCGATCCACTGGCGTTGGTCGGCCTGCAACCCGCGTTGGCCGCGGGCAAGCAGGCCGTGACCGTGACGGTCTGGCAGGAGCGCGAAGTCCTGCGCGTGCAGCCCGGCTATGCCGAGGGCGCGTACGGCCTGGCGGTCGACGTCGGGTCGACCACGGTCGTCGCGCACCTGTGCGACTTGCGCACGGGCGCCGTGCTGGCGACCGAGTCGTCGATGAACCCGCAGGTCCGCTACGGCGAGGACCTGATGAGCCGGGTGAGCTACGTGATGATGCACCCGGACGGCACCGAGAAGATGCACGCCGCCGTGATCGCGACGTTGCAGACGCTGGCCGAGCAGGCTGCCGCGGCGGCCTCGATCACGCCGGCTGACATCGTCGATGTCGTGTTGGTGGGCAACACAGTCATGCATCACCTGCTGCTGGGTCTGAGCCCGGTCGAGCTCGGCGGCGCGCCGTTTGCGCTGGCCGTGAGCGAGCCGGTCGACCTCAAGGCCCGCGAGTTGGGTCTGCGGCTGAACCCGGCGGCGCGTGTGCATGTGCTGGCCTGCATCGCGGGCCACGTCGGCGCCGACAACGTCGCCGTGCAGCTGGCCGAGGCCCCGCACGCCAGCGATGATTTGATGCTGATCGTCGACGTGGGCACCAATGCCGAGATCGTGCTGGGCGACAAAGACGGGGTGCTGTGCTGCTCGAGCCCGACCGGGCCGGCGTTCGAGGGCGCGCAGATCACGCATGGTCAGCGCGCGGCGCCCGGCGCGATCGAGCGCGTGCGCATCGACCCGGTGACGCTCGAACCGCGCTGGAAGGTGATCGGCCATCCCGAGTGGATCGCGCCCGACGTGACGGCGGCGCGCGCGACGGGCATTTGCGGCAGCGGCATCATCGAGGCGGTGGCCGAGTTGTTCCTCGCCGGCGTGATCGACGCGAACGGCCTGTTCGCCGAGGAGGCCGCGGCCCGTTCGCCACGCGTGCAGTATACGGGCCGCGCCGGCGCCTATGTGTTGGCCGACGCCGAGCAATCGGCCACCGGCCGAGCGATCACGGTCACGCAGGCGGACGTGCGCGCCATTCAACTCGGCAAGGCGGCGCTCTACGCCGGCGTCAAACTCTTGCTGCAGGCGCGCGGCGTGACGGCCGTCGATCGGATCGTCCTGGCCGGCGCGTTCGGCAGCTACATCGACCCGCGGCATGCCATGATCCTGGGTTTGATCCCGGATTGCGCGCTCGAGCGCGTGGTCGCGGTCGGCAATGCGGCCGGTGACGGCGCGCGGATCGCGCTGCTCAATCGGTTTGCGCGGCTCGACGCCGGCCGGATCGCGCGCGAGAACACGCACGTTCAAACCGCCGTCAACCCGAACTTCCAGGCCGAGTTCGTCGGCGCGATCGCGATCCCGCATGCGGGCGACGCCTTCCCGCATCTGGCCGGCATCCTCCCTGAGCCATCGGCGCGCGCGACGGAACGACGGAGCGCGAGAGCGCGGGAGCGGAGGGCGCGGGAGCGGGGGGCGGAGAGCGCAGGAGCGGAGGGCGCGGGAGCGCGGGAGCGCGACGGTGCGGCGCTGTGAGCGGGTTCGGGCTCGCGCCTGGCCGCACGGGCCGAGGTCGGCAGCATGATGGCCGCGCCGCGGCCCGCAGACGCCCATCCGTTTCATCCGTTGATCCGTTGCACGATCCGTTGTCGACCCCTCCCGGCGGGCGGCGAACACGGTAAACTGTAGTGTCATTACGATAGAGGGAGCACATGCAGAGATGAGCGAAGACCTGAGCGGCATTGCCACCGACGAATTGATCCAGAACATGCACGACGATCTGTACGACGGCATCGTCGACGGCGTCGAGGCCGGCACGAATGAACTGCTCCGGCGCGGGCTGACCCCGTCGGAGGTCATGAACAAGGCGCTGGTCGGCGGCATGGACATCGTCGGCGTCGACTTCCGCGACGGCATCCTGTTCGTGCCGGAAGTGCTGATGGCGGCCAAGGCCATGAAAGCCGGCATGGAGATCCTCCGCCCGCTGCTGGCCAACACCGGCGCCGAGCAGATCGGCACCATGATCGTCGGCACGGTCAAGGGCGACATCCACGACATCGGCAAGAACCTCGTGGCGATGATGATGGAGGGCGCGGGCTTCAAGGTCGTCAACCTCGGCATCAATTGCGACGCCGACAAATTCATGGCGGCGTATCACGAACACAAGCCCGACATCGTCGGCATGTCGGCCCTGTTGACGACGACCATGCCCTACATGGACACCGTCATCAAGCGTTTCAAGGAAGACGGGCTGCGCGACAAGGTGATCTTTCTGGTCGGCGGCGCGCCGCTCAACGCTGCCTTCGCCGAAGAGATCGAGGCCGACGCGTATTGCCGCGACGCCGCCGTGGCCGTCGAGACCGCCAAGAAACTGATGGCCATTCGTCGCGGTCGCTGATCCGGCCCGGTTTGGACCGACACGAAGTGAAAGGTGAGGGCGGTTCGCCGCCGAGCGCATGAGCAAGTTCCACGACCTCCTCCAAAGCGGCAAGCCCCTGA
Source organism: Anaerolineales bacterium (assembly GCA_044224715.1). Taxonomy (GTDB): domain Bacteria; phylum Chloroflexota; class Anaerolineae; order Anaerolineales; family UBA6663; genus UBA6663. The sequence goes on along the minus strand of JBGAJV010000036.1, from coordinate 21,894 downwards.
TGGCCGACGGCGCCATGGGCACGATGTTGTTTCAGGCCGGGCTGCAGTTCGGCGACTCGCCCGAGACCTGGAACGTCCTGCATCCGGAGGTCATCCGCAACATCCAGCGCCAGTACATCGAGGCCGGCTCGAACATCGTGTTGACCAACACGTTCGGCGGCTCGCGCTTCCGGCTGGCGATGCACAACCTGCAGAGCCGTGTGGCCGAACTCAACAAGACGGCCGTGATCCTGCTCCGCGCCGAGGTGGCCGCGTCGGGGCGCGACGATGTGCTGGTGGCCGGCGACATCGGCCCAAGCGGCGACATCCTCGAGCCGGTGGGCACGTTGAGCTACGCCGACGCCGTGGCCGGCTTCGAGGAGCAGGCCCGGGCGCTGGTCGAGGCCGGCGCCGACGTGCTCTGGATCGAGACCATGTCGTCGCTCGAGGAGGTCCAGGCGGCCTTCACCGGTGCGCGGCGGGCCTCGGCCACGATCCCGATCATCACCACGCTCTCGTTCGACACCCACGGCCGCACCATGATGGGGGTCACGCCCGAGCAGGCGCTCAAGGCCATGACCGATCTGGGCGCGGCCGCGGTGGGCGCCAATTGCGGCAACGGCACCGACGAGCTCTTCACCGCCGTGCAGAAGATGCTGGCCGCGAACCCCACCATCCCGATCGTGGCGAAGTCCAACGCCGGCATGCCGCGTCTGGTCGGCGGCAAGGCGCACTACGACGCCACGCCGGCCGAGATGGCCGAGTACGCGTTGCGCGTGCGCGCGGCCGGCGCGACCATCATCGGCGCCTGCTGCGGCAGCTCGCCGGCGCATATCGCCGCGATGGCCGCGGCGCTGCGCGAGAACCCGAACGGCGTGGCCGGGCCGGCGCCCGCGCCCGTGACGCCGGTTAAGGCGACGGAGTCCGATGCCGAGGAGCGCGCGGCTCGGCGCGCGGCTCGACGGGCGCGGGAGTCGTAATTCAGCCGATGACCACTGCCCTGATCGTCTGCGGCGCCCTGGCGCGCGAGGTGTTGGCCTTGCGAAAGCGCCACGGCTGGGATGCAGACGTCCTGGGCGTACCGGCGCTGCTGCACAACACGCCCGGTCGGATCCCGGCCGCGGTCCATAAACGCATCCACGAAGCGAAGGCGCGGTACCCGCGTGTGATCGTCGTTTACGGCGACTGCGGGACAGGCGGCGAGCTCGACACGCTGTTGGCGGCAGAGGGCGTCGAGCGGGTCTCCGGCCCGCACTGCTATGACATGTACGCCGGCACCGGCGTTTTCACCGCCTTGATGGACGAACAGATCGGAACGTATTTCCTGACCGACTACATGGTGCGCTCATTCGAGCATCTGGTGATCGAAGGCCTGGGTCTCGATCGGCACCCCGAACTGCGCGACGATTACTTCGCCGGGTATACGCGCTGCGTGTATCTGGCGCAACTCGACGATCCGGCCCTGCGCGAGAAGGCCGCCTGGTGCGCGGCACAGCTCCGGCTGCCGCTCGAGATTCGGCAAACGGGCTACGGGGCATTGGAAACGAGGCTGAGCGCACTCATGATCGCTGATTGACCGGCAATCAGCAATCGACAATCCGCAATCAGCAATCAAGAAGGTGTCCATGGCTACCTTGCAGATCGTCTACTGGCGAGACATCCCTGCCCAGGTGAAAGCGAAGGCGGGGCGAGAGCGGGGCGGGGCGCAGTGCAGCCAGCGGTTCCAGGATGCGATCGACGCGGCCGCGATGCGCGCCGGCTTGATCGGCACCGATGACTACCTGGCGGAGTGGCGCACCGGGGACGGGATCGAGCGGGACGGCGCCCCGGAGGCCGTGGCTCAGGCCGTCGTCGCAGAACTCGAAGCCGCTTATGGCGACGAGCGGTTGCGGAAGTTGATCATGAACGGCGGGCGCGAGGCCGGTTAGGCCGGGACGGGCGGGCTGACATCCGTTCCGGCATTTGATCATCGGCCTCGGGCGTGGGCGGAGGGGCTCATGCGTTTCCTCCAAGATCATCCTCGATTACTCGAAGCTGCCTACGCGGCCGTCGTTCGGGTGCTGCCGCTCGGAAAGCGCTGGCTGAAACCGGGCGGTCTGGTCGAGCGCATCGTCATCCCGCTCGAGCAGGCCTCCAAGGGCGCTGTCTTCAATTGCCAGATGTGCGGGCAGTGCGTGCTGCACAGCACGGGCATGACCTGCCCGATGAATTGCCCGAAGAATCTGCGCAATGGCCCCTGCGGCGGCGTGCGGACCAACGGCCATTGCGAGGTCAAGCCCGAGATGCGCTGCGTGTGGACCCAGGCGTATGAACGCTCGCAGGCGATGCCGCGCTACGGCCACGAGTTGCTGAACGTGCTGCCGCCCGTGAACCGCAGCCTGCAGGGCACGGCTGCCTGGATCAACGAATCGACCGGTCGGGCGCAGCAGAACCCGCCGGGGTGGGTCGATGCCCCGGAGGCGCGATGACGACCGTTGCCGCCACCTTCAGTTCGGGCTCGCGGCTCGAGCGTGTATTGCGCTCCGGGCGTTTTGCGGTGACGGCCGAACTCAACGCACCGGACAGCGCCGACCCGCAGGCCGTATACGAGCGGGCGCTGGTGCTGGCCTCGGTCTGCGACGGCATCAACGCCACCGATGCTTCGGGCGCGAACTGCCATATGAGCAGCGTCGGCATCTGCGCGCTGTTGACCCGGGCCGGGTACGAGCCCGTGTACCAGATCTCATGTCGCGACCGCAATCGGATCGCCATCCAGGGCGACGTGCTTGGGGCGGCGGCGATGGGTGTCCGTAACGTGCTGTGCCTGACCGGCGACGGCGTGCAGGCCGGCGATCAGCCCGAGGCCAAGCCGGTGTTCGACCTCGACTCGCTCACATTGCTGCGCACCGTGCGCATCATGCGCGACCACGGGCGCTTCCTGAGCGGACGCAAGCTCGACGTGCCGCCGCGTTTATTCGTCGGCGCGGCCGAGAATCCGTTTGCGCCGCCGTACGACTTCAGACCGCAACGCCTGCTGAAGAAGTGGCAGGCCGGGGCGGAGTTCATCCAGACCCAATACTGCTTCGACCTTCCCCGGCTACAGGCTTTCATGGCGCGTGTGCGCGATCTTGGCCTGCACGAGAAGCTGTTCATCCTCGTGGGGGTGGGGCCGTTGCGATCGGCGAAGGTCGCGGAATGGATGCGCGCCAACGTGCCGGGCGTGCATGTGCCGGACGCCGTCATCGAGCGGCTCCGCAAAGCCGAAAAGCCGGGTCGAGAAGGAAAGCGCCTTTGCATCGACATGATCCAACAGGTCCGCGAGATCCCGGGCGTGTCCGGCGTGCACGTGATGGCTTATCGCCAGGAGGAGCTTGTCGCCGAGATCGTCGAAGAGTCCGGTCTGCTGAAGAGTCGAGTAGTCCAGTAGCCGGGTCGTCAGGTCGACGGCTGGTCTTTTGGTCGGCTCGTCGGCTCGTCCTTGCGGGCGCATTGACCTCACCGGGCCAGCGGACTAGCCGACCAGCGACTACCCTAAGGGGTGACACCTGTCACCTGACACATCACCCACTTTGCTTATCATCTTCCCTAGGGAAACGGTCCGACATGGAAACTGTCCTGACGTCCCCGACCAAATCGGTTCGAATTGGTCCCGAACATCCATTCGTCATCATCGGCGAGCGCATCAACCCCACCGGCCGTAAGCTTTTGGCGTCCGAGATGGCTGCCGGCAATTACGACCGTGTGCGCAAAGACGCACTGGCGCAGGTCGCAGCCGGCGCGCACATGCTCGACGTGAACGCCGGCATCCCGATGGCCGACGAGCCCGGCATCCTGGCCGAGGCAATCCGGATCGTCCAGTCGCTGACGGACGTGCCGCTGTGCATCGACTCGTCGGTGGTCAAGGCGCTGGAAAGCGGGTTGGCGGCGTACCAGGGCAAGCCTTTGTTGAACTCGGTCACGGGCGAGGACGAGCGCCTCGACGTCGTGTTGCCGCTTGTCGCGAAATACAAATGCGCTGTCATCGGGATCTCGAACGACGAGACCGGGATCTCCGAGGACCCGGCTGTGCGCTTCGGGATCGCCAGGAAGATCGTCGAGCGCGCCGAGTCCTACGGCATTCCGCGCGAGGACGTGTTGATCGATCCGTTGGCGATGCCGATCGGGGCGGTGCGCACCGCCGGCCAATCGCTGTTTACGATCGTGCGGCGCTGTCGTGAGGAGCTGGGCGTGAACTGCTGCTGCGGCGCCTCGAACATCTCGTTCGGGCTCCCGGGCCGCCCGCAGTTGAACGGCGCTTTCATCGCGATGGCGATCGCGGCCGGGATGTCGTGCGCGATCACCAACCCGCTCGATGCCGAGATCAAGACCATGATCCTGGCCGGTGACGTGATGATGGGCCATGACGAGAACTGCGCCAACTGGTTGAAGTTCGCGCGCTCGTTGCCCTCGGCGGCCCAGCCCGCGCCGGCGGCCACCGTGGCCGCGCCACAGGCCGAGGGCGGGCGCGATATCGCCGCCGAACGCGCCGCGCGCGAAGCCCGCCGGGCGGCGCGCCGCTCGGGCGCCGAGAACTGAGGGAAGCCATGGCGCTCGCCTGGGCGGACTTCGAGCGGGTGGACATGCGCGTCGGCCGGATCGTGCAGGCCGAGACGTTTCCCGAGGCGCGCAAGCCGGCGTACAAACTGACGATCGACTTCGGCCCGTTCGGCACGAAGCGCTCGTCGGCGCAGATCACGAACTATCCATGCGAAGGACTGGTCGGCCGGTTGGTCGTGGCGGTCGTCAATTTCCCGCCCAAACGGATCGGACCGTTCGTCTCGGAGGTGTTGGTGCTGGGCGCGATCCAGCCCGACGACAGCGTGATCTTGCTGGCGCCCGATCCGGGCGCCGAGCTGGGCAGCCGCATCGCATAGTGTGATGCGCCCGGCCCCTCTCGAAGGAGAACCGCCGCGATGACACGCACCGCGGCTGTGTGGGGAGAAATCTACATGGCATCCGTTCGACAAACCAAGAAAGTTCGCAGCGCTGCGAAGCGCCCGGCGGCGAAGAAGGCCGGGAAGCCCGCCTCCCGCGTCGCTTCGGCCAAGGGCGCTCCGACGTTCAAGCCGACCAAGCTCAAGCTGGTCCGACCGGTGCCGAGCGATATCGACATCGCTCAGGCTGCCAAGCTCAAGCCGATCGCGCAGGTGGCCGAGGAAGCCGGTCTGAAGGCGGCCGAGCTCGTGGCCTACGGCACCGACAAAGCCAAGGTCAGGCTCACGGTCCTCAAGCGTCTTGCCCGCGCCAAGAACGGCAAGTACGTCGACGTCACGGCGATCACGCCGACCCCGCTCGGCGAGGGCAAGACGACCACGACGGTCGGCCTGTCGCAGGCCCTGGGCGCGCACCTGGGCAAGAAGGTGTTCACCTGCATCCGTCAGCCCAGCATGGGCCCGACGTTCGGCATCAAGGGCGGCGCGGCCGGCGGCGGCTACTCGCAGGTCATCCCGATGGAGGAGTTCAACCTCCATCTGACCGGCGACATCCACGCCATCACGGCCAGCCACAATCTGATGGCCGCCGCGATCGACGCCCGCATGTTCCACGAGACCGATCAGCCCGACGACGAGAAGCTGTTCAACGCCTTCTGCCCGAAGGCCAAGGACGGCACACGCAAGTTCGCCGAATGCCACATCCGCCGGATGAAGAAGCTCGGCATCACGGCCGCCAAACCCGACGACCTGACGGCCGAGGAAAAGCGCAGGGTCTTCCGGCTCGACATCGACCCCGATACGCTTCAATGGAACCGCGTGGTCGATATCAACGACCGCATGCTGCGCCAGATCACGGTCGGGCAGGGGCCCGAGGAGAAGGGCCGCACGCGCACGACCGGTTACGACATCACCGTCGCGAGCGAGATCATGGCGATCCTGGCCCTGACCACGTCGCTCGAGGACATGCGCGAGCGCTTTGGCCGCATGGTCTTCGCGAATTCGAAGTCCGGCGAGCCGCTCACGGCCGATGACCTCGGCGTGGCCGGCGCGATCACGGTCCTGATGAAGGACGCGATCATGCCGAACCTGATGCAGACCCTCGAAGGCACGCCGGCCTTTGTCCATGCCGGCCCGTTCGCCAACATCGCCCACGGACAATCGTCGATCCTGGCCGACCAGATCGCGCTCAAGCTGGTCGGGCCCGATGGGTACGTGATCACCGAGTCGGGCTTTGGCGCGGACATCGGCATGGAGAAGTTCATGGACATCAAGTGCCGCTACTCGGGTCTGACGCCCGATTGCGTGGTGCTGGTGGCCACGGTGCGCGCCTTGAAGATGCACGGCGGCGGGCCGAAGGTGACGCCTGGCAAGCCGCTCGACAAGGCCTACACCGACGAGAATCTTGACCTGCTGCGCGCCGGTCTGCCGAACCTGCTGCGCCACATCCAAAACGCGGCCGGCTACGGCGTACCGGTGGTGGTGGCCGTCAACTCGTTCGCGACCGACACCGAGGCCGAGATCAACCTGATCCGTGACGCCGCCCTCGAAGCCGGCGCCGAAGACGCGGTCAAGTGCTCGCACTGGGCCGACGGCGGCAAGGGCACCGTGGCCCTGGGCGAGGCCGTGATCAAGGCGACCCACAAGCCCAAGAACTTCAAGTTCCTGTACTCGCTGGATGCCACGATCAAGGAAAAGATCGAGGCGATCGCGAAGTTCTACGGCGCCGACGGCGTTGATTTCGAGCCCGAGGCCGAGGCCAAGATCGAGCGCTTCACGCAGGCCGGCTACACCAACCTGCCGATCTGCATGGCCAAGACGCACCTGAGCTTCTCGGCCGACCCGAACCTCAAGAACGCGCCGACCGGCTTCCGCATCCCGATCCGCGACATCCGCGCCTCGATCGGGTCGGGCTTCCTGTATCCGCTGGTGGGCACGATGCGCACCATGCCCGGTTTGTCGACTCGACCGTCGTTCTTCGACGTCGACCTGGATCTGGTGACCGGCAAGGTCAAGGGTCTGTTCTAAGTCGATCGATCCACGCTGCGCAGCGGCCCGGACCAGATGGTCCGGGCCGCTTTGTTTTGCGTGTGCGGATGGCGGGACGCGAGGACGAGGGCCCGCGGCGGCTACGGAGCCGACGATAACCAGACCGTTTGATACGGATCGAGCGTGACCGTGTTCGCGGAAACAGCGACGCCGGCCACGAGATCGCGGGCTGGCCAGGCCAGACCGAGGCCGGCGAGGTCGCACTGTTGCGGAAGGGCCGTGACGTTTTGCAGGGCGAGCACGCGCTCGGATCCATCCGGCGACGTGCGCCATACGGCGAACACGTGCTTGCCGGCGTCGATGACCTGCTGGGCGCCGTGCGGATGGAAAGCCGGCGTGCCGGCGCGTGCGTGGAGCAGCCCGGCGTAGGCGTCGAAGACCAGGCGCCGCAGCGACGACGGGCGGCCCAGCTCGCTGTCGAGGCGCTCGCGGGTGAGCTTCTCGCGGTTGATGGTGCGGTTCCGGCCGGTCTGACGCACGCCCTCGGGCCAGCCGCGCGACCCGAACAGGCTGTGGAAATAGATCCCGGGCATGCCGATGATCGTCAGCATGATCGCCTGAGCGGCCATGAAGCGCGCGGCCTGCAAGGCGAGCGCCTCGTCGCCAGCCGGGTCAGACAGCGCGTCGAAGTAGCTGATGTTCATCTCGTACGGGCTCTGCGAGCCGTCCGAATTGTGCTTGGTCGAGATCAGGCCGCCATGGTCCAGCGTCTGTTGGACGAGCGCGTCGATGTCGGCTTGGGGCAGGATGCCGCGCGCGGGGTTGATCCCGATGCCGTCGTGCGAGGCCAGGAAATTGAAGTACGTCACATCGGTCGACGGCAGCTTCAGCGCCGCCGCCCAGGCGCTCAAGGCCGACGCGTCACCGGTGCGCAACGTGTGCAGCGTCAGCGGCGGCAGCGCGAAGTTGTAGACGAGCTGGGCCTCGTTGTGGCCGTCGCCGAAATACGAGATGTTGTCGACGTGCGGCACGTTGGTTTCGGTGATCAGGGCGACGTGTGGCGCGGCCACGTCGAACACGGCACGCACGAGCTGGATGACGCGGTGGGTTTGCGGCAGATGGATGCAGGTCGTGCCGACCTCCTTCCACAGATAGCCGATCGCGTCCAGACGGATGAAATCCGCGCCCTCGGCGGCGTAACCGAGCAGCACGTCGACGATCTCGAGCAGCACCTCGGGGTTTTGCACGTTCAGATCGATCTGATCGACGCTGAACGTCGTCCAGACCTGCTTGTCCCCGGCGGTAGTGGTCACGGATGTGAGCAATGGCAGCGCGCGCGGACGCACGACCTGCGAGAGGTCGGGGTCGTCCACGACGACGATGAAGTAGTCGCGGTATCTGGGCTCGTCGCGCAGAAATGCTTGAAACCAGGCGCTGCTGGCGGAGATGTGGTTGACGACGCCGTCGAACATCAGCCGGAAGCGTCGGCCGAGGGCGCGCACGTCGGCCCAGGTGCCCAGCGCCGGATCGATGGCGCGGTAGTCGACCACCGAGAAGCCATCGTCCGACGTCCATGGATAGAAAGGCAGGATGTGCACGCCACTGACCAGCCCGGTCAGGCGCTCGTCGCAGACCTGGGCCAACGTGCGCAGCGGCGCCTCAGCCGGCGCCGTGACCTGATCACCGTACGTGATCAGCAGCGAGTCGCGTTCGCTGAGTGACACCTGGCGCCCGGGGCGTGTCGGCGTCGGGAGCGTCGGCTGATGGCGCGCGATCACGGCGTCCAGCCGAGTTGCGATCTCGGGCGCGCGATCTGAGCCGTAGAGATCGCTGAGGTAGGGCAGCCAGGGGGAGGCCATGGAGAAAGTATAGCAAGCGCGGTGTCGTGAACCCGGGGTGGTCGCAAGGGCCGGGGCGGCGGCCAGGGCGCCGGGGCGGCCACAAGGGCCGCCCCTACTTGACCGTCATCGGCAGGCCGGCGACCATGAAGAACACGCGATCGGCCAGGGCGGCGACGCGCTGGTTGGCGCGACCGAGGGCGTCGCGATAGGCCCGGCCGAGCGGATAGGGCGGCACGATGCCGAGGCCGACCTCGTTCGAAACGATGATCCAATCCACGCCCGAGGCGCGGATCGCGGTCGACAGCGCCTCGATCTCGGGGGCGAGCGCGGCCTCGGCCACCTCGGGCCGCAGATCTTCGGGCAACGGCGCCACGACGTTGTTCGCCAGCAGGGTCAGGCAATCGAGCAGGATGACCGCGGGCCGCTGGGGCGCGGTCGCCAACCACTCGGTCACACGGTCGCCGACGTTGAGCGGGGCCTCGAGCGTCGTCCAATGCGCGGGGCGATCGGCCCGATGGCGCCGGATGCGGGCCGCCATGTCCTCGTCCCAGGCACGGGCTGTGGCGACGTAGAGCACGGGGCCGCCCTGCGCCGCTGCCAAACGTTCCGCGTAACTGCTTTTGCCGCTTCGTGCGCCGCCGAGGATGAAGGTGAGCATGGGGTGTCCAGGCGAGAGGCGACGCGGCGTCAGGCACCGGCCGCGCTGCGCAGCCGCTCCAGGCTGGCGTGCACGGCAGCCAGCGACGTCTCGAAATCGGCTTCGAACACCTCGAGCGTGAGCAGACCGTCGAAGTCGGCCGCGAGCAGGGCCTCGATGACTCGGTCGAGCTGTGCGGCCGGCGTATGCGCCAGCGAGCTGTGATCCTTCGCCGCCAGGCCGTGCAGATGGATCACGCGCGTGCGCGGCAAGGCCTGCCGCAGCGTGGGCAATGGGTCATGGCCGTCGAGCCACAAATGGCCGATGTCGACGCAGCGCGACACGGGCACGCGCGCGAGCACCGGATCGGCGAAGTCGAGCGGATAGGTCTCCAGGTTCTCGACCGCCAGCAAGACCGGATCGCCGATCCAGTCGGTCACATGCTCGAGCGCCACGATCGTCCGCGCACACCAATCCGCGTGCGCGCGCGAGTCGATCGGCCCGGGCAGGAGCTCGCGGCCGTCGAGGTGCGCGATGTAGGCGACCGGAGCCAGGTCACGCGTCGCCGCGATCACGGTGCGCGCCTTGACCAGCGCCGGATGACCCAACGGATCGTCCGGCGCGCCCAGCCGCAGATCGAGCGGCAGATGAACGGTGTAGCTCAGCCCGGTCGCATCCGCGATCACGCGCAGGGCTTTCACGTCCGCCGGGCTCGGGAAATTGCACGGCCCGCCCGGGACGTCGAAGAGCACCAGCTGCATGTGATGCGCGCGATCGGCGAGGTGGCGCGCGTTCGCGACGAGATCGCCCGGGATGATGTAGGACGTGGTGCCGATGTTGAGTGGGGTCATGCCGGCCACTGCGCCGCGAAGGTCAGGAGCACGGCCAGCTCGGAGACCTCGATGATGGCGCCGAGCATGTCGCCGCCCATGCCACCGAGCCGATCGCGCGAAATCGCGGCGCCTGCCAGCGCGACGAGGTGCGCGAGCAGCACGCCGATCAGGAGTCGCAGATCGCCCATGACCCCGAGCGCGAGCACGCCGATCGGCAGAAGCGCGGCGGCCACGATCACGCCTGGCGTCAGCCCGGCCGCGAAGTCCTCGCCGAGCCCGGCGTTCTCGGCCAGCGGCAATTTGCCCGCGATCACGACCAGCCAGCGCCCGATCACGGGCGCGATCGCGAGCGGCACGAGCGCCGTCGCCGGCAAACTGGCCACGGCCGCGATTTTGAGCAGGATCAGGAGCAGCAACGTCAGGGCGCCGAACGTGCCCAGCCGTGGGTCGACCAGGATCTGAAGACGACGTTCGCGGGGCAGGGCGGGCAACAGGGCATCGCCGCAGTCGGCCAGGCCGTCGAGGTGCAGGCCGCCGGTGAGCGCTGCCCACAGCGCCACCGTGATCGTCGCCGCCAACCACGGTTCGAAGATCTGGCGTAGGCCGTAGAGCGCAGCGGCGAGCAGACCGCCGAGGATCAGGCCGACCAGCGGAAACCAGCCGGCCGAGCGGCCGAGGTCGCCGGCGCTCGGCGTGCGCGCCAATGCCGGTGTGGGCAGGCGCGTCAGAAAACTGAGCGCCAGGATGAGTCGATCGAGCATGTCTGGGTCCATCCCGCGACGCATGAACGGGGCCGCGGGCCACCTGACGATACCCGAACTTCACGCAAACTCAAAACTCGGGCTTTAAACAAAAGCGGGTGTGTCGCTTGGTCTTGCCAAACGACACACCCGCTGTCGGCGGACGACTCAGGCGCCGACCGGCGCCAGGTTGAGCGTGCCGGTCGTCTGGGGCCGAGGCGCGTGAGTCGTATGCTCGTCGGCGTGTCCACGCGTGGCAAGCGCCTCGATCTCGGCCGGCGTCTCGTAGGTCGCCGCGATCACGCCGTCGCGCATCATGATCACGCGATCAGTAAACGAGACCATGCGCAGGTCGTGCGTGACCATGATCCCCGCGCGCCCCTGCTCATGGATCAATCCCGCGAACGTCTCGACGACCTGAAAAGCGCGCTCGGTGTCGAGGCTCGCCGTCGGCTCGTCGGCGAGCACGACGGCCGGGTTGTGGATCAGCGCGCGGGCGATGGCGACGCGCTGCTGCTGGCCGCCCGACATCTGTCCGGGCAGGTTGTGCAGACGATTGGCCAGGCCGAGCCGGGTCAGGATCTCTCGCGCGCGTTCGCGACCGGCCTTGTCGAGCTTGCCGTTGAGCCGCAACATCAACTCGACGTTCTCCTGCGCATTGAGATACGGCACAAGGTTGTTGGCCTGAAACGTGAACCCGATCTGTTGTCGTCGAAAAGCCACGCGCTCGCCATCGGAGAGCCTGGCCAGGTCGCGACCGGCGATCATGACTTCGCCCGCGGTCGGGGCGAGCAGGGCCGCCAGGATGGCGAGCATGGTGGTCTTGCCCGAGCCGCTCGGGCCGACGAGCGCGACGAACTCGCCGGGCTTGACCGCCAGCGACACGTCCTTGACCGCGTAGATCGGCTGGCCCTCGAGCGTGTAGGTCTTTGTGACGTTGCGGGTTTCGAGTGCGTACATGGTCGGGGCCTCACAATCCGAGCGCGCGCAGCGGCTCGATCTGGATCGCATAACGGACCGACACGCTGCCGCCGATCGGGCCGATCAACAGCAGGGCGCCGACTGCGGTGGCGACGCCCACGCCCGTGAAGGCCACCGGCACCGAAGCCGGCATGCCCAGGCTGAGCCCGAGCGTCAGCGCGCTGCCCAGGAACACGCCGATCGCGGTGACCAGCACGATCTGCAGCACGGCGGCCGTGCCGACGGTGGCGTTGCTCGCGCCGATGGCCTTGAGCACGCCGATCTGCGGCACCTTCTGCAGGATTTGGATCTGGAAGAAGCCGCCGATCACCAGCACGCCGATCAACAGCGTGAACACGCTTTGCGTGGTCAACGTGCTTTGCTGGGCCGAGTAACCCGGCAGCTTCTCGTAGGTCTCGCGCACGGTCTGAACCTCGACGCGCGCGATCGTGTCGAGGATGCGTTGGCGCATCGCGACGGTCTGCGTCGGGTCGTCGAGCTTGACGGCGATCGCTCCGACCGTCAACTCGGAGCTGGCCGACTCGCCTTCGCCCTTCGGCCGCACGCGGTCCCAGGTGAACATCGGCACAAACAGGGTCGGCTGGAACAGATACGTCTCGTTGTCGCTGATCCCCACCACCTTGAGCGTGTAGGTCTGGTCCTGCGTGCCCTGGGTGGTCTGGATGGTGAGGCTGTCGCCGACGTTGAGCTTGAGCTGGTTGAGCACGCCGCGGTCGAGGACGACCTCGGCCGCCTGGATGGTGCTGAGCGAGCGGCCCTGGATCGCCGGGGGCTCGCCCGGCTTGCCGGGCTCGACGCCGACCAGCGACACGCGCAGCGGCGACCCGTTCTTCGGCAACGGGTCGATGACGTTGGCGGACGAGAAGCCGATCGAACCGGCCGACGCCACGCCCTCGATCCGGTCGACGGCCGCCATGCGCGACCGGCCGACGCGGCTCGCCGTCAGGATGCCGTCGGCGCGGTCGCCGAGCACGACGAGCTGGGCGTCGAGCTTCGACAGATATTGGCGGTTCGCGTCGGCCAGCCCCTCGGCCAGGGCCGCGATGAACAGGACCAGCACGGTGATGAGCGCGATCACCATGCTGAAGAGCATGAAACGGCCCCGGTTGCGCCAGAGCTCGCGCGTCGCCAGGTGGAGGGAAACGGAGAGGCTTGTCACGACCAACAAGATAGCATTCGGAACTGACCGAGCGGTCATTGTAGAAGCCTTAGAACTGCGTGAGCCCCGGGCGATACCGCAATCGACGGAAAAAAGCGCGGTCGCCCACCCGGGACGACCGCGCTTTTTGCGTGGCTTTCACGCGATCAGGCCCACACCCAGAGCCAGCCGAGCGGCACAAGCGCCCCAAGGAAGACCAGGCTCATCATCGTGACGAACGCATAGAAGAGGCGACCCGGGATGCCCCAGCCGCGGTCCCACCAGCTGCCGACGGCCCCGACCAGCATGGCCAGGGTCAGCAACACGACGATCGCGGGGATCAGGAAGACCGGCATCGTCCAGCCCGGCAGGCCGTAGAGCAAGGTGTAGCCGTCGTTGAGCGAGGCCCAGACCGCCGTGCCCGTGACCGTGATCAGGAAGACGAGCGCCAGCAGACCGGCGGAGAGCCCCACAAGACGCGCGCCCCATCGTCCGAGCTTCTCGCGCGCGGTTTGCGGCGTGGCCGGCCCCCACTTCGCGATCAGTCCGACCACCCACATGATCGGCCACACCAGCCAGGCGCTCGCCAGCAGGAGGGCGGCCAGGAACGCGACACCCAGGGCGATCAACTGGTCGGTCCCCGCGCCCGAGAGGATGTCCCACGGGGTCGTGGTCATCACCATCGTGGCGGGCGTCTTGAAGCCGATGGGCTGAGTGTCCGCGCACGTCGTGTCCGGGCGTTGACTTGGATCCTTGATGAAGGCCAGCATGACGCCGGCCATGCATTTCCCGGAGAGACCGCTTCCATGACCGCCGAACGGCGTCGTCACCACGAAGCTACGGCTCAGCGTCTGCGCGACCAGCTCGCCGTTGGCCGGCGGCGTGATCGGGTCCATCTGGCCGTTGATCACCAGGGTCGGGATGTCGCTGACGACCGGCTCGTTCACCGCCGGGGGCAGCGCCGGCACCTGGATGGTCTTGCAGAAGTGTTCGATCGATTCCGTGTCGTTGAGCAGCGATCCGGTGATCTCGGGCCGAACCCCATCGGCGTTGAAGCTGAAATCGCTCAGCACCGGCTCTTCGGCACACATCGTGGCGTGGTACATGCCGGTCGCCATCGTCCCGTCGTACACCACGAGCGACCAGAACAACCGCATCAGGAGGCTGTCGCCCTTGTCGTGCACGTCCATGATCATCTTGGGCAGTAGCGGGATCGTCTCGGTCGAGTACAGGGTCTGGATCGTCAGCGACAGGAAGCCGTCGCCGGTGAGCAGCGCGTCGACCTGGCGCCCGGTCGCCTGATGGCTGAGCGGTTCGCGTTCGTCGATCGTCAACATCACCGGGTTCTGGTTGAGCGTGTCGATCGTCTCGTAGAAGGCGTTCTCCAGATCCGGGTAGGCTTTGTTGCAGGCGGCATCCGCGCGGCAGGAGTCGAAGAAGGCGTTCAGCCCGCGCTGCCACGACGTCATGGCTTCCAGGAGGAAGTTGCTCTGCGTTGGCGCGACCGAATCGAGGATCACCGACCGCAGCCCGGCCGGGTAATCGCGCATCGTGTGCAGCGCGAGCAACGTGCCGTAGGAGACGCCGTACAGGTTGATCTGATCATAGCCCAGGGCCGTGCGGAGTGTGTCGATGTCGGCGGCGTTCTCGACGCTGTCGAAGACCGAGAAATCGACGCCCGCGTCGCGTAGACGTTGCACGCAGGCATCGGTGGCCTGATCGGCCAACCGATCCGATTCCTCGCGCGACAGATCCTCGTCCAGCGTGTCTTCCGCCAGCGTCAGATACTCCGGGCAATCCAGAAACGGCCGCGAGTGCAGCGTGCCGCGCTGGTCGAAGATGATGATGTCGCGGTCGGCCACCAGCGCGTTCGGCGCCTGCAGCGGCGGGAACAGGAATTGAAAGAACACGTCGATCGATGAACCGCCGGGGCCGCCCTGCAGCATCACGAGCGGATCGGGCGCGACGACGTCGGCCTGGCTGCGCACGATGCCGACCGCCAGCTGCAGGGTGGGGCCGTCCGGCTGGCTGTGCTGGGCGGGCACGGTCAGCCACCCGCAATCGATACGATAGGCGCCCTCGACCGCGACACCGCGGCCGTCGTAGGTGCCCGAGGGCAGGTCGAACATGCAGGTCGCGGGCTCGAAGATCCCCGGGCCGGTCTGCGCCTGCGCGGCGCGCGGTGCGAGCAAGCCGCCGACGAGCATCACACACAGCGCGGCCACGGTCGAGCGGTAAAGATATCGGGTGATGGTCATATTGCCTCCGCCCAGACATCGGGGCACTCCCGGTGTCTGGGTTCACTGCAGCCATTTCTGCGCGGCCAGGCCGGCAAAGCCGAGCACGACCACCAGGCTGTTGTTGAGCATGTGGATGATGATACCGGGCCAGAGCGAGCGCGTTCGTTCATAGGCCCAGGCGAGCGCGAGGCCGATGATCAGGCTGGTCAGGATCACCGGCGGGGAGTCGGCGTGCGCCAGCGCGAAGCCGAGGCTGCTGAGCGCGATCGCCCAGCGCGCGTCAAGCCGTTGACGCAGCAGCGTATACACGACACCGCGAAAAAAAGCCTCCTCGCCGATCGGCGCCAGCAGACCGACGCCGACAAAGGCAGAGGCAAAGGCCCCGAGGCTGATCTCCGGGAAAACCAGGCTCGTGCGCGCGTCCAGGCTCGTGTCGCGCGTGATCAGCACGTACAGCAGGCCGACCGCGATCCGCAACGGCAGCAGCCCAAACGTGAGCCCCAACACCAGGCCCAGCCAGAGCCAGGTCGGACGCGCCAGAAGCCCCAGCTGCGCCGGCGTGATCGCGCGCGTGAGCAGCCCGAGCGCCAGACCCACGCCGCCCAGCGCGACCAGATTGAGCGCGCCGACGAGGAACGGCAGCCAGATGGCGGCCGGACCGCGATCGGCCACAGTCACGTCGAGCACCCGGCGGCCGAGCAGCAGGGCCAACCCGGCATTGGCCGCAAGCCAGATCAAAACCGTGCCGATGATGATGGCCGCGATCTTGACCCAGCCCGGACGCTGGGTCGGTTTGAGAGAAGACGTCATAGGCGAACAAGGATACAGCAATAAAGCGAGGCCCACGGCCGGGTACGGATCCCGACGCGTGGGCCTCGTGTGCGGTCGAAACGTGCCGCTTAGCTCGAGGTGCGCGGGATGTAGGGCAGGATCGCCTTGGCCAGGTTCTGGGTCGGCATGGTCTGCAGCCAGACCCGCCCCGGGCCGCGCAGCGTGGCCAGGAACAGGCCCTCGCCGCCGAAGAGGATGTTGGTGAAGCCCTTGACCATCTCGATGTCGAAGCCCACGCTCGGCTCGAGCATGGCCACGTGGCCGGTGTCGACCTTGAGCACCTGGTTGGCCTCGAGCGTGTATTCGACGATCTCGCCGTCGAGACAGACGAAAGCCAGACCGGGCCCGGTCAGCTTCTGCATGATAAAGCCCTCGCCGCCGAACAGGCCGGCGCCGAGCTTGCGGCGGAAGTGGATGTCGAGCCCGACGGTCTTCTCGGCCGCCAGGAACGCGGACTTCTGCGCGATGATCGACTGGCCATCCTGCAGGCTGACCGGCACGATCTTGCCGGGGAAGTCGCTGGCGAAGGCCACGATGCCCTTGCCGCCGACGCTGGTGTACTCGACCAGGAACAGCGACTCACCGCTCACGGCGCGCTTGAGGATGCCGCCCAATCCGCCGCCGCGACCGCTGGTCTTCATGTCGATGTTGTGGCTCATCCACGACATGCCACCCGACTCGGAGTAGACGGTCTCACCCGGATCGAGCTCCATGAGGACGGCCTGCAGCGTGCTGCCGATGATCTTGTACTCCATGCCGGTGACGCCCTTGCCGCTCGCCGTGACGGTCGGATCGGGCAGGTCAAGACGGTTGCTGGTGCTCATGCATGCTCCTTGTGAAGTAGGCAGAGAATGGCCGTTAGTATATGACAAAAAAAGACGAAGGTTGAAAGTCGCTCAACCTTCGTCTCGCGTCGTTCATCCGCTATACGGAATTATCGGAAGATGGGTTGCGGGTTGCGCGCTTCGGCCTGGAGCTTGATCTCCTGGAGCCAATCGTGCTCGGCCACGGCGCCGCCGCGGTCCATGCTGCGGCGCGTCACGGCCAGCCCGGTGCGCGCCATGTCGGCGGCCTCGGCGAACTTATCCTCGGCGAACAGCACGGCGGCCTCGGCGCGGGCGCGGATATGCGGCTCGACCATGCCGCCTTGCGCGGTTCCGAGCAGATCGCGCGCGCGGGCGGCGTTGCCGCGGCACCAGGCTTCGTAGTAGGCCGCCTCGACCACGAGGGCGGGGCGGAAGGTCTCGGGCAGACCCTCTTGTTGGGTCAGAGCCAGGTCGAGCAGGTCGCCGGCTTCGGCCGCGCGGCCGGAGTCGAGCAGCCAGATGTAGCCGAACCAGTTCGCGATCGCGTCCTGGACGCCGCCCTCGCGCAGATCGAGGAACCGCTGCATGAGCCGCGGGTTCTGGTCGCGCGGGCGGGTGCCACCGGCCGAAGCGCCGGTGATCGCGATGCTCAGTTGCTTGCGCTCGGCTTCATGGCCACCCCGCAAACAATCCAGCAACTGGGCGCCGTCGGTTTGGAAGCCCCCCGTTTTGCCGGGCAGGATGGTGGCAAGGAAGATCCCGCCGTTGAGGAGGCTGAACACGAGGAGCCAGAACAACGACTCGCCGTGTAGATTGTTGCTCACGTCGCGCAGGAAGAAGGCCGCGCCAAGCCCGAGCGCCGAAAAGAACAGGCTGGCCAGCGGGCCTGCCGCGATCGCGACGGCGAAACGCGGGGTGAGGTTGTGACCGTCCATCGGCACCGAGGCCGCCAAACCGCCATACAGCGATAGATCCTCGTTCAAGCGCCACTGGATCGAGTCGCCCTCGCGCACCAGCTTCAGCGGTCCGATGACCAGCAACATGAACCGGAAGCCCATCAGACTGCCGCCGATCAGGTGACCGATCTCGTGGAACGCCAGTGCCAGGAAGAGCACCGCGAGCACGCCAACGATCAGCGCTGGCGCGGCCGGGATGGCGACGCTGAGGCCAAAATCGACGCCGCGCACCAGGTAGCCCACCGCCAGACCGAGCGCCGCCCCAAACACCGGGATGAACGTGTACAGGCCCCAGCGCATGGCACGCGAAATCGGCCGCGAATCGGCTGGGGTAGGGGTCGTCGGGGCGGATACCGTGGCTTCCATGATGTCGTCGGGTTCTGCAAACCCTTTTTTAACACTGATATCGGTGCCAGTCAATGCGGGCGCTCCCAGCGTCATCGATCCTCACCACAGGGCGACATAACGGATGGGTCGCACAGGGGCACGAACGATATTGCAAGAAGCGTGCCAGATGGCTATCGGATCCGATTCGGATCGATGACGGGCTCCCACCAGTTCCAGCCGACGCCGTCGGCCGCACCGTCGCTATGCGGGAAATGGGTGAACCACCAGAGGTGGTGCAAGCGGATGTCGCCGTTTCCCCACTCGGCGCAGGTCTCGCGTCGCGCGGTCGCGTCGATGTTCGGGAAGTTCAACCACGCCCGCGATCGGCTGACGACCGGCTGCTGATTGCCCCAATCGTAGTCCCGCCGGCTGTTCGGCGCAAAGTGCACATTGCCACATTCGGCCCGGCCCGGGTGGGTCTGCTCATGACGCGTGAATCGCTCCCACAGATTCGCGGCGCCGTGCGTGTTGCGATAGGTGTGGCGCAGGATGTCTTCGGCGCGATGGCCAAGGTCCTCGAGCATTTCGCCGACGCCGCGTTCGTAGTTGAACCCCATGATGACGAAGCGGCGTCGCGCGTGTTCGGTGCCCTGAAGCGGCGGGGCATTGCACGGGAGCGCGCCCGGGCCCGCCATGATCGACTCGTAGTAGCCGAAGTACGGACCACCGAACAGCCAGACCTCGTCGATCTGGCCGCCGTCGACACGCGCGATCAGGTCGAACTCGGCGGTCAAACGCAGGTAGTCCACGCCGTCTGGGCGATGCCAGCCGCCGCGGCGCTGCCAGTTCGTCCAATACGACTCGGGCGTGTAGGCGAAGCCGTCGATCTTGGTCGGAAGACCGTCGACCTCGATCCGCTCGACGACGTGAAAGTCCACGAGGCCGTGGCTGCACGCGCGTACGTCTTCGATGAAACGTTCGGCGAGCACGGTCGGGTCGTTCCAACCCAGCGCGGCGATGAGCCGGCGTCCACCGGCCACGGTGATCGTGGGGTTGTGAGTGATGCTGAGCACGCGGCGGCGAATCGGTTCGGGCATGCCGGGTATGATAATCGAGACACAGGAGGCTGACATGATCGCTGGAGCGCGTTTTGGACACCTCAACATCGTCGCGCAGGATTGGCGTCGACTCGTCGACTTCTACGTCGACCACTTCGGCTGCGTGCCGGTGCCGCCGGAACGCGACCTCAAGGGGCCGGCGCTCGAGGCCGGCACGGGCGTGAGCGGCGCGACGATCCGTGGCCTGCATCTGCGGTTGCCGGGGCACGGCCCGGACGGCCCGACCGTCGAGATCTTCAGCTACGGCGAGATGCCGATCAAACCGGAGATCGCGATCAATCGCCCGGGCTACGGGCATCTGGCCTTTCAGGTCGCCGACGTCGAGGCGGCGCGCGCGGAGGTGCTCGCCGCCGGTGGCGCCGCGCTCGGCGCCGTCGTGCAGACCCCGGTGGGCGTGGACCGACTCGTCACCTGGTGCTACGTCACCGATCCGGAGGGCAACCCGGTCGAACTGCAAGCGTGGGGGCTGCGCCCGGAGGCGGCAAGCGGGGCATGATGGCCGCGCGTCCGGAGCGACCAGGGCTTGTCCGGATCGCGCCGTTTCGCGCGCAGGATCAGGACGCCGCGCGGGCCCTGATCCTGGCCGGGCTCACCGAGCGCTGGGGCGTCCTGGACCCGACCCGCAACCCGGATTTGAATGACATCGCCGCCACATACGCCGACGGCGTGTTCTTGTGCGCCTGGTCCGACGCGGTTCTGATCGGCACGGGCGCGCTTGTGCCGCGCGGGTCGGACACCGCCGAGATCGTGCGCATGTCGGTGGCCCGCGACTGGCGGCGGCATGGGGTGGGGCGGCGACTGGCCGAGGCCCTGCTCGCCACGGCCCAGGAGCGCGGCGTACGCCGACTGATCCTCGAAACCACCGAGACCTGGAGCGACGCGATCGCGTTCTACAGGCGACTTGGCTTCGCCGTCACGCATCATCGCGATGGCGACGTGTACTTCATGCTGGAATTGTCGTCTTAGGCGGGCCTTCAGGCGTCGGCGTCGGTGGCCGGCTTGTTGACGAGTTTGTAACCGCGCCCTCGTTGGGTCAGCAGATACCGGGGCTTGAGCGGGTCGGGTTCGATCTTGGCGCGCAATCGACTGACCAGTTTTTCGATGCGGGCGTCGTCGACCCGATCCAGATAATTGCTGTTCCAGACCGACTCGACGATCATCTCCTTGGTCGTCAAGCGATCGCGGCGTTGGGCGAGCAGTTGCATCAGCCGATATTCGAGGTCGGTCAGCACCGAGATCTTGACGCCGTCGACGCGCACCTCGCCGGCATCCTCGTCCACGTACACGCCTTGTTCGATGTTCTGCGCGCCGGCGCCCTGGCGGACCAGAAACGTCTTGAAGAGCGGCGAGAACAGTCGGCCGTTCGCGTCGAGTAACCCGAAAGCAGCCAGATGTTCGCGGTCAAGCGGGTTGAGGCCTTCGTCGCCGTTGGCGGCGAGGACGGTCAGCGCGTTTTGCTCCTCGGGTCGCAGTTGATTCCAGATCTTGAGACATTCGGCGCGGGCGTTGGCGTCGTTGGCCAGGGCCGTGGTATGCCGCAGCGTCGCCTGCGTCAGCGCCGTGATCAGGCCGAAGTGGCCGCCGCCGAGCGCCGCGATCTGCGTCTGCACGTCGGCCGGCAGATGCTCGCCGCCCGTTAACGCGATCACGCGTTGGGCGTCCTCGGTCGACAAAAGCCCGGTCGGCACGCTCGCGTTCGTGAAGAGTTCGGCGAACTCGTTCTCCGCGCGGATGGCGTAATCGGTCAACGGTCGAATGGTGGCCGTCAGGAACGTCAGCCGCTCACGATATTTGTCCTTGAGCGCGCGCAGGTTGAGCAGGGCGCGTTCTTCGATCGCCGTGTAGATCTCGTCGAACTCGTCGAGCAACAACACCAGGTTGCGGCCCAACCCCGCGCACACCTCGGCGATGCCATTGTTGAACGCCAGCGACGCTTGAAAGCCCGATGCGGCGGAGGTGATGGCCTGATGATGATCGCGCAGGCTGGCGAGCAGCCCCGCCGACACGGTGCCGTTGGCCTCCTCGAGGCCCTCAAGCAACGAACGCACGATCACTTCGAAAAACCCATGCGCGTTGTTTTCGACGATGCGATTGCAGTCGACGTAGACCAGCAGCAGCGATTCGCAGTCGGGGCGGCTGCGGGCGAAGTCGGGCAGGGCGCGCAGGAGCTGGCTCTTGCCGGCGTTGCTCAGGCCGTACAGGCTGCAGCATGTCGCGCTCTGCAGAATCGCGATCAATCGGTCCGCTTGCTGGATGCGCAGCATCGGCATCGGGGATGACATCGGCGCTATTGTACTGTGGTTCGCGGCGGCCGCCGCCGAACCTCGGTGCACTTGAACCTGATTTGCCGGGGCGATCTTCGCCCGAGGTCCACGCCTTCTCACAACTGATTGACCAGCAGGATGCTGGGCAAGAAACGGTGAGCGACATAGGGCGGGGCTTCGCCCCATGTCGCTCACCGTATTTCACCTTCTGGGAAAAAGAAAACGCGCCGGCAATCGCCGGCGCGTTTTTTTCAGAGCGTGTCAG
>JBGAJV010000035.1:0-64614 GCA_044224715.1 Anaerolineales bacterium | reverse complement strand
GAATGGCTTGAGCCGTTTGAGCGTCTCGGGATGACGCACGACGACCAGGTCGGCGCCCGAGTGGATCAGCGAACTGGCGGTCAGGGTTTCCCAGTTGATCGCGCGCCGCTCCCACTCGCCCCAGGTGGCCGGCACGCCTTCGCCGACCTTTGACTCCTTGGTCTTCCAGGTCTCTTCGCCCGGGGTCACCACCATTGGCTGCTGGGTCATGCTGTCGCCGCCGAGCGCGGCCAGGCGCAGCCGCTCCATCACCGAGTAGCCGTACTCGATGCCGTAGCCGAGCGCGCCGGTGGTCGGGTCGATCACGATCCGGTCGAGCGACATGCCCATGTCGTGCACCAGGATGACGAGCTGCTTCGACAGGTTGACGTCCATCGGCGTCTTCGTCGTCACTAGGTGATCGTTGCCCATCGCGGCAGCGACCAGGGTGCGATAGTTCTTGTCCTCGCAGCTGCCGAGGAGCAGGCGTTCGCCCTTGGCCTCATCGGCCACGGCCACCAACAACGCGTTGTCCATCTCGGCCTGGCCGGGTCCGATCACGGCGAGCGGCAACCCGGTCGCCCCGAGCACCTTGCGCACGACGGCGCGTGCGTTCTCGGGCGTGTTGGGCTGGCCGTCAGCGGTGGTCAACGAGAGCGTCAGGTAGATCAAGTCGGCGCCGAGCGCTTCGGCGGCCTTGGCCCACTCGGCCGGATCGTCCAGCAGCGCGCCCCAGGCCTGGCGCAGCAACGGCGACCAGTCGTCCGGCCGTCGATCGCGGACCTCGAAGGCCAACGCCGTCGGGTGTGGCAGTGCGCCCTCGAAGTGCAAACCGGGCAGGGTCCGTTCACCGCCGAGGGTGAGCGTTCGCGATCGCGTGCCGCCGTCAGCGGCCGTGGCGCCGATCGTCAACTCACGGACCGAACCCGCCCATTTCTCTTTGACAATGTCTACTGTTGCCATGTCACCTCTCAATGCAATGGGATCTGGCCACGAATGACACGAATCTGGACGAATTGGCACGAATGATCGACAAAGCGAACCGCGCAATCAACCCATTCTCCGTTCGTGCCAATTCGTCACAATTCGCGAAATTCGTGGCTAAATCCCTCCGAGTTCGAGGCGCTCCAGCGTGCTGAGCGCCAGCACGGCCGACGGGCGAGGCTCGCCCGGCCAGCTGTGCATCAGAAACACGTGCGTCACGCCGCGATCGCGCATCATCTGCTGCGCGGCCAATGCCGGGATGTCCGGCGGCACTTCCGGGATGTCTTCGTCCATCACCGAGTCGATGGTGGTCATAGGCTCGGCCTGAGCCAGCCGTTCGCGGCTCACCCAACCGGCGGCCATCCCATCCTCGTCGAGCACCACAGCGGCCTCCGGCTGACCGGGCAAACCGGCGAGCCTGGCGTTCGCGACGTCGCAGCGTTCATCGGTGGCGCAGATCGGCACCCCGATGGTCATCACGTCGCGCACCAGGAGGACGCTCATCGCGGCCCGTTCGATCGCTGCCCGAGCACACGATCGAGGAGATCCTTCAGGGCCACGACCGCCGGCGCATCCGTCGGGGCCTCCCAGACCGGCCGGCCGGCCAACTCAAGTTCGGCGAGCGCGGCGTCGGCGGGGACCACGCCGGCCAACGGCACATCGAGCGTTGCGATCCTGTCGGTCAGCGCGGTCGGCAGCGTGGCCGGCGCGCGGTTGATGATCAGGTGCGCGTGCTCGATGGCGATGTCGATTTCATGCCGGAAGCTGGCGACGCGTTCGGCCGTCACGAGGCCGCGCGGGCCGGCGTCGCTGACGATGAGCAAGTGCTGGACGCCGCGGGTGGTGCGGCGGCTGAGGTGCTCGAGCCCGGCCTCGTTGTCGATGACGACGAAGGCGTAGTTGCGGGCGATGGCGTCGAGCACTTCGCGCAGGTTGTGGTTGACGGCGCAGTAGCAACCAGGGCCTTCGCCGCGCCCCATCGCCACAAGATCGACGTCCTGGCCTTCGACCAGGGCGTTGCGGATGCCGAGGTCGAGGTAGTCGTGCTTGGTCTGCCCGCCGGGCAGGGTGCCCATGGCGGCGCCGCCCTGTGTCAGGGTCTGCTTGACCTGCTCGAGCATGTCCTCGCGCAGCTCGGAGACTGTGGCGTCGAGCTCGAGGCCGAGCAATAGGTTGAGGTTGCTGCTCGGGTCGGCGTCGACAGCCAGCACCGGGCCGGCCTTGAGCCCGGCCAGGTAGCGGATGGTCAGGGCCGAGAGCGTCGTCTTGCCGACGCCGCCTTTACCCGCGAACGCAATCGTAGTCGTCATGGTTGGCTCACACAGTTCCTCAACTCAGCGTGTCAGCATCTTCACCACGAATTTCGCGAATTGAGGCGAATGCGCACGAATGGTAGTCACGGAAGGATCCGCTCCTTCGTGCCCATTCGTTCGAATTCGCGAAATTCGTGGCAAGAATCTCCGTCTGTAAGGACCCGGCTCCGTTACATCAACGGGTCCATGGCCAGGGCCGGGTGGCTCTGTTCGGTCAGGAACGCCACAAGCCCGTCCACATCGGTCGCGATCCGCTCGTCGCAGACCTTGTCCATCAGGTGCGGGTCGCCCTCGCGAGTGGCGACGGCCTTGAGTTGATCGGCCATCTGCTCCTTGAGGATCGATGACATCCACACGATGCGCTTGAAGCCGCCGTCAGCCGAGATGAACTTCGGGCTCAGGATGTAGAACTTGCCGTGGCCCATGATGCCCGGCGTCTGCTGACCGCCGCCGGCCATGCCCGCCAACGTTGAGAACGTCATGCCGGTGGGCGTCACGCTCGTGTCTTCGCGGCTGACGATCATCACGCCGTTGGCCTCGGGGATCACCATCGCGATGCACTCGAAGCAGCCGCAGGCCGTCATCGGGTTCTCCATGATGGAGTAGATGGCGACCTCCTTGACCTGCTGATGCGAGGCGGTGTCGATGAAGGAGTTGGTCCCGGCCCAGTAGCCCTTCGACTCATCGAGCGTCGCGCTCTTCTGGATCGGCTGGTTCGGCCCGGCCGGGTTGAGCTGGAATGAGGCCTTGCAGTCGAGCCAGTTGTAGGCGCCGCACAGACCCAGGCGCTCGGGTGTGACCACGCAGACGTGGTTGGGCGCGAACGACTGGCACAGCGTGCAGGAATAGAACTCGTCGACGCTCTCGTCCACCAGGTTGCCGAGACGGACGTTGCGCTCGTCGTACGCGGCGCGGGCGGTCGCCAATCCCTTATCGACGGCGGTCGGGTCGGTGAAGATGGTCACCTGCACCTTGTCGACGATGGCGCCGAAGTCGGAGTGGAAGCGGGCGTGCAGGACGTCGCCGAAGTGCCGCAGGTCGAAGCCCTTGTCGGCCGCAACCTTGCTGATGCGCAGCCAGGTGATGTCGCGCTGGCCGATGTGCTGGACGCCCGAGGCGCCGTTCATGAAGTGGTGGATCTGGCGCTCGAGCACCGGCTCGAAATCCTTCTGCATGGTGCGTCCGGCCACCTCGACCAGGATGCCCATGTCCATCGCGCCGCCAACCGGCACGGCGCTGAAGTCGGGGCCGACGACCGTGACCTTGCCGTCTTCGACCGCGTCGAAGTCGAGCATCTTGAGGTACTCGTAGCAGCGCGCCTTCTTGCCGCCGAACTCGACGCGCATGTCGGCCTTGCGCACCACCTCGCCCTCGAACGCGGAGCCGTAGGCCACGGGCACGGGCACGTCGGTGATGCGGATCTTGATGTCGCGCACTTCGACGCACCGCTGCACCAGCTTCTCGGCGCGCTCCATGTCGTCCTTGCCCGCGATCTCGTCAAAGGGCATGCCGACCAGGGCTTCGTACTTCGTCACGGGCGTGGCCAGGATCTCGGGCACAGGCGTGTCGCAGATGACCGGGAAGCCGAAGTTGAGGGCGCCGGCCGCGGCCGAGACCTTCAATTCATCAACGCCGCCGAGAGCCAGCACGAAGGCCGGCACGCGAGCGCGGTTGTATTCCAGGATCTGTTGCTTCTGGCCGCCCTTCATGCCGCCGAACGTCATCGCCGCGCGGGCCGCGAAGCCGAGGGCGTAGATGGCGCTGACGGTGTCCGTGCCGAATGGCACGGTGTAGGTGTCGTAGCCGAGCTCGACGCCTTCTTCCAGAAGCTGATGGATGATGCTGCGGCCGTTGACGTTGCCGCACAGGAGGCAGAGGATGTTCCGGCGTTGGAACTCGCGCACGATCTTGACCGCGACCTCGTTCGACTTGGCGCAGCCGATGATGGCCGCCGCGCCGGCCATGCGGCCGTCGACGAGCTGGATGCCCCAGGCGCGCAGCTGCACGTCCGAGATCGGCCCGATGACCTTATAGCCCGACTCATGCCCTTTGACGCCGGTCACGATCTCGGGCTGGTCGTTCTTCAGGAAGCGGATGGCCTGGATCGCCTCGGCCGCGTAGAGCGTGGCCATCCCGGCGTCGAGCGCCTCGCCCAGGCCGGGGTCGCTCTTCGGAAGCAGCCCCTTGGCCGCGTCCAAAACGGTCCCGAGATCGCCCAGTTTCTCCACGGCCTGACCCGACATCCCTAAGATCAGCGGGAGGCGGTACGCCGTATCCGGAAAGCCGACGGGCGTTTCCGGGCCGTGCTCGGCCAGCGTCTGCGCATACAGGCCATCGAGAGCACCCACGGCCGCCTTTGCGCCGGCGACGGCTAGATCGACAACAACCTGGCTCATGTGTCCTCCATCCTGAGGGAAAGGCCGGTGCTCAGGGCATCGGTCCCCGATTACCGATTGGCCCACGCTCATGGACGGCCACGCCAGTGCTCAGGGGAGTGGGGGGCGGGATCGTGAGGGCGCAGGCGGGGGTTTCGCGGTCAGGATAGGAAAGGACGACGGCGCTCGATAGTGAAAACTATCACAATCGCGGGGTGAGTTCTATATAGAACTTGGGTAGCTACGGCAGCGACAGTGGGCTGGGCGGTCGCCGCCGGCCTAGGCGTCGACGTGCCCACTCGGGCGCAGCATGGCGACGTCGACGTAATCTCGGACCTCGCGCTTCACGGCTTCGCGCAGGATGTGCCCGGAAATGTGCATAAGGGTATCGCGATAGTCGTCATCCTGGTTCATGCTCGCCAGACACGGGTAATGATGATGAAGCAGGCCCGCGCGCAGTTCGGCCTCGGCTGCTGGGCAGCCGATCAGGCCCTCGGCGACGTGGCGGGTGCAGCCGCAGGCCGAGTCCCGCTCGACGTCTGCCCCGCGGATCACGCGGTCGACGTCGATGGTCAGCTTGAGCCGCGGCGCCCCGAAGACCCGGGCGAAGGCGCTGATCAGGGGATCGTCATAGGCCTCGCGGATCGGGCCGCCGTTCACGGTCGTCTCGGTCAGGGAGCATAGGGGCTTCGGGAAGACCACGGCCACACCTTGATCGTTGAGCCAGCCGCGCACCTGGCGCATCAGGCCGGCCGGCAGTGACTCGTTGCGATCGATCGGCGCGATGACGGCGCGAGCGCCGCACAGCCGCGCCACGTCCGGGATCAGCGTGGCCGCCCCGGGCGTCTCGCCGAGCGCGAGCAAGAGATCGGCCTGAGGCAACTGGGCAGGCAGATAGTCCTCGGGATCGTCCACCACCATTGGGAGCACGCGCGGCAGGGCATGACTCGCAACCGACCATTCTGGTGGGCTGAAGCGTCGCACGGTCTCCGCGATCCGTTCGCCCCAGAGAGCCTGGGTGACGGCCAGAATACGCAAAGCGGGTGCGGAAGCGGTTGAATTGGTCGACATGGTCTTCGGGCCCTATGCAGCGGAAGGTCTCTTCCGAGATAAGCACACGGTGATAAGTACACGGTGGACGGTAACGGAGCCAGGGTAGGGTCTCAGGGCGCCCGAATCCAGTACGAGAGATCACGTCGAAGTGGTGACAGGGGTCCGGACGCCCGTCAGTGCGGTCAGCGCCACGACGATCCGGCTAGGGCATCGCGGCCAATCGGTCGGTTGCAGCCTGGGCCGGTGACCAGAAGAACCCCAGACCTCCCGGGTCGCCGCCGGCATCCCATACCCGGGCGAACGGGAACTGCAGGACGTCCCGGTACGCCGCCCGGGCATCGTCCACCCGGCCCAGACGCTCCAACGCCTGGCCCATGACGAAGTGGCAGGCCGCCACGTCATTGAGCACACCTTGCGCCAGGATCGTATCCTTCTCCGCGGCGCTTCCCGGTTTCCCGGTGATGGGCGCCGGCTGCTCGCCCACGCTGAGCGTGCGTTGGTCACGAAGCGCCTGGCCCTCGAACTCATCGATACATTGCTCGGCTACGCCAATCGCTTCGACGTACTTGGCGTCGTTCCAAAAGCCCCAGGCACATGTGATCAGTTCGGCGTTCCTGGGCAGAGGGGCGACGGGCGGGGGGCACTTTGATGCGGGCGCCGCCGGCGTCATCGACGGTTCGACCTCCGCGGTCGCCGTCACGAGCGGGCTGGGCGGCGTTCTTGTCGGATCGGGCAAAACCGAACCGATCAGGGCCGTCGTCGCAGATGCCTCGGTCGGGGATGCTGTCAGGCTTGCCGCGGGAACAGGCGCGGTGGGTTGCGCGCCGATCGTCCAACCCGCGACCGAGAAGGATCTGCCCTGCAACCCGACGATCCAGGCAACACCCACGACGACCGAGGCCGTGACGAAAATGGCCAGCCGGACGATAGTCCGATTCCCCGACAACTCCAGAAGGGCCTCCCACATATTGGCTCTTCCTGCGCGATTTCGTTTGGATGCGGTCGCCATGTCGCTTTTCCCTCCTTTGAGCGATCTGTGCGCTGGCTTGATGAATATGTCGCCACCGTTGACCGGAACACGAGTAACTCCCTCGGCTCGATCCAGATCGCGTTGAGTTGTCCTTCGCGCGACATCTGATGTCGGATCGATCCGGCCCATCAGATTCCTCAAGCGGATATCGGTGGACAGATCATTGACCTCACACTGGATAGGACTACACTGTACAAAGCGTTGCCTCAGCGGATCAATCACGCGTTTCGTTACATGCAAAAACAGTCAACCTTTTGGTTGTCAATATTCACGGCGGGTGCGTCATGAGCGACGACGAACAGGCACTTCCGGCTCTGGGCGACCTCATCCGATTGGCTCGCGAGAGAATGACGACGGCCAACGGCAAGCACTGGACACAGGACGAGCTCGCCAGCCGGGTGTTCACGAGCAAACAATGGATCAGCCGCGTCGAAAGCGGTAAGGTCCTGCCGTCGTTCGAGTTGCTCGTGAAGTTGCATGGCGCCATGACGGAGGCCGACGCCGGCGCGCCGACGTCGCCGCTGGCGGTGTGGCTCCTCAAGTGGTTGGAAGCCCAGGTTCCCGTCGCGGGGCCCTTCGGCGATCAGACCAGGCGGGAGATCCAGTCCGCGATCGACAAGGCGACGGGTGCGTTGGGGCGTCCGTTTTGTCGCACGGAGCCCAGGCGGATCCGCACCCTCTCGGACTTCCCGTACGCCTTCGAACCGCTGACGATCATTTGCGGCGACAGACGCGAGGATCCTCCCCGGACCCGTGGCGACGTATTCGCCTATTCGGTGTCGATCGTGGACCTGACGTATCTGCTCGAGCTCGGCGTGCGCGGCGATTCGACCGTCATCAAGTCAGACAAGCTGTTCGCCTGGATGGACGATGAGCGCCTCGAACGGGAATTCGGAAACACCAACCTGCTTGTCATCGGCTCGCCCTCCGTGAACCTGGCCGCACGCCGGATCAACGCCCTCTCCGTGTTTCAGTTCGCGTTTGACGCGGAGATCAAGGAGTGGGAGCGGCAGTTGCGTAACACGAAGGATTTGAACGATCGGCAGTATCTGCGCAGGTTTTGGCAGATCGCACGAAGCAGCGAGCTGGCGCGGGATCCTGAGGCGATTGGGCTGGAGAGCCTGCTGGCGGACGACGAGGATGACAGCTTGGCTTCGCGAGAACGTGCGAAGAAAATCGCCAAAGTGGCGAAGGAGTTGCTGAAGGGAAACAAAGCGTCGTATTGGATGAACAGGTTTCGGAAACCGGGATTTCTAGACCCCGTCGATGGCGTGGTGCATGGACTCTATACCCGGGAAGACAACGACTTTGGCTTGATCTCGCTCGCCCGAAACCCATTCTCCAAGGGCAAGCACCACGTGTGCATCTTCGTCGCCGGGATCCATGGTCCGGGCACGGCACACGCGCTTCGTATTCTTGGCAAGCAGGAACACTTTGAGCACCATCCGTTCGGCGGGATCATCGAAGTGGAGCTGGATCTCTTCAATAAGGACATTTCCAATCGGTTCGAGAACGTCCATTGGGGATGGCAGACGGGGCGGTACACCCCGGCTTCGTTGCTGGAGCGGGTCGATCACGCACTGCGGCCTGCGCCGCATCAAGACAATCTCTTCTCGTCCTGGAGCGACGTGGAACGCAACAACTATGCGCGGTTTGTGCGAGATATCGTCGATGTGGACCCATCGACGTGACCAGGCTTCCCAGCGGCCTGCCGGGCAACGTCGCTCGGGGTGACGTTGGCAACGGACGCGCCGTACTGGACGTGCGGAGCACACCGACGACAGGCGACGGCTCGAAGGTGAGGGGCGTATGCAAATGAACCGGATCCTTATCCTGTTGGGCTCCCTGCTGCTCGTCGTCGGGGCACGCCTTCCGTGGATCTCCGTGCCGGTGCTGTACGGCGTCGAAGGGTCAGCCTACGAGGCCATCGAGATTGGGTGGGAGGACAATGGCTTCGTCACCGGCGGCGCGGGGCTCATTCTCCTCGTCGCCGGGGTCGTGTTCAAGCGGTGGGTCGGGATGCGGTATTCGATCCCGAGTTCGCTCTTGGCCGGGCTTGCCCTGTTGGTGGTCACCGGTTGTTTTTGGAGCATCGTCAAGCTGAGCCCCGCCGCCGGTTTCATCGCCGCCACTGACGTCGGTCTCTATGTCACCCTCGTCGGGTCGTTGCTGGCCCTGGTCGGAGCGGTTGGGGCGGTGATCCCATCGCTCCAGAGTCTCCTGCTGTCCAGCGCGAAGTCGATCCGTGCGGTCTGACCGTGTATACGACGGACGCTGTCCTTTGGGCCGCGGCGGCGGTCGACTGCCAAGATCCTGCGATTGGCTGTCTCACCTATGGCGGCCGAGCGGGGGCAGATCCAATGTGGCGCGGCCTCGATCAGGTGGCCACGATCCGTGGCCTATCGCTCCGAAAAGCGGAGGCGCGGGCCAGGGCAGGCCATGTTCGGTTTGATTGGCTGGAAGTACGCAATGGCGATACAACATCAGTCGATCGCGCAACAAGGGGTCTCATCCCGCGACAGAGCGGTACGGATGCGCCGCCCGAGAAAAGGAAGTGAGCATGGCCAGGCTTGTGTTTGGAATGAATCAGTCTTTGGACGGCTACGTCGACCATACAGCGTTTGGGCCAGGCCCCAAGCTCTTCCGCCACTTCATTGAAGAGGCACAGAAGCAGGCCGGCAGCGTGTATGGTCGGCGAATGTACGAGATCATGCGGTACTGGGATGACGATCAACCCGATTGGACGGCCGAAGAACACGCCTTTGCGGCCGCGTGGCGGAGCCACCCCAAGTGGGTCGTGTCGCGCTCGTTGACGGCGGTCGGCCCCAACGCCAGCCTGGTCGAGGGAGATCTGGCCGGCGCGATCCGCGCGCTCAAGGCCGAGCGCGCCGGCGAGATCGAAGTCGCGGGCCCGGTCCTGGCGCAGAGCCTCACCGAGCTGGGCTTGATCGATGAGTATCGGATCTACCTGCACCCCGTTGTGATTGGCCACGGCAAGCCCTATTTCGCCGGACCCCGGCCGCCGCTCCGCCTTGTGGCGCATGATGAGATCGCCGAGGATGTGATCCGGTTGACGTACGTTCCAGCCTAGTCCTGCGGCTCGCCGTGACGCCGGCGTCAGCAGCGACGAACGGCCGATGACGTCGATAGCAACGACGACCGAAGTAAAAAGGACTAATGGGCAGCCAGGGTCGCCGCGCAGGTGGGGCGACCCCACGATCTTCGCCGCCTCCTGAACCCTTCAGAAGTTCTCCAGAAACCGCTCCAAACCGACAAGGTCCGCCTGATGTCGCTGTGGGCTGGGCTCCGCCTGGCCACCGATGACCAGCGTGACGACCCAATCGGCGATCTCGATCAGGACCGCGATCGTCAGCACTGCTTGCGCGAGCCGGCACCGTGGCCGCATCCCGCAGCGGGCGGGAACCAAACGAGGACTCCAGGGCTGATCGAGCAAAGCGCGGCGATGGTGCTGGCAGGAGCCGACAGCAGGCGACAGATCGGGCCCCGGCAGGAGCTCGTAGCCCCGGCGCGAATATCCAAGCCGTCTGGCGTGGCTGTCTGTAGAATGGTGCCACTCAACCGGACGGGAGTAGCTACATGAAGACAACGACATCCCGGGTTGCGATAAAGGCAGAAGCCAACCGGGTTTGGAACGCGCTCACGCGACCCGAGCTGGTGAAGCAGTGGCAATACGGCGCCGATTTGAAGACTGACTGGCTTGCGGGAAGCTCGATCGAGTTCCGCAATGAGTGGAACGGCCAGCTATTCGTCCAAAGTGGGACGGTCCTGGAAGTCGACCAACCGCGGCTGTTGCAGTACTCGCTCTTCGCGCCCCGGCCGGGTCTCGAGGATCGCCCTGAGAACCGGTTTGTGATGACCTATCGGCTCGAAGAGCGGATGGGGTCAACCGATCTGACGATCGTGCAAGAAGACCCGCGTGAGCAAGGCGATGTGAATGATTCGGGCGATGAAGAGGGCAATCCGATCCTGCAGGCGTTGAAAGACCTCGTCGAGAAGAGCTGACGTTCCTGGATGGAATCGTTCATCGCCGCGAGCCGTCGAACGATCGCCTGACGCTGCCGTAGCGGATCGAGGTGGCAGGAGGCGATTGGCCAGTCACGCAGCTGTCTCCAGTCGTTGGGCGCCCACTCGGGGCGTATGAATGTCGATGAGACACTGATCGGTTGGACGGGGAGTTGGATGAAGACGGGGTGCGCCAGGGGTCACGACCCCGACCCCTGGCGCACCCCGTTTTTCGTCGCATCTGCCATCCGCGGCTGAATAGTCTCGTCACTGAGCGTAAAGCGCTCCCGGCGCCTTTCGCTCGGCCCATCCGAACCGAGCTAACTCAGGCCTGGTTTCGCGGCTGGCCAGGAAGAAAGCCAAGTTGGGCCAGCCAGGCGAATCGATCGGGCGGCCCCCAGTGCTCGACGATCTTCCCCTCTTCGAAACGACACAGGTCGAAGACCGCGATCTCAAAAGACTTGCCGTTTGGCGGTCACATGAACCCGCCAACATTCGTCCCGCGCGCCGTCATGCGCACCCAAACCTTCTCATCGTCGGAAACCATTTCTTCGATAGTCAGTTTGAAATCGGGAAAGGCTGAGCACAAGAACGTAATGTCGCCCTGTAAGCCCTCAATCGTTGCGTGAAGCCCGAACTGGTGCTCGGTGAAGTCTGGTTTGAAATGCTCTGGCAAAACCTCGATGCGGCCTTGATTGAACGCCTCGGTGATGGTTTCACTCAGGACTTCCTGGTTGCGCTGAACGGACATCTGAACCTCCTGGTTAACGCGGCATTGGCGACGACGGAACTGCGTGTGGCTTCGAAGACCGAGCCGGTTATCACGGTGCTGCTGAAGCACATGCTCGCCGAGCGACTGCAGGCATTGTCGGCCGTCGTGCAAAGCCTGGCTTCTCACGGGGCCCTTCGTGATGGGCTGGACGAAACAACCGCGTCAGAAACGCTGTGGGCGATAACCAGCCCGGAACTCTTTACGTTGCTTACGGTTGATCGTGGGTGGACCAAAGAGCGGTATGCACACTGGCTACGTGACAGCTTGACGAGACTGCTGCTTCGGTGAATCGAGCGACACGTGGCAATTGGGTGGCTGTCCAACGAACCCACAGGGCTGACGCTCTACGTGGGGCTCCAGGCCGCCCGGCTGTGGTTTTGTCGGCGCGTCGCCGCACGCCGCGGCCGCGGTTCCTCCGCCACGCGACGGATGCGAGCCGTATAGCGGCGTCTTCTGGCACAATAGGGCAATGTCCGATCAAGCGTCTGGAATCCTCGTCAGTCTTGCGCTCATCGGTGTTGGCGCGACGTTCGGCCTGTTGGCCGTCGGGATAGCGGTCAAACTGATTGGAGCGTACCGAGCGTCCATTCGGAGCCGACAATGGCCGACGACGCCAGGTTGTATCACACGCAGTGACACGGTGTGGGTTGGGGCGCGTTCTCGATCGCCGCGGCCGGAGATCACATACACCTACGAGGTGGATCGAACGACCTACGAGGGTAGGCGCATCCAGTTCGAATACAGCCACGTGTATTCGCGCGAAGCCGTGGAAGAGATCCTCCGGGAGTACCCCGTCGGCGCCGCCCCTCGCGTGTATTATGACCCAACCAATCCTCGGGAAAGCACGTTGCGGCAGGCGCAAGTCGGGGTCGTATCGGGTTTGATCGTCGGCGCCATACTCTTGTTGCCGATGGCGCTTTGCCTTGGCGCGGGTCTTGTCGGTTTCATGGAGACTCTCCGAACCCGGTAGGCCGCGCCCTGGTCAAGGCGGGCTGGCTCATCCATCGACCACCGGACGGATACACGGCCCAAAATCGCTGCCTTGACAAGTGCTTGTTCCAATATTCGACTCTCAGGGCTGAACCGCAAGGGATGACGACATGGAAAAGGTGACCTCCAAGGACGGGACAGTGATCGCCTATGACAGGCTGGGGAAAGGTCCCGCGGTGATCATGACTCTGGGAGCCCTGAATACGAGAAAGTCCGGATCAAAGCTGGCGAAGTTGCTCTCTGCCCGGTTCACCGTCATCAGCTATGACCGTCGAGGACGCGGAAATAGCACGGACACCGCGCCGTATTCAGTGCAGCGGGAAGTCGAGGATGTCGCGGCCTTGATCGGAGTAGTTGGTGAACCCGTCTTCTTATACGGCCATTCGTCCGGTGGCGCATTGGCGCTGGAGGCGGTCATGGCGCTTCGCAAAAAGGTGCGAAAGCTGGCCGTGTACGAGGTGCCCTATGCACTCGACAACGGCGCGCGCCGAGCCGCGACGACGTATTACAAGACGCTCAAGTCGTTGCTCACGACGGGACGCAACGACGACGCTGTCGCCTTGTTTATCGGTTCAGTCGGGGTGTCCGACAAACAGGTTCAAGCGCTGAAGCGGATGCCGATGTGGAAGGGACTTGTACGGCTGGCCCCTACATTGGCCTATGACAGCACCGTCCTTGGCAAAGGACATGCTCTGCCGAAGGATCGCCTATCCGGTGTCACTGTTCCAACGCTTGCCATGCACGGCGGCGCTGGGGCAGCGTTCATGGGTGATGTCGCCAGGGAGATCAGCGAAACCATTCCTCGGGCCAAACTCCAGACCCTTCCCCGCCAGACTCATGGCGTGAGTCCGAAAGTCCTCGCACCCGTTCTGGAAGAGTTCTTCCGCTGAGGTGGTTGAGTCCCTGTGCTTTGACCAACGCGCCGTTTGATGCGTGTCACGCGGTTCGTGGCTTACATATAATCGCCCGCGACCGCCAGCCGTGTCGGGTCCGGGCCGCGACTGGAGCCTTTGCATGGCGACTTTGCACTTGATGGTCGGGCTTCCCTGTTCCGGAAAGACAACGCTCGCGCGCGAGCTTGAGACGACGCGCTCGGCGCTTCGCCTGAATGCGGATGAATGGCAATTGAGGTTATTCGGTCAGGACGCGGAAGATCCTGAGCATGACACGCGTCATTCGCGCATCGAAGCTATGCTTTGGGAGATCGCGAGTCGGGCGCTCGTATTGGGAACGAGCGTGATCCTGGATTTCGGCTTTTGGGCGCGGGAGGAAAGGGAAGACTACCGCTCCCGAGCCAGACAGCTGGGTGCGCGGAGCGAAGTCCACTTCCTGGACGTTTCCCACGAGGAATTGCTCAGGCGGCTGACCCAACGGAATGCACAACGGTCAACGACCGCTTTTGTCATCCCAGAGGAAATGATGCGACCCTGGATCGCGTTCTTTCAAGTGCCGACGCCCGATGAACTCGAGCCCAGGGCGTAGCGGATGCCCCGCGGAACGATATCGACCAAGAAAGCAAAGAGCGAAGATTGCGGCAACTCGCCACAGAACGCACTTCCGGAGCGGGTCTCGGTCGCGATTGCGCGGGGCGACTCTGGGAGCCGCGCAGGGCACGACGGTGGGCGCGTTTCCTCGTATCTGGTCGCCCCGTGACGCGATCCGTGCCCAGGGCGGGCCGGGTTTGGAGGAGGGTCGGGCGACGATGGACATACGTCACGATGACCGATCCACCGAAAAGGTCCGTCTGCGTCTCGAGCCGGACAAGCCGTTCTTACAGGATGGCTTCGAGGTTCGGCACCACTTCGAGGCGATGTATCCCGCCGTTTGTCTTGCGGTTCACGAGACGTTGTCGCAACCGGTGCCCGCGATGGCTCAAGGCCTTGTGGCCACTGTGGCGCATGAGCTGGCACCTCGCAGTTCAGGTTTTCCGGAAGACGTGACGGCCGCGGTGTGCGAGCTCATCGCCGGCCGGCGGAGCCACCCGAAAACTGCCGGGCGCGGGTAGGGCGCCGGTTGAGTTTCGGTCAGGCTCATCTTGCGCTTCGCCAACATGACGTCGATATTGATGATGATGGCCATGCTGGTCTCGCTAAACCGTCAGGTCGTTCTCAGTTTTGATCTTCACCGCTTTCTGCAAAATCTCCTCAAACATCGCCGCTGCCGTCGCGATCACCGCCGAGCCCAAAGTAATGAGGAGCCCCATGAATACCCCGCCGGCTCGATCATCCGAGGCGCTGAGTAGGATGAAGATCTCGCCGCCGACGACGAAGCCGATCATGGCCTGCGCACAGTACTTGATCATCCGCAGCGCTTTGACGGCCGGTTGCGAGACGATCTTGTTTTGTCCGGCATATCCCAACAACATGAAGGCGTGATGCAGCGCCAGAAAGAACGGAATGGACGCGACATACACATACGCCAGAAAGGGATCGGTGAAGTAGGTCTCGAAAAACGTGGCGTGGGCATTTCTACCCTCGATGCGAGGTTCCCAAAGCATGAAGGCAAGCGCACCAATGCCGACCAGGACAATGACGAACTGAAGGAATATCGTCGAGCTTCGTTTCATCACAGCCACCTCGTTTGACGGTCGATCGCCATATCCTGGTTGGGCGATTATCGTTTGTCAATAAAACCACATTGGTATACGGTATTCCTCTGCTTTATTGGCGTCGGGTGATGCTGGCCCGCCATCTTCTTACGCCAAGAGCGGATGGTTCGCCGAGTGATCCCACGAGGATCTCCCGCTTGTCAGGGGCATGGACACGCCCGGGCTGAACGCTGCCGCGCTTTCCCGAGCGATCCGATATCATCGCTTCCGACAGGTCGATCCGACGAGCCAGACGGCCCAACAGCGACCGGTTGAACCTGCGTTAGGCGGAACCCCGCGGCTCCCACGACGGGTCCGCTTGGCGACACGGTTCTCGCGACGGTCGATGGCTAAGGAGATCTCCGATGAAGGTGAGCATCCACGCAAATCCTCTGGCGGCCAGCAATGCCGCGCCGGTCGATCAGCACATCGTGTCAAAAGCGCGACCGGCCTGGATCGCGCCCAGTCCATTGCCAGCTCCTCCTGAGGTGACGGCCTATCGACTACGCTTCGATCTTCCGCAGGTTGCCGTGGTCCGCGCCCATGTCAGCGCCGACGAACGCTACTGCCTGTACCTGGACGGTCAACGGATCGGTCGCGGGCCCGAGCGTGGTTCGAACCGCGTCTGGTTCTATGAGAGCTATGACCTGGACCTGAGTGCCGGTCCGCACACGCTCGTCGCCGTTGTCTGGCGCCTGGGCGAGATCGGGCCATTGGCTCAAGTCAGCCTGGCTGGCGGCTTTCTCCTTGAGGCGGAAGGTCCGCACGGCCGTCTGCTCTCTACCGGGGCGGCCGACTGGACGCACAAACCGGTGGCTGGGCTGGCGTTCAGCCTGCCGGCTGGTCAGGAGGGCATGGCCTGGTTTGTCGAGCCCACTCAGACCACCGACGGCGCGGCCTATCCATGGGGCATCGAGCGAGGCACCGGCGAAGGCTGGCAGCCGATCACGGCGCGGCGCGAGGATGTCGCCTTCGCCTTCGGGATCCATCCAACGCATCCATTGCAGCCAGCGACGTTACCGGCTCAGAAGGCCCTGGTGCGGTCAGCGGGCCGCGTGCGCACCGTGAGCGTCGAGGCCTGGAGCGACCCGCAGACGATCGAGCAGCTCGCAGGCGGCGATCGGCCCCGCGACGTGGCGGCCTGGCAGGCGTTGCTGGATCACGCCTCAACCGTCATCGTCCCGGCCCACGCGCATCTGCAGGTTGTGCTGGATCTGGACGATTACGTCTGCGCGTACCCGCAGCTCACGCTCTCGGCCGGGCGGGGGAGTCGCGTGACGGTGGGCTGGGCTGAGGCCCTGCATCTGGATGGTCGCGGTCAGGCGAAAGGTCAACGCGACATGGTCGAGGCGCGCACCTTTATCGCGCTGTGTCGCGATGTCTTCCTGACGGACGGCGGCCCGCGGCGTTTTTTCGAGCCGCTCTGGTGGCGCGCTGGCCGCTACGTCCAGGTGTTGATCGAAACGGCTGACGAGCCCCTGATCGTCGAGCGGTTCGACCTGCTCGAAACGCGTTATCCGCTCGAGATGGAAAGCCGCTTCAGCAGCAGCGATCCGCGCCTGGACGCCATCACGCCGATCGCGTTGCGCGCCTTGCAGATGTGCGCGCATGAGACGTACATGGACTGCCCGTACTACGAGCAGATGATGTACGTGGGCGACACCCGTCTCGAGGCGTTGACCACCTACACGATCAGCGCCGACGATCGCCTGCCGCGCAAGGCTTTGCGTTTGTTCGATCTCTCGCGGTTGCCCGATGGGCTGACCCAGGCCCGGTATCCGAGCCGCGACGTCCAGGTCATCCCGCCCTTCGCGCTGTGGTGGGTCGGGATGGTCTATGACTACGCTCTCTGGCGCGGCGATCGCGGCTTTGTTGCCGGGCTGATCCCAGGGGTGCGCGCCGTGCTGGATGGGTTCCTGGCGCACATCGGGCCCGATCATCTCCTGCGCGCCCCCGTCGGCTGGAACTTCTCGGATTGGGTGACGGCCTGGCCTCTGGGCGTGCCGCCGGACGGCTTCGATGGGATCAGCGGGCTGCTCAACTGGCACCTGATCGACATCCTGGGTCTGGCAGCCCGGCTGGAGTCATGGGCCGGCGATTCGCAATCCGGCCAGCGATGGCAGACCGCGCAGGGCACGTTGGCCTCCGCGGCGCGCCGCGCCTTCTGGGATGAACAACGCGGATTGCTCGCCGACGATCTGGCGCACGCGCAGTTCTCGGAGCACACCCAGTGTCTGGCGCTGCTCTCCGGCGCGTTGGAGGTCGATCAGGCCGACCGGGTGGCGCACGGGCTGCTGCACGACGCAACTCTGACACGCGCCACGATCTACTTCACGCACTACCTGTTCGAGGCATATCGGCAACTGGGACAACCGGCGGCATTCTTCGAACGGATGGGTCTGTGGTTCGATCTCCCGGCCCAGGGCTTCAAGACCACACCTGAACAGCCGGAGCCCAGTCGCTCCGATTGCCACGGATGGGGCGCGCATCCGCTGTACCACGACTTTGCCAGCCTGCTTGGCATTCGCCCGGCTGCCTTCGGCTTCGAGCAGGTCGAGATCGCGCCGATGCCCGGGCACCTGACCCGTCTTACGGGTGAGATGGTGCATCCGCGCGGCAAGATCGTGGCGGATCTGCGCTTCGATCGCGGGCGAATGACGGGCAGCGTCGCGTTGCCGGAGGGGATCGGCGGAACGCTGCGCTATGCCGGAGCGACGATCGTCCTGGCTCCTGGGGCTCGATTGACTCTTCCGGGATGAACGGCGAGGGCGGTCGGTGGGCGCTGCCGGCTTCGGTCGAGCCGCTCGATCAGGCGGGCGTGCAACGGCGTTGAGCCTCAGGCTGCGGATCGGCGTGGACAGGACTCGATCCGCGTATTCGCCTCAGCGCAGCCCGACTGCCGTGATCGTGACCGCCGCTGCTGTCTGCCCTCGAAACGTCAGGCGGATGTTCGGCTTCTGACCGAGTTCAACGTGTCATGCCCATCGCCTGGCGAACGCCCGGCATCGCCAGCTGTTGAAAGAACGCATCCATGCGCTCCGGCGGGTGGGGCATCTTGTGATCCAGCCACCACTTCAGGAGGATGAGCAAGGTCCCGGATAAGGAGTAGGCCAGGATCGCCAGGGGAACGGCCGGCTCCGGCTGTCCCGCCACGACCGGCGCCAGGCGGTCTTCGAGTCTGGCGCTGAGGGCCGCATGTCCGTCTCGGGTGAGCAACTCCAAACCCGACCCCCACACCAGCGTCCGATAGAGCTCGTAATGCCCCTGGGCATGACGGAACAACGGCGTGGAATCCAGTTGCAGTTCCCGACCGGATGATCCACCGGCACTGATCTGTTCGACCAGCAGAACCAGCGCACGCTCGAAACCGCTCTTCAGCAACTCGTCCTTGGTCTGGAAATGCGCGTAAAACGTCGAGCGACCCACGTTGGCGCGTTCGACGATGTCGTTGATGGACACCTCGTCGTAGTGCTTCTCGGCCAACAACGCCACCAATGCTTCCATCAAAGCCTGTTGCGTCCGCTGCGAGCGGCGGTCATGTCGGATTTTAGCCATCGGGCTGCCTCGATTGTGTACAAATCGTTCCGTTTGTCTCTTAACAGACAGGCCGGCCCGACTGTAGATTGCCTCCGCGGCGATCGGGAAAGACAATGCCGATATCTGAATGTTATCCCCTGTCGTTCTGCACTTGAAGGAGGTGTGTACATGAACGCCCAATCGACCCTGGACCAGACCAAACGCATCGGGACCGGTCTGGCCTTCATCATCTTCCCGCTGGTGTTCGTCTTTGCTTTTGCCGCGCACCCGGACCTGCTGCATCCTCGGCTTTTGGAGCCGGCGGAGCTCGCGCTCCGGGCGCACGGCAATGACCTCGTGCAGTTCGCGCACGCGTTGGTCACCGTCAACACGGCCTTGCTGGTGGTGGCGGCCCTGCACTTCATGCGAACCCTGGAGCGCGGTTCGGGCGCCTGGGCCGGTTACGTGGGCGGCGCGATAGCCGTCCTCGGCGCCGTCATCTTGGCAGCCGACAAGGGCGCGTTGTGTCTGACCATGAGCGCTCTGGACACGCTCTCGGAGAGCGCCTTCGCGCAGACCATGCCGGGCGTACTGGCGATGTTCAACAAGCAAGGCTGGCTGGTTCTGCTGTGGGGGATCGTGCTGCTGCCCGTCGGCTTTGCTATCCAGGCCGTTGCCCTTCTCAGGACCAGCGCCCTGCCGCGTTGGCAAAGCAGCTTGTTCCTGGTCGGTGTCCTTTTGGTGGCGACGCCGGATGGGCTCGAGATCATCAACTTGAGCGCGTCCGTGCTGATGGCCGTGGCGCTCATTCCCTATGGCCTGCGGATGATTACCCAGGCGTTGCGCAGCGCCGTGTCACCAATCGCGGCGTCCCGCGTGCGCTCCGCCGACATCGTGCCGATCCCGGGAGCGGGAAAATGAAGCGCAAGGCCGAAGCCAACTTTTGGCTCGACGTGGCGATCTTTGTGGCTGCACTGATCATGACCACAACGGGTGCGGTGGTCTGGCGGATCCTCTCGCACCATTCGGTGGCGAGTTTCCTCGGGTTGTCGCGGCCGGTCTGGCTGGCGGCCCACGGTGGGGCGGGCGTGCTCGGTCTCGCGGGCGTCGTGCTGCACGTCGTCTGGCATCGGGATTGGTTAAAGGCGCTACGCGATCGCTCCCTCCGCGAGATGCCCAATAAGCTTCGCGCCAACCGCGTGGTGAACCGGGCCATGTGGATTTGCTTCATCGCCGCCAACGTGGGTGGCGCCCTGATGGCGGCCCGGCAACTGGGCGACGAGGCCCGTGCGTTCGGTCTGCCCGAGCGACTGCACGTCGCGTCCGCCATCGCGTGGGTCGTCTTGACCGTCGTGCATCTGGCGCTGCACCGGAAGTGGATCGTAACAACGGCACTGCGCCGATTTCCGGGTAGCTGGCAGCGTGCTGGAGCCCAACAGCGGCAGGAACTCCCCAGCCGTTGAACTAGCGCGGCCACGCCAACACGTACGGGGCAGGGTTTGCCGTGCCCCGTACGTGCTGACGCGAGCACCCAGCCCTCACACCTCGAACGTGTCGCTCAGCACCTCGTCCTGCCAACACTTGACAGGCGCCACCCTGTTGGCCTATACTGAACCATATGGTTCAGTATAAACGAACCCACCTGGATGCCTCCTTCGCCGCGCTCTCGGACGCCACCCGACGCGGCATCCTGGAGCGGCTGGGGCATGCGGACGCGTCGATCACGGACCTTGCCGAGACGTTCCGGATGACCCTCACGGGCATGAAGAAGCACGTCGGTGTCTTGGAGCAGGCGGGGCTCGTCACCACGGAAAAGGTCGGGCGGGTGCGGACGTGCAAACTCGGCTTGCGCCGGCTGGAGGAAGAATCGGCATGGATTGAGAGGTATCGCCAGCTCTGGGATGCACGCTTCGACGAGTTGGACAAGATCGTTGAGGAATTGGAACGTGAGACAGGCGTCGAAAAACGAGTCGATGGAAGAAGAAAAGGAAAGTGAGGCCAACCCCATGAAGAACCCTACGACGGTTGAACGAACGTCTGAGCGTGAGCTCGTCGTCACGCGCACCTTCAACGGCCCGGCACATATCGTGTTCGAGGCCTGGACCAGGCCCGAGCTACTCCAACGGTGGTGGGCGCCGAAATCGTTTGGAATATCCTTCGTTTCCTGCGAGGCCGATGTCCGCACGGGTGGCACGTACCGTTTCGTTTTCAGCCACCCTGCCTCCGAGCAGCCCATGGCGTTCTTCGGCAGGTACATCGACGTGACGCCCCAGTCGCGCATCGTCTGGACGAACGAGGAGAGCGCCGATGGCGCCATCACAACGGTGACCTTCGAGGAAAAGGACGGCAAGAC
Source organism: Anaerolineales bacterium (assembly GCA_044224715.1). GTDB lineage: Bacteria > Chloroflexota > Anaerolineae > Anaerolineales > UBA6663 > UBA6663. The sequence continues at coordinate 43,639 of JBGAJV010000035.1, read as the reverse complement.
GTTATTGGTGCTGCGCGAACTCTATTCTTCCAAGCAGGCCCTCGATGAAGCCATCGCCTCCGGAAGCACGGGCACGAGCGGGGCGGGTGAGCAGTTCGAGCTGTTGGACGAGCTTCTTGTTTCCATGGTGAGACTTTGAGAAAGCCCTGACCGAAGCTGGAAACCAAACCTGAAACGCACGTCAACGGGTCGCATCGGCCAGGCCCGAATCTGTCTGGCCCGACTCAGAATGGTGCTGCCGATCGTCTTGATCGACAGCGCCATTCTGAGTCGGGTCAGGGCATCCGGCGCCGGTGGATCCTTTGAGCGGCATCCGCGAAAGCGGCGACAACGCCTTACGAGGGCGCGTCGACACGGCCATGAGCTCATGGTAATGTGGACGGCAGCATAGAATTCGAGCGTCGTCGGGTCTCCTGATCGTATCGTTGTTGATTGGGTCTGCCCGAACACCGCGCACGGCCTCATGATCCAGCGGCTGGTCCGCTCCGCGCATGGCGAGGATCATCTTCGCGTGGTTGGGCCAGGCAGAGAAGGGCACGGCCATCTGGGAAGCCGGCCTGTTTGACGGCGGCGGTTCGTTGGGTCTGTCCCGATGTCGTCGTGACCATGGACTTCGGCTGCGGAACGCTGGGCCAGTTCGGGAGCACAGTGACGCCTTGTGCGCCCGTGACGCCTGAGTCGGTGGCCAGAGGGGAGGACCAGTGTCAAAGCGCGGGATATGGATCGGGATCCTCATCGTCGCCGGTCTTGTTCTGGGGCCGAGCGCCGCGTGCGCGCTGATGATCTTCCTGTCGCCCTGCGATATGGATGGCTACGTGGTCGATGCGCAGGTCACCGCTGACTACCGTGCCGATCTGGAGGCGTTCGAACGAACACACGACCTCGATCTGGATCGACAATCCATGCCGCTTGCGTGTACCGGCCTGAACCTCACCACGTCGGTGGCCTACCGTTACCCGGCCCACCAGTCACGGATCGGCGTGACCTATGAGCTGCTGCTGATGGTGACCTACCACCATCGGGATCGGTCGCTCGAGCTCCGCTTTGGGGAGAAGGCGCCCGATACGCAAACCACACTGGATTTTCTGCAGACGCTGCCAGACCGTCTGGCCGAGTTCGAGCAGGATCCTCGGGTTGTGGAGTTCGCAGACGTCTTCAAGCGCGAGGGCGTCTATTTGGTTGGAACCATAAACGGCGACTTCTTCTGGATCGAGCCGGATCCCTCACGCAGTCTCCGGGTCGGACTCACCGCCTGGAGCGGCAACGTCACCTATAACTACGAGACGCGGACGGTCACACATTACGACGTACCAAACGCCTTCGCCTGGACGACGTTTGAAGAGGTCTCGCGAGCGCAGATTGCGCTGGCCGATCCAGACGTGACCGAAGCCCTGGCCGGTTGTTCTTTGGCCCGGGGCCACGAGACCTATGCCAACACGGATGTCTCGTTTCGGACGACGCCGGAGGCTGCGGATGTTGACCTGCGCGTCGTCTGTCCGGACGACTCACGCCGGTATCTGGAGTTGAGGCTCCTCCCGAATGGGGAGGTCGAGCTTATCGGCCTCAAGTGAGTTCGACGCGCGCTGGGCGACGCCTGTGGCACCGCCGAACGCAGCAGCGCGCGCACCACACCTAGACTCTCTGTCCCCGATCACCGGATCCGATTGTGCGTCGGCGACGGTCTTTGAAAGACTCCGTCTCTGCCGTCGTCCCAACGCGCCGGCACATGTGCACGCGAAGGCCGTCACGAAGCCGTCATCGCTTTGTCAAGAGGTCTTTCCTTGTGTCAAATACGCTTCAGGCATACGTGTTTCGTCCACTCTGCGCTCCGAAACCGGACAGCGTGGCCTGAATGGAGCCTGAATGATAAACAAGCGCCGTCTGCTTGCGATCGTCGCCCTTGTTCTGTTGTTGGGTGGTTGGGCGTTGCCCTCCATCATGCCTCCTTACGGGGTATCCCTGGCAAGCACCGGATGGCGCAACCCAGACTATTTCTGGAACTATATCTGCGTCGGTGGGGGTCAGCCCTTCTCGCAAGGAATCCTCGTGGAGTCAACCTGGGAAGATGGTAGTCACGGGCACAACCTACTTGTTGGTCCGTGCATCCCAGCAACTCTGTTGGGTCTCTGGATACCTGTCAGCGCCGGAATACTCGTCTTTGCGCCGTTCCTGAGCACATGGTTGGCTCGTGCCTGGGGGTACTTCATCAACCCTCTCCTGATCCTGGTCGGGTTGCATCAGTCATTCACACCCTGGCGAATCCCTTGGGAGACAGGCTTGCTTGTGATCGTGGCGCTTGCCTATGGTGTGACGGCTCGCGTCATCTGGCATAGGGGGCAGGGCGCCGGCGAATACGCCCGTGCTGAAAGAATGGCCGCGCTCGGCATGATGTTCTACCCGGTGTGGATCGTGGCGCTGGCGTTGACGCAAGGCGTGATACCGGCGGTTGGGTGGCTTCTGATCGCGCTCGGATGTGGCGCCCTGGTCTGGCGTCAGTGGACCTCACGGGCGGTCCCGACCGTGCTGTGATGGATCCGCTTCGTTTCTGCCGTGGCTGGACACTCGTTTCGATTCCACCGCCCGATGGAAAGGCCATCTGGATTCTCCGATCACGGTGGCGGCCAAATTCGGAATATCCAAACCCACATTATCTAATTTACGCCACATCCTATATACTGCCGCGCATCAATCACAATATACAGACCCCCTGACGGACCGCCTTCGGTTCCCAGGAGATCGCCAGAGCAAGCTGATTGTGAGGCGGACATGCTCATCACTCCGGGAAGCCCGACACCTACGCTCGGCGACGTCCATCATATCGGCAGCCTCAATCACGAGGGCAAGGTCGTGATCGTGGCCACGGTGGTCCAGAAGCGCGATCGGCAGCCCGATCGGGTCTGGCTGGAGTACACGGTCCGGCAAGAGGGATTTGAAGACAACGCCGTCAAGTCCGGGAACGGCCCAGGCTGGGAGGCGTTTCGGAAACTGACCCTCCCGAACGACCCGATCGGCGATCCCTCCGTCAGCGAGCGCGAAGCACAAGAGCTGGCGCTCGGGCGCACCGGCTACCTGATGCGGTCGCTCTACGACACCGCCGAGCTCACCGCCGACGCCCCGGTTCAACTGGTATCGCACGAAGGCCACCTGTACGTCTTTCGCCAGTCCCTCGATCACCATCTGCTCGTCGACCGGTTCGTCCTCGACGGCCTGACCAACACGCTGACGCCAAAACTGGAAGTGCGCTACCGACGCAGTCGCCAGCGCTATCGTCCGACCAGCGAAGCCAGGGTCACGGGCGAAGGCAAGCTTGACGCGGCCGATTCCTATGACTTCCGCGACACGACCGGGGCGCCGTTCTTCGAGCCGACCACGCAAGTCTGCCCGGCCATTCTGAACGACGTGGTCGAGGGCTACTTCGCCGTCGTCGTCACCTCCACGACGGAGAGCGGCACTTTCCGGTGGCATGTCTTCTCCTGCGGCCGGGCCAGCTCCACCATTCGGCTGCTCACGCTTCGTTCGGGTGGCGATCGAGTCTTCGAGGTCATGGATCAGCCGTTCCGCACGCTTAACTCAGCCGGAGAGGGTGTCTATACCAAGGTGCCGGGTCTGATCCAACGGTCGATCACACTCATGGACGCCACAGGTCAACCCCTGATCCACCAAGATGGCTTGACCGCCGTGAAATACGACGTCCAACACGAACGCGTCACCGATGTCGGCCCGCAATTGCTGCGCGATGCCACGCGCGTGATGGTCGCCGTGGCCCGGCCGTTCGGCGTCGGCGTGCTCAGCTTCGCCGTCGCGGCCGACGGCACGCTTGCCGAGATCACGCCTGCGATTGACCGAGAGATCCTGCTCGCGCGCCAGAAAGAAGTCCCGTTGCCCGCGACCCTCCTGGACAACATCCGTGGCATCGGCGTCTCTGCTCAAGCGCCGACGGGATCGATTCGCGGCCTTGAGCGCGCGACCCAGTCGGCTGTGGCCGATCGGCTGCGTGTGAAGGTCGCCTCGACTGATACGGCCGCGCTCCGGCGGCTGAGTGTCGGCGACGTCGTTCGCCTGGAGAACACGCAGGACCTCGACGGCCTGCACGTCGTCAAAGCGCTTGGCGGCAAGGACCTGGTGCTCGACACGACGATCGACGCGGGCAGCCTCGGCAACTGGACCCAGATCCCGGATGAGCAGACCGGACTCGCCTTCGACGGCCTGGTGACGGGCTACCGCGTGGACGGCGACGGCCAGCTCGGCGTGACGGCCGCCGATCACGGGTTGGACGTCGGCGACAGCGCCCAGATCGTCAATCACGAGAGCTACGACGGCGCCTATGCGGTGGTCCAGAAGGACGCGGTCAGCTTTACGGTCGAGCGCGTGTGGGCCGAGGCCGAAGTGATCGACACCGAACAGCAATCACGCCGGCGGCGTGGGCTGATGTTCGACGGCCAACAGGACGGCGTTCGCGTCACGTTGGGCTCAAAGCTCCAGCTCTCAGCGGGGTTCGTGCTCGAAGCCTGGGCGAACCCGGAATCAGCCGCCGACCAAATCGTGGCGGCGGCTGTGGCCGACGCCGGGGCAACGAGCGACTGGAACGCCGCCATCGAGATCTCCGGCGGCGTCTGGCGCTTGACGCTCGACTCGCTCCAACCCGATGCGCCCTCCGTGCATCTGTCGACGTCGATCGAGCCGAGGGTGGGCGAGTGGACTCACCTGGCCGCAACGTACGGCGCCGTCGGCCTGCAGCTCTTGATCGATGGGCAACCCGCGGTCCTCTATCGCGCCGAGGAACTCCAGGCGCTGTTCACGCAAGCGGCGCTGGCCGCCAAACAGAAAGCCCTTGACGCGCTTCGGCAGGAATTGGCAAGTCATCTCGCGCTCGTCGACGGCGATCCGGGCGACTCACCCTCGCGCTATGACGTCGGGACGCTCACGGTTCACGGCCGCGAGTTGGCCACAGGCGGCGCCGCCGACGTAGCCCCGACGCTCGCGCGCGCCCGGGGTGACCGTTCTCGGCAATGGGCCTTCGAGAAAGTTGCAGCGGGTGTGTTCGTGATTCGAGACGCGAGCGGGTTGGTGCTCTCGGCGGACGGCCCGAGCGCGCTCGTCATGCGGGCGCCGGGGCCCGTTGACGCCGTCCAGCATTGGAACATGGATTGGGCCGACCGCTATGTCAGACTCTGGCCCGTGAACGGCGACAACTTTCTGCGCGGCGCCGATGGCCGGGTCTGGCTGGCCCCCTGGGAGGGTCATGCCGACTTCAGCTGGGTTCACGATGGCGTCGGCCCGACAAAGACGCAGCGACTGACAGCGGCCATCGACGCCGCGGCACAGGCCGCCCCGCGGCCGATCAGCGCGATCCGCCCGACGCGGCTGCTCATGGCGCACGGTCGCGAAGGATCGCGTGCCTTCCTGGGTCAGATCGCTGAGGTGCGGCTCTGGGATCGCGAGCGCAGCGTCAAACAGATCCGTGACGCCATGCATTTCCCCCTCACGGGCCGTGAGGCCGGTCTGGTTGGCTACTGGCGGCTGGGCGCCACGTTCGACGGCGTCGACGGCCGGCCGTCGACATACGACTTCTCGGTCAACGCCAACCACGGCGACGTGATCGGTCATCCCTACCCCGGCGGCGCGGTCCTCGATCGTCGGCTGGGCGACGGCCTGACGGAGGTCGTCACCTACCGCAACGACACGCTCTTCGCCGTCAGCGAAGGGGCGGAGTACGTCGAACGCTTCGAGTGCCGCGCGCGCGGCTGGCACGGCTCCGGTGCGCCGTTCGCGCCGTCGTTGTGGGGGCGCGCGAGCCGCGACGGCGAAACCCTGCACTTTGCGCCGACCGGCCCGGCCATCGTGGACGAGCCAGGTTCGCCGGATGGCTGGTTCGCGGTGCGTTGGAACTTTGTGGTGCCTGAGGGTGTGCGCCTGATGCGCTGCTTTGAGGTGACCGATGTGACCGGCGAATGGAGCACCCTCGAGGTCCGACGCCATTCGATCACGGTCGTCTCGAACTCGGCCACGCGAACCCGATCAGATGAGGTTGCCCAGCTCGCCGGCCTGGCGTTCGCCGGCAGCGGTCCGGCCGATCCGGAGCAGCTGTTACGCGATCTCGAGCGGGCGCAGGCCGAGGAGCGGCAGCTCGTCACGCAGATCGACAGGGCCCGCAGAGCCCTGGCCGTGGCGCGCAGCGAGGCTGAGCTGGATCGCAAGATCCAGGCTGAGATCGACACAATCGCGTCGTTGAACCTGGCGCTGGAGCAAACGCAACGGGCGATCGCCGCCGAACAAGCCAAAGACGCCGGCCCGTTTCTACTCAAGGTCAATCCGTTCAACCCGAACGACCCGGCCTCGCCGTCGTTGCGCTATATCGACACCAGCCCGGTCGAAGCGCCGGACGATGCCGAAGTCATCGGTGTAGAGTTCTACGCGAAAGCCAACCGCTTGGCGCCCCGGTTGATCTGCCGACGTGCCACGGGCGAGATCCTCACAGTCGACCACGCGGAGTGGGACAGGGACGCCTTTATCGACAGGGGCGATCTCGGCGGAACGGCCATCGACCTCGGCGTCGTCCAACTAAAGCCGGGGTTCAGGGTGCGGGGCTTCCGTTTCCGGGGCAGTCCGGGGAGCGCACACTGGTCTCCGGATGTCCTGGTCCGCAACGATCAGGGCTCATCGGGTTGGATCGTGCCGAACCTGCCCGGGTCTTCGTTTGTCACGTTGCCCTTTATTCCGATCCGGCTCAACGACCCGGTCGTCATCTCCGGCCCGACTCAGAAATTGATGTCAATGCAGTTCGTGCTGAACGGCGTTCAGTTCTCGATGCAGTTGGGCTACCGCGATCGGACCGTCGAACTCGAGCAGGATGCAACGCGCCAGCGCCTTTCCGCGGAGATCGTGGCTCATCAGGAGACGTTGCGCGACCAGCGGGCCACCAAGGCCGATCGGCTCAACACCATCAGCAGGCTCGCAGCAGAATTGGCCCGGCTTGAGGCGCGTCTGGCAGACGTGCAGCTCGAGGTCGCCCGTCTGAGCGCGTCATACCTTGAGGGCGTTGCCAGTCGTCTCGATCGGGCCGAAGCCATGCAGGCCATTCGTGGTCAACAGGATCCGCGCGGATTGACCGTCACCGGTGGCCTGCTCGGCGACGTCCGCGCGTTCAGTCGACTTCAGGCGATCGAGAGCTGCACCGGGCGCGTGACGCTGAGTTATGAGGATCGCGATCGCCGGCTGAGCCACAGCCACTTCGACGTGTGCTACGACGCGGACGGCAAGGGCGAGGTCTGGCTGCCCGAGCGCTTCCGATCGGCGATCGAGTTGACCGGGATGCCGGTCAAACTCCCGGACGGGATCTTCGCCGCGGTCCGTGATCAGGTGACGATCGAGTGTTGGGCTCGCAGCGCGACGATGGTGCCGGCCACGGCCTCTCCCGCGATTTTCCTGATGGGCGCTGCCACTGGAACGCTGGCCATCCATCTCCCGCTCCACATCGGCCAGGTGAGTTTCTCGGCCGGAGATCGGGCGGTCGGCCAAGACACACTCACGCAAGAGATCGATCTCGACGTGTACCGTGGTCGCTGGACGCACTGGGCGTTCGTGAAAGATGCGGGCAAAGGCGAGATGCGGATCTACGCCGACGGGAAGGTGCTGCACAGCACCCGGGCCGCCGACCCCAAGGGCGCCAAGAAGCACACCCAGGCCCTCGCCGACCTTGGCGACATCTACCTGGGCGGCTATCCGTCAGATATGGGCTGGCAGGGCCAGCTCGCCGAACTGCGAATCTGGGACGTCGCCCTCAGCGCCGAGGAAATCGAGGCCAACGCGGTCTTCACCCTGAGCGGTAACGAGCCGGGCCTGGTCGCCTACTTCCCGTTTGATGAGGCCATGGGCGACGCCGCCCGCGATCACACCGGCCGTCCGGGTCGCGCAGTGTCTGGGGTCAACTGGGTGCCGAGCACGGCGCCCATCGGGCGCCTGCCCAGCGGGCGGCGACAGACACCCGGTGAAGGCGAAAGCGCGGCGCGGGTCGGGCAGGTGCACACGATCGAATACTCGCGGGTCAAGGTGGACGCCCAACACAACAAGACAGCGATGATGACTCGGTGCGTGGCGCTGACCGGGGCGGGCGGCGTCGAGATCCTCGACGAGCAGCGCATCGAAGAGCTCGAGCTAAAGTGGATCGGCAACACGCAGATCAACCCGACGCTGATCGGCTACATCGAGGGGCCGCCCCCGGTGCCGACCGAGAACCTGACTGAGGAGGACGACTACAACGGCGCGACGTCGGTCGAGTTGGTCCAGTCGAGCGACGTCCAGTACAGCTGGACCCGCGAGCAAGACGTGAGCCTGGGCGCGAAGGCGGAGCTGTTCGTCGGCGCTGAGGCAGAAGTCAGCGCCGGCGTCGCCGTGCAGATGATGATCGTCAAGGCCAAGGCGGGTCTGCAAGGCGAGGCGGAGTTCGCCTATCACTGGCAAAACGCCAGCACCGTCAGTGCCGGGCACAGCCTGGGACAGACCGATCGGCTTGAGCTGCGCGGCAATCGCGAGGCCGACGCGCACTTCCCGCACCTGGGCCAACGATTTATCCCGAAAAACATCGGGTATGCGCTGGTCACGAGCGGGCTGGCTGACGTGTTCGTCAGCCAGCTCAAGCGCACGGGGCGGATGATCGGATACAGCGTGCTTCCCGTCGCGGGCGACACGCTCGACGTCAACACGATCACGTTCTTGATCAATCCGGCCTACACCATGTCGGGCAGCCTTGACGGCCTGACCGGCAGCCGGGCTACGAGCGATCGATTCTTCGGCCACGTGCCCGAGATGCGCAACCGGTACGGATCGTTGTATCCGGCGAGCTACTTTCGTCTGCGCGAGGCCTACGACCTGAAGACGCAGATCGAGTTCCGCGACGCGTCGCATCAGGCCTACTTCAATCAGTTCAACGCCGGGCTGGTCGACGAGGCGTCGTTGGGACGCGAGATCGACAGGGCCGGCGACAGTGGCAAAGCCACGGCCCTGACCGGTGAACCGGACGGGACGACCCCGGAGGATGTCAGGGTCAAGGATCTCGAGCGTCAGGTGCGGGCCTTGGGCAAGGAGATCCGCGACGACAAGAAACGGCTGCGCGACGGCGACACGACGATCACAGCCGCTGCCATCGCGAACAAGGAAGACCGGTTGGCTGATCTCAACGACGATCTGATCGAAGCTTACGACGAGTCGAAGGCCAGCCAACAAGATGCGGCTTCCGAGCGCGCGTCTCAGATCCAGAGCCAGATCGACGACGTGTCCGATCGCGCCAACGCCGCCGTCAGCTTCGCCAGTTGGCAGCGCAAGATGGAAGACCTGCAAATCCGCGCCGGCAAGCGCAACATCGTCAACACCTACGTCTGGGACGGAGACGGCGGTTTCCGCGCCGAGGAGCAACAATTCGCGAGCACGGTGCAGCATTCGATCGGCGGCTCGTTCAACCTCGCGGTCGGTCTCGGGCTGCATGGCGAGGTCGAAGGCGGGATGGCCGCCGAGCTGACGGCGCTGGCCACGGTCAGTGTGACCCAGACCATGAGCAAGGCTTCCTCGGCCAGCCAGGCGATGGAATTGCACGTCGATCTGGGCGGCGTCGAGAGTCGCAACATCACGGACTTCCGCGACCAGCCGATCCATCCCGGCGAGAAAGTCGATCGCTATCGCTTCATGAGCTTCTTTCTCGAAAACAGTGCCACACACTGGCACGATTTCTTCAATGAAGTGGTGGACCCCGAGTGGCTGGCCAGCAACGATGAGGAAGCCCGCGCACTCCGTCAGGCTCAAGCTGCGGCGCCGAACAGAGTGTGGCGGGTGCTGCATCGCGTGACCTATGTGGAGCGGCCCGCGCTGATGGGCTTCAGTCGACCGACGCTTCGCCCTGTCGACACAACCGACGCGGCTGGAGCGCTCGAGGCTCTGGCCGCCGAGTTGGCCACGTTGAAGGCCGAGCAGCGATCCTTCCAGCGCAAGGTCCTGGCGCAGCTCGCGCAATTGACGGACTCTGTGTCCAAGCCCTGACGTTGGACCGGGCCCAACCTCTGCACGGCGCTGCCGGGGCGCGCGACCACGGGCCCAGGCACCGCAGGTCATGATGATCGTGTGCCGTGGGTCGGCGCCTTCGACGGGGTGTCACGCTGCACGGCCCCGGCCAAGGCACCGTGCCCGCGGCTCCGTTGACCCGACACCGCGACACGACACGAAAGCCACCACTGTTCGATGATGACTGCTTCCATCCATCTGGAAACAGTCAAGCCAGGCTGGGTGGTCTGTTGCTTTCAGTTGGGCACGCGCAGGGGCACGTGCATGAGGAGTCGGCGGAGCAGGTGCTGGCCCTCAGCGTCCGCTTTCGCCTGGCCCAGTACCTGGCCGGCGCGACCAGACCGAGCGCGCTCGCACGCTGCTGGCGGAGCTCATTGAGCAGCCGCCGGGCGAGAACGCCGCTGCGGAGAAACCCTGGCGAGACGGCGCGCAACGGATGCTGGATGCGCTCGTCACGGAACAGGCCTTCTACCTCGTTGCGGACAGTGTAGCCACAGGCGGCGGCGTGGCGGCCGTGGGCATCGAGTCGTCGATGACGATGGGGCAGGTGGGCAGGCGATGGCCTACCAACAAGCCTTCTGCCACATCTTGGTGCAACTGTTATTGAGTTGGGCGTATCCGCTGCGTTTCATCGGTCTTTGAAAACACACAACTCAACATAAATTGAGCCTTCGCGCGAAAATCCGTTGCTGCCTTACGCCCCATGGGTCTGACTCCAGGTCGATGTCAGCCGAATCCTGTAACGGTTTTCAGTGAACAACGATCGCACCGCAAAAAACATCCAGAAAATGCCTGTTGACTCTGGGGTGGATCGAGCGATAATGTAAACAGTTCCAATAATACGCCGAAAATCAAAACAAAACGCGCAATTAGCCGTAATCATTTACAGAAATCCGACATATGGCCACTATTCGGGACGTCGCCAAGCGCGCCGGGGTATCGATCGCGACTGTGTCACGCGTGGTGAACGGCAGTGAAAGAGTCAGCGATGAGACCCTTCAGCGCGTGCAGGAGGCGATTCGGGCGTTGCAGTTCCAACCCGACTTCTTGGCGCGAAGCTGGCGCACCCGGACCACGCGTACGATCGCGGCCGTGGTGCGCGACAGCCGTCCCCATCACGGGCTGGCGTTGCGCGAGGCCGGGACGGTAGCCCTGCAGCACGACTACAGCCTGTTGCTCTGTACGACGTACTCGAACGTCGACATCGAGCGCCGCTATCTCGAGGGCCTGCGGCAACGGCAGATCGACGGCCTGCTCATCACGACGGTCGGCGAAGCCGATGACGAGATCCGAAAGTTCACGGAGCAGGGCGTTCCGGTAGTGTTGATGAACCGGCCGCTGCGCGACCTTGGGCCGCTGGTCGACTCGGTCTACGTCGATAGCTATCGCGGCTCCTTCGATCTGGTGGAGCATCTGATCCGGCTCGGGCATCGCCACATCGCCTTCGTCTACGAAGACACGATGCACTCCTTCCACACGAGCGAGCGCCTGCGCGGCTATCAAGATGCGCTTGCCCGGCATGGCCTGCCCTTTGATCCCAACCTGGTTCGCAGCACGCGGCTGGCGTCTGATGACGAGGCCCTGTTGCCGACCGAAGACCTGGTCTTCTCGCCGCGCCCGACGGTGGTGTATGCCACGAGCTACGCCGTCGGGCTGGCCTCGCTCGCGACGTTTCGCGCGCAGGGTCTGCGTGTGCCTGAAGACATCGCGTTCGTGACCTTTGACGACATCCCCGGTGCGGCGTTCATGGACCCGCCCTTGACCCTCGTGCGCAACCCCGCCGAGGATCTGGGGCGAGTGGCGGCCGAACTCGTGTTCGAGCGGCTCGCCGAGCCCACACGCCCTGCGCAGGAGATCAAGTTGCAGCCCAGTCTCGTCGTACGTCGTTCGTGCGGCTGGCCGGGGCTTCGCCCGCAATAGTCGACGAGTCTGGTCGCTGTCGTCGGCGCCTGGCGCCGGGGATGGCCTTGGGGAGGGTGACTGCCCGGCTGACATCCGCAGAGTCTTTTCTGCCTGACGCACATCATCCATATGATCGACACTCGATTCCGTCTCTCAGAGCCATTGCCCTGGAGGAGATCCTATGCTTCGCCATTTGAAGGCGCGTCTCAACGTGCTGACACACATGGTCGCCGTCGCCAGCCTGCTGGCCGCCTGCGCGACACCGACGGCTGCTCCGCAACCTACGACGGCACCCGAGCCAACAGCGGCCGCTGTCGAGCCGACCGCCGTCCCGCCGACTCCCATCCCGCTGGCCACGGTCACCTCGGCCCCATCGCCGACGCCCGGCGCTCAGTATCATGAGGCCCCGGCGCTGGCCGATCTCGTGGCGGCCGGCAAGCTCCCGCCGGTTGAGGAACGCCTGCCCAAGAACCCGCGCGTGATGCCCGTGTTCGAGGACATCGGCACGTACGGCGGCACGTGGCGCCGCGGCTACAGCGGCATCGGCGACCGCAACGGCGCGAGCAAGCTGATGACAGAGCGCATCGTGCGCTTCTACATGCCCAACCCCGAGAAGCTCGAGCTGGTGCCGAACTGGGTCGACGACGTCAAGATGAGCGACGACGCCACTGAGTTCACGTTCCACATTCGCGAGGGACTGCGCTGGTCCGACGGCGAGCTTGTCACGACCGATGACGTCAAGTTCTGGTACGAAGACGTATTCCAGAACCCCGACCTCGTCTCGAGCCCGCCCTCGACGCTGGTGATCAACGGCGAGCCGGTCAAGATCGAGATCGTCGACACTCTGACCTTCAAGGCCAAGTTCGCCGGGCCGTACCCGCTCTTCCTCACCGCGCTCGCGGTCAACAGCACCGGCGGCCCTGGCCTGTTCCAGTTCGGCTTCCTGCTCCCCGCCCACTACCTCAAGAACTACCTGCCCAAGTACGTCAGCCAGGCCGATCTCGACAAGGTCGTGGCCGACAAGGGCGTCAAGAGCTGGACGGAGCTGTGGGGCGACCTGGGCCCGATCCAGAGCGAGTGGCTCAACCCCGATCTGCCGTCGATCGCGGCCTGGGTGGTCAAGGTCCCGCCGCCGGCCGAGCAGGTCATGTTCGAGCGCAACCCGTACTACTTCATGATCGACGAACAGGGCAATCAGCTGCCGTACATCGACAAGGTGGAGTTCAGCCTCTTCCAGGATCCTGAGACCTTCAACCTGTGGGTCGTCCAGGGCAAGATCGACGAGCAGGCGCGCCACCTCGATTCGGCCAACCTGCCGCTCTACAAGCAGAACGAAGAGGCCGGTGGTTACCGCGTGCTGACCTGGCGCTCCACTCAGATGCAGGTCATCTTCCCGAACCTCAACGTCGAGGACCCGATCCTCAACCAGCTCTACAACACTGCCGACTTCCGCGAGGCGCTGTCGATCGGCATCGATCGCACCGAAGTGCGCGACATCGCCTGGAAGGGCTTTGGCCAGCCGCGACAGGCCAGCCCGATCCCGGGCACGCCGTACTACGACGCCGACTTCTCGAAGAAGTGGGTCGACTACGACGCGGCCAAGGCCAATGAACTGCTCGACGGCGTGGGTCTCACTCAGAAGGACTCCGACGGCTATCGCCTGCGCTCGGACGGCAAGCGACTGAGCATCACGATGGTGTACGTCGACATCTGCACGTTCTGCGAACTCGTCCAGAAGTACTGGAAGGACATCGGCATCGAGCTGCTGCCCAAGCAGGTCGACCGCAGCTTGTTCGACGAGTTGATGCAGAACGGCAAGGCCGACATGATGGTCTGGTGGTGGGATCGCAACAACATCATCGAAGGCGACCCGCAGAACTACCTCGGTACCGACAACCTGTGGGCGCCGCAGTGGGGCAAGTGGTACGTCAGCGGCGGCAAGGAAGGCATCGAGCCGCCGGCGGATCATCCCATCCGTCAGATCTGGGCGGCCTGGGAAGAAGCCACAAGCACGTCCGATCCGAACGTGGCCAAGGCCGCGATCCAGAAGATCGTGACGATCCACAAGGAGAACGTGTGGGTCATCGGCCTGGTCGGCGAGGACCCGACGGTGTACATGGCCTCGAACCATATGCACAACGTGCCCGACAACCTGGTGCAAGACGAGGCGTTCCGCGAGGAAGGCCTGAGCCAGGCGCAGCAGTTCTGGATGGATAAGTAATCCGACTCTCGCAGGGCGGGGCGGACGCCGTTACAGCATCCGCCCTGCCTGGGCGAGTCGCGAGGCGGCGTGCGCCGTCAGTGCGCCGTGCGGGCTGACGGTGCGCGTTGCCTCGCGACAGCCTGATACGACTCTCACCCGCGTTCTCCGGGAGGCGTCATGCGCTTTGGGATCAAATCATCGCAGACCGGAAAGCTGCTCCGCTCCAGAGAAACGCCGGAGGACATGGCGCGGTTGGTGACGGAGTTCAACCACGCGGCGCTTGTCGAAAGCGTGGTCGATGCCGGCTTCGACCTGATCGAGCTCGGCGGCGACATGACCCTGTTCTTCCCGACCGCGTTTTCGGCTGCCGCGATCGAGGACCTGGCGCAGCTCAAGCGCCGACGCGGCCTGACCTACACCGTGCACCTGCCGCTCTGGTCGGTCGAGCCCTCGACGCCGCTGGCGTCGGTGCGCGCCGGCTCGGTGCAGGCCGTGGTCGACTGCATCAAGGCGACGCTGCCGCTCGAGCCCGTCAGCTACGTCCTGCACGCCACGGGGACTCTGGCGACCGAGTTCACGCGGATGCGCCCCGAGAGCGCGCGCCTGTACGTCCTCCAGCAGTTCCAGGCGGCGGCTCGCGACAGCCTGCGCGAAATCCTGCGCGAGACCGGCATCCCGCGTCGACTGTTGGCGATCGAGACCATCGAGTTCCCGTTCGACCTGACCGTTGCGGTGGCCGAGGAGCTCGACATCTCCATGTGCCTCGACACCGGCCACGTGCTGGCCGGGTTCCCGGGTCCGTTCGAGCTCTTCGACGTCCTCGAGCGACTGCTGCCGCGGCTGGGCGAGGTGCACCTCCACGACGCGCCCTGGCAGGGACCCGAGCGCCACATCGGTTACGGCAAAGATCATCAGACATTGGGGAAGGGCGATCTCGACACAGGCCGCTTCCTCGACCGGCTGGCGGCCGCCGACTGGCGCGGCCCGATCGTCTTCGAACTGTCGATCCCCGAGGCGCTGGCCTCGCTCGACGAGATCCGCCGGGTGCGCCCGACGTTGGCTCCGGCGGTTGCCTGATGGCCAAGTTCATCCTGCAGCGCTTCCTGATCGCGATCCCGCTGATGCTGGCGGTGTCGGTGCTGGTGTTCATCATCATCCAGCTCCCGCCCGGCGACTTCTTCGACCAGTACCGGATTCGCATGCAGGAGCAGGGCGACACCGTCGACCAGCAGGCGCTCGATCGATTGAAGGCCGAGTACGGGCTCGACCAGCCCTGGCCTGTGCAGTACTACAAGTGGATCGAGGCGATCGTCACGCGCGGCGACTTCGGCTACTCGTTCGAATACAACCGGCCGGTCTCGACCCTGATCTGGGAGCGGCTGGCGCTGACGGTGGTGATGAACATCTTCGTCATCGCCGTGATCTGGATCATCGCGATTCCGATCGGCGTGTACTCGGCGACCCACAAGTACTCGGCCCTGGATTACCTCTTCAACCTGATCGCCTTCCTGGGCACGGGCATGCCAAGTTTCGTTTTGGCGCTCGTCGTGATGTGGATGGCGTTCAAGTATTTCGGCGCTGACGTCGGCGGATTGTTCTCGCGCGAATACGTGTCGGCGCCGTGGAGCCTGGCCAGGGTCTGGGACCTTATGCAGCACATCTGGGTGCCCACGCTGGTGCTGGCCGTGGGCGGCACCTCGGGGCTGCTGCGCACCATGCGGGCCAACATGCTCGACGAGTTGCCCAAGCCCTACGTCGCGACGGCGCGCGCCAAAGGCCTGCGTGAGGCCGTGGTCGTGCGCAAATATCCGTTGCGCGTGGCGCTCAATCCGTTCGTCAGCGGCATCGGCAGCGTCTTTCCGATGCTGATCTCGGGCGCCCAGCCGACCGCGATCGTGCTCAACCTGCAGACGACCGGGCCGCTGCTCCTGCGGGCGTTGCTCTCGCAGGACATGTACCTGGCGGGCAGCTTCATCCTGATCCTGAGCGTGTTCGGCATTCTGGGCACGTTGGTCTCCGACGTGCTGCTGGCCGTGCTCGACCCGCGCATTCGCTACGACTGAGCCGATCTCACGATGACCGCCCAGACCGCCGCCCCCGCCGCTCCAGCCACCGTCGACGACGCGATCTACGTCGCGCCCCCGTGGAAGTTGATGTGGTGGAAGTTCCGCAAGCACCGCCTGGCCGTGATCTCGGCGGTGGTGTTGATCGTGCTGTACGCTGCGGCGCTGCTGGCCGAAGTCGTCGCGCCCTATGACCCGTTCGCGTTCGACTCGCGCTACACCTACACGCCGCCGCAGGCCGTCCACTTCTTCGATGCGGCCGGCCAATTCAAGGGGCCGTTCACGTACGAACTTAAGAAGTTCCGCGATCCGAAGACGTTCGAGTTGGTGTTCACCGAGGACACGGAAAAGGCGCATCCGATCCGCCTCTTCGTCGTCGGCGAGTCTTACAAGCTGTGGGGCGTGTTCAAGGCGGACATGCACCTCTTCGGCGTGGCCGACACCGACAAAAGCGGCACGATGTTCCTGCTCGGCACCGACGACAAAGGGCGCGATCTGCTCTCGCGCCTGATCTTCGGTACGCGGGTCTCGCTCTCGGTCAGCCTGATCGGCACAGCGCTCAGCCTGGCGCTCGGCGTGCTGCTCGGCGGCATCTCGGGCTACTTCGGCGGCTGGATCGACAACCTGGTGCAGCGCACGATCGAGCTGTTCCAGAGCATCCCGACCCTGCCGTTGTGGATGGGCCTCGCGGCGGCGATCCCGCTCAACTGGGACCCGCTCAACGTCTACCTGTTGATCACGGTGCTGCTCTCACTGCTCAGCTGGACGAGCATGGCGCGCGTGGTGCGCGGCCGCTTCCTGGCGATGCGCGAGGAGGACTTCGTCCTGGCGGCCAAACTGCTCGGCGCCAGCGACATGCGCATCATCCTCAAACACATGGTGCCGTCGTTCATGAGCCACATCATCGCGGTGACCACCGTGACGATCCCGGAGCTCATCCTCAACGAGACGGCCTTGAGCTTCATCGGACTCGGCCTGCGCCCGCCGGTGATCTCGTGGGGCGTGCTGTTGCAGGACGCCCAGAACGTGAGCACGATCGCGCTGGCGCCGTGGCTGCTGCTGCCGGCGGCGGTGCTGGTGGTCACGATCGTGGCGTTCAACTTCGTCGGTGACGGCCTGCGCGACGCCGCCGACCCGTATGTGCGGTGACGGAGACGACGATGACGACACCCGCCGTCAAGGAACCGCTGATCCAGGTCGAAGGGCTCAAGGTGAGCTTTCACGTCAGCGAGGGCGTGGTGCACGCGCTCGAGGACGTCAGCTTCACGATCGCGCGCGGCCAGACGCTGGCCGTGGTGGGCGAGAGCGGCTGCGGCAAGAGCGTGACGTCGCAGGCGATCATGCAGATGGTGCCGTACCCCGGCCGGATCGACGCCGGGTCCGTGACGTTCCTGCGTTATCGCCCCGGCCAGGAGCCCGAGCGCATCGACATCACAGGCTTGAAGCCCGACAGCGACGCGATCTGCAGGATCCGCGGGAACGAGATCGCCAAGATCTTCCAGGAGCCGATGACGTCGCTCAGCCCGGTGCACACGATCGGCGACCAGATCATGGAGGCGATCCGGCTGCACCAGAAGGTCGACGCCGCCGAGGCGCGCCGGCGCGCGGTTGACATGCTCAAACGCGTCGGCTTCCCGCAGCCCGAGCAACGCGTCGACGCGTACCCGCACCAGCTCTCGGGCGGCCTGCGCCAGCGCGCCATGATCGCCATGGCACTCTCGTGCCATCCGGCCCTGCTCATCGCCGACGAGCCGACCACGGCGCTCGACGTCACTACCGAAGCCCAGATCCTGCGCCTGATGCGCGTCCTCCAGGCGGATCTGGGGATGGCGATCCTGTTCATCACGCACAACCTGGGCGTGGTGGCCGAGATGGCCGACGACGTGGTGGTGATGTACCTCGGCCGCGACGTCGAGAGCGCGCCGGTCGACGACATCTTCTACGCGCCGAAACATCCGTACACCCAGGCGCTGCTGCGCTCGATCCCGCACATCGGCCAGAAACTCGACGGCGATCTGTACACGATCACGGGCAGCATCCCCGACCCGCTGCACATCCCGCGCGGCTGCCCGTTCCACCCGCGCTGCCCGGTCGTCAAGGTTGGGCTTTGCGATCAGGATCGGCCGGTGCCGCTGGTCCAGGTCGGGCCACAGCACGCCGTGCGCTGCTGGCTGTACGCCGAGGAGGCTGCCTGATGGACGCCGCACCGATCAAGGCCGCCGAGCCGCTCCTCGAAGTGCAGGACCTGAAGAAGCACTTCCCGATCAAGAGCGGGTTCATGCGCCGCGTGGTCGGGCAGGTGAAGGCCGTCGACGGCGTAAGCCTGTACGTCAACGCGGGTGAGACGCTCGGCCTGGTGGGCGAGAGCGGCTGCGGCAAGACGACCACGGCGCGCATGATCCTGCGCGCGTTCCAACCGACGGCCGGCAAGATCCTGTTCCGCGACCGCGAGCTCGGTCTCGTCAACATCCCGGATCTGAATCGCGCGCAGCTGACCGCGCTGCGGCGCAACATGCAGATGATCTTCCAGGATCCTTACGCGTCGCTCAACCCGCGCATGACCCTGCTCGAGACCATCGGCGAACCGTTCGCCATTCACAAGGTCGGGTCGGGGAGCGAGATCAAGGATCGCGTCGCCGAGCTGCTCAAGCTCGTTGGGCTGCGGCCCGAATACATGACGCGCTACCCACATGCCTTCAGCGGCGGGCAGCGTCAGCGCATCGGCATCGCGCGCGCGCTCGCGTTACGGCCGCAGCTCGTGGTGTGCGACGAGCCGGTGTCGGCGCTGGACGTCTCGATCCAGGCCCAGATCCTCAACCTGTTGCGCGATCTGCAGCACAGGCTCAATCTGACCTACATCTTCGTCGGCCACGACCTGAGCGTGGTCGAGCACATCAGTGATCGCGTGGCCGTGATGTACGTCGGCAAGCTGGTCGAGATGGCGCCGACGCGCGAGCTGTTCGCGCGGCCGCTGCATCCGTACACCGATGCGCTGCTCGGCGCTGTGCCGAAGCCCGATCCACGCCGCAAGCGCGGCAACGAGGTGCTCGAGGGCGAGGTCGCCGACCCGGCCAACCCGCCGAGCGGCTGTGCCTTCCACCCGCGCTGCCGGTTCGCGGTCGAGGCCTGCCGCCGTGAGACGCCAGAGTTGCGCGAGCTGCGGCACGGGCACTTCGTCGCCTGCCATCGCGCCGAGGAGCTTGCCCTGGCCGGTGTCGCGCCGGGCGACGGTGCTGGCGCCGGTGTCACGGAGGCGACGGCGTGAGCGATTTCGTGATCACGGCCTACGGCGCGGTCGGCGACGGCAGGGTCGATTGCACGGCCGCGCTTCAGGCGGCGATCAACGCCTGCCACGGGGCGGGCGGGGGGCGCGTGGTCGTCTCGGCGCCGGGCGTGTACGCGGCGGGGCCGATCCAGCTCAAGTCGTGGGTCGAGCTGCACGTCGAGGCCAACGCCACCGTGCAGGCGATCGTGGACGAGGCGCGCTACACCGAGCCGCCGTTTCAGAACCGCTCGGAGGGGGCGATGTGGATCAGCGCCCGCGGCGCCGAGCACATCGCCATCACGGGCTTTGGCACGATCGACGGGCGCGGGACCGCGTTCATGGAGAACGAGACGCCCACGCACTTCAACTACAAGTTCGTCGACGGCGTCGATCTGCGCCCGCACCTGCTGACCCTGATCGGCTGCAGGCACATCACGATCCGCGACGTGACGTTCGCCGACGCCGCCTACTGGTGCGTGCACCCGGCGGGCTGCAGCGACGTCGTCATCGACGGCGTGCGCATCTACAACAGCCTCAAGGTGCGCAACTGCGACGGCATCGACATCGACCACTGCCGAGACGTGCGGATCAGCAACTGCCTGATCGAGTCGGCCGACGACTGCATCTGCATCAAGAACCGCCGCGACTTCGCCGAGTACGGCCCGTGCGAGCACATCACGATCACGGGGTGTGTGCTGACCTCGACCTCGTGCGCACTCAAGCTCGGCAGCGAGAACGTCGATGCGATGCGCGACATCGTCGTGGTCGGCTGCGTGATTAAGGCCTCGAACCGCTGCCTGGGCATCCAGAACCGCGACGAGGGCACCATCGAGAACGTGCTGTTCTCGGACATCGTGATCGAGTCGCGGTTGTTCGCCGACGTCTGGTGGGGCAAGTCCGAGCCGATCTACGTCACGGCCTTCAAGCGCGCGCCTGGCACGCTCTATCGCTTCAAGCCGGGCGCGACCACGGGCGAGATCGGGCCGGTGCGCAACATCCGCTTCCGCAACATCGTCTGCCGCAGCGAGGGCGGGGTGGTTGTCAGCGGCTGCGCCGGGAGCCGGATCACGGGCCTTGTGTTCGACGACGTGCGCGTCGTGATCGACAAGACCACGAAGCATCGGGGCGGGCTGCTCGATCGGCGGCCGTGCGACGTCGAGGGCATCGTCGAAGCACCGACCGCGGGCTTCCGGATCGAGGCGGCCGATGACGTGACGCTTCGCCACTGCCGCGTCGACTGGGGCGCAAACCGGCCCGAGTACTACGGCAGCGCGCTCGTCGCCGACGATGTGAGCGATGTGGTGTTGGAAGGCTTTCGCGGTGCCGCCGCGCATCCCGAGCGCGATCCGGCTCTTGTTGTGTCGCCGCCGGATGCCTTGCGGACGCGTTGAACCTGACCATGCCGGCGTCGGTCGCACAGGACGCGAACCGGCGCCGTTGTTGATGACACATGCCAACTATTGAATTGCCACGGGGCCAGACGCATGACCTGCGTCTGCCCGCGTGGGGGCCTTACAACAAGAAATACAACGGCATCGCCCACATCCCTGATCTGGCGAGTGGGCTGCGCTTTGAGCTCAGCGTGTTCCCGGCGTCGTACCGGCACGGCGTCAACGTGCCCGCGTGCAAGTGGGAGTCGAACGACCATCCCTGGGAGGCGGCGCCCGGGCTGACCTACTTTTCGTACCGCTACGAGCTTGAATGGCGCGATCAGGTTTACGCCGACGTCGCGTTCTTGACGCTGCCGGGCGTGGTTGATGATCGCGCCCGTCTGATCCGCTGCGAGCTTGTCAACCAGACGGATCGTGCGCAGCACCAGGCCCTGCACCTGATCGGCGCCCTGAGCTTCCCGCCGCTGCGGCCGTACTCCGACGAGCCGATCGAGCTTGCCCGGGTCGATCTGCCGCCTGGCGCGCGCTGGATCGACGCGCTGGCCTATCGGAACCTGGCCTTCGCCCGGCCGCGCCCGACCGACTCGCTCGTGTACGAGGGCTGGCGGCGCGGCGAGATCCGGGCTCACGGCTTCGTCGACGGCGTGGGGTTGGGTGAAGGATTCGGTGCCGACGCCGGCGATCACGTCGCTTACGACATTCCGGTCGATCACGCGCTGACGGACGGCGTGCTGCTCGTGCGCTATCGGCTGGCCCGAGGCGCACCGCTGGCTACATTCGAGTGGCGCGGCCTGGCGCAGGCCACTGTAGTCTTCGAACCGGCCGACGAGTTCGGCCTGTGCGAGGTTCCGCTTGGGCGCATCCCACCGGGTCATCATCGACTTGAGCTCGTGTCGAAGGGCAGCGGGCCGATCGACCTGGATGGTTTCGTCCTGGTGGAGCGGGGCAACCTCGAACACGTCAACTTTCACAAACACCGTTGGGACCCGACACCCGAGCTGGTCGAGTCGGGCTCGACGTTGACGTTGCGCTACCCCGACGTCGAAGGCGTTTACGGCATCGCCTGGGGCGGCGACCGCTCTGAAGTGCGCCAGTACCTGACCAGCGAACTCGACCGCACCTTCCGCTACTTCGTCAACGAGCACGTCGCACGCAGGCTGGTCGGCGACGGCGCCGGGCACTTCACCGACGTCTTCATTCGGCCCGTGATCCTGGCGCCGCACACCCGGCAGGTCATCTACGCGTTGGTGTGCCACGGCACGGACGCTGAGGTGCGCGAGCAACTTGAGGCGTTCGACCCGAACGATCCTGCGCTCGACGCAGCTTACGGGGCCGCGCGGGCCGGGCGCGCCACGTTCGTCGTCAACCCGACGGGCGAGGAACTCGTGTTCAGCCAGGAGCGCATGGCCGCGACGCTGTTGACCAACGTGGTTTACCCGGTCTATACCCGAGGCACGTACATCAAGCATTTCACGCCGGGCAAGTGGTGGGACTGTCTTTACACGTGGGACTCGGGCTTCATCAGCCTCGGTCTGATGAACGTCGACCTGACTCGCGCGATCGATTGCCTGAACGCCTATACCACGCCGGTCGGCGATGAACAGGCCGCCTTCCTGCATCACGGCAGTCCGGTGCCCGTGCAGATCTACGCCTTTCACGAGTTGTGGAATCGCACGCAGTCGAACGAGTTGCTCGACCACTTCTATCCGCGACTGCGACAGATGTACCGCTTCCTGGCCGGTCGGCAGGGCAGCTCGACGACGCGCCGAATGAAGTCGGGGCTGCTCAAGACCTGGGATTACTTCTACAACTCGGCGGGCTGGGACGACTACTCGCCGCAGGTGCACGTGCACGCGAACGGCCTCGAGCCCGTGGCCACACCAGTCATCACCACCGCGCACCTGATCCGCTGCGCGCGTCTGCTTCAACAGGCGGCGCGGGCGGCCGGAGCGGTAGCCGACGTCGCCGAGTTCCAGGCCGACATCGATCTGTGGATCAACGCGCTCAATGCCTACGCCTGGGACGATGAGGCCGGCGTGTTCAGCTACGTCCTTCACGACGAGGCCGGCCAGCCACGCGAGATCCTGCGCCATGCGAGCGGCCAGAACTTCAACCTTGGCTTCGACGGCGTCAGCCCGCTCTTCGCCGGTGCCTGCACGCCCGAGCAACGACGTCGGTTGATCGAGCGGCTCGGATCACCCGAACACCTGTGGACGCCGTTCGGCCTGACGGCCATCGACCAGAGCGCGGCCTACTACCTCATCGACGGCTACTGGAACGGCACGGTCTGGTTCGCGTATCAGTGGTTCTTCTGGAAGGCGCTGCTCGATCTGGGCGAGGGCGAGCTGGCCCACCGGATCGCGTCGACGGCCCTCAACGTCTGGCGCGACGAGGTCGATGCCACCTACAACTGCTTCGAGCACATCGTGGTCGAGACGGGGCGCGGCGCGGGCTGGCATCACTTCGGCGGCCTCTCGGCCCCGATCCTGTCGTGGTTCAACGCCTATCACACGCCAGGCGCGCTGACCTGCGGCTTCGACACCTGGGTCGAGCGCCAAACGTGGGCACCCGACCGGCGCGGTCTGCAGGCCACGTTGCGACATAGCGCCAGTCAGGAGCCCTGGCTGGTCCTTGTCGTGCTCGCCGCCGGCGGCGACTACGCCGTGACGTGGAACGGTGCGCCCGTGGCTCCCGTGGTGCGCGAGCCCGGCACGCTCGAGATCGCGTTGACCGGCTCTGGTGAGCTTTCCATTCAACACGTCGCGGAGCGTGCTCGATGACGCGCCACGCGGACCCCGTCGCGATCCTGTTCGACCTCGGCGACACGCTGATGGATGAGAGCACCGAGGTCAAGGACGGGCGCGGCACGACGCTGTCGGCCGACCTGTTCCCAGGCACCGCCGAAGCCCTGAACACGCTGGCTCAACGCGGCTATCGCCTGGCGCTCGTGGCCGACGCGTATCGCGAAGGGCCGCGCAACGTCCTGCGCCAGCATGGCCTGTTGGATCTCTTCGAGACGCTGTCGATCTCGGAGGACGTCGGCATCGAGAAGCCGGCGCCCGAGATGTTTCATCACGCGCTCGAAACGCTCGGGATCCCTCAAAGCGACTACCCGCGCGTCGTCATGGTGGGCAACAACCTCGAGCGCGATGTCGTCGGCGCCAATCGGCTCGGGATCCGATCCGTGTTCTTCCACGCGAACGAACGGCGGCGGACCCGACCGATCAGCCGTGAGGAAGCTCCACGCCACACGGTCTATAAAGCCGCAGGGCTTGTCGATCTCATCGAACAGCTGAGCATTCCGTTGAGCGGCGACGTGGTGCCGACCTGGCCGACGCAAGACGCCGACTACAGGCTGGCGCTCAAGCACGCGCCCGTCATCTGTTTCGATCGAGCCGAGCCCTTCATGCCAGAGGTGATCGGCTACACGGTGTCCCGCCGCGAGGCGCAGTCGCCGTCGTTCTATCGCTGGATCGAGCGCGGCTGGCGACCGGCCTGGGAGACCGCGATCGAGTATGCGATCTGGTGGGATTGGGACATCCAGCACC
Source organism: Anaerolineales bacterium (assembly GCA_044224715.1). Classification (GTDB taxonomy): domain Bacteria; phylum Chloroflexota; class Anaerolineae; order Anaerolineales; family UBA6663; genus UBA6663. The sequence goes on along the minus strand of JBGAJV010000035.1, from coordinate 19,217 downwards.
TCTACGAGCTCGAGCACGTCTGGGTCTATCTGGATGGGGCGGGGCGCGTGGTGCTGGTCGAGGCCAGTTCGCACGGGAGCTACGCGACGATGCAGCGCGAGAACGGCGTGTCTCCGTTGCGCGGCGAGCGGCCGATCGTGTATTCGCAGCCGGGCAAACATGCCTTCGCTCCAGGTCCGCACTGGTTCACGGCGTTTCGCGACTCTGTGGCCTTGGCGACGGGCGAGGGGGCCGGCAGCGACGGCGTGCTCATCAAGGCCGCCTACGCCCGTGAGGTGACGCCGGAAGCTGCGGGCCACGCTGCCGTGAACGCTTGGCTCAGGCAACGCGCGTTCGAGCCGACGTTTCACTTCGACAGGATTTGGGAGGCCGAGCCGGCGCGCCTGCTGCCCTGGCCTGTGCTCGACCGGTGGATCCCTCGCCGCTTGAATGAATGGTTGCGCCAACTGGGGGGCTGAACAAATCGGTATGTCAACGACCTGGACCCTCGATCCCAATCGGTATTTCTCGTCTGAGCCATCGGTGCGCCGGCTGGCGATGGGGCTGTACGGCACTGTAGCTGATCTGCCGCTCGTCTGTCCGCACGGGCACGTCGATCCGCGACTGTTTTCGGACCCGGCTGCCTCGTTCGGCACGCCGGTCGACCTGTTCATCATCCCTGACCACTACGTCACCCGGATGTTCTATTCGCAGGGCGTGCCGCTCGAGCAGGTCGGCGTCGCCCGTCGCGACGGTGGCCCCGTGGAACGCGACCATCGGCGCATCTGGCGCCTGTTCTGCTCGCACTTCGATCTCTTCAACGGCACACCGAGCGGCCTCTGGCTCAAAGAGGAATTGATCGCAGTCTTCGACGTGTGCGAACGGCCAGGCGCCGAAAACGCCGACCGGCTCTATGACGCGATCACCGAACGCCTCGCTGACGCGGCCTTCCAACCGCGTGCCCTGTTCGAACGTTTCAATGTCGATGTGCTCTGCACCAACAACCACGCCAACGATCCGTTACTGGAGCACTCCGTGCTGCAGACTTCGGGTTGGCATGGCGACGTGCGCCCGACCTTCAGGCCCGATCGAGTGATCGACGTGGCGGCCGCCGGCTGGGCGGCTGAGGTCGAGCGGCTACGCGAGCGATCGGGCATCGACGTGCGCGACTACGCCACGTTCATCCACGCGATCGAGGAACGCCGCGGCTTCTTCAAGCGCATGGGCGCCACGGCCACCGATCACGGCGTTGAAGTTCCGGCCACCGAACCGCTCAGCGCCGTGGAAGCCGAGGTGCTCTTCCAGCGCGCGCTGGCCGGCCGCGCTGACGCCACCGACGGCGCGCGATTCACCGCACACATGCTGACTGAGATGGCTCGCATGAGCGTCGAGGACGGCCTGGTGATGCAACTGCATGCCGGCTCGCTCCGCAATCACAACACCGACGTGTACGCGGCCTTCGGTCCCGACGCAGGTGGCGACATCCCGGTAGCCACCGAGTTCACGCGCCACCTGCGGCCTCTGCTGCAGCGCTTTGGCAACGATCCGCGCTTTGGCTTGATCCTGTTTACGCTCGACGAGTCGACCTACGCGCGCGAGCTCGCGCCGCTGGCCGGGCACTACCCGGCGGTGAAGCTCGGCCCGCCCTGGTGGTTCTACGACAGCCTGAACGGCATTCGACGCTACCTGGATCTCGTGATCGACACGACCGGCTTCTACAACACGGCCGGCTTCAACGATGACACGCGCGCCTTCTGCTCGATCCCGGCGCGACATACGGTCTGGCGTCGGGCCGCCGCGAACTGGGTCGCCGAGCAGGTCGTGCGCGGCATGCTCGACGAAGAGGCCGCGTTGGGCGTGATGCGCGAGCTGGCCACGGATCTGGCGCGCCGCGCGTATCGATTGCCCGCGAAACAGACGGGAGACCGATGATGGACCACGCCGACTTTCTTGCTCACTTCAACTTTTCGGGGCAGGTGGCGGTCGTCACCGGTGGCGCCGGGGTGTTGTGCTCGGCGATGTGCTGGGCGCTGGCGCGGGCCGGCGCGCGCGTCGTCGTGCTTGGCCTGCGGGCCACGGGCGCCGAGAAACTGGCCGACGAATTGCGCCAGACCGGCGCTCAGGCCATCGGGCTCGGCTGCAACGTCCTCGATCGGCCAAGCCTGGAAGCCGCGGCCGAAAAGGTCCTTGAGGAGTTCGGCCAGATCGACATCCTGATCAACGGCGCCGGGGGCAACCGCCCTGTGGCGACGTCGTCGCCAAGCATGCCGTTCTTCGATCTGCCGGCCGAGGCGCTGCATGACGTGACGGACCTCAACCTGCTCGGCACCCTGATCCCGTGCCAGGTCTTCGGCCGGCACATGGCCGAGCGCCGCCAGGGCACCATCCTCAACATCTCGTCGATGAGCGCGCTGCGGCCGTTGACGCGCGTGCCCGCCTACTCGGCCGCTAAAGCCGGGGTGATCAACTTCACCCAGTGGCTGGCGGTGACGATGGCACAGGAATATGGCCCAGGGATTCGTGTCAACGCCATCGCGCCGGGTTTCTATGTCGGCGAACAGAACCGGCGTCTGTTGCTCAACAAAGACGGATCGTTGACGCCGCGCGGCGCGCAGATCATCGCCAACACGCCGATGGGTCGCTTCGGCTCGCCCGAGGATTTGATCGGCGCTGTGCTGTGGCTGCTCTCGCCGGCCGCCGCCTACGTTACGGGAATCGTGGTTCCGGTCGATGGCGGCTTCTCGGCCTATGCCGGGGTGTAAGATCACTCGCGGCGAAACGACAACGAGGTCTCTCCTTCATGACGAACCCACAACCTGAGGCTGTACCCGAACGCCCTGTGCGTTTCGGCGTCATCGGCCTCAACCACAACCACGTCTACGGCATGGTCGATCTTTTGATGCGTGCCGGGGCGACACCGAGCTCGTTCTACGCGCCCGAGCCCGAGCTTGCGTCGCCGTTTGCGTCGCGCTATCCGCGACTGCGCCAGGCGGCGAGCGAGTCGGCCGTCCTCGAAGATCCGACCACTGACCTGATCGTCATCTCGGGCATCCCGGCCGATCGCGGTCCGCTCGGCGTGCGCATCATGCAGCACGGCAAAGACGTGCTCAGCGACAAGCCGGGCTTCACCACGCTCGAGCAGCTGGCCGAGGCGCGCCGCGTGCAGGCCGAGACCGGCCGTATCTATTCGATTTGCTACAGCGAGCGCCTCGAGGTCGGCGCTGCGGTGCGCGCCGGCGAATTGGTGAAGGCCGGCGCCATCGGCCGGGTCCTGCAGACGATCGGCCTCGGCCCGCATCGGATCAATGCGCCGTCGCGGCCGGGCTGGTTCTTCGTTCGCGAGCGCTACGGCGGCATCCTCACCGACATTGCCTCGCATCAGATCGACCAGTTCCTGTACTTCACGGGCTCGACGACGGCCGAGGTCGTGGCCTCGCAGGTCGGCAACCTCGCGCACCCCGACACGCCCGAGCTCGAAGACTTCGGCGACGTGGTGCTGCGCGGCGACGGCGGGCTCGGCTACGCGCGCGTCGACTGGTTCACGCCCGGCGGCCTCGGCACCTGGGGTGATGGGCGTCTGACCGTGCTCGGCACCGAGGGCTACATCGAGTTGCGCAAGTACGTCGACCCCGGGGGGCGCGCGGGCGGCAACCACCTTATCCTGGTGGATGGTAAAGGCATTCACTACGTCAACTGCGGGGCGGTCGATCTGCCCTTCGGTCGGCAGCTGCTGCACGACGTCATCCATCGCGCGGAGACCGCGATGTCGCAGGCGCATTGCTTCCTGGCGATGCAGCTGGCGCTCGAAGCCGAGGCCAGGGCGACGCAGGTCAGGGAGGTGCGCCATGAGTGAGCCGCATCGCGTGGCCGTCGTCGGCGTCGGGATCGGGCGCGCGCACCTCGAGGCGTACAACAGCCTCTCGGATCGCTTCACCATCGCCGCGATCTGCGATCGAGATGTCGACCGCGCGCGACCGGTGGCCGAGGCTTTCGGCGTGCAACGCCTGATCACGGACTTCGACACCCTGTGCAAACTCGGCGACGTCGACATCATCGACATCTGCACGCCCTCATCGCTGCATACACCGCAGTCGCTCCAGGCGCTGGCTGCCGGCAAGCACGTCGTCTGCGAGAAGCCGATCGGCGGCTCGCTCAAAGACATCGACGCCCTGATCGCGGCCGAGACGGCGTCGGGCAAACGCCTGATGCCGATCTTCCAATACCGCTTCGGACAAGGCGCTCAGAAACTCAAGCGCCTGATCGAGCGCGGCATCACAGGCCCGAGCTACGCCGTCACGATCGAGACCCACTGGCGCCGCGGGCCCGATTACTACGCGGTGCCCTGGCGCGGGCGCAAAGCCACGGAGCTCGGCGGCGTGGCCCTCACTCACGCCATCCATGCCCATGACCTGTTGGTGTATCTCACGGGTCCGCTTCGTTCGGTGTCGGCCCGGATCGCGACGCGCGTGAACGCGATCGAAACCGAAGACTGCGTGGCCGCCGCCGTCGAACTGGGTGACGGCGGCCTCGGCACGTTATCGGTCACCGTCGGTTCGATGCACGAGATCAGCCGCCACCGCTTCTGTTTCGCCAACCTCACCGCCGAGAGCCAGACGTCGCCGTACTCCAACACGGCCGATCCGTGGACGATCACGGCCGCCAATCCCGACATCGACGCGATCATCGACGCCGTGCTGTCGGAGTTTGAGCCGCAGCCTGAAGGGTTCGCAGGGCAGTTCCTGCGTTTTGCGCGGGCGCTCGACACTGGCGGCCCACTGCCCGTGACGCTTGGCGAAGCACGCGCGACGATCGAACTCACCACGGCGCTTTATCATTCGGCTCGAATGAACTGCGCGCAGGACCTGCCTCTGCCGACCGATCATCCGGCGTATGCAGGATGGAATGTGTAGGGTTCAGCGGATCGCGATATTCTGGTGAAGCGATGACCGATCTCACGTTCGTAGCGGAATCTGGGCAGGCGTTGCTCGACGACGTTGTGCGTCAGGCTGTGGCGCGGCAGCTCTCGGGCCAACTGCGGGGCCAACGCGTGCTCGTGCTGGTGCCCGATCACACGCGCACCGCGCCGCTGCCGTTGTTGTTCAGATCGCTCGTCGAGACTCTGCACGACGTGGCCCGCCTTGATGTGCTCGTCGCGCTCGGCACGCACCCGCCGTTGAGCGACGATCGACTCAACGCCCTGGTCGGCATCACGGCCGACGAGCGCGCCGGACGATATGCGCGTGTCGGGCTGCTCAACCACGCCTGGGAAGACCCCGACGCCCTGACGACGCTCGGCGTGATCGGCGCCGATGAGGTCCGGATGCTCGCGGGCCGGCACTGGCATCCGTCTCTGCCGGAGACGGTGCCGGTGCGCATCAATCGCGCCGCCGTCGAGGCCGATCACATCATCATCGTTGGCCCAACCTTTCCGCACGAAGTGATCGGCTTCTCGGGCGGGGCCAAGTACCTGTTCCCCGGCATCTCAGGGGCCGAGATGATCCACGCCACGCACTGGCTTGGCGCGCTGGCGAGTGTGGTCGGCACGATCGGGTACGCCGATACGCCGGTGCGGGCCATGGTGCATGCCGCCGCGCGACGCTTGAAAACGCCCGTGACCTTGATCGCGTTGACGGTCGAAGGCGAACGCCTGACCGGGATGACCATCGGTGATCTGTACACGGCCTGGGCGGCCGCGGCGGGCCGATCCGCCGAGCGTCACATCCGCTGGTGCGACAGTCCCTATCGACGTGTGCTGTCGTGCGCGCCGTCGATGTACGACGAACTGTGGACCGGGGCGAAGGCGATGTACAAGCTCGAGCCAGTGGTCGAGAACGGCGGCGAGCTCGTGATCTATGCGCCGCATCTCGACACCGTCAGCCATGTGCATGGCAAGCACATCGAGGCTGTGGGCTACCACATCCTGCCATACTTCCTCAACGACTGGGAACGTTTCAAGCACGTCCCGCTCGGCGTGCTGGCGCACAGCACGCACCTGCGTGGGTCGGGCATGATGGATGCGGGCATCGAACGCGCGAACGTCAACGTGGTCCTGGCCAGCCGCATCCCCCCGGATCAATGTGCGCGACTCAACCTCGGATACGCGGATCCTGCCACCATCGACCCAACCCACTGGGCGGGTCGTGAAGATGAAGGCGTCCTTGTCGTGCCGAAGGCCGGCGAGATCCTGTATCGTCTGCGCCCCTGAGAGATCTCGAAAACCCACCTGCTTGAGCGACCGTCACGTTTTCTGTGCGGATACCCGGTGGCTGCCACGTCAGAGGGCGACGCAGCGCGAGATCGAGCCCTTCCTTCGAAACGCTCGAGCGCGTCGCGTGCGATGCCGTGCAGAACGCGGCCACGATCGCCCATAGGGGGCCAACCGCTCTGACGCAAACGTTACATCATGTATCCTGAGTGTCCTGCGTCGACGCACACTCGCCGTTGCGCGACGCGTTGTGACGGGACGGCTGCAGCTCGGAGCAGGCGCGATAGGAAAGCTGCGCTGATCGCGGCCCTGTCACTAGCGCAAACAGGCTTGCGTAGGTGGCGACGGTGCTCTGCGTCGCTTGACAGCGCCGCCGCGCAAACCCTATAATTCCCACTGCGCAATCGTGTGCATTGTTTGCCGGCCTTTTCGAACCCACCCGCGTCGACGCAAGGAAGAACCGCATGGTTCACAGATCCCCATTGCATGAAACCGTCTCGACCACGCCCACCGATTTATGGAACGACTCGTGTTCGGTCGAGGAGTTGACGTACGCTATCGAGCATGGCGCCGTCGGCGCGACCACGAACCCCACGATCGTGCTGGCTGTCCTCAAGAAAGAGGGCTACCTCTGGCGCGACAGGATCAAAGCCCTCATCGCCGAGCGCCAGTCCTGGAGCGAAGATCAGGTGGCCTGGCAGCTCATCGAGGAGATGGCGGTCAAAGGCGCCGGGCTGTTGCAACCGATCTTTGAGCGCGAGGGCGGGCGAAAAGGCCGGCTTTCGATCCAGACAAACCCGACGTTTTACCGCGACGCCGAGGCCATCACGGCCCAGGCCGTGCGGTTTGCCACACTCGCGCCGAATATCCAGGTCAAGATCCCTGTCACGGGCGCCGGCGTCAGGGCCATCGAGGAAGCCACGTTCCAGGGTGTCAACATCAACGCGACTGTGAGTTTCACGGTGCCGCAAGTCCTCGCCGTGGCGGAGGCCGTCGAGCGCGGATTGAAGCGCCGCGAGGCTGAAGGTCTGCCGACCGACGACATGACGCCCGTCGCCACGATGATGATCGGCCGCCTCGAAGATTGGTTCCACGTCGTGGAGAAGCGCGATGGGATCATCGTGACTCCGGGTGTGGTCGACTGGGCCGGTGTGGCCTGCTTCAAGCGCGCCTATCGGCTCTTCAAGGATCGCCGCTATCGCACGCGGCTGCTGGCCGCCGCGTATCGGCACCACCTGCACTGGTCCGAGCTCATCGGCGGCGACGTGGTCCTCACGATCCCGTACGAATGGCAGTTGCTGTTCAACGCCTCGGACGTGCCCGTGATCGAACGCATCAACGATCCCGTGCCAGGGGCCGTCCTCGAGACACTTACCGAGAAGTTCGTGGACTTCAGGCGCGCCTACGAGCCTGACGGCTTGAGCATCGCGGAGTTCGACACCTTTGGCCCAACGGTGCGCACGCTGCGTGCGTTTATCGCGTCGTACCGCGACCTGACGGCCGTGATCCGCGACGCGATGCTGCCCAACCCCGATGTGCGGTAGCACGGGATAGCCAGAGAGCCAGGGACACGGGGCGGGAGTGTGGCGCCCGCATCCGTGACCAACGATCTATTTGGAAAAATCGCATGTTCAAAATCGCGAATGCACCATGTTCCTGGGGCGTGATCGAGGGGATCGACGGCGAGCGCGGCGGGTACGCGCGCGTAATCGATGAGATGCAGGCGACCGGCTATGTCGGCACCGAGCTCGGCGACTGGGGTTTCATGCCGACTGACCCGGTGGAGTTGAGGCGCGAACTTGACGCGCGTGGGCTGAGCCTGTTGGCGTCGTGGGTCAGCGTCTTCCTGCACGATCCTGCGCGTCACAAGGCCAGCGCCGATGACGCGGTGCGCACGGCCAAACAACTTGCGCAGGTCGGCGGGCCGTCAAGCTTGATCGTGCTCGGCAACGACCCGTACGGCATCCCTGAGCGCACGCAGCACGCTGGCCGGATCACGCCCGAGATGGGTCTGACCGACGCGCAGTGGAAGGTCTTCGCGGACGGCGCCAACTACATCGCGCGCCGCGTGATGGGTGAGAGCGGCCTGCGCACGGTCTTCCATCACCACATCGGCACATGGATCGAAACGCCTGCCGAGACCGAACGGTTGCTGGATTTGACCGACCCGGCCGTGCTCGGCCTGTGCTTCGACACCGGGCACTGGGCTTTCGCCGGCGGCGATCCGGTACAGGGCGTGAACGCTTTCGCCGACCGCATCTGGCATGTGCATTTCAAGGATCATCAGCCCGAGGTTGCGCGGCGCTCGCGCGTCGAAGGTTGGGATGGGCCGACGTCGGTCGGACACGGCGTGTTCTGCGAGTTGGGGCAGGGCGACGTCGACTTCCCGGGCGTGCGGCGCGCGCTCGAGGGCATCGGCTACGCGGGCTGGATCGTGGTTGAGCAGGATGTGCTGCCCGGCCTCGGCACGCCCAAGGAGAGCGCAGCGCGCAACCGAGCCTATCTACGGACGATTGGGTTATAGTCGACCCTCATGGTCACTCGTCCTCGCGGGGCAACACCCGTCACGATCAAAGACATCGCGAAAGCCGCCGACGTCTCGCACGCCACCGTGTCGCGAGCGCTGAACGACCATCCCGCGTTGTCGGAGGCCACGATCGCGAAGGTCAAGCGCCTCGCGGCGAAGATGGGCTACGTCCCCAACGCCTCGGCGCGCGGACTGAAGACGCGGCGCAGCCAGGCGCTGGGCGTGATCGTCAGCCACATCGACGATCCATTCTGGAGCGAGGTGCTGCAGGGCATCGACGAGGTATTGCGCACGGCCGGCTACAGCCTGTTCGTGGCCGCCACGCAGCGCGACGAGCTGCGCGAGAAACAAATCGTGCAGACGATGGTGCAGCGTGGGGTTGAGGGCGTGATCCTGTGCGCGCCGCAGTTCAGCCCCGAGCAGAACAACAGCCTGCAGTCGTACGGCCTGGCAACCGTCGTGGTCAACAACGAAGGCGCCGCCGCCGCGCGCTATCTCGTGTTCAACGACGATCGACACGGCATCGAGTTGTTGACAAGGCATCTGCTCGATCAGGGCCACCGACGGATCGCTTACCTGGGCAACGCCGTTGGCGGGCGCACGAACACCGAACGCGAGGCCGGCTTTCGCGAGACGTTGCGCGCCGCGAAGGTGAAGGTCGAGCCTGGCTTCGTTGTCAGGGCGCCAGACAGCACCCCGGCCGGTGGGCGGCAGGGGGCAGTCGAGTTGCTGGCGTTGGCGGAACGACCGACTGCGATCGTGTGCTACAACGACAATATGGCCATCGGCGTCTACGCCGCGCTGCATGAGGCGGGATTGTCGGTGCCAAAAGACCTGTCGGTGACGGGCTTCGACGACATCGCCATCGCCCAGTATTTGCTCCCGCCGCTCACGACGTTGCGCCAGCTCAAGCGGGATCTGGGCGCTCAGGCCGCGGCGCTCATGCTGCGCATCCTCGATGCTCGCGGCGCGGTTGGGCGTCTGCCGCGGCCCGAACGACACTGTCTGCAGGGTGAGCTTGTCGTCAGGGCTTCGACGACGCGGCCTGGCGGTGGATCACGCCGTCAGCGGTAGAGCGCGGGCTTCTCGGGCAACGCCACCGGCACGTCTTCGCCGCATTCGAGCGAACGGATGCAGGCCTGAGTCACGACCATCGTCACGAACCCGTCCCACGCGCTTGCGCCCGCGAAGGTCTTGCCTGTGCGAACCGACCCGACCCAGTCGATCAATTCCGCCACGTAAGCCTCTTGAAAGCGCGAGAGCCAGTCACTCGGCACCGAGTAGCCGCGCTGCCCGTTGCCGCGCACCAGCGCGCGATCGGGCTGAGTCGTCACGGCCGTGCCGGCCTGACAGATCAATTCAGCCGTGACCTCGTAGCCGTAACCGGCGTTGACAAAGACCTCCGCCACGGCCAGCCGCCCGTCGACCATGGTCTGCTCGATCGACAACAGGTCGAGCGTGTCGGGATGCAAGTCGGCGCGTGACCGCAGGCCGCGCACGCGCACAGACGCGACATCGCCGCCCAGCAGCCACCGCGCTGAGTCGAGGTCGTGGCCGGCCGAGTTGATCAGGATCGTCGAGCCCAGGATCCCGTACGCGACCGAGGCATTGCGATGGACGCCCTTGCAGAGCAGCGGCGCGCCGATCGCGCCAGAATAGGCGAGCTCGCGGATGGCGACGTGCGCGGGATCAAAGCGGCGCATGAACCCGACGCCGACGGTGCGCCGGCCCGTGCGCACTTCGGTTTCGACCACGCGCAGGGCGTCGTCGACCTTTGTGGCCAGCGGCTTCTCGCACAGCACAGGTTTCTCGGCGGCGAGGCAGGCTAGGGTCAACTCGGCGTGCGCCGGGTCAGGCGCCGCGATCAGCACAGCGTCGACGGCCGGGTCGGCGATCAATCGGCGCGGATCGTCGAACACGGCCCCGCCTCCGCTAGCCGCGGCGGCCTGGGCTGCCCGAGTTCGATCGAGATCATAAACCGCCACAACGCGCGCGCCGGGCACGGCCGTGTGAATATTGATGGCATGCCGGGTGCCCATACCCCCGGTGCCGATGATGCCGATCGCCAGCGGGTTTGTTTCGCTGAGTGCCATTGTCTCTCTCCAAGCCTTCAACAGAGGGACGCCGCGGTGCGCAGATCCTTGCGGGTGGTCGGCGGCCTTCCTTGAAGGTGATGCACGTTCAGAAGAGGCGTTCCTTTGCGCGCATGGCTTCCCAGGCCCGGCGAGCTTCCTGTACGGACGGCATCTCGCTGACCTCGGCCACCTGCACGTCCCACCAGCTCTCGTAGCTTGGCACACTGGCGAGGCGGTCGCTCTTGACGTAGATGACGGTAGTGTTCTCGTTGGCGCGGGCTGCGCGGAAGGCCGCCGCAAAGTCGTCGGTGGTGTGCGCGGTGATGACGGTGGCGCCCAGGCTGCGCGCGTTGGCGGCGTAGTCGATCTCGAGCGGCGCGATGTCTGTCCCGGCCGAGTCGCCCGCCAGCTGGCCGTCCTTCGGGTGGATGAAGCGCGTGCCGAAGCCGTCCTGGCCGAGCGAGCGGCTGAGCGCGCCGATGCTCTTGTAACCGCCGTTGTCGAGCAGCACCACGATTAGCTTGACGCCCTCCTGTAGCGCGGTCGCCAGATCGGTTGAGAGCATCAGGTAGCTGCCGTCGCCAACAATGACGATCACGTCGCGCTCGGGCGCGGCCATCCTGGCGCCGAGGCCGCCGGCGATCTCGTAGCCCATGCAGCTGTAGCCGTACTCCATGTGGAAGTTCTTGGGGTGACGCGCGCGCCACAATTTGTGCAGGTCGCCCGGCATGCTGCCCGCTGCGTTGACCATGATCGACTCGGGATCCGATTGCTCGTTGAGCACGCCGAACAACTCGCCCTGGCTGGGCAGCGGCGTGTGTCGCTCGGCATAGATGCGATCGACCTCGACCTCCCAGGCCTCGTGCAGGCGCTCGGCGCGTTCGCGGTAGGTGTCGTCGACGCGATAGCCGGTGAGCAACACGATCAACTCCTCGAGCGTCGCGCGCGCGTCACCGACCAAGGCCAGGCCGTTGTGTTTGCCGGCGTCGAACTCGGTGACGTTGAGGTTGATGAACGCGACGTCGGGATCCTGGAACGCGGTCTTCGAGGCTGTGGTGAAGTCGCTGTAGCGCGTGCCGATGCCGATGACCATATCGGCGTCGCGCGCGACGCGGTTGGCGGCCAGTGTGCCGGTGGCGCCGATCCCACCCAGGCAGAGCGGGTGGTCGTAGCGCAGGCTGCCCTTGCCGGCCATCGTTTCGGCGACCGGGATGCCGGTCTGCCCGACCAGCTTGCGCAGGGCCTCGCTCGCCTCCGAGTACAGCACGCCGCCGCCGGCGACGATCAGCGGGCGCTTGCAGGCGCGGATCAACTGGGCGGCGCGGTGCAGGGCGGCGGTATCCGGCCGGTTGCGGGCGATGCGCCAGACGCGCGGCTCGAAGAATTCGTCCGGGAAGTCGAAGGCCTCGGTCTGCACGTCCTGCGGGAGCGCAAGGGTCACGGCGCCGGTCTCGGTCGGGCTGGTGAGGACGCGCATGGCCTCGGGCAGGGCGGTGAGCAGTTGATCAGGCCGGTTGATCCGGTCCCAATACCTGCTGACCGGCTTGAAACAATCGTTGACGGACACGTCCTGCGACTGGGCCGACTCGAGCTGCTGCAACACGGGCGCGACGTTGCGGCGCGCGAAGATGTCGCCGGGCAGCAGCAGCACCGGCAGACGATTGATCGTGGCCGTAGCCGCGCCGGTGATCATGTTCGTCGCGCCCGGGCCGATCGACGACGTGCAGGCGAAGGTCTGAAGCCGGTTCTTGACCTTGGCGTAGGCGATCGCGGCGTGCACCATGGCCTGCTCGTTGCGCGCCTGGTAATAGCGGAACGACGGCCTCTGCTGCAGGGCCTGGCCGATGCCGGCCACATTGCCATGGCCGAAGATTCCGAAGCAGCCGGCGAAGAGCGCATGCTCGACACCATCCCGGCGCGTCACCTGCTGCTGCAAAAAGGCGATCAAAGCCTGCGCGGTGGTCAGGCGCTTCGAATGAAACATGAAGTTCTCCTTACAGAGTGACCACGGACGGTAACGTGACGAATGATCCGTTCGACATGTTTAGGGCGACGACCGGCCTGCCGTTGGGTTCGGAGGACGGACACATGGGGCTGCCCTGCCAAACAACCCGACGGCAAAATCGCCCTGCGCCGACCCATGACAAACGCCTCGGCGCCCGATTGCAGCCAGCGTCATCCGCCATTGCGCCGACCATTTGTCGCATACAACGGCACCCGCGGGTCGCGCGTCTGATACGACTCCTTCACCCAGGCGTGGGTGAGGTCATCGGTGGCGGCCAGGCTTTGCGCGCTGCCCGCCAGCACATTGAGGTAATAGGCCGTGTAGCCGACCGGGCAGGTCACCGGGTGATAACCCTCGGGGATCAGGACAACGTCGTTCTCGCGTGCGGTGACGACGGCATCGATAGGCGTGCCGGCTTTCGCCAACGGCGAAGTCGGGTCGGTGTACACGTGTTGAAAGGCAAACGCGCCGGGTTTGTCGAACCTGTAGTAGTAGATCTCGTCGAGGTCGGCCTCAACGAGGTGGCCGACTTCGTCGGTTGTGTGGACGTCGTGCTTGTGCGGTGGATAGCTCGACCAATTGCCGCCAGGTGTGTAGACCTCGACGACGACCAATCGCGCGCACGGAAAGCCCGGTGGGAGCAGCCTGTTGATCTGGCGGGTGGCATGGTCGCCGCCCCGGATTTCGGTGGCGACGTCGGCCGGGGTCACCAAGCGTGGCGCGAAATCCTGATCGGTGCGCACCCAGGCAACGGCGAACTCGACGTCGGTGAGGGCCGTCGCGGTCAGCGTCGTCCGGCGCGACAGATACAGCGCGTGCGGCAGACCGGTGAACAGGTTCCCGCGCCCGCCGACCGTGTCGAAGCGCCCACGGTTCGTGTCGACGTCGAGCCGGCCGTGCAAGGGCACGAGCGCCATTTCGCAAGAGTCTGTGGCGAACGACCAGCGGCCGCCAGCCGGCAAACGCCAAGCCTGAAACGATATTGTGTCCCAGCCCGCCTGGTCGGGCGTCACCGAGACGATCGGCGTCGTCGACGAGGGAACGGGGCTCGGATGGATGACGAGGTTCGTGGCGTCGTACCGCATTGTGATATCCCTGAACGTGGGCAAAGGGGTCCGCGTGTAGCGCGCGAACCGCCGTTTATGCACACGTATGCATTATAAGGGATGGCCGAGACGCGTCAAGGCGATGGGTTCGAGCGGCGCGCGTTTCAAACGCTATCTGCACTGTCGGGTTAGCGTGACAACCCGACAGTCACAGGAAGTGGCGTGGCAGACGACAGGGGGCTTGTCCTGGGAACGACGCTGAAGATCGGTCAGTGTAGCGGTCGTTGGGTGGGCTCAGCGTCGCCCGGTTTGGCGCCCCGCCTGCCCTCGTATCGAACACTCTTTGACCAGCGGGGCCGTCGCCTTGTGATCCGCGCATGACCTCGTTCCTCCTTCCCGCGCTCACGACATTGCGGGTTGCCGCAGTTGCTCACAGGAGCCGGCGGTGGCCATCGCCTACAAGCTTAGTGGAGCGGATTCAGATACGTGCATCCTTTCCAAGGTCCTGAACGTGACTCAACTGGGTGCACAGGCAGGCGAATCTGCCGCCCCCAGGAACCCGAGCTCCTGGTTATTCGGGAAGTCGGGTCCCGGTTGTGGCGTTTCTGGCCACGTGCCCTGCACGTTGGGGGCAAGGTAGGGCGTGTTTGTGTCGTCTGGTTGGGCGTCTCCGCGTCGCGGCATCTTGATCGCGGGCCAATACTTTAGGAGAGGCGGCGAGGGCGTTCAAACGACAGCCACACAGGTTCAGGGATTGGGCGTGCATCGGGTAGGGTGCACCGAGTTGTGGTGAGCGTGTCTGGGGGGCGCCGTGGCCTGTGGTGAGCCATCCCGGACGATCCAATCGGCGCCCGGTGTACGCCAGCGATTCCGCACGCCGGGCACTTTGAGCGCCGGTGTGCGGCGATGCGTCGGACCGGCCCCGTTCGCTTTCGCGCTTGACTCTGCGTACGCCCGATGCTATCTTGAATCTGCATCCACAAAGGTCAGACCTTTGACGTATGACCTACCCAGCTGTACACGGGGCAACCTGATGATCCAGAGAATCGCGTCAGTCCGCACCCAGCTTGAACAGATCCTGCGCGGTCGGATCGAACAGGGGCATTACGCGGCCGATTCCCGCTTGCCCGCCGAACACAAGTTGGCTGAAGAGCTGGGCGTGAGCCGGCCGACGTTGCGGACCACCCTCTCCAAGCTGGAAGCCGAAGGCCTGATCACGCGCCGGCAGGGTGACGGGACCTATGTGAACAAGCACGCGTTCTCGGTGGACGCCACGCCCAAGTCATATTGGAACTTCTCCAGCCTTATCGAGGAAAGCGGCCGGACCGCCCGCAGCCAGCTCTTATCGGTCAAGCAGCGATTACCAACCGAGCAGGAGACGGCCCTGTACCATCTCCCGGCCGACCGGAAGGTGGTTGTGACAGCCACACTCTTCACCGCGGACGGCCAGCCGGTGATTCACTCCACCGGGATCCTGCCCCTGGTCGATTCGGTCGGTCGAGAAGGTTACAACTTCAACCAGCCGGTCCACGTCGTCCTCAAGGAAACTTGCGGTCAAGACATCTCGTATTCGATCTCCGACATCAGCGCGGCATTCGCCCCGCGCCCCGTGGCTCAACAGTTGCGGCTCACGCCCAAGACCCCGGTCTTGAAGTTCGTCGACACTTTTTTCAACGCGCGAAACGAGGCTCTGGTGCACGGCGTGAGCTATTTCTGCGACGAACAGATCCGAATGCGCGTGGCTCATTCGTGGAGTTGATCCGGCTATGGCCAGCTTACTCCTGCATCACATCGACACGTTGGCGACGTTCGACGCCGAGCGGCGACGGCTGCGAAACGCCTGGGTGCTCATTCGCGATAACCGAATCGACGCCGTTGGCAGCGGTGCCGAGCCCGAGCCGAGCGCCGATGAACGGCTCGATCTCACCGGCCGGGTGGTCCTGCCCGGGCTGATCAATACCCACCATCACCAATTCCAAAGTCTGCTGCGCAATATCCCCAGCCTGCAGGACTGCTCTCTGTTCCCCTGGCTGCGGGATCTAGGCCGGCTGATGGGTGAACTGACCGATGAGGATCTCTACACGGCCTCTCTGCTCAATCACGCCGAGTTGTTGCTATCCGGTTGCACCACAGCGGCGGACCATCATTACCTCAAGGTCAACGATATCCGCTTTGACACCTGCATCGAGGCCGCTCGCGACGCCGGCATCCGCTTCCATCTGTTGCGCGGCAGCAGTTCGATGGGGCAGAGTCAGGGCGGTATTCCGCCGGACGATCAAGTCGAGAAGGAAGACGAGATCCTGGCTGACTGCGAGCGCCTGATCCGCACCCACCACGATCCGCGACCCGGCGCGATGACGCGGGTCGACCTGGCGCCCGGATCGCCCTTCGCCGTCACGGCCCGGCTGATGCAGGAGAGCGTCGCGCTCGCGCGCCAGCATGGCGTTGGCAGCCACACCCATCTTGCCCAATCCGTCGAGGATGAGCAGTACATGCAGGCCAAGTACGGGCGATCGTCGGTGGAAATGGCCGAGGAGTGGGGTTGGGTCGGCCCGGACGTCTGGTTCGCGCACGCCACGTGCCTGAGCGATGGCGATGTGGCCCGCCTGGGTCGTACACACACCGGTGTCGCCCACTGTCCCAACTCGAACATGTACACGGCCGCGGGATGCTGCCGTGTGCCCGATCTGCTGGTCGCCGGGGCGAACGTGGCTATCGGCGTGGATGGGAGTGCCGCGAACAATTCCTCGAATCTCATCGACGAGGTGCGCAGCGCCATGCTGCTCCAGCGTCTGTGTCACGGCGCGAACGCGTTGTCCGCCACGCAAGCGCTCGAGCTGGCGATCCTTGGCGGCGCGCGTTTGCTGCGACGGGATGACATCGGCGTGATCGCGCCCGGGCGCTGCGCTGACCTGATCGCATTCGAGACGCGACAGCTTTCGCTCTCCGGCGGATTGCACGATCCGGTGGCCGGCCTGGTCCTGTGCGAAACCGGCCGCGTCGACCTATCGATCGTCAACGGTCGCGTCGTGGTGGCCGACGGGCAACTGGTTGGCATCGACCTGCCTGCATTGATCGACAGTCTGGCGTCGGGCCTACCCGTACGATCCGCCCGCCGCATAACCGGGCGCACAAGCCGTCGATCCGCACCGAATCTCATCTGCAGAAAGTTAAGGTTGCCACCCAGCAAAATCCTGGAGGGATTATCGATGGAGAGGCGCCGCACAGCCACAGCAATCCCAGCCCACGGGTTTCGAGGTCGACGATGTGTCAGGGAAGGAGCAAACTCCCGTTGGAGGGCGCTTCGCAAGATCAGCCACGGGGTGGCACCAAGGAATCAATGGCGCGTAGCGGCGGTCACGATCCAACACGCGCGGCTCCGTTCAGGTTGAACGGAACGCGACCGTCACGCCATTGAACCATCATAAAACGACGGACGGCCCGCCATGTGAATAACAGGCTGTATTCGCTTGCCGACGGAAAGGGGCATGACTGCAATCCCGGGGAAGCCTGGTTGGGGTGGAACTACGTCAGGCGGTACAGCCGCATGCCGGACGGTTCTCTTGTGGTCCCAGGCGCTGAACGGCCGCTTGATCAGCTGATGATCTAAGCGGAGAAGTTGTGGAAAACTCATGTTTAATTATCGCAGCGAGGCGTTGGGGAAGTACCTCGATATCACGGTCGTCTATCCCACAGACAGCTATCGTTGCCCGACAACGCCGGAACTGGCCAACAGAGCCCACAAGCTCCTAACCAACGAGAAGCCCGATGTCCATACACCGGGTATGAAGTTCCAGACCGTGTATCCCATGCATGGTGGCGGCGATGATGATACCTTGACCTATCGCTATGCAAATGCTGAAGCCTGCGCGCAACGGAACAAGGTGATGCTGGTTACGCCAAACACTGCCAACAGCTTCGGCGCGAACGCCCGGTACGGCCTCCCCTACATGACCTTTGTGACGGAGGAACTCCCGACTGTCATACAAACGTTGTTCGCTTCGTCTGGGAAGCGCGAGGACAACTTTGGGATGGGATACGCCATGGGCGGAAACGTTGCGCTTGCCGCCGCCAGCACTCGCCCGGACCGTTACTCTGTGTGCATGGATATTTCGGGCGGCATTGGCATGACGAAGGATGCCGATGTCCTCAGAAGCGGGCTTGCGGGAGACCACTTCAGGCCGTCGGCAGTTAACCCAGGCTGCCTCCCAGGAAAGTGAGTAGAGCAAGTTCCCTACTTGACATGGAAGCGAAACCATAATAGCCTAGGGAAAACGTTTTCTATTCCTCTGACCATGACCACTGATATCCGCGGCATCGCCAAACATCTCGGGCTCTCCGTCTCAACGGTCTCCAAGGCTTTGAACGGGTACGGCAGTGTCTCGGAAGAGACGCGGGAACGGATCCTGCGAGTGGCTCGGGAATTCCACTACTCCCCCAGCCGGGCTGCGCGCAGCCTGCGCAACAACCGGACCGAGAAGATCGGTCTCGTGCTGTACACGTCCACACCGCTCTCCAGTCGCTCAAGCGAATACTACTTCGAGATCATCCGTGGGGCGGCGACGGCGTCCGAATCACGAGGCTACAACCTGATCCTGTACCTGACCGTGGGCAATCAACGCGAACGCCTGATCCACATCTGCCGCTCGCGCGAGGTCGACTGCTTGATCCTCATGGTGGGCACGGGCGCGGTCAGCGAGCCGGTCGAGGTGTTATTGGCGGAGGAGCTCCCGTTCCTTGTGCTGAATAAGCACCCGCACCAACCGCGGGCGTCGTACATCGTCTCGGAGCACGAGTCGGGCGCGTTCCAGGCCGTTGAGCATCTGATCGGGTTGGGTCACCGGCGGATCGCCTACCTCGGTCGGGAGGATGATCCCGAAACCAGTGGCGATCGATATGCCGGCTATCGACGGGCGCTGCAGAGTCATGGGATCGCTGAGGATCCCACCCTGGTAGCCCTGGCGTCGTCG
The DNA here is from genome assembly GCA_044224715.1 of Anaerolineales bacterium. Lineage (GTDB taxonomy): Bacteria > Chloroflexota > Anaerolineae > Anaerolineales > UBA6663 > UBA6663. The sequence continues at coordinate 410 of JBGAJV010000035.1, read as the reverse complement.
CAGCCGCAGGGTGCCTATCACGCGATGCAGTCTCTTTTGGAGCGGGGCGACCGGCCAACGGCGGTCTTTGCGTACAGCGACGCCTGGGCGATCGGTGCGATGCGCGCCATCTCGGAGCGCGGTCTGTCGGTCCCCGGCGATATCTCGTTGGTGGGCTTTGACGACCTGCGAGCCGCTTCGCTCACCCATCCGCCGCTCACCACCGTCCGTCAGCAGCTGGCCGAGCTGGGCCGACAGGCCATTGAGTCGCTGCTGGCCCAACTCGAGGACGGTGAGAAGATCACGACCATCGATCGTTCCGTTCCGGTTGAGTTGGTGGTGCGACAGTCTACGGCCGGGCCCCGTAGCGCCTGAGGGCGCTACGCACGCCACCCGGCCGTTTTTCTGGCCCAGGAAGGAAAACGTTTTCT
>JBGAJV010000034.1:0-65383 GCA_044224715.1 Anaerolineales bacterium | reverse complement strand
ACCCGCGACATGTTGCGCCAGCTCGGCCTCGATCGATTGGCCCGGCAGATCGAAGCCTTGATGCAGCAACTCGAGCAGATGGGCATGAGCCCCGAAGGTCGCGAGGCTGTCGCGCAGATGTTGGCCGCCAACCAGGAGGCGCTCGCCGAACAGGCCGCGCGCTACGCCGGCCAGAGCATCGCGCGTAACCTGGCCGAGCAGCCGCCGCAGTCCTTCGACGAACAGGGCCTGATGGAGACCCCGTTCAACCAGTTGACCGAGGCTCAGGCGCGCGAACTGCGCAAGCTCGTGGCGCGCCTCGCCGCACGGCTGCGGTCGCGGGCCGCGCTCCGTCAGAAGAAGGGCGCCGGCAAACAACTGGATGCCAAGACCACGCTGCGCGAGAACCTGCGCACCGGCGGCGTGCCGTTCGAGATCCATTACAAGAAGCGCCAGATCAAACCCAAGTTCGCGCTGATCTGCGACATCTCGACCTCGATGCGACCGGTCGCGGAGTTCATGCTTCGACTGATGTACGAGATGCAGGACCAGGTGGGCAAGGCGCGGTCGTTTGCCTTCAACGATCATCTCGAAGAGGTCAGCGACGAGTTCGTGCTCAATCGGCCCGACGCCGCCATCCCGAACGTGTTGACCCGCATCCCACCCGGCTATTACGCCACCGATCTGGGGTACAGCCTGCAGAATTTCGTCGACCGATACCTCGACGCCGTCGACAATCGCACGACCGTGATCGTGCTCGGCGACGGCCGCAACAACCACCGTGACCCCCGCCTGGATCTCTTCGAGCGCCTGCGCGGTCGGGCCCGCCGACTGGTCTGGTTCAACCCCGAGCCCGATTACGAGTGGGGGCAGGGCGACAGCGACATGCTGGCCTATGGCCCGCTCTGCTCGGCCGTGCATCAGGTCAGCAATCTGGCCGAGCTCAGTGCCGCGGTTGACACCCTTTTTGTCCAGCGCTGAGCCTTGCGTTCCAGGCCCGTTGGAACCCCGTTTCGTCCACGCGCGTCTTTCGATCAAGTTGGCCGTAAAACGTGCTTGGGAATGCCGTCCGCGGCTATTCCGGCCGGCTTTCCCGGTCCCGGCGCCTCACGCTGCCTAACGCGATCCCGCAGGGCGCCAACCGGGTGCGTTTATTCGTTTGTGGTATCGTGCCAAGCGTGTGCTAATCAGGGAGACGAGGTGGTTATGCGGTTGTCCTGGCTGGGGATCCGAATGCTGTTCGTCACCGCGCTCGCGTTTTCGTGGTTCGGATGGGCTTCCGCCCCCGCGCCGACTCGGGCAGCAACCCGAGTGGCGCATAAGGACGCGGGCCTGATCCTGGCCCGCCAGGAACGAGCGTCGGCCTTCGCGGCGCTGACCAGCCGTCTCCAGGATGCCACGCGCATCCGTGTGATCGTCCGCCTCAACACGGGCTTCTCGCCCGAGGCCGGTCTCGAGGCGTCGCAGGCGCTCGATCAGCGCGCGGCGATCGCCCAGGCGGCCGATGGCTTGCGCAGCGAACTCGGCGCCGCCGCCGGCAGCGACTATCGCAGCCTTGACCGTCTGCCGTTCGCGATCCTGTCGGTGGATGCCCAGGGTCTGGCCCTGTTGCAGGACTCCCCGCGCGTCGCCGGGATCCAGGAAGACGCGCTCGAATCCACGCAACTGGCCGACAGTACGGTCCTGATCGGCGCGGCCGGCAGTTTCGGCGCGCACGCGCTTGGATACACCGGCGCCGGTTATGCCGTGGCCGTCCTTGACGTGGGCGTCGAGAAACTCCATCCGTTCCTCGGGGGACGGGTCGTCGCGGAAGCGTGCTTTTCGACGACGTATAGCGACAGCACATTGACCACGACCAGCCTGTGCCCGAACGGTCAACCCCAGCAGGTCGGCACCGACGCTGCACGCCCCTGCAACGTCAATAATCTCGACCCCTTGCACTCGTGTGATCACGGCACCCACGTCGCCGGCATCGCGGCTGGCCATTCATACCTGAACATGACGAGCGATGGCGCGGTGTCGACCTATGACGGCGTTGCCCCCGATGCCGACATCATCGCCGTGCAGGTGTTCTCCAAAGTCACAAGTTCAAGTACATGCGGTGGCGTCTCGTCCACGCCGTGCTATCTGACGTTCCCGAGCGATCAACTCAGCGCCCTGAACTGGTTGGCAGGCGTGGCCGGCACTTACAACCTGGCCTCGGTCAATATGAGCCTGGGCGGCACGACCAAGTACACGGCCAATTGCAATGGCGACACGCGCAAAGTTGCGATCGACAACCTCCGCGCCGCCGGCGTTATGACGTTCATTGCCGCCGGAAACTCCGGTTATACGGATGGATTGAGCGCGCCGGCGTGCATCTCGTCGGCTGTAAGCGTTGGGTCCACCCGCGATGGTGGACCGGCGGCGACGCCGGCCGACGCGGTCTCGAGTTTCAGCAACAGCGCGTCGATCATGACCATGTGGGCGCCGGGCGAGTGGATCCAGTCCGCCACGACGGGCGGCGGATTCACGCTCAAGGCTGGCACCTCGATGGCGACGCCGCATGCGGCCGGCGCCTGGTTGGTGTTCAAGCAGATGTACCCGAGCGATACCGTCGATCAGCTTTTGAGCCGGATGCTGGCCGCCGGCATCCCGGTGACTGACACGCGGAATATATCGGCGCCGGTCACGAAGCCCCGCCTCTCCTTCCTTTCGGCGCTCCCTGCCGTGATCTTCAGCCCGGCGACGGCCGGATTTGGACAGGTCGTTGTCGACCTGGCGGGACAGACCACGGCCACTCTGGTCAACCCGACGGGTAGCGCCGTCTCCCTTTCCAGCCCGGTTCTGACCGGGGCGGGGGTCAGTTTTAAGGGCGGTTCATATCCCGGCACTGGTGGGACCTGCGGCGCGTCTCTGGCCGGCGGGGCGACCTGCACGGTGGTGCTGAACTATGTTCCGAGCGCACCCACCACGCTGTCGGGTGATTTCACCATCAGCTATGGCGGCTCGCGCACGGCGACGTTGAGCCTGAGCGGTGTCGGAAAGCTGCTGTGCAGCGGCAATCTGCTGACCAATGCCCTGTTCGAGAACGGTTCGGGATGGACGCAATCCGCCACGCAGGGCCCGACGCCGCTCCGAACGACCCCGGTCTCGGACGGCACGGGGCCGGCGTCGCCGGCGGACGGCGCGGGCTGGGCGCGCTTTGGCGGCTACACCGCGGGCGCCGGGACAACGACGCAGTCGATCGTGCAGCTGGTGACCATCCCGGCGGGCACGGCCACCTTCGAATTCGTGGTGGACATCAGCCGCGCCGACTCGGGCGCCACGACGTCGCACCTGTTCCGCGCGGCGATCGACGGCACGCCGGTGTTCGAGATCACGGCGCTCGACCAGGCCGCCTATGCCAGCAAGAAGGTCGTTCGGTTCGACATCAGCAGTTACGCGGGCGGGGCGCACCAGATCGGCTTTTCGGCGGTGACGCCGGCCAGCGGCACGGTGGTCAATTTCAATCTCGACGATGTCGGCGTGTGCACGCCGGGTTACTATCCGCAGTGGCTGCCCAGCGTCTCGCGCTGAGGCCGTCGGGGCAGCGCCGGAAACCGGCTGATTGCGACAGGGAAGCATCCCATGTCGGCATGCGGAGCACAAGTTGATCCCGTTGGTCAACCCAATCTGGTTCCGTCTCAGCGAGACTGACATCGGATGAGGTAACGGATCAGCGGATGAAACGGATGGAAGCCTGATCGCCTTCGTCCAGCGCGATCGGCGGGCGATCCGCGACATCGGTGTGCAAGATCTAGCCTCAATCGAGAGGCGCCCGACAACGTGCCAGTGGACAGCGACGCGCGCGGAAACAAAACCGCGCGCGTCGTCTGTTATAATGGATCGCCGTAAATCACCGACGATCAGGAACCTGCACTATGTCCGGACACAGTAAATGGAAGACCATTCAGCGCACCAAGAACTCGATGGATGCCAAGCGCGGTGCGTTGTTCACGCGCTTGACCCGCGACATCATCGTCGCGGCTCGCGACGGCGGCAGCGTTGACACGAACTTCAAACTACGACTGGCGGTCGACAAGGCCAAGTCCAGCTCGATGCCGAAAGACAACATCGAACGCGCCATCCGCAAGGGCACCGGCGAAGACAAAGACGGCGTGACGTTCGAACAGGCGATGTACGAGGCCTACGGCCCGGCGGGGTCGGGCGTGCTGGTTCAGGTCTTCACCGACAACCGCAACCGCAGCGTCTCCGAGATCCGGCGCGTGGTCACGCGCGCCAATGGCAACATGGCCGAGGCCGGCGCGGTCTCCTGGCAGTTCACGCGCAAGGCTTACATCGCGATCACGGCCGAGGGCCAGAACTTCGACAAGATCTTCGAACTAGCCGTCGACGCCGGCGCCGATGACGTCCAGCCGAGCGACGACGTGATCGAGATCTACGCGGCGCCCGAGCAGTTCGGCTCGATCGTGCACGCGCTCGAAAAGGCCGGGATCAAGCCGGCCGAGAGCGAACTGCGCATGGAGCCCAACCAGAAGCTCGAACTCGACGCCGAGTCGACCGCGGCCGTGCTCAAGCTCGTCGAGCACCTGGAAGAACTCGACGACGTGCAGAGCGTGTTCTACAACGTCGAGGTCTCGGACGACGCCCTGGCCCTGCTGGCCTGAGGCGTCCGGGCGGGGCGGCTCCATGATCGCCCTGGGGATCGACCCCGGCACGGCGACGACGGGCTACGGCCTGGTGCGCGAGGGCGCCCAGGGCCCCGAACTCGTGACGTTCGGCGTGATCCTGACGGCCAAGGGTCAGCCGATGGGCGATCGCCTGCTGCAGATCCACGCACAGCTGCGCGACCTCATCCACGAGCACAAGCCCGACATCGCGGCGGTCGAGAAGCTGTTTTTTCAGAAGAACGTGTCCACCGCCATGACGGTGGGGCAGGCGCGCGGCGTGATCCTGCTGGCGCTGGCCGAGGCCCGCATCCCGATCGGCGAGTACACGCCCAACGAGATCAAGCACGCGGTGGCCGGGTACGGCAGCGCGGACAAGCCGCAGATGCAGCAGATGGTCCGTACGTTGCTCAACCTGCGCGAGATCCCGCGCCCAGACGACGCCGCCGACGCGCTGGCCGTGGCGATCTGTCATTTGCATTCTTTCAAATACCGAAGTATTGAGTGAATGAGTGATCCGTGGACTTGGCGATCGAGCCCGGTCCGGATCGGTCAATCACCCAACCACACAGTCGCTCAATCACCTACTTCAATGATCGCCTCCCTCCGTGGCACACTGCTCTCGATCGCGCCGCCCGACTCGCTCGTCCTGGAAGTCGCGGGCGTCGGCTACCGCGTGGCCGTGCCGACCTCGGTGCTCGACGGCGCCGACGTGGGGCGCAGCCTGTTCCTGCACACGATGCTGATCGTGCGCGAGGACGCGCTCAGCCTGTACGGTTTCGAGACCGAGGAGCAGCGCGGGCTGTTCGATCTGCTGCTGACGGTGCAGGGCGTCGGCCCCAAGGTCGGGCTGGCCGTGCTCTCGTCGTTGTCGCCGGACGTGCTGCGCGCCGCCATCGCCAACGAACAGGCCGACGTGCTCAGCCGGGTCAAGGGCATCGGCAAAAAGACCGCCGAGAAGATCGTGTTCACGCTGAAGGACAAACTCGGCGGCGGTTTCGAGTTCTCGGGCGTGATGCCGGCCGACATCGATGCCGACGTCATCACCGCGTTGACGGCGCTCGGGTACAGCGTCGTCGAGGCCCAGGCCGCCGTCCAGTCGCTGCCCAAGGAGCACGGCGCCGCGCCGCTCGAGGAACGGATCCGGCTGGCGCTCGGGTATTTCTCGTAACACGCGCCGGGGCTTTGGGCCGCGACCGGGCCGCGCAACGGCCGGTTGAAGCCGGCTCCCGCCGCGCGACTTCCTGCGCATGCCTTCCATCGTCGTCGCCTCACTCAACCCCATCAAAATCGCCGCGGCTCGAGACGGGTTCGCGCGCCTGTTCCCCGAACACATCTGGGAGGCGCAGGGCTTTGACGCGCCGTCCGGCGTCAGCCATCAGCCGATGGGCGACGCCGAGACGCTGGCGGGCGCCGAAGGACGTTGCGCGGCCGCCCGCGCAGCGCATCCCGCGGCCGATTACGTCGTGGGCATCGAGGGCGGCTGTGGCGAGGACCCGGCCGGTCTCGAAGCGTTTGCCTGGGTCGTCGCCTATGACGCGCAGGGCCGGGTCGGCCGGGCGCGCTCGGGGTCGTTCCTGCTGCCGCCGAAGGTGGCCGAACTCGTGCGGCAGGGCGTCGAACTCGGCGTCGCCGACGATCGGGTCTTCGGTCGCTCGAACTCCAAGCAGGCGAACGGCGCGATCGGTCTGTTGACGCAGGACGTCATCGACCGCTTTGCCCTCTACGCCCACGCCGTCGTGCTCGCACTCGTGTCGTTCCGCAACCCCGCGTTGTATTTTTAGGCGCCGCTCAAAGCGCGATGGCAGTAGCCGAGGGTCCTGGCCCTCTCGCGCAATTCGCGTAACTGCTCAACCAGAAGGAAGATGGGCGAAGAACGGGGTGGGCCCAGGGTCGGGGCGGCCCGACCTGGGCCACCCGTTCTTCGCCTTGTCCGTTGGCGGACCGTTGATCATTCGCGGCCAGCCTACCGAACCGGGGAAAGATGCGATGACCCGGCGCGTTCACGGGTAAATTCCCGCCATGCTCAATCAATACACCATCGCGTTTGTGGGCTCGGGCGCCATGGCCGAGGCCGTGATCTCTGGGTTGCTGGCCAAGGCGATGGCCACGGCCGACCGCCTGATCGCGGCCGAGGCCGCGGGAGAACGCGGGCAGGCGCTGGCCGAGAAATACGGCGTGCGTTGGACGACTCACAACCCGGAGGCCGTCGCCGCCGCCGACATCGTCGTACTCGGCGTCAAGCCGCAGGTCCTCAGCCACGTGCTGCCGGAGTTGCGCGGCCGGATCCGTCCCGAGGCGTTGGTGCTGTCGATCGCGGCCGGTGTGCGGATCGAGACGCTCGTGCAGGGTCTGGGCCACGCCAACGTCGTGCGCTCGATGCCGAACACGCCCGCGCAGATCGGCGAGGGCATCACCGTCTGGCGGGCGGCCCCGGCGGTGTCGGCCCAGCAGCGGGCCGAGGCGCGCTGCTCAGCGCGCTTGGGCAGGAGGGTGAGGCCGATTACGAAGACCAACTCGACATGGCCTGGCGCTCTCGGGCCCGGCCTATGTGTATCTGTTCATGGAGGCCCTGGTCGACGCCGGCGTGCACCTGGGTTTCTCGCGCCGCGTGGCGGAGCAGCTGGTGATCCAGACCGTGAAGGGCTCGGTCGACTTCTATCAGCACTCGCCGAGCCACCTGGCGCGGCTGCGCAATCAAGTCACCTCGCCGGGCGGCACCACGGCCGAGGCCCTGTACTACCTCGACAAGGCCGGCTTCCGCACCGCCATTTCGCGCGCCGTCTGGGCCGCCTATCAGCGCAGCGTCGAGCTCGGGCAGGGGCGGGCGCGGCACGACAAGTTGGAGAGCTGAGGGGCGGGAGCGCGGGGAGCGCGGGAGCGCGGGAGCGCTGATGCGTAACCAGTTTGTGAATTGCTGGACAATCGCCGCCGAATACAGTATGATTCCACCGGTTTCGCCCCCAAACAGGTGATCTTTGTCGCCGGCAGCAACATGCTGGCGATTTTATTGGCACGAAACGGGACCTTCGTCTACAACGACCGCTTCGGAGACTTCGGCATGTCGGATTTCGTCAAAGACCTCGCCTCATCCCTGCAGCAACAGATCGACGCCTTTAAACCCCAAATCGCCGCCCAGGAAGTCGGGCACGTGCTCGAAGCCGGCGACGGCATCGCGCGCGCGGCGGGCCTGAGCAACGTCAAGGCCCAGGAGCTCGTGCGCTTCGACAACGGCGTGATGGGCGTGGCCTTCAACCTCGAGAAGGACTCGGTCGGCATCATCACGCTCGGCGATTACAGCGGCATCGAAGAAGGCATGCTGGTGCGCGGCACCGGGCGCATCGCCTCGGTGCCGGTCGGCGACGCCATGATCGGGCGCGTGGTCAACGCGCTCGGCGAGGCCGTCGACGGCAAGGGCCCGATCGTCACCGACAAGTCGCGGCCGATCGAGCGCATCGCCCCCGGCGTGGTGGAACGCAAAGACGTCAAGCGCCCGCTGCAGACCGGCATCAAGTCGATCGATGCCATGATCCCGATCGGCCGCGGCCAACGCGAGCTGATCATCGGCGACCGCCAGACCGGCAAGACCGCGCTGGCGATCGACACGATCATCAACCAGAAGGGCAAAGACTGCATCTGCATCTACGTCGCGATCGGCCAGAAGAAGGCCCAGATCGCGCGCGTGCTCGGCGTCCTCGAGCAGCACGGGGCGATGGAGTACACGATCATCGTCGTGGCATCGGCCGACGACCCGGCGGCCATGCAGTACATCGCGCCGTACGCCGGCTCCGCCATCGGCGAGGAGTTCATGGAGACCGGGCGCGACGCCCTGATCGTCTTCGACGATCTCTCCAAGCATGCCTGGGCGTACCGGCAGGTGTCGCTGCTGCTCCGCCGCCCTCCGGGCCGCGAGGCATACCCGGGCGACGTCTTCTACCTCCATTCGCGTCTGCTCGAGCGCGCGGCCCAGCTTTCGGACGAGCGCGGTGGCGGATCGCTGACGGCGCTGCCGATCATCGAGACCCTGCTCGGCGACGTCTCGGCCTACGTGCCCACGAACGTCATCTCGATCACCGACGGCCAGATCTACCTCGAGGCCGATCTGTTCTACTCGGGCATCCGCCCGGCCGTGAACGTCGGCATCTCGGTGTCGCGCGTGGGCGGCGACGCCCAGACGAAGGCCATGCGCCAGGTGGCCGGTCAGCTCAAGGGCGACATGGCGGCCTTCCGCGAGCTCGCGGCCTTCGCGACCTTCGGCTCCGACCTCGACAAGGCCACGCAGCGCCAGCTCGACCGCGGCTACCGCCTGACCGAGATCCTCAAGCAGCCGCAGTACGAGCCGGTGGCGCTCGAGAACCAGGTCATGGTCATGTATGCGGGCACGCGCGGCTACACCGATACGATCGCCGTCGACAAGATGAAGGCCTGGGAGGCCGCGTTCATCCGCTTCATGGAGACCGCGCACTCCGAGGTCGCGCACGACATCGTCTCGAAGAAGGCGATCTCGCCCGAAATCGAGCCGCGCCTCAAAGAGGCCATTCAGCAGTTCAACAGCGGCTGGCAGAATTGATCATTGCTGATTGTTGATTTCTGATTGCAGATTGGCGATCCAATCTGCAATCAGAAATCAACAATCAGCAATCCGAAATCCACTATGGCTTCATTGCGCGCGATGCGGCTCCGGATGCGGAGCATCAAGAACATCGGCCAGGTGACCAAGGCCCTGGAGGCGGTCAGTGCGTCGCGGGTACGCAAGTCGCAGCAGGCGATGTTTGCGACCCGGTCGTACGCGGCCAAGGCCTTCCACATCTTGCGGCACCTCAGCCAGCAGCCCGGGAACCTCACGGCCCTGCACCCGCTCCTGCACCAGCACGACACGGTCAAGACCGTCACGATCGTGCTGTTCACCAGCGACCGCGGGCTGTGCGGCGCCTACAACACGAATGCGCTGCGCACGGCCGTCGCCTTCGCCCGGCAGCAGACCGTCCCGGTCAATTTCGTGGCGGTGGGGCGCAAGGGCCGCGACCTGCTGGTGCGCCGCCGCTTCAACGTGACCGCGGAGTTCACGGCCATCCCGGCCTATCCGACGTTCGCCGACATCTCGGCCATCGGGCGTCTGTTGCTCGACGACTACCGGGAAGGGCGGGCGGACCGGGTGTATCTGTGCTACACGCGATTCGTCAACGCGTTGCGCCAGGAGCCCGTGATCCAGCAGTTGCTGCCGCTCGACCCGACGGCGGCTTCGACCGAGGCGGCGGCGGGCGGCGTCGAGTCGCATGCCACGCTGGCGGCGTACAGCTATGAGCCGGCGCGCGAAGAGCTGCTCAACGTGATCGTGCCGCGGTTCGCGCAGCTGCAGGTTTACCAGGCGCTGCTCGAGTCGCTGGCGAGCGAACACTCGGCCCGGATGGCGGCCATGCGCAGCGCCACCGACAACGCAAAAGACTTGCTGGGCCAGCTACAGCTCAGCTACAACAAGGCCCGCCAGCTGGCGATCACGAGCGACATCCTCGACATCGTCGGCGGCGTGGAAGCCCTAGCGAAGGCTGAATAGTCCGCTCGTCGGCCTGTCCGCTGGTCACGAGATCAGCCGACCCGCCGACCAGCCGACCAGGAGACTACATGACTAAAAACGGCAAAATCGTGCAGGTGCTCGGCGGCGTCGTGGACTGCGAGTTCCCGGATGAGAACCTGCCCAAGCTCTTCGACGCCATCGAAGTCGTCCGCCCGCATGAGGACCCGCTGGTGCTCGAGGTCGAGAAACACCTCGGCAACAACTGGGTGCGCTGTGTGGCCATGGACTCCACCGACGGCCTGGCGCGCGGCATGGAAGTCGTGAACACCGGCGCGCCGATCTCGGTGCCGGTCGGCCCGCAGACGCTCGGCCGCATCTTCAACGTGCTCGGCCGCCCGGTCGATCAATCCGGCGCGGTGAACGCGGTGGCCAGGCGCCCGATCCACGCCCTCGCTCCCAAATTCGAAGACCAGGTGACCCGCGTCGAGGTCTTCGAGACCGGCATCAAGGTCATCGACCTGATCGCGCCGTTCACCAAGGGCGGCAAGACGGGCATCTTCGGCGGCGCCGGCACCGGCAAGACCGTCATCATCACGGAGCTGATCAGCTCGGTGGCCCGCGTGCACAAGGGCAACTCCGTGTTCGTCGGCATCGGCGAGCGCACCCGCGAAGGCACGGCCCTGCGGCGCGAGATGATGGAGTCGGGCGTCATGAAAGACACCGTCATGGTGTTCGGTCAGATGAACGAGCCCGCGGGCGTGCGCCTGCGCGTTGGTCTGACCGGCCTGACCATGGCCGAGTACTTCCGCGACGAGGGCAAGGACGTCCTCATCTTCATCGACAACATCTTCCGCTTCGTCATGAGCGGCTCTGAGGTGTCGGCGCTGCTCGGGCGCATGCCCTCGGCCGTCGGGTACCAGCCGACGCTGGCCAACGAGATGGGCGAGCTGCAGGAGCGCATCACGTCGACCAAGAACGGCTCGATCACGTCGATGCAGGCCGTGTACGTGCCGGCCGACGACTACTCAGACCCGGCGCCTGTGGCGACCTTCACGCACCTCGACGCCACGCTGGCGCTCGAGCGCTCGATCGCCGAAAAGGGCATCTACCCGGCGGTCGACCCGCTGACCTCGACCAGCCGCATCCTCGACCCGAACGTGGTCGGGCCCGATCACTACGCCACGGCCCGCGAGGTCCAGCGCGTGTTGCAGCGCTACAAGAACCTCCAGGACATCATCGCGATCCTGGGTGTCGACGAGCTCTCGGAAGACGACAAGGTGCTGGTCTCTCGCGCGCGCAAGATCGAGCGCTTCTTCAGCCAGCCATTCGTCACCGCCGAGCAGTTCACGGGCCTCAAGGGCGTGTACGTGCCGCTCAAGGAGACCGTGCGCTCGTTCCGCGAGATCCTCGACGGCAAGCACGACGACCTGCCCGAGGAAGCGTTCCGCTACGTCGGCACGATCGACGACGCGGTCGAGAAGGCCAAGAAACTCACGGCCTAACCATTTGCGATTTGCGATTGGTTATTGGCGATTTCCTCTGACCCTGAGGTTCACCGCAATCATCAATCGCAAATCACAAATCACAAATGTAATATGCCAATTCGTTGCGAAATCGTCAGCCAGGACCGGACCGTCTTCGAGGGCGACGTCGACATCGTCGTGGCGCCCGGTTTCGAGGGCGAGATGGGCATCCTGCCCCACCACTCGCCCGTGCTGACCGTGCTCAAGACCGGTGTGCTCAAGATCCGCAAGGACGGCCAGGAGCAGTTCTTCGCGATCGCGGGCGGTTTCATGGAGGTCCAGCCGGACCTCGTGACGGTGCTGGCCGACGCGGCCGAGATGGCCGACGAGATCGACGTGACCCGCGCCGAAGAGGCCCGCCGACGCGCGGAGGAGTCGTTGTCGATGGCGGCCGAACACTCGCCGGCCTACGAGGCGGCGGAGGCCGCGCTGCGCCGTAGCGCGCTGCGGCTCAACGTGGCGCGCCGACGCCGCGAGGGCGGATTGCCGGGCGGCAGCGGCTCCCCGATTCGCTGACCTGGCGCGCAAAAAACTGCAAAATCCCAGGGACCGGGCCCGCGCGCCCGGTCCCGTTTTTCCCAGCCAACGCCGCGGACTATAATACGCGAATGGCCCTTTTTGGCAGAAACGTCGGCGTCGATCTCGGAACGGTCAACGTGATCGTGGCCGAGAACAATCAAATCGTGCTCCATGAGCCGAGCGTGGTCGCCCTCTCCATCACCGATCAAACCGTGATCGAGATCGGCCAGGCCGCGCGCGACATGTATGGGCGCGCCCCCGAGACCATCGAAGTGATGCGCCCCTTGCGCGAGGGCGTCATCGCCGATTACGACGTCACGGTCAGCCTGTTGCGCTACGTGCTCAAGAAAGTCTGCGGCCCGATGCGCTTCTTCCGGCCGGACGTGATCATCACGGCCCCGCACGGCATCACGTCGGTCGAGAACCGCGCGGTCGAAGAGGCCGCCTACGAGGCCGGCGCGCGCGAGGTCTTTGTCATCCCCGAGCCGCTGGCGGCCGCGCTGGGCGCCGAGCTGCAGGTGGCGACGCCGACCGGGAATCTCGTGGTGCTGTTGGGCGCCGGCGCGACGCAGGCCGCCGTGGTGTCGATGAACGGCATCGTCGCCGCGCACACGTCGCGCGTCGGCGGGCTGCGGCTCGACGACGCGATCGCCGGCTACATCCGACGCAAGTACGGCCTGCTCATCGGTGAGACCACGTCCGAGGACATCAAGCTCAAGATGGGCGCGGCGGTCGTGATCGAGGGCGAGGAGCAGAACATCGAGATCCAGGGGCGAGATCAGGTCAACGGCCTGCCGCGCACGCTGACCTTGACCACGGCCGACGTGGTCGAAGCGCTGCAGGAGCCGCTGCAACAGATCGTTGGAACGGTGCGCGCCGTGCTCGAGAAGACACCGCCCGAACTCGCGGCCGACGTCATCGACCGCGGCATGCTGGTCTGCGGCGGCGGCGCGCTGTTGCGCGGCGTCGACCAACTGCTCACACAGGAGACGGGCATCCCGGCGTATGTCGCCGAGAACCCGATGGCGGTCGTCGCCCTCGGCGCCAGCCGGGCCTTCCGCCACCTGGACACGTTGCGCAAAGTCCTGCCCAGACGTTGACCGCGACCCATGCCAAAAAAGAAAGGGGGCCGGCTGCGCGCAGCCGGCCCTCTTCTGCATTAAGGCACAGCCGTGTTACCGCGCGGTCGTGGCCTCGGTCGGGGCGTCGACGTAGAACGTCATGCGTTGAAGATGCACGACGGGATCGATGTACTGCACCTGCACGTCCTCGGGGACGAGGATGTTGACCGGCGCGTAATTGAGGATGCCGCGGACGCCGGCCTTGACGAGTTGGTCGGTCACGGCCTGTGCTGCCGCCGCCGGGACGGCCATCATCGCCAGGCGAACGCCGAGCTCGGGGAGCACCCGGCCGAGATCGCGGGCATCCTGCACCACATGGCCGCCGAGCGATTGACCGATGCGCTGGGGATCCGAATCGAAAATGGCGCGGATCCGGAAGCCACGATCGGCAAAGCCGCTGTAGTTGGCAAGGGCGCGGCCCAGGTCGCCGGCGCCGACGATGGCCACATCCCAATCGGCCACGACCTTGAGGATGCGCCGGAGTTGATCGACCAGATAGTCGACCTGATACCCCGTGCCTTGCTTTCCGAACTCGCCAAAGTGCGACAGGTCTTTGCGGATCTGCGCCGAACTAATGCCCAGCGCTCGACCCAACTCGTGGCTGGACGTCACGGCCTGGCCGGCCGCCGCCATGCGAGAAAGGGCGCGCAAATAGATCGGCAGGCGCCCCACGACGATATCGGGAATTTCCACGGCGTCTGAGTCTCCAATCGCACCGGCGCGTCGGCCACCCGCCGGTTGGTGTGGGTCGTTCAGAATTTCGTGAATTCTGGCACAAGATGAGCAGGAATGCAATCCGGGTGAGGGACTTCAACCGCTTGTTTTCGGGGCGTGTTGACGTCTTCACGGCTGTGCATGCGGGTTCCAGAGCACGGACCGGCAGCCTGTTCCTGGCAAGACTTCCGGTGGCAGTGTGGGGTCGCCGTGGAGCTGGGCTCCGGCTTCACCCAGCGTGATCAGGGCGGAGCCGTGCGGCGCCCAGGCGGCGTCGACGACGGCGGGCACTGTGATGAGCAGGGCGCCTGTGTCGGCCGCAAAGATCATCAGATCAGTCTGGCCGAGCCGTGTCGCGATGACCGACAGATACCGGCCATCGGCCGAGAACGCGAGCGAACTCAGGCTGTCGGCATCGGTGGACACCTCGAGTTGCAGGATCGTGTCCGGGATCGCGCCGATCGCATGGGGGCGGAGCAGCCACAGCCCGGGCTCGACCACGTCGCCGGGCGAACCCGCCACGCGGGCCGCCACGGCGATCCTATCCTCGGTCGGCGACCAGACGATCTCGCCCGCGTTTGGCCCGGGCACGGCCACGCGTCCGACACTGGTCGGGCTCCAGACCTCGATCGCGTACTCGGGCTGCGTGGCCGATGGCGCCACACCCACGGAAAGCCCGCCGCCCCAATCCGTACTCGACTCGGGGGCGAGCAGCACCGCTGCGCGTTGACCGTCCGATGACCAGGCCGGCGCATAACCAACGGCGAACGGGATATCGAGACCGGCACCGGGCAGAACCAGGCGAACCAGCCCGTTGCCATCCAGCAGACCGTTGGTATTGCCCGCCGTGCTGACGACGAACGCGGCGTCGCCCAAGGGCGCCGGAACGACGCGGTAGACATCGGTGATGCGGGCCCTGACGTCCGCCGGTCGCTGCGCCGACACCACCTCGAGGTCCGTGCCGTTCTGGTCGGGGGTTGAAATGAAGTACGCGGCGTTCTCGCCGATCCAGCCTGCGAAGTTGAGCGCCGACGGCACGCGGGCGCCGGCGACCCACTCGATCGCGCCGGTACGCGCCGCACGCACCGCCAGACGGTCGCCGAGCCTCACGACGAGATCGAGCCCGGCAAGCGTCTCCCGCACACCGACCACACGCACAGGAGCGAGGGTTGTGCGCGCGAAACCCAGCGCGAGGCGCGCACCCGTCTGCCGCCAGATCCATTGGCCCTCCTGGCAGTCGAGGAGCGCGATCCAGCCCGGGTCATCCGGGCGGGCAGCTGCCAGGGCGCGCAGGTCGTCGAGCGCGGCGGCGCCCGACAGCCTGCCGATCGTCTCCTCGGCGGGTCGGCCCGTGGTGGCCAGCGCGCCGGCGAGCCAATCGGCAAGCGGGAGCTCCGGGTCCAACGTGTTGAACAGCGCGCGCTCGAACGCATCGTCGTCGCCGAGCAACGGCGTGAGCACGGCATGGGCGGCGCGAAGTTCGCGTTCGTCGGCGAGCGGACCATGGTCGACGCGGACCTGCGATCGCCAGAGATCGCCGGCATCCAGCCCCGGCGGAGGCGCATGAACGGATCCCAACCAGGCCGCGTCTTCGAGACCGCTCCGCGCGGCCTGTCGCAACACCAGTGTGTAGAAGAAGGCATGGTGGGGCAGCGACGGCGCGACCGCCACGCCGTTCTGCCCGGAGCTGTTGCGCAACCGCAGGGCCAGCTGGACCAGCGCGGCATCGGCGACAGCGGCGCGCCAGTAGTCGCGCGTGCCTGAGTCCGCCGGCGCGCCGGCGGTCGACGGGCGCGGCACAGCCAACGTGTCGCGCCGCACGACAAAGGAGCGGGCGTAGGCGAACAGACGGTTCGCCGGCGGGGACTCGTTGGGCATGGCGGCGACGGCGGGCATCTGCGCATCGCCAGTCAAGTCGACGGTCAGCGTAATCTCGGGCGCGCAGCCCCACTGGCGACAGGCTGCGTCGATGACCCGGCCAAGCAGCGGTGTCAGTTCGTCGGCGACCAGGGCGTTATCGGCTGGCTCATATATGACCCGGAGATGCGGCGCCTCGATCGTGGCGGTGATGGCGGTCGCGGTCGGTTCGACGTCTCCCGTCGACGAGAAAGCACGCTCCAGCCGGAACCGCAGCGGGGCGCCATCGACGCCTGTGTAAGCGTAAACGGCCGACACCTGAAGCCCACCGTCGGCGCGCACCGTGACGGCGCCCACCTCGGGCATGCCGACCGGCCTCAGCCCGGGCAATGGTTCGGGCGGCGGATGACGCTGGAGATATTCCACGGCGCGTGTTTCGCGCGCCTCGCCCTGGAGGGTCGTCGTGGCCCAGACGCTCAGAGCCGCGATCGCGACGAGGCCAAGCGCCATGACCAACCCGCGGCGACTCCCTCGCGGTCGCGGTGCGGGCGGTGGCGGCGCCGGTTCGGGTCCATCGGCGTCGTCCGTGACTGTCCAATCGAGCATGCGGTGTCCGACTCCAAACCTGGCGACGTAATCCTATCGCACCGGACCCGAGACGCCGGCCCCTGTCCTGCGAGGTCGTCACCCAAATCCCAGCGTGTTCGAGCCGATGTCACCTGGCCCGATCGGCGCTCGCGCGTGCTTACGGCGACGTCCCCGGCGACGCGGTGGACGCCTCCGGAGCCCAGTTGATCAGCGAACAGCGCGGGTCGTCAAGCGTCCAGAACGGATCCGGTTCCTCGGGACCGTGGTACACGAGAAGCTTACCGAGCCCGAATAACGCAAACGCGTGGCCGGTCGGCGCCCACTCGAGATACCCAGGCACATCAGCGAATCCCGGCATGGTCACGCCGTCGGCGAGACGAATCAGCTGCGTCTGCGTGCCGATCCCGTTGTCGGCCGCGTTCATCACGGCGAGATAGCGGCCGTCGGGAGACATTCGGGTGTTGTAGAGCGGAAGCAGCGCCAGGCCGGTTGCCGGCACCTCGTTCGAGACGCCTGTGGTCAGGTCCACCTTCCAGATGACGGGTGTGGCCCGGTACATCGGCGGCTCGCCGGCCGGAAGCAGCACGCCGACGATTTGTCGGGCCTGTGCGCTCCAATCGATGGCGGCGTACGTCGCCGGCTCGCTCAACGTCCAACCGAAGACGCGACTGCGCCAGACGACGCGGCCGGGCGTGTCGGTTGGCCCGTTGTAGAGCGTGATCCGGTACTCGGCCGTTCCATCGGCCTCCTCCACGCGACTGAGCGCGGCCACCTCGCCGGTTTCTTCATTGCGCGTGGGCCACGCCGCGTTGCCCCAATCGGAGACGACCCGGCCGTCGGCGTCCTGGATCTGCATCGCGCGAAACGCCCGCGAGTCGGGGCCTGTCGTGTCGGGCAGCGCGAACACGTAGGACGTGCCAGGCCAGCGATACTGGCTTTGCGCTTCCGGCAGGGCCGGAAGTTCGACGAACGTGAGCGCCTGCGCCGCGCTGTCGTCGACGGTGACTTCGGACACCCGGCTGCCCGACTGTGCATCCATGACGACGAGGGTGCGGGCGTTCTCCCAGGCCAGGACCACGCCGGTCGCCGGTTCGGCGCCGCTTTCCGGGATCCATGCCAGCTGACCCGTCGCCGTCGCGAGGACCAGCGGCCGGCCGAGGAGAAGCATCGGCTGTAGGGCGCCGTCAGCGGAGAGCCGGAGGAAATCGAGGGCAGGACGAAGCGTTGTCGTGTTCCAGGAAACGGCGCTGGCCCCATCCGGGCCGAAGAACTGAACGCTGCTCAGACACGACGCGCGCGCGATCCAACCGGCGTCGCGAATCTCGCCGAGCAGCTCGTTGGCCAGCTCGGCGCCGAAGAGATAGGCGAAGGCTGCTTCAGGCGATCGACGCATGGCGCGGGCCGAGGCCACGACGGCTTCGTTGAATTCGGTCGGCGTCGAGCCGAGACGCCGCCACACATCGCGCTCGATCTGTGAGCCGGGCCGGCCCAACAGGGCATTCAACCTTGGCACCATGCGAATGGCCAGATCCTCGCGACCGATGTCGATCTCGGCGATGGGTCCGGCGTCGTCTGCGGGTGGTGTGCTGGCCGCCACGGACGCCGGCTCAAGACCGAGCAATGCCGCCGTTCGGGTCGTCAGCGCCGCCACGGCGACGGGCTGCGAGGTCGTCGGTATCGGTCGGCCGCGGGGTGCGGACACACCCTGCGCAAGCAAAGGCAGAAGACGCAGCGCGAGGCGGCGACGGTAGGCGGCGAGGGCCTCGGCGTCGGCCGGGCGCCCGGCCACGGCCGGCGAAGGAAGCCGGGCCGGCGAGATAGTGAACGTGTCCAGGGCGCCCGCCAGCATCCACGAGCCAGCCAGCGGCTCGAGCGGTTCCTGACCCAGACCTGGTTCGATGAGCGTGAACGAGAGCCTGGCGATCGCGCTGTCGGGGCAGGCCCAGACCTCGCACGCTTCGTTGGCCACATCGTTGAGATAGGGCGCGATCTCCTCGCGGATGAAGGCCTCGTCCTCCCCAAACAGCTCGAGCTCGAGATGTGGGAAACCATCGGCGGCGGCGAGGGTCAGGCGCGTCACGCCGAAGTCGCGCGGGTCGGGTTGTAGGGCGTTGCCGGCCGTGACGAATTGCGAGCGGGCGAGCCAAAAGCGCAACGTCTGGCCGTCGACGTCGGTGGCCGTGAACACCAGCGTGGCGTTCACGCGGCCGGCGCCGTCATCGGCCAATGTGTCCACCTGCGGCTGTCCGACGGCCCGGACGGCAAACGGCATCGGCACGCCACGGGTTTCAGCGGCGACAAGGGTCGCGATGCCGGCGCGCAGCTGGGTCTCGCTCGAGTCGGGTACCAGACCGCGCACCGCCCAGGCCGTAGCCGCCACCAGCGCGACGAGGCCGCCGATCCACCCCCATCGCGGCGTCGGCCGCCGACTTGGCGTATGCACCGGTAGCGACGCGTCCGAATCGGGCGTGTCGGTGTCCTTGCTTTCGAGGATCTCCCAATCCAGCGGATCGGCCATGGCACCCTGTCGACACAGACCTCACGTCAGACGTTGGGCAGCGCGTGCGCGGGCGAACGGTCCGGCGCCGACCCCGGTCGTGGATCTGGCGAACGAGAGGGACAACTCGTGCCTGCACGCGAGGCAGCCTGGCGCGACAACACACGCGCGAACGAGCCGGGAGATGGCAACACTAGCGGCTCGATGGTCGAACAAGCTATGGTCGTATCTTACAGAGGGCGAACCGGCCCTGCAAGACGCACGCTCTACGCTCGACGCACGTCGCGCCGACGCTGAGCGGCTATTGATCGCGGGTGATCCGTCCGCCGGAGCTCCACACCGGCGCGGCGCAGCCATCGGCCCCGAGCGCCAACACGGGCGCATGATCCTCGGGGCGGGCGTACACCTCGGGCCTTTGGGCGCCCGGGAACGTAAACGCGTGGCCGCTGGTCGCCCATTGCAGGAGCCCGCCGGGCAGATCGAAACCGTTGACGAGCACGCCATCGGCGGCGGACACGATCCCGACCTGTGTGCCGGGGCCCTGCGACGACGCGCTGACCAGCGCGATGTAATGCCCATCGGCGGATACCGAGTAATCGAAGATCGTGGCGCTCGCGAGTTGGGGCGCCGGCAGGACGTCCGATTGCGCGTTGTCGGGGTCTGTGCGCCAGAACACGGGCAGCGGCGCGAAAAAGCCATCGGTCACCGGCCGCAGGGCGCCGATCAGGATGTGCGTGTCGGGAGCCCAACGCACGGCCGCCCACGCCGGCTGCGCGTCGGCGCGCCAACCGAACTCGCCGCTGCGCCAGACCACCTGGCCGTTCGGGTCGGCCGGGTTCGCGTAGATCGTCAGACGGTACTCGGGCGCGCCATCGGATGAATCGGCGCGCGACAGGACGGCGATCTCGCCGGTGCGCGGGTTGACACTTGGCCAGGCAGCCAGTCCCCAATCGGCGACGAGGTTGCCGGCGCCGTCGAACACGCGATGCTCGCGAAACACGCGCCCGTTGTCCTCGTCGTTCGTCTGCGGCGTGTCCGTGTACACGGATCCACGCCAGCGATACTCGACGGCGTTTTGCGATGAGGCAAGCGCCTGGACGGCCGAGAGAGCCGGGCTGCCGTCGACCGTCTGCGCGGCCCACAATCCAAGCACGCCCGACCGCCAGGCGTCGTTGAACGCCAGCGTCTGATCGGTGTCCCACGCGAAGCGTGGCGCGGCGCCCGGACCGGATCTGGGCCAGACCATCCACATCAGCCGTCCGGTCGTGTTGTCGCGAAGCAACGGGTAACCGGCGAACACGAGTGCCTGGAAAGCCCCATCGTCCGAGACCGGGCCGAGCTCGAGGATGCGGCGCTCGGACTCGGTCTGCCACCGCACCGCCGAGTCGCCTTGTGGGCCGGCGACGTGCACGCTGCCGACGCAGGACACCTGAGCGGTCCAGTCGTTGCGTGCGAGGTGGTCGAGGATGTCGCGCGTGATCCCGGCGCCGAAATACAACCCCAGCACGTCCTCCGGTGTGCGCCGATCCGCGCGCGCGAGGTCGATCAGCGTGCGGGCCGTGGCCGGTGAACTGGACTGTAGGCGCTGCCAGAGCGTGCGCTCGAGCTCCGATCCCGGCGTCCCGAGAAACGCGTTCAGGCGTCGCAGTGCGCGCTCGGCGGGGATGCGACCGGCTTCGGGCGCGTCGCCGATCACGCCGGCGTCGTCGTCTGGGGGCAGGGCGCCGGCGACGGTCACGGGCTCGAGGCCAAGCAGGGCGGCGGTACGAGCGGCCAGCGCGCCGACCACGAGCACGTCGCCGTTCGTCGGCTGTGGCGAGCCGGCCGGGAAGGCGACGTCGCGAGCCAAGGCCGAGAGCATGCGCGCGGCGAGCCGACGCCGATAGGCATCCAACGTGAGCGCATCGGCGGGTTGCCCGGTTTGCGCCGGCGACGGGAGCTCGACAGACGCGGTGTCGACCGAGTCGGCAGCAGTCGCCAGCAGCCACGAGTCGGCCACGGGCGCGAGGGCCTGGTCGGCGGCGCCCGCCGTCTTGAGCGTTAACGCCAGTCGCGCGGTCGCCGTTGGCGGACAGCTCCACAACTCGCACGCCTGGCGCGCGACGTCTCGGAGGTACGGCGCGATCAAATCCTCGACGAAGGCACGGTCCTGCGGCAGGACCTCGAGCTCGAGGTGGGCGTAACCGGTCAACGCAACCGGATCGGTTTCGCCGGACGGACCGTCGAAGTTCAAGAGCGTGCCGTCCAGGATGAGATGGCGTTCGAGGCCAAAGCGCAGCGATGCGCCGTCGACGTCGGTCGCCGTGTAGGCCAGCGTGGCGTGCACGCGCCCGTCGCCGGTGTCCTCCAGCGTCTCGATCTGGAGCGGCCCGAGATCCGCCACGGCGTAGCCGATCGGGCTGAGCCGCGGTTCGGTGGCGAGCAGAGCAAGCACCGTCGTGTTCAGTTGCGTGTCGTTGTCGATTGGAAGGTTGGCCCGGACGGCCAGCGCGCCGGCGGCCGCGACAGCCAGCGCGCCGCCGATCCACCAGACGCGGGTGTCGCGAGGCGGTCGTTGTGCACGGACCACGGGAAGCGGCTCCGGATCCTCCGGTGCCTTGTCGTCGAGGATCTGCCAGTCGAGCGGGTCGGTCATGGCGAGCGTCGCGCCTCCGTCGGCCGTGTCATTGCTGGGCTGTGCGTCTCACACTGTGACACGAGATCGGGCGCGAGACATTAAGGAAATGCAAGGAAAGGCCGGATTCGTCGTCGAAACCGGTGCTGACGGCACACCCAATTCGGCGCGTCAACGACCCGCGGCGCCGACGATTTGCCGCGAACACGTGGACAATCGCGCCTCGTTTGGCTCCGTGCTCCGCCAGGGCCATCGCATCGTGTTTTCCGGTTAAGATCTACCGCGAATGACGCGAATGGATCGAGCAGTGCGGCAATACGCGAGATTCGTGCCATTCGCGGCGAAATCCGGCATCCCCACATGTCGATGCGATTGCCGTGTCGCGCGATCCTTGGTGTGCCCGATATAATCAGGCCCATGGTATTCGATCAGGCACGTATTACGGTCAAGTCCGGGGATGGCGGCGACGGCGCCGTGCATTTCCGGCGAGAGAAGTTCGTGGCCCGCGGCGGCCCCGATGGCGGCGACGGGGGGCGCGGTGGCGACGTGATCCTGATCGTCGATCCGAAGCTCAACACCCTGATGCCTTTCGCGCGCAAGCGCAAGTTCGCGGCGGCGGCGGGCGGGCGGGGCGGGCGCAACGACATGCGTGGCGCCTCGGCCGAGCCGCTGATGGGTCCGGTGCCGCCGGGCACAGTCGTGCGCGACATGCAAAGCGCCATCGTGCTTGGCGATCTCACCGAGGCCGGGCAGACCGTGGTCGTGGCTCGCGGCGGGCGGGGCGGACGCGGCAACGCGCGGTTCGTCAGCTCGCGCAACCAGGTGCCGCACGTCGGCGAGAAAGGCGCGCCAGGCGAGGAGCTGACGCTGCAGCTCGAGCTCAAGCTGATCGCCGACATCGGCATCGTCGGCGTGCCGAACGCGGGCAAGAGCACGTTCCTGTCCTCGATCACGGCCGCCAAACCCAAGATCGCGCCGTATCCGTTTACGACCCTGCAGCCCAACCTGGGCGTCGCGCAGCTCGACGAACTTGGCGCGCACACGCTCGTGCTGGCCGACATCCCCGGCCTGATCGAAGGCGCGCACAAAGGTGTCGGCCTGGGCTTCGACTTCCTGCGGCATGTGCAGCGCACGCGTGTGTTGATCCACCTCCTCGACGGCCAGAGCCAGAACCCGGTCGCGGACTTCGGTCAGATCAACGCCGAGTTGGCGCTCTTTGACGAGGATCTGGGCAAGAAGCCGCAGGTGGTGGCCCTGAACAAGCTGGACCTGCCCGACGTGCAAGCGCGCTGGCCCGAGATCCAGGCCGCGCTCAAAGCCCGCGGCGTGACGGCGACGGCGATCTCGGCCGCGACGGGGCAGGGCGTGCGGGATCTGCTGTATGCCGCCAGCCAGAGACTGGCGGAAGCTCCGCCGCCGCCGCACTTCGACGACATCCCGGTCTACCGCCCGGCCTTCGACGTCAGCGACTTCACCATCACGCGCGAGGACGACGGCGCGTATCGGGTCAACGGCAAGAAGATCGAGCGTGCCGCGCGCATGACATACTGGGAATTCGAGGAAGCCGTCGAGCGCTTCCAGAAGATCCTCGAAGTGCTCGGTGTCCGGCGCGGTCTCGAAGAGGCCGGCATCAAAGCGGGCGACACAGTCCGCATCGGCGAGTACGAACTCGAGTGGAGCGACTAGGCGTCTTTGGCGGGACGTTCGACCCGCCGCACTTTGGCCACCTCGCGCTCGCCCGCGCGGCACGAGACGCGTTGGCGTTGACCGAGGTGCTATGGGCCGTGGCGGCGGATCCGCCGCACAAGCGCGGCCAGGTGCGCACGCCGGCCGCGATCCGCGTGCGGCTGGTGCAGGCGGCGATCGCCGGCGAGCCCGGCATGCGCCTGTCGCGCGTCGACCTCGATCGGCCGGGCCCGCACTACTCTGTCGACGCCGTCGCCATCCTGGCGACTGACCATCCTGGCGCCGAGTTGGTCTTCGTGATCGGCGGCGACTCGCTCCGTGATCTACCCACCTGGCACCGACCGCAGGAATTGATCCGGCGCTGTCGGCTCGGCGTCTTACGCCGCCCCGGCGCGACGTTCGACCTCGAGACGCTTGAAGTCGCGATCCCGGGTTTGACCCAGCGCATCGACTTCATCGACGCGCCGCCGGTCCCGGAGTCCTCGCGCGCGATCCGGGCGCGCGCGGCCGCCGGAGAATCGTTGGAAGGGCTGGTGCCGGCGCCGGTCGCGGCCTTGATCGCGGATGAGGGGCTGTATCGCGGCAGCTGAGCCGCGCCAGGGGGCGACGGCGGCCCGCACTGCCTTCGTGCTGGTGCAATGGGCGGGGCCGGCCTCGCCGCCGTCCGCGCGGCTTCAGCCGGCGCGCTACCGAGGAGTGACATGCCCGTGACGGCCCCGGCCAACGCGCCGAACGGATATCGCGAGGCCTACGCGTTGCGGCTCTCCGCGAGCTCGCGCACGATCCTGGCGCTCAACCTCGGCGCGATCGTGATGCTCCTGCCGGCGGCGGCGCTCTTTCTGTGGCCGGCCGTGGCGCGCGGGCTGCTGGCGCAAGACCTTGTGTTCACGCTGTCGTTCTCGTTGACCGACGCGGTCGTCCTGATCGCGGCGACCATCGGTGTCGTCCTGGCGCATGAAGCCGTACACGGCGTCGTGATGCGGGCTTTCGGCGCGCGACCGCGGTACGGCATCAAATGGGAGTTGTTGGCCGCGTATGCCACGGCATCGGGTCACTTCTTCGGCCGCGATCAGTTCCTGATCGTCGCGCTCGCGCCGTTGTCGACGCTGACGCCGTTGCTCTGGGCGGCGGTCTGGTGGGCGCCGGCGGGTGCGGGCTGGATGGCGCTGGCCCTGGCGGGCATCCTCAACACGGTCGGCGCGATCGGCGACCTCTTCATGTCATGGCAAGCGCTGGCCTATCCGGCTTCGGCGCTGGTGCTGGACGAGGAGGACGGAATGCGGGTGTTTGTACAGGACGAGGCGACGGGCAATCGGGATCAGGCTTCAGAGGATCGAGCGCCCGAACCGGGCGGTTGATCGTCGATCGGCGGCGGCGTGTCCGATCCTGACTCCTTCTGCTTGGCTGCCTCCCCGCGCATCGAGAGCGCGATCCCCAAGAGCACGACGGCGCCGCCGACGAGTTTGACCGGCGTCGGCGTCTCCTGCAACACGACGAGCGCCAGCGCCGAAGACAGGATCGGCTCGCCGAGCGTGGCCACCGACACGGACGTGGCGGGCAGATGCTTGAGCGCCCAGTTGAAGCTGGTGTGACCGATGGTCTGCGGCACGAGCGCCAGCAGCGCCAACCACAGGTATGCGCTCGGCGCATAACCCGGGATCGGCGTGCCCGTGGCCAAACAGGCGGCCAGGAGCGATAGCGCGGCGGCTCCGTACGTCAGGGTGATATACGGCACCAGATCCAGACCCTGGCGCACGCGTCGACCGATGACGAGATACACCGCGACGGCCGCCGCGCCAGCGAGCGCGAGACCGTCGCCGAGCAACGTGCCGCCCTGCAGTGTTTCCGCCAAGGGACGACAGCCGTCCTCCCAGGTGCAGGCATCGCTAAAGGCGATGATGACGCTCCCGCCGACCGTGACGAATAAACCGAACACGGTGTTGCTCGAAAGCGTCTCACGCAGGAACAGACGCGCGATCAGGGCGACGAAGATCGGCGAGGCCGACACGAAGACGGTTGAGTTCGTGACCGTGGTGTAGCGCAACGACGTGATCCAGGTCGCGAAGTGCACGCCCAGAAAGACACCGCTGATCGCGATGAGCAACCAGGCCCGGGCCGGCAGCGCGCGCAGGGCGGTGCGATGACGCGTGAGCGCGATCGGCAGCAAGACCAGGGTGCTCAACGTCAGCCGGATAGCCGCGATCGCCAGCGACGGCACGCCATCCGCCTGTGCATAGCGAATAAACAAGACCGCCGTCGAGACGGCGGTGAGACCGAGGGCCAGGACGAAATAGGGGCGCATGATCGGCGGTGGACGGCGGGCGCGCGGTCAACCCTGCGCGAACCGCCGTCCTTGCTAGACAAAAGACATGCCGGGTGAATATAATCTGCCTGACGTCACCCGTCAATTCACGGGCCTTTGATCCGGCCCGATTCCACACACAGGAGATAGAAATGGCACACGAACTTCCTCCGCTCCCGTACTCGCATGACGCCTTGGAGCCGCACATCGACACGACCACGATGCAGATCCATCACGGCAAGCATCACCAGGCGTACGTGACGAACCTGAACAAGGCCCTGGAGAGCGCCCCCGAACTGGCCAGCAAGAGCGCTGAAGACCTGATCAAGGACCTCGCGGCCGTCCCTGAGGCCATCCGCACCGCTGTCCGCAACAACGGCGGCGGCCACGTCAACCACACCTTCTTCTGGAAGCTGATGGGCCCGAACGCGGGCGGCGAGCCGACCGGCGCGCTGGCCGATGACATCAAGGCCACCTTTGGATCGTTTGACGAATTCAAGGCCAAATTCCAGGCCGCGGGCGTCGGCCGCTTTGGCAGCGGCTGGGCCTGGCTGGTGGTCGGCAAGGACGGCAAGCTGGCGATCACGTCGACGCCGAACCAGGACAGCCCGCTGATGGAGGGCATCACGCCCGTCCTTGGCTGCGACGTTTGGGAGCACGCCTACTACCTCAAGTACCAGAATCGCCGGCCGGATTACTTGGCCGCGTGGTGGAATGTGGTAAACTGGGCTGCGGTTGCGGAGAATTACGCGGCCGCAAAATCGTAATTTCGAGCAAGAAATTCGCCCAGTGAGGCGTGTAAACCTTAGGAGCACCGTATGTCCCACATCATCACCAGTCTGTGTCTGCGCGACGGCGGTTGTATCGAGGTCTGCCCGGTCGAATGCATCGTCCCCGGCAAGCCCGAGGCGGAGTGGCCGTGGATGTACATCGATCCCGACACCTGCATCGACTGCGGCGCGTGCGTCCCGGAGTGCCCGTGGGAGGCCATCTTCCCCGAAGATGAGGTCCCGGGCGATCACTCCGCGAAGGACGGCCAGCGCGTCAGCTCGCCGAACGACCCGAACGTCGCCAGCAAGGGTGGCGAGCACTACTCGGGCCACAACAACAAGGGTGAGGCCGTCGAGCTCGATGGCGTGATCACGCTCGCGGCTGGTGATGTGGTGGATCTGCGGAACGACATCCAGAAGAACTACGACTTCTACAAGGCCGGCCCCGGCTACAGCGCCCGCTGAGGTGGGTCTGAAGGCATGTACTGGGAGGGCAGTCGCTCACGCGGCGCCCTCCCTTTTTTGTCTCGGAATCCTTTCCGTCGGCATCAACGCTTTTTGCGACACACGAGAGAGGCACGCATATGGCTGACTTCCGCACCGAAAAAGATTCGCTGGGCGAGATCCAGGTTCCGGCCGATGCACTCTATGGCGTGCAGACGCAGCGCGCGGTGATCAACTTCCCGATCACGGGGCTGCGTCCCTGGCGCGCGTTCATCTGGAGCATGGCGACCATCAAGCGCGCGGCGGCCGAGGTCAACGGCGCGCTCGGGCTGTTCGCCGATCGCGAGGTCGAGGGCAAGAAGTACACGGCACAGCAGCTTGTCGACGCGATCGTGGCCGCGGCGCAAGAGGTCATCGACGGCAAGTGGGACGCCATGTTCGTCGTCGACCCGTTCCAGGCCGGCGCCGGCACCTCGCACAACATGAACACCAATGAGGTGATCGCCAACCTGGCGACCGAGAAGCTGGGCGGCAAGCGCGGCAAGTACATCGCCGGGCCGAACGATCACGTCAACATGGCGCAGTCGACCAACGACACCATCCCGACGGCCATCCGGCTTGGGGCGCTGTGGCGTCTCGACGAATTGCTGGCGACGCTCGACCGGCTCGCCGAGGCGCTCGAGGCCAAGGCGGTCGAGTTCGATGGCATCGTGAAGTCGGGCCGCACGCACCTGCAGGACGCGGTTCCGGTACGCCTCGGCCAGGAGTTCGGCGCCTATGCCAAGGCGGTGCGCCGCGACCGCGACCGCGTGTCGCGCGCGGCCGAAGGGCTGCGCCGCCTGGGTATCGGCGGCACGGCGACGGGCACCGGGTTGAACGCGCATCCCGAGTATCACGCCCGCATGGTCGCGCGGTTGAGCGAGCTCACCGGGCTGACGCTGTACACTTCCGACAACCTGTTCGAAGGCATGCAGAGCCAGGCCGATGCCGCCGACTTCTCGGCCGCGATCCGCACGACCGCGATCACGCTCACGCGCGTCGCCAACGATTTCCGTCTGCTTTCCTCGGGCCCGACCACCGGCCTCGACGAAATCCGTCTGCCGGCCGTTCAGCCCGGCTCGTCGATCATGCCCGGCAAGGTCAACCCGGTGCTGGCCGAGATGCTCAACCAGGCCATGTTCCACGTCCAGGGCTGCGATCACACGGTCGCGCTCGCGGCGCAGGCCGGTCAGCTCGAGTTGAACGTGATGATGCCGATCATCGCGCACAACCTGTTCGAGATGATGCAGGTGATGATCGGCGCCGTCGACGCCTTCACCAAGTTCTGCGTGGTCGGCATCCAGGCGCAGAAGGAGAAGGCCGAGGGTTGGCTCGGCAAGAACGCCATCGTCGCCACGGCGCTCAATCCGCTGGTCGGTTACATGGTGGCGGCCGAGCTGGTCAAGGACGCGATGAAGCGCAACATCACGATCCGCGAGTCGGCCGCCGAGCGCATCGCGCGCGGCGAGTTCAAGCATAAGGACACGGGCGCGCCGCTGACGCTCGCCGACGTCGATGCCGTGCTCGGCGATCTGCGCAAACTCACCGAGGGCGGGTTGGGCGGCCCAGCCGGCGGCGGGTAACTCGACGCGAACAGATGGACAGGCACACAGGGCCGGGGCATCGCCTCGGCCCTTTTGTTATTGAGCCCTGCGGCATAGTGCGTCGCCCCGCTGTCAGGGCCCTCCGACGCGGCTTCGGCCGGCACACAGAGAGGCCTGCGCGGCGACGCCTGGCTGTGTCGTCGCCGCTGCGGAGTCAGAGGCGTCACCCCCAGCGCAGCGGGCGGCCGCCGTGCTCGTCCCAGAGCGCGCGCGATCGTAACGTCCAAACCCGAGCACGGCCAGCGCCGACCGACAGGTCGCACGCGCCTGCTCCACGCGACCCAACCAGGCCTCGCCCGCCGACAACAGAAAGAGCGCGTCGGCCGCCTGTCGCCGCAGACCCGCAGGGCCGATCAGCGCGGCGGCTTCGGCCAGCTCGCTTGCAGCCGCGCCCGAGTTTCCGATCAACCAGCGATACCGCGCGATCCGAGCCTGGACGGCGACGGCATGGCTTTGCGCGCCGTCGACCACGACTTTGACAATGACCCCTGCCGCGAGCGCCGCCCACAACATCAGCCCCAGGCAGGCGCTGCAAAGCACCGAATTTCGCCAGTCGCTTTCGCCCGTGTGCATGGTGTTCGCCTCGACAGTCGTCAGGGCGCGGCCGAGTTGGCCACGTTCGGTAGCCACAGCCAGCGCGGATCGCCGGCCGAACCCGTCTCGAAGGCGCCGATGTCGCAACGCGTGATGCGCGCGAACCCGCGCTGATCGATCCAAAGCCGGTTCAATGACGCGTCGCGGCAGCCGGTCGGGTCGCCGGCGTCGATGGCGGGGCTCCCAAGCGCCGGCGCCTGCGTGCGCGTCGGGCCGCCGTTGGCGGCGAGCGGCGCGAGGAGCGGGTCGACGCCGAGCTGATCGCCTGCGCCGGCCGTCCAGGTGCAACCGACCGTAGATTGGATCAAGCTGTAGCCGCCGCTCAGCACGGGGCCGGTGCAATCGGGTTGGCCGGAGCCGCCGGCGCTCAGGTCGACGTTGCCGGCGAGGAGTGTGTTCGTGGCGGTGACCACCGCCGTCGCGCCGACCCAGATGCCGCCCCCGTCGCCGCCGCTGCCGCTGTTGTCGGCGGCGTTGGCCGTTACGGTGGCGTTGAACAGTCGCGCAACGCCATCGGTGAAGACGAGCCCACCGCCGTCGGTGTTGGCCGTGTTGCCGCTCACCGTGGTGTTGACCAGGGTCACGTCGCCCGAGCTGACGATCCCGCCGCCGTCGAAGCTGACGCTGTTCGAGTAGATCAGGCTGCTCTCGATCACGGCCGTCGACCCGTCCGGCACGAAGATCCCGCCGGCGCTGGCGCCGAGGTTGTTCGAGATCGTGCTGTCGCGCAGCGTCAGGCTCGAATGAGAGCCGACGTGAATGCCGCCGATGTTGCCGATGTTGTCCGACACCGAGATCTGGGCGCCGGTCACCGAACCGTTGACGATCTGGATCCCGGCGGCGTTGTTCGAGCCAGAGTTGCCGTTGCGAATGGTGAGGGCGTTCAGGACGACGCCGTTGGCCATTACGTGCAGGACGCGATCGGAGCCGTTGCCGTCGATGATCGTCTGGTCGATCCCGGCGCCCGCGAACGTGACGGCTTCGAGGAGATCGAGATCGCCGAGCGCGGCCGCGTCTTCGCCGGTTCCGGCGAGTGCGAGCAGGTAGGTGCCTGCCGGCAGGACGATCTGATCCACACCGGACCCGGCCCCGCAGGCGTCGACCGCCGCGTTTGTGTTGGCGGCTACGACGGCCTCGCGCAACGAGCAATCGCCGTCGGCGTTGAGTTCGTCGGTGACGGTGGTGACCGTGAGCACGGCGGCGCGGGCGATTGGCGCCCGACCCAGGCCAAGGATCAGGCCGGCGGTGATCAGCGCGAGGCCGGTCAGGCGCCGGATGGGAGTGGCGGGATGCGATCGACGTCTCAACATGGTGAGGCTTCCTCGGAACGCGGATTCACGTAGCGATGACCCCGACTGGGCGCGGCGCACATGGAGTTGATATCGCACAACGCCGCGACGATGACGCAGATCGGTCGTCCCTCGCAGACGGCCCCGATCACCTCGGTCTGGATGGGGCCGCACGGCTCCACCTGACGCGACGACCAGTTGTCGATGGCCGAATGCAAATCCAATAACACGCGTCGGCGATCCGCGCCCTGTTTGCGTACGATCCAACCGCGCCCTGTGACATCGGTTCGGGCCCAGCCAAGCCCTGCCCAGGCCGACCGGCCCGGCCGGGTTTCGCCGCGAAGTGCGATCGCCAGGCACCGTCGAACCGGCCGTCGATGCGGGTCGTCGTCGAATTGACGCTCGGCGCGGAGCACGCTACCGGTCTCCGGGATCACGGCGACGGAATCTGCGCGCGGTCGGTCGCTGAGACCGATCGCCAGCAAGGCCGCTCCCAGAGCTGCTTCCGGCGACGACCCATCGGCGCTGGCCGAAACGATCCGGATCCGCATGTTGTCCCTCGTTGGCGCGAGCGACGACCCGACACACAGCTGCGTCGTATGCGCCGACCACGTCGTGGTAGAGCGAAGACGCCTCAAGCGTGAAGCGGCGTCGCGCGAGTCAACCCGGCCAATGCCGCATGCAGCGTGGCCCGCAACACATTGGCGTTCATGCGCTCTGCGACGAGCATGTCGGACTCGCGTGTCTGTGTGACCGCCCAGGCCTCGTCGGGCGCCTGCACGATCGCGATCTCGCGCGTGTCGATCGATCGCCCGGGGTCGATCCGGATCAACGTCACGGCGGCGCTGAACTGAGCGCTGGCAAAGAGATCGGCCATGTAGCTCGCCACGGTCGGGTCGGCGGGCACCGACAGCTCGAGCGCGGCTCGGGCCCGTTCCGCCGCGCCGCCTTGCGCGAGCCGATAGGCTTCGGCCAGCGACTGCGCCGGCACGACGACCGACTCGCGAACAAAGGCCGACTCGTCGATGGGCAGGATCGCCAGCATCCTGGCGACCATGTCGTTCGCGTCGCCGACGACGGCCAACCGATGGCTGGTCGCGTCGGGCAGCGTCTGCTCGACGAAGCGGTTGTCGTTGCCGTAATAGAGAAACCACTGCCGTCCCTGGCCGGGCAGGTGACGCGAGACCCAGACGACGAACCTCGGTGCGACGATGTCGCGCATCACGGCATCCAGGGTCCGATCCGGTTCGAGTTCGCCCCGATCATCGGCGCGCAGCAGGCCACGCGCCAGGAGCCTGGCCCGACCCTCCGCGTAAAGCGCCGCGCGCGACTCCGGATCCGTGGGCAACAAGACCGCCGCATCGAGGCCGATGATCTCGTCCGCCCGGTAGAGCGCGGCGAGCGCAAAGAATTCGGCACGCGTGAACGTGATGGCCATGGTGAGCTCCTCGTGGTGTTATTTTGCGTCGCCGAATGCCAGCGTGCCCTGGAACGGGCCGAGGCGAACGCGGTTCCTGAGACCCACGGTGACCCCGGCGTGCCCGCCGACTTCGGCGCCCGCGCCGAGGCTGACGTTGTAGCCGAACACGTTCAGACCCACCGAGCCCGACACGCCGCCCAGGCTACCGCCGCCGTCGAGAAGGCTGACCGAGCCGTCCTTGTAGCCGGCGAACCCGTCGACACCCGGTCCCGCGAGTTCGCCGTCGACCGTGATGCCGAACGACTTGGTGCCGAACACCATGGTCTGACCGATCGATCCGATCGACGCCTCGCCGCCAATGCCCCAGTCTGATCCGTTGGTGCCGACGAAGGCATTGCCCGAGATCACGTCGATGCTCAGTGAATCGCGGGCCCAACCATCTTCGCCACCGCCCAATTGCGCCTCGAAGCCCCCGTGGCCGACGGAGCCGCCGGCGAAGGCGCCGGCGATTTGCTGATCGGGCGACGATGTTGTGCCGTCCAGGGCGTGCCCCTCGCTGCCGAAGGACCATCCCATGCCGGCCTCGCCGCCGAGCAGAACACCTTCGCCGGTCACCGACGACTGCATCAGGCCGATCCCAAACGGGTCAAGCGTAACCCCGACCTCGGTGCCGGCCACATGGCCGCTGACCGAGCGCCCGTCGTCGGAGGCCTCACCGTCGAGAAAGGTCGTGGCGCCCTCGAGCGTCACACCGCCGAACTCGAGCGAGCCTCCAAAGCCAAGCGGCTCGCTCGACGGCAGACTCCCGCCTGAGGCCTCACCGCTCGGGATGCCGATCTCGCCGCCGGTGGCGGGCAGGCTGCCGCCCGAGCCCCCGACTGGTTGGCCTGTGAACGTGCCTCCAGTGGGTGGCAGGCTGCCGCCGGAGGTCTCACCGCTCGGGATGCCGATCTCGCCGCCCGTGGCGGGCAGGCTGCCGCCCGAGCCCCCGACTGGTTGGCCCGTGAACGTGCCTCCAGTGGGTGGCAGGCTGCCGCCGGAGGTCTCACCGCCCGGGATGCCGATCTCGCCGCCGGTGGCGGGCAGGCTGCCGCCCGAGCCGCCGACCGGCTGCCCGGTGAAGGGCTCGCGATCCTGCAACTGGCGAGCTGCGTCCGACTCGCACTGCCGCAGACGGGCGCCGATCTTCGACGTCACCTGGTTGGCCTGGGACAAAGCGCGTTGCAGACGCGTCAGCGTGGGTAGGACGTCGCTGTCCATTTCGTCGTAGAACCGTTTGGCCGCCTGACCCAGCCAATCACCGCCCTGCAGCGTGTCCTTGTGCCGACGCAGATCGCCGATCGACCGCGCAACGGCATCGGCCTCCTGCGCAAACAGTCTGGCGATCTGCGCCAGGTCGTCGTGGTTCGTTCGGACTCGATCGTGGGGCATGGGGTCTCCTGAGCGGCGCTCAAAGATCGACGCGGGTGTCGATAAAAGACTCGGCGAAACGCGCATAGGTGAGCACGTCGGCGAAGTTCGATGCGATGCCAAGCGAGGCGCGCACGGCGCCGGCCGTCTTGCCGGCGATGCCAAGCAGGAATTGCTCGAAGGGCAGGCTTTCCTTGTCGCGGAAGCAGGGGGCGAGATCCTCGCGCGTGAACCCAAGCGCGGCCTCACGCGCGCCGGGGTTGCAATGGCATCCTGCGCGCAGCGAGAGGCCTTGCGCGTTCGCCAGGCGTTCGACCTCGTAACAGTCGTATGGGCGGCCCAATCGATCGAGGAAGGTCGCCTGCACCGTGGCGCCGCGCGCCTGCGTGTCGGCCGGGCCATGCAGCCGAATGACCGGGCGCCCGTTGCTATGACGGAGCGCGAGCAGGCGCTCGATCAGCCAACCGGTCAGGCACATCACCCGCGTGTGGATCCGCTCGAGCCCGACCGCGTCGACATGGCGTAGCCCGATCTCGACCGCCGGGATCGACAGGTAGTTGACCGTGCCGTCTTCGAACGCGGCGACCCCGGGCGTCAGATAGTGGTCGGCCGCGGCCACCGACGAGAACGTGATCGTGCCGCCCGAGTACCACGGGCGTTTCAGTTTCTCGAGCGCGGCGCGGCGCGCGATCAAGCACCCGACGCCGGTCGGGTAGCCCATGATCTTGTAAAACGACAGGCTGACGAAGTCCGGATGCCAGCGACCGAGGTCAAGTCGATTGGTCGGCGCAAAGGCGGCCGCATCCACCAGCACGTCCCAACCATTGGCCTGGGCGGCCGCGATCCAGTCGAGCGGATGCTGTACGCCGGTGAAGTTGGATTGGGCCGGGTAGGCGAACAGCCGGGCGCCGCGCCGCGGGGTGCCTAGCACCTCGGTCAGCTGCACTCGGTCGACGCGCAGATCGTCGACGCGCAGCGGCACGTAGATCACACGGGCCGACTTCGCCCGCGCGTATTCGCGGATGCCGTTGACCGAGTTGTGGTTGTCGGCGGTCAGGGCGTAGGTCGCTCCGGCATCGAACGGGTAAGCTTCACCGACCAAACGGAGCGCCCCCGTCGCGTTCGGCGTGAAGATCGCGACATACTCGTCGGGCGAGGCGTTGAAGTGAGTCAACACCAGCGCCCGCGCGCGCTCGACCAGGTCGGTCATGGCCAGCGAGGTCGGGTTCTTCGAATGCGGGTTGCCGTACACCGCGCCCGCGAGCAGGTCAAGGTGATCGCGCATCTGGCTCTCGGCGTAGAGCGAGCCGCCCGTGTAGTCGAGGTACACGTGGCCGAGGCGGTCGAGGCGTCCGTACTCGGAAGCGCGGAGTTCATCCAATACGCGCGTCGAGGCATAGGCCGGCCAGGTCCGCTGAAAGGCGGCCTCTTCGCCGTCCGTCCAGGTCGGGATCACGATCGGGGCACTGACGCTGTCGATGTTCATGGCCACAGCTCCTCGGCGACGCGTCACTGCAGCGGCAGATCGCTCAGTTGGACCGCCGGCAGATACAAGTGCAGCGGCAGCACGACTGACGGCGTGGGCGTCGGGGGACAGAAGTTGTCCGGCCCCGGAACGCAGACCGTGGCCGTCGCCGCGATGTTGTCCGCCGCCGCCGGCGCGATCGGCAGCAGAGCCACGATGCCGACCAACGCCATCGTCAGCAGGGCGATCCAGCGGAACGCCGCGCGTGAGTCGTGTTGGTGAGCGCGAATGTCAGGGAGTGAAGGTCGGGTCATGGGTCACCTTTTGGTCAGGCTGTGATGTCACCTTAACGCGCCGGCAACGCGCGCGCATCGGGAGCAGCCCCCCAGATTGGCCGACTCGGCTCCCCATCTTCGCGGGCCGGCGCAAATGCCGGCCCGCGAAAGCATGCCCGGAGCGGGCGAACGGGCCTCAGGGAACCGCCGGAGGCACGTCGTCTTTCGACACATTCACGAGGTAGATCACGATTGACGGCGTCGGCCCAGCTGTGGCCGTGTGCGTGCTCGTCGGGGACGGGCCGACTGTGGCGGTCTGGCTGGGCGTGGCCGTTGCCGTCGCCGTGGCTGTGGCCGTCGGCGTGGCCGTACGCGTCGGTGTCCGGGTCGCCGTTGGGGTGGCGGTCGCCGGAACAGGCGAACTCGTCGGGGAGGGCGTTGAGGTGACGAGTCCAAGCGAATTGAACTCGAACGCGCCGAGATCGCAGACGCCGTTGCGCAGGTAGTTGCGCTGATCCAACAACAGCGTGGCGCCGGTCTCGTCGATGCAGCCGGTCGGGTTGCCGGCGTTGATCGCGGGGCTGCCGATCATCAGTCGTTGGGTGAACACACCACCGCCATTCAGGTCGATGGCGGCAAGCAACGGATCCGAGCCATAAATGTCGTTGGCCGTGTCGCCGGTGACGACGCAGTTGACGGTGTCCTCGATCAGGTTGTAGCCCGCGCTGGTGAGGGTGCCGATGCACTCGTTCGTCGGCGCGGGCACCAGGTCCACGTTATCGGCCACGATGCTGTTGCGCAGCGTGACCACGCCGACGGTCTGGTAGATGCCGCCGCCGCTGCCCTGTAGGCCACCCAGACCGGCTGTGTTGTTGGCGATCGTGACGTTGTACAGGTCCGTCGTGCCGCCGGAGAAGATCCCGCCACCGGCATTTCCGGCGCCGTTGCCGCTGATGGTCGAGTTGACCGCAGTGAGCACTCCGCCCGCCGAGATGCCGCCGCCGTTTGTGTCCACGGTGTTGCTCGCCACCGTGGTGTTGCGGAGCACGGCCGTGGCGTCGTTCTGGATGTACAGACCGCCGCTCAAGTTGCTGTCGATCTGGCTGCTCTGCAGCGTCAGCCGCGTGCCCGACAGGATGTAGATCGCAAAGCTCATCCCGCTCGGGACACCATAGACACGGGTGACCGAGAGCGTGAGTTGCGCGGTGCCTGCCAGCCGGATCGCCGCCCCGGCGGCCGTCGAGCCCCCTCCCGTGATCCCGATCCGCGAGAAGTGGACGACCGCGTCGTTGAAGATCTCAAAGACGCGGTCGATGCCGCCGCCGTCGATGATCGTGTTCGTCGGCCCGGCCCCGATCAGAGTGAGGTCGTCCGTAATGTCGAGATCGCCGGTGGCCGCCTCGGATTCGCTTGTACCTGGGATGGTCAGCGCAAACGTGCCAGCCGGCAGCGTGATGGTGTCGGCGATCGTGCCCGCCGGGCAGGCGTCGACCACGGCGTTGGTGTTCGCCGCCACGATCGCCTCGCGCAGCGAACAATCGCCATCCGAGTTCAATTCATCGGTCGTCGTCGTGACGGTGATGTTGGTCGCTTGAACCACGGGGACGGGGCTCGCCATGGATACGGCGGCGAACAGGACCGCGAAGATGAGGAAGAGGCGGCCAGGCACGATCAGGCTGCGGTTCAGGCGCGATAACAAATGCGGCATGGTTTCCCCCGGATGGTTGTTTCGCGGAGGATAACGAAAGTCGCGCCGGTTGGCCATCGGGTGCGCTCCCTATCTTGTCGAAGGGCGCACCCTAAGTTGCACTTCAGGCGGTGTAAAAGTAAAGCGGCCGGAACTATTCAGCCGTCAATGGGAATTCAAGGCGAAAAACGGGGCAGGCCCAGGGTCGGGGCTTCACCAGTAACTTCCTTTGGCTGGGCGGTTACAAACCCGGCGTGGATACGCCCCCATGGCGACTGACAACGGATGAGATAACGGATCAGCGGAAAAACGGGTGGATGCCCGATGGCCGGCGTACGGCACGATCGACAATCGGCCACAACGGCCGTGCCTCGATCGGGTATGTAGGGCGCGCGGGTGTCCTCAGGCGCCTATCCGTTTCATCCGTTGATCCGTTACACCATCCGTTGTGGGCCTCTCCCGGATCGTGCCACAGGCGCGGGCCGACGGGCCGGATGGCCTCACCGATGCAACTCGGGAACGAACACCGCGAACGGGAGCACCGGTGTGGGCGCCGACGTCGGCGTTTCGGTGGCCTGCACCGTGGCTGACGGCGTGACGGAAGGCGTTGGGCTGGACACGGATGACGCCGTTGGCGTCGGCGGCGCCGTCGCGGTTTCGGTCGTCGTCGCTTCGCCAGTAGCCGTAGACGTCGAAGACACGACGCTCGTCGCGGTCGGCGTCGCCGTGCCGGTGAGCGTCGCTGTGGGCGTGGTCGTCGCGGTGAGCGTCGCCGTGGGTGACGACGTGTAGGTGGCCATGGCTGCCGTCGTCGCGGTCGCCGTGGGGGTCGACGTCGCGGTCGGCGCTACGAGCTCGATGCGCGGGCGCGTGATGCTGTTGCGCGAGTCGGTGACCGGTACGCCGTCGTTCAGCATGCGCGTCAGAAGCTGATCGGTGGTTTCGGAGGGATACATCTCCCTGAGCACGAGCCAGGCGCCGGCGACGTGCGGGGCCGCCATCGAAGTGCCGCGCCAGATCGAAAACGCATCGCCCGGCACCGACGACTCGATCCATTCGCCTGGGGCAAGGACCGACAGGTACGAGGCGCTGTTCGAGAACGTGGAGACGGAGTCGGCCGGCGTCGCGCTGGGTCCGCCGTCGCGCACCGACCCGACGCTAACCGCGGTCGAGATGCACGCGGGTGCGCCGAGCCCGTTGGTGTAACCCGAGTTGCCCGAGGCGATGAAGGTGACCACGCCGGCCGCACGCAGGGTGTCGATCCCGGTTTTGCGCGCATCGACGTCGCAGTTCGTCGTGTACTTGGTCGTGCCGCCCAGGCTCATGTTGATCGCCGCGAGGTTGTACGTCGCGGCCACGCCCGTCAGCCAATTGAAGGCCCTGATCTGATCGCTGCTGTACGTCAGGTAGCAGGGCGTCACTGCGGCCCCGCCGCAGGTGGTCTCGGAATCGAAACGTGAGAACACCTGGACCGCGATGATGGTCGCCCCGGGCGCGATCCCGTCGAACGGGGCCGACGCGCCGTCCGTCGTCATGGCGCCATAGGCGCTCCCGGCCGCGATCCCGGCGACATGCGTGCCGTGTGCGCATGAGCCGGCTGGGTCCGGGTTGCTCACATTGCAGGGTTGGGCGGCGTCGGTGCCGATCTGTTCGCTTGTTCCGTTGGGGCAGACCGTCGTCGACGTGTAGGCCCCGGAATAGGTCGTCGAGAAGCAGGCCTCCGCGACGACGCGCCCGTCGAGGAACGGGTGCTGGCGGTCGACGCCCGTGTCCAGGATGGCGACCGCATGCCCGGCTCCCGTGTATCCGAGGCCGTGCGCGCCAAAGGCTCCCGACGCGCCGATCAGGGCGCCGCTGTCGCCCAGTTGGACCGGCTCCGGCAGATCCTCCTCGACGCCGGCCACCTGCGCGGATCGACTGAGTCGAGCCAGTCCTTCGGCGTTCACCGACACGATCACGTACGGTAGCCGCTCGAGCCCCTCGTAGGCATCGGCCGTGACACCGAGCTGGGAGCGCAGCGCCTCATCGGCCCGGCGGATGGCTGCGTGTTGATCGATCTGCGCGGCGGCCGACAACTCGGCCTCCGCCTGGAAGCGCGTGTTGAGACGCACGATGACGCGCACGCGGTTGTCGGCGGTGGCGCGTTCGGCCAACGCGGCAAAGGCGCGCGGACGATGCTGGATCGCCAGGACGAGGGCGGGGTCCTTTTGTCGCGCGACGCTGAGCGGTGTCGCCGCCAGCGTGATTGAGCCCCAGCCAGGCCCGAGCGCGAGCAGCGCCACCACCCAGATCACCCGCAACCCATTCCACCGACCCACCATGTCACCTCGTTTGACCCCACGTCTCGTAAATCAAACTACCACGAATCGATCGTCCTCATCGAAAGAGTCGGTGGGCGCCCGTCGCAGACTGCCGTGGATTCGGCGCGGTGGGCGTAAAGGCGACCTGAAATCTTCGAGCAAGGCGCCGGCCCCGCGGTCGATCACGGCCACGGGTGTTGCGACGCTGACCTGTGGTGATGGCATGGCCTGCGCCGTCTGGCGCCGGGCTTGTCTACCGCGTCACGCGCGGCGCCAGCCACTCGGCGATCGCCTCGACGCTCGGCTGCTCACCGGTCACGACCTGTGTGGTCAGGCCACCCGAAAAGGACTCCGAGTCCCGACACTCCCGTGGGAGCGAGCCTGCGATGGTGCCCTCGTCGATGATGGCGCCGTTCTGTGCGTCGTGCAATACCACGCGACTGACCCACTGGTTGCGTTGTAACACGGCGCTCGCGCCGCTCTCAAGCGTGTAGTCGCACGTTTCGATGGCGATGGTTTCTGCATGCACGCAGGCCACGAGTTCGACCTCAGCCGGCGTCGGCGCGCGCCAATCGGCCGGTAAATCCTCGGTGCGGTTGTAGTAGGTCGTCAGGTCCTGGGCGTCGGCGATGAGCGTGCGGAACAGCACAAGCCGGTGCGGCCCCGGGCCGTCGGCGAGCCCACGGGAAGACGACTGACCGGTCCCTCCGCCGCAGATCTCGCGAAAGGGCGTCATGGCCGCCAGGGCTTCGCGTGTCGGCTGCCGGGCCTGATCCCCCAGGGCGGTGCCGAAGACGATCACGGCGCTGCAGCCGAACACGCCGATCAGGATTCCGATGGCGGCCCAGAACCACAGATTGCGGGCGACGACCTCGAAGTTCATGTGAGTGTTCCTCCCTGAAAAAGAGCCTCGACGCGGCGTCGTAGAGATGTCTGGAGGATACAGAGCTCTCACTGTGTGCGCATCGGGAGGCCTCCCTAAGTTGTCGCCCAGCTGGCCCCGGGTTTTCGGCGCTGGAGTCCCCTCCCGTGCAATCTGGGGTGTCGGCCGAATCGAAGATGGGGGGTGCATACCGATGCGGCCACGCGCGGGATTGCCTATCGTGTTCACACGTCAGTAAGGAGCCGAATATGAAACCCGAAGCGATCGCGCTGGTACGCCAGAGCTGGACCCACGTCGCCGCCATCTCGCCCCAGGCGGCGGCGCTCTTCTATCAGAACCTTTTTGAAGCCGATCCGGCGCTGCGATCCCTGTTCCACGCTGATCTGGGCGAGCAGGGCGCCAAGCTGACCCAGATGCTCGGCGCCGCGGTGGCCGGGCTCGATGAACCGGAGACGCTCGCGCCGGTGTTGCAGGCGCTGGCGCGTCGCCACACGGGCTATGGGGTGCGGCCCGAGCATTACGCAACAGTCGGCGCGGCACTGCTTCGCACGCTCGAGCAGGGCCTGGGCACCGCGTTCACGCCACCCGTCCGCGCGGCCTGGGCCGAGGTGTACGGGATGGTCGCCGACGTCATGATCGCGGCCGGGCAAGCCACGCTGGCCGGAACGGAGCAGTGACATGATGAGCCCTCGAGTCGGTACTCGCACCGCGATCCGCATCGGCGTGATCGTGACCCTGCTGATCGGGCTCCTCGCCCTCCCGTCGCACGTCGCGCGTGCGGCCGTGATCGCGGTGACGACCACGGCCGACGAACTCAACGCCGACGGCGACTGCTCGCTGCGCGAAGCGCTCTTGGCCGCCAACACCGACGGCAGCGTCGATGCCTGCGCGGCCGGCAGCGGCGCCGACACGATCTCGTTGCCTGCCGGCACATTTCTCTACACGTCTGCGGCCGAGCTGTCGATCAGCCATGACCTCACCCTGATCGGCGCCGGCCCCCTCAGCACTGTGATCGACGCCGGCAACCTCGCCCGCGGCCTTGTCGTGTCGAGCAGCGATGTGTCGATCAGCCAGCTGACTGTCCGGCGCGGTAATTCGATCGCGGCGGGGAGCGCCGTCTACGTCGGGCCGGGTGCGAACGTCACATTGCAGTCGGTGCGCCTCACGGACGTTCCGACCGCGGCGAGCTTCGCGCTTTTCGTCTTCAACGGCTCGACCGCGACGTTGCTCGACAGCCGCGTCGCCGGTAATCAGAGCGGGGGCGTGTATGTCCAGGCAGGGGGCACCCTGGTCGTGCGTCGCTCCAGCATCACCGGCAACAGCGTCGCCGGCGATGGCGCCGGCATGATCACCTCGGGGACGACGACTCTCGTGAACGTGACGGTGAGCGGCAATTCCGCCGGCGGTCTGGGCGGCGGCGTCATTTCTTCGGGCGTCACCAACCTCGACAACGTCACGATCTCCAACAACACGTCGGGCACCGGGGGTGTGTTCGGCCAGGGCGGAGGGCTGTTCATCAACGCCGGGACCGTCACGGCCCGCAATACGCTGATCGGCGACAACGTGGATCTGATCTCGTCTTTCACTCCCGATTGCTACGGGACCCTGACAAGCGCGGGCCACAACCTGATTGAAGACCTGCTGGGTTGTACGATCACCGGCGACACCACCGGAAATCTGACCGGTATGGATCCGATGCTGGGCGCGCTCGCCAACAACGGCGGCGGCACCTTCACGCAGCCGTTGCTCACGGGCAGCCCGGCGATCGACGGCGGCGATCCGGGCGGTTGTCTCGACGATGCCGGCGCCACGCTGACGACCGACCAGCGCGGTTTCGTGCGGCCGGTCGATAGCCTGGGCGTGCCCGGATCGCTTTGCGACATTGGCGCCTACGAATACGCGTCGCCGGGCACGCCCGTGCCCACCGGCACACCATCGCCGACCGTGACGCCGATCCCGCCCACGGCGACACGCACCAGTACGCCGACCGCGACGGTTGTGCCCCCAACGGCCACGCGTACGAGCACGGCCACGCCGACCCGGACGAACACGAGCCTCCCGCCCGTGACGCTGACGCCTTCGGCCACAGCCACGGCCTCGCCCACGTCGACCGCCACGCGCACGCCGACGGCGACGCCGACGCGCAATTGCACGCCGTCGGTCGACAACCCGCCCTGCACGGCGACGCCCACCGGAACGCTCTCGCCGACGCCTTCGGCCACGCCGACGCTCGTCGCGACAATGACGCCGACACGCACGGCCTCGCCGACGAGCACGTTCGTGATCGTCGTGACGCAACCGGCCACGCCGCTTCCGCCGGATTGCACAAACGGCTGTCTGTATTTGCCTGTGATCTTGCAGGAAGGTCCGCCGCCGCTCGGCGGGTGATTGCGCACGGCGCCGCGACGATCAACGGGCCGCGCGGGTTACCCGCACGGCCTCGTCGCGCGTATGGACGTCGAGCCGGGCCAGGATCGCGGCGACGTGATGGTCGACGGTCTTGACCGATAGTCTCAGCCGCGCCGCGATCTCGGCGTTGGTCAGGCCCTCGGCCAACAGCGCGAGCACCAGAGACTGGCGCGGCGTCAACCCCGCGACGAGCGGGGCCGTTGCCGGGGCGGGGCGCTCGGCGTTCAGAGAGTCTGCGGCAGGCTGCGCGCCCAAGCGCTCGAACACCGTAAGCGCGGCCAACCGGGCGTCGCGATCGCCGGCGGCCAGGGCGCGAGCCCACTCGAACGGGCACCCAAGGGCTTCCCAGTGCCGCGCCGCGTCCTGCCAGCGGCCCGCGATCTCGAGCACATACGCCGGCGCCGCCCAGTCGGGCAAGTCCACGGGGCGGCCGCTGCGCCACGCCCAGTAGCCCAGCTCGCCGACGTACCAGGGCTGCCGGTAACGCAGCGCCAGTTCCAGACCAGCGTCCACTTGCGCGCGCACGGTGGCCATGTCGCCGGTCTGCCACGCCGCCTCAGCCAGCGCAGCGCGGATCATTCCCTCGCGTTGCCGAAAACCCTGGCGCTGCAGGAGCGTTAACGACTCGTGGAGCGGTTCGAGCGGGTCGCCTGAGCCGCGGCGCGTGCGCAGCCGGCCCAACGCCAGCAGCGCCGGACCACGCCCAGGCGACGGCTCGGCGCGCTGCAGGGCAGCCGCAATCGTTTCATCGGCGGCGGCCCAACGTCCCCGATGGACGTCGAGCACGGCCTGCCAGCCCTCCATGAACGCATAGATGGAACCGAGTTCATGTTGTTGTGCAAAGGCGAGGCCGAGGGACTGCACCGCTTCGGCTCGATCGAACTGGTGGAAGTCGACGAAGATCGAGCCCAGATTGGCATAGGTGTTGCCGGCGCGGGTCATATGGCCCTGCTCGAGGGCGGCGCGCAGGCTGCGCTCGAGCAACGCGATCCCCTGGGCGTAGTTGCTGTAAAGCTCGCACAGGCCCGCGATCTCGGTCAACCGCGGGATATCCGAGTGAGCGCCGATGGCGTCGGCCATCGCGATCGCGCGCGCGGCCAGCTCTGCGCCGGCTTCGCTACGGTCGCTGCCCAGGTACAGCCAGGCCTGGGCGTTGTAAACCGAGAGCAGGTCCTCAGACGGACCCAGGGGCTCGAGCGCGGCCAGCGCCCGCGCATTGGCGGCCAGAGCGTCGGGCATGCGCCCGACCACCTGCAACATGGTCGCGAGAAAGGCCAGGCTCTCGCCGGCGCGCGCCGCGTTGCCGCAGGATTCCCACAACGCTGCCGCGCGCTCGCGCGCCACGATACAGTCGCCGCGCTGGTTGATGGTGTCGAGCTCCTGCGCGTACGCGTCGTACAACGCCGCAGCTTCGGCGGCCGGGCGTCCGGCCGCGTGCTCGAGCGCGCACTCGAACCAGGCGACTGCCGCGTTGTGAGCGCGCGCCAACGACGCCTGTCGCCCGGCGGCGCCGGCAAATGTCCAGATCGCATCCGGTTCGCCCGCGCCGACGGCGTGATGGGCCAGCCTCGTCCAGTCCTCGCGCGTCTCCGCGCGGGTCTGCAGCGCGCGCAGGGCACGACTGTGCAATCCGACCGCGCGCGTCAGCGGAATGGCATCCTGTAGCGCCTGCCGCATGAGATCGTGGCGAAACGCGAGCCCG
Source organism: Anaerolineales bacterium (assembly GCA_044224715.1). Taxonomy (GTDB): domain Bacteria; phylum Chloroflexota; class Anaerolineae; order Anaerolineales; family UBA6663; genus UBA6663. The sequence continues at coordinate 21,528 of JBGAJV010000034.1, read as the reverse complement.
CCGGGTTCGGGAGTCAGGATGCCGGCGGCCACGCCTTGCGCGAGCCCGGCTTCGACGTCGTCCACCATCGCCGCGAGCAGCCAGCCTTCGCTGCGGCCACCGACGATCGCCGCGGCCTCGATCGCTGACCGGCTCTCCGCCGACAACGTGGCGGTGCGCGCCCACACGGCATCGCGCACGGTCGCCGGGAGCCGGCGATCCGGGGTCGCGAGCACTTCGGTGACGAAGAAGGGGTTGCCGCCGGTCTCCCGATGGAGCGCGACGATGTCGACGTCGCCGTCGCCGACCAGTTGCCTGACGGCCGCCACGGTCAAAGGCTCGAGACGGATGTGTTCGGCAATCGGCCACCCGGTCGCTTGGTCCCAGAAGGCCGCGACACCGGGTCGGCTCGATAGGGGATCGTCGCGCGCGGTGAGGACGACCAGAGTCGGCTGCGCTGCGAGCCCCGGATGCAACGTGCGCAGGAGGTCGAGACTGGCCTCATCCGCCCAGTGCAGGTCTTCGATGACGACGATGCCGGCCGTGGACAAGGCGTCGTGCCATGCCTTATGCACGCCATCGTGGTCAGCCGCATTGTCCAGGGCCCGCGCCAGCGGGTCGATCCCAACGGCGAGGTCGTGGATGGGGCCGAAGGGGCGCGGCGTCATGAACGGTTCGCACGCGCCCCAGCGCGTCGGAACGCCCTGACCATGCTCGGCCAGAAAACGCTCGACCAGCGTGGTCTTGCCGATGCCGGCTTCGCCGGAGAGCAGCACGAGTCGGCCGCGGCCCGCCAGCGCCGAATTCAGCGCCTGACGCATGCGGTCCAACGCATCGTCGCGTTCGAGCAACGTCTGCGGGATCACAGCGCGATTGTAACGCGGGTTACTCGGTCCCCGCCGACATCTTCCGAGCGACTTCGGCCGCTTCGCCACGTGACGAGACCTTGAGCTTGGAGAGCGTCGCGGAGACGTGATGGTCGACGGTCTTGGCCGAGAGATGCAGCCGCGCCGCGATCTCGGCGTTGGTCAGTCCCTCGACCAGCAGTTCCCAGATCTCGCGCTGGCGCTCGGTCAGCCCAAACGGGTTGCCGCGCGTCGACGCGCGCGGCCCGCGCGGCACGACGCCGCCGGCGTCGCGGATCTTGTCACGCACGCGGTTGGCGATCGGCTGCGCGCCCAGGCGGTCAAAGATCTCGAGCGCCGTCGTCTGGGCCTCTGCGTCGCCGTCGACCAGGGCGCGCGCCTCTTCGTACGGGCAACCCAGGGCATGCCAGGCGGCGGCCGCGGCGCGCCAGTCGCCGGCCAGATGCAGCGCATACGGACGCGCCAGCCAATCCGGCGTCTCGCCGCGTTCGCCACAACGATCGAGCCAGTACAGCAATTCGCCGGCGAACCACGGGTGGCGCTTGTCGCGGGCCGTCTGCGCGAGCGCGCGCGCCTCGGACGCCGCCCGGGTGACGTCGCCGGCGAGCCAGGCGGCTTCGGCACGGGCTGCGCGCACGAGCCCGACCCGGTGCAGCCCATGCATGTCGCGGGAGAGCGCAAGCGCGTCGTCGAGAGGGGCCTCGGCGTCCGGATCGCCCCGGCGGGCTCGCACCAGCCCAAGCATCGCCAGCACCGTGATCCGACTGGTGACCGACACATTCGGCCGCGCGATCACGTCGTTGGCGACGCGCTCGGCTTCGGCCCAATGCCCAAGGCGCAATAGCGTGTGGGTTTGCCAGGCCAACAGATAGATCCGAAAACGCTCGAAGCCGCGCTCGACGACATAGGCCGTGCCGTCGGCGAAGTAGCGGACGGCGTCGTCGAACCGATACAGCTCGCTGGCCACGGAGCTCAGGTTGGCGTAGGCCAGCGCCGCCAACTGCTGAAACCCGGCCGCGTGCGCGTCGCGCAGGTTGTGCTCGAGCAACTGCCGCCCATGGGTATAGTCGAGCATGATCCACGCCGATCCCATCGCGTTCTGCGCGCCGAAGCGGATCGCGGGCGCGTCCGCGGCTTCTGCCAGCACGACGGCTCTTTCTCCGGCGGCGATGGCCTGTTGAAAGTCCTGCGTCAACATGCGCAGGCCGGCCTGTACGCGGTACGCCAACGCGAGCGCGCGACCCGCGGGCAGCGGTTCCAGCAGGTCGATGGCTGCCTGACATTCGCGATCCGCTTCTTCGGTTCGACCGATCCCGTTCAACTGCATGGCGCACTGCGCGCGACAGGCCCCGACCCGCTGCGGATCCTCGAGCATCTCCCAGATCGCCTGGGCCGAACGCCACGCCTGCAGGCTGGCCGCGCGATCATCCTGGTGGTTGAACGCCTCGGCCTGCGCCTCAAAGAGTGCGGCGCGCTCCTCCGGAGGCAACTCCTGCGCGAAACGGAGGGCGAGGGCGTACAACGCGGCGGCCTCGCGCTGTGCGCCCGCCTGCGCCGCGGCGCGACCCGCCGCCGGCGCGAAGGCCAGGATGGCGACCGGGTCCTCGGCGGCCTCGGCATGGTGGGCGAGGCGGGTCACGTCGTTGCGGGCGGCGGGCGACGCCCGCAGCGCGTCGAGCGTCAGGCGATGCAGCACGAGGCGACGATGGGGCGACAGCGCGTCGAGCACGGCCTGCCGCGTGAGGTCATGCCGAAAGACGAGCCAGCCCCCTGAGCCGTGCAGCAGGCCGTGCTCCAGGCATTCATCCACACACAGCGCTTCGGCCCCGGTCACGGCCGTCAACAGCCACGGCTCGACGCGCGGCCCGATCACGGCGGCGGCGTCGAGCACGACACGCGCGGCCGCCGTGAGACGCGCCGCCCGGGCCAGCACCGCATCACGCACCGTCGCCGGCACGCCGGCCGCTGGATCGGCGAGCGCCTCGGCGACGAAGAACGGATTGCCGCCGGTGGCCGTGTGTAGCGCCGCGGCATCGACGCCATGTGGCGCGGCAAGCATCTGCACCGCCGCGAGTGAGAGTGGGGCGAGCGAGATTCGCTGCGTGGATGGGGTCGCGGCCAGGATCCCGAGGACGTTGCGAAACGGGTGCTGCGCCGCCAACTCGTCGTCGCGGTACGTCACGATCAACAGGATCGGCGTGCGCGCGACGCGGCGGCCCGCGTACAGGATCAAGTCGAGCGTGGCCTCATCGGCCCATTGCACGTCCTCGATGACGGCGACGGTCGGCGACCGGCCCAGCAGCGCCAGGACGCGCGCAAAGAGGGGCGCTCGATTGGGGTCCGCGATCACGGCCTCCAGGTCCGACAACCCTTGGGCGGCGATGTCGTGAAACGGACCGAAGGGCCTGGGCGTGAACAGCGAGTCACACGTTCCCCAGACGACGCGCGGCGATGCCTTCGCGGCGCGCGCTTCGTCGGTAAACGCCTCGAGCAACGTCGTCTTGCCGATGCCGGCTTCGCCACCGATCAACACGACGCCGCCGGAACCCACCATCGCGCGGTCGAGCGCCGCCCGCAGGCGTTGCCGTTCATCTTGGCGTTCCAGAAGGTGGACGGTTTCCATGGGTACCGCGTCGCTCCGCTTCGGGCCTCGGCCGCCGCCAGGGCCGTGAGCAGGATACGCGATGGTAACACTCGGCGGCCATTGCTGCCCAGGTCGTCGTCCCGGATTCGTCGCCGGCCAGCCGGCCCGTCGCGTGACCTCCATGGCCACTTAACGCGCCGGCTCACGGCTCTGCCGGTCGACGCTGAGCCGATGTCGGGGTCTACACGCTTTGAATCGGTTCGACAGGGCAATCGAATCTCATTCGCCGATTAATCGATTGGCCGCGAATATCGCGAATGGACATATCGAACAGCCGTTTCACGAATCTCGCGACATGCGCGAAAATTGAGCCGTCGTTCTCACAGTGTGATGGGATCGCCCTGCATCATCCGCCGACCTGATTGACGCCCGAAGATTTTCCGTGCTACACTGACGACCTCGGCTGAAAAACAGTCGGCCGAAATCCAAGAAAAGGGAGGCGCACTCGATGTCAATCGCACAAGTCATTGTTTCGACCACCGTGTCTGCGGTTGGCGTTTCGCTGAGCGCGCCTCGTCTCCCCCGCTAGTTCTCGACGTTTCGACGTTGTCCTGCGGCCACGAGCGGCTCTGCGTTCGTGGCTTTCTTTTTGCCTGTGATCCAGTCAGGCAAAGAAGAAAACCGACCGCCATCCTTGTCCCGGCAACCGGTTCTTTCGCAGGATATCGACAACATGTCTCGTTTGCTTTCCAGTGACTCTCTGGATGAGGATCCCGGGTTCGTCGACCCCGGACAGCGGCGCCCGCGCCGGCTCAATGATCGACGGTTGCATCGGCCCAAGGTCGATCGGCGCGCGGCTCGCGCGTCGCTCCAGGGCGATGGGCATAAGGGCGCGCCCGCCGGTCTGGTGTTGGCGTCCGGCCTCGACGCCACGTCGGAGGAGTGCGCCTACCTGGTGGAGCAGCTCAGCCAGTTCTACCACCAGAAGAAGATCCTGAGCGTTCTGCGTCGCGTCAAAGGCGGCAAGGAAGCCAACGTCTATTGCTGTGCCGCGCATCCCGACACCGGCCTCGAATTGATCGCGGCCAAGGTCTATCGGTCACGCGAGTTTCGGAATCTCCGGAACGATTCGACCTACCGACAGGGCCGGCCGGTGCTCAACGCAAAAGGCGAGGCGATCGACCTTCGCCATGACTGGCGTCTGCAGAAGGCGATCTTGAGCAAATCGCGGAAGGGCCTCGAGGTCACCCAGACGTCCTGGGTGGCGTACGAGTACCAGACCATCGAGCGTTTGCGGCGAGCCGGTATCTCGGTGCCGACGCCGATCGCCAACAGCGGCCACGCCTTCTTGATGGACTACTGGGGCGAGATCGGGTTGCCGGCGCCGACTCTGCACATGGTGCGGCTCGAGAGCGCCGAGGCTCGCCGGATCTTCGAGCAGACGATCACCGACGTCGGCGCGATGTTGCGTCTGGGCGTGATCCACGGCGACCTTTCGGCGTATAACATCCTGTACTGGGAAGGCCGCACCGCGATCATCGACTTCCCGCAGGTCGTCGACCCGGACACGAACCCCGACGCGCGCGCGATCTTCGGACGCGACGTCGAGCGCGTCTGCGGCTACTTCGCTCGTTATGGCGTGCGTGCCGACGCGCGCGCGATCGCCCGAGCGTTCTGGGCGGAGCGGCGTGCGGCGGCGCCCCAGGAGGATGGACCCGCATGAAACCGACGCACGCCTACTACCTGCTCGAAGGCGGTCAGGCGTTCGCCATGTCCGTGCTGTGGACCCTGGCGACCGTGTACTTCGTCGAAGGCCTGCGCCTCGATCCGCTTCAGCTCGTGTTGCTGGGCACAGCGCTCGAGGCCGCCTACTTTCTGACCGAGATCCCGACCGGCGTCGTCGCCGACGTGTACAGCCGACGCCTGTCGATCCTGCTCGGGTTGTGCCTTCTCGGCGCGAGCTTTCTCGCGGCCGGGCTGGTCACCGATTTCACGTTGCTGCTCGCCACCCAGGCCGCGGCCGGTGTCGGGTTCACGTTTCTGAGCGGCGCCACGACCGCCTGGCTTGCCGGTGAGATCGGCGAGGCAGCCGTCGGTCCGGTGATCATCCGCGCCGGGCAACTCGGTCGTATCGCTGGCGTCGTCGGCGCGGTGATCAGCGCCGTGCTGTCGACGGTCGCGTTGAACCTGCCGCTGGTCGTTGGTGGCGCTTTGCTGCTGACGTTGGCGGCCGTGCTCATGGTCGGTCTGCGCGAAACCGGTTTCAAGCGCGCGGTCAGCGACGTCCCGGCCTGGCGCCACACGTGGAACGGTTTTCGGGCGGGGCTGACGGCCGTCCGAGCGGCGCCGCTGCTCTTGCTGCTGTGCGTGCTCGAGGTGTTCATGGGCGCCTCGATGGAGGGCGTCGATCGCCTGGGTGACGCGCACCTGCTGAACTTCGCCTTCCCCGTGATCGGAGGGCTTTCGCTGGCATACTGGTTTGCGCTGCTGCGGATCGCCGGCGCGATCCTGACCGTCGCCGTGGTTGAACCGCTGCGGCCGCGGCTCGAGAAACTGTCGCAGACGCCCTCCACGGCCGCCTATGGACTGCTGGCGTTCGATTCGCTCAGCCTGGTGGCCGTGGTCGGGTTCGCGCTGGCCGGGAACTTCTGGGTCGCGGCGGGCTGTCTGCTGTTGCGGACGTTGGCCTTTGGTCTGGGCGGGCCGCTCTTCCAGGCCTGGCAGGTCCAGCACACCCAACCGGAGACCCGCGCGACGGCGATGTCGTTTGTCGGGCAGGCCCACGCCCTGGGCGAGGTGGCCGGTGGACCCGGTGTGGGCTGGATCGGGTCGCGTTTCGGCCTGCCGGTCGCGCTGCTGACGGCCGCTTTCCTGCTGGTGCCCGCGATCCCGTTCTACCTGCTCGCGGCGCGTCATGCGCCTGAGGCGGAACCGGCAGCGACTGAGTTCGAGCCGGCCGGTGTGTAATCACGTAGACGCGACGCGCGAAGATCCCTATCGCGCCCGTCGCGTCTTTGCGATTAGGCTACGATCGCGGTCAGGGCAGTTCGGCGGCGTCGCGCTTGGCCAGTAGTTGTTGCATCATCGCGATCTCGGATTGCTGGGCCGCGATGACACCCTCCGCCAGACGCACGACCGGTGCGCGCTGGGTCTGCTCGAGCACCGACTCGGCCATCACAATCGCGCCGCGGTGGTGCTTGATCATCAACTGTAGAAACAACACCTCCGCCTCCGGGACGGGCAGGGTGCCGATCTTGTTGACCTCCGCCTGCGGCTGAATGCCCATCATCTCCGGCGTCATGTCCATCGTGTGCCCGTGTTGGATCATCTGCCCCGTCATGGGCGGCTCGGGGCCGGCGATGGGCAACGACCAGGTCTCGAGCCAGCCCGTCATCTGGCCGATCTGCGCCTGCTGGGTCAGGGCCATGTCGATCAAGATCAGGCGCAGATCCGGATCCTCGGTGCGATCCCGCAGGAGCAGGGCCATCTCTACGGCCTGCTGATGGTGATACGACATGTCGCGCGCGAAGCGCACGGCCGGGTCGCCCTCGCCCGGCGGCTGCGACAGCCACCACAAGGCGCCCAGCGCCGCCGCGAGCCCGACGAGCACGACGACCAGCGCCGTCTGCAGGATGTTGTTGCGTTGTGGCGTCTTCACGTCGTCCATGGCGTCACCGATCGATCGGGGTACCGGTGCCCTGTGCGCAGGTCGCGCCGAGCTCGGGCGTCTGCGGGCCCTGCATGTATTTTCGCAGGAACGTGTTCAGTCGCGCGTCGCCAGCGTCTTGCAGTTGGAGCTGCACGCCCCAGGCCGAGGCCACGATCGGAGCCGGCAGATCCGGGTACGGCGAAAGCAACGCATAGGCGTTGCCGCGTACCTGCGCCCGCAGCTTTTCGACCTGATCCGCCGGCAGATCAGGTCGATACGTGACCCAGACGGCGCCGTGCTCGAGCGAGTGCACGCCGTTCTCTTTCACGATCGGCTGGTCGTAGATGCCGCAGTTCTGCCAGACCGAGTTGTGGATGCCGCCGACCGGCGGAGTCTGAGCATAGGTGAGCACGCCGTCCTGATGCCCGCGCTCCAACCCGGGATAGAGGCGCACGCCCTCGATGGGCGCCGTGGCGATGGCGCGATCCTGATAGGTGTTGTAAATCGCGATGGCCAGGATGGCGGCGACCGCGATCACGCCGCCCACTAGCAAGATCGTGGTAAGCGACACCGCGTTCGCGGCGGCGGCCGGCTTGCCGGGCCGTGGTCGTCGTGACGAGACTGACATGTGCGTGCGTCCTTTTTCGGTCCGTGTGATCGCGATTATATGGGCCGAGATAAGTTCAATCTGAGGGTTGGCGCGCGCCTCGCCGGCCCCTATAATGTGCGCAATGTCGCTCGAATTACCCGCCAATCTCTGGGCCGACATGGTGGCGCAGCTCCAAGCGGAGTTGCCGTGCGAAGCCTGCGGCTTCCTGGCTGGCGCGGCGGCTCGGGTGACGACGGTCCTTCCGGTCGCCAACGCGTTGCGCAGCCCCACGGCTTTCCGCATGGAACCGCGCGCCCAGCTACAGGCCATGCATGCCATCGAGCGCGCCGGCCTCGATCTCCTCGCGATCTATCACTCTCACCCAACCGGCCCAGATCATCCGTCGCGCACGGATCTGGCCGCCGCGGCTTACCCCGAGGCGCTGGCGGTGATTTGCCTGCCGGGCGCTGTCGGGTGGACGGCGCGCGCGTTCTGGCTGCGCGACACGGTCGTGGTCGAGGAGCCGATCGTTCTGACGCATCCGTCCGCCGGGCGACCGGCACAAGACTCTCTCAAGGACTTCTCAACGGCCCCGGAGCGATAACCGGGGACAATCGGTCGGGCCGCGATGTCTGACTGCAAAGAGAACGCCACATGATCGTGTTGACGACCCTGTTCGGTTATCTGATCGGCTCGATCCCGTCGGGCCTGGTGTGGGTGCGCCTGTTCACCGGGCAGGACGTCCGCGCCGTCGGAAGCGGACGCACGGGCGGCACGAACGCCATGCGCGCGGCGGGCTTTTGGGTGGGCCTGCTGACCGCGTTGTCCGATATCGGCAAGGGGTCGATCGCCGTGTTGGTCGCGCGCTGGCTCATGCCCGGCGTCGAGGCGCCCTGGGCCATGGTCCTGGCCGGGCTGGCCAGCATCGTCGGCCACAACTACCCGATCTGGCTGAGGTTCAAAGGCGGCGCCGGCGGCGCGACGTGCGCGGGAGCCGCGCTTGTGTTTTGGCCCTGGCTCGGTCCGATCCTGATCGCGCTCGGCGCGCTCATCCTGTATTTCATCGGCTACGCTTCGGTGGCAACCATTTCGGTCGCCATCGTCACGACGGTCGTCTTTGCCGTGCTGGCCTGGGTCGCGATGCCGGGCGCCTTCGACCCGATCTACGTCTTGTACGGCGTCGGCGCCGTCATCCTGCTGGCGCTCGCGCTGCGCCCGAACTTCGCGCGTCTGATGCGCGGCGAGGAACGCATGGTCGGTCGCCGCGCCAAGAAGCGACCGCAGCCGGCGTGAGCGTACGGCGCTACGACTCAAAAGCGCGACGTCGCGTCATCCGCGCCGGAGCGCTCGTGGCGTGCGCGATCGCCGCCCTCGGTTGCGCGCGCGCGCGCGTCCCGACCGCGACCCCTGCACCAATCAGCCCCGTCACGACACAGGTCCTTCAACCCACGTCGCTGCCACAGACGCCCGAGGGGGCTCCTTCCCCGGCGGCGCCCGGTCCGGCGTTCACACCGCTGACCCTCTCCACGCCCGCCGTGGCCGTGTACGATCCCGTCGAGATCGCGTTCGGCATCGCCGGCTCGGCCGCCACACGGCCAGACTTTCCCTACGACCCGTCGCCGCCGCCTGGCCTCGATGGCCGTGTCGGGATCACGGTCGAGGGGCAATTTCTGCCGCCAGGCGAAAGCAACTGGGCGCGCGCCATCTCGCAGCCGGCGTTCCGTTACCAGGCCTATGACCGATTGGAGGATGCCACCGGCGTCGAGGCCCTGTTTCCGGTCGGCGAGCCGGGCTGGCGGTTGCGCTTCGCGCCCACACGCGAAGGGCGCTGGCAGGCGCGCGTGCGCGCCCAGGACGCGGCCGTGTGTGTTGAAGGCCTGGTGCCTTGCCCGCACTGGAACTTGTCGGAGACCGTCGCGTTCGAGGTCGGGCCGCCGCGACCCGACAACCATGGTTTCATCCGCGTCAGCGCCGCCGATCCCCGTTACTTCGAATACTCCGACGGCACGTTCTTCAGGGTCTCGGGTTTCCAGGAAGCGATCGGCACGAGCACGGACGTCGACGCGCTATTCGCCGAGGACGCGGCGGCGGGTGTCACGCTGCTGCGCAGTTGGATGAGCGCCACCAGCGTGTTCAGTCGCGGCATAGCGCAGTGGTCGGCCTGGGCGAACTCCGAGTTGGATTTCGGCGTGCATGCGCCGGGCAAAGACCTTTCCGCGCGGCTCGACGCCGGCACGCCCACGGCCTGTATGTTCCAGGGCTTTGGCGAGAGCGCCAGACCTGCGTTCTTCGCCGGGCAGCCGTACTCGGTGCGCGTGCATGCGCGGCTGGTCGGCGTCACGGCGCCGCGCGACCCGGCCCAGCCCTTTGGGCTCGTGGTGCGGCTCGGCGGCTGGCCGAAGGAGCTGTGTGCGACGGTCGAGCCGAATGCGCGCTACCTCAGCCCTTACTGGAGCGGCGACGGCGACTGGGCCGATTACACGGCCGAGTTCAGCCTGCCTGAGGACGTCGTCTTGAACGGCGCCGCGTTCTTCACGGTGGCGCTCGAGAATGCGACCTCCGGCGCGGCCTACATCGACTCGGTCACCGTGACCACCGGCGTCGGCGGCGCGAACGTGTTGCCGCACGGTGACCTGAACGATCATCTGGGCTTCGACCAGGCGGCGTCCTGGCGCTGGGACAGGATCATTGACAGCGCCGCCGCGCACGGCATCGCGCTCAAGCTGGTCGTGCTCGAGAAACAGGACGAGATCCTCGGGCGCTTTCGACTCGACGGGACGATCGCCGACGCCCGCGACGACGCCAACTTCTACGGGTTGCCCGGTCAGCCCTCGAAGGTCAGACGTCTGCAGGAGTACTACTGGCGCTACCTGACGGCGCGCTGGGGGTATTCGACCGCCGTGCACTCGTGGGAACTCCTTAACGAGGGCGACCCGTTCAACGGAAACCACTACGACCTGGCAAACGCCTTTGCGCGCGCCATCCACGACCAGGATCCCAACCGGCATCTGGTTACGACGTCGTTCTGGCATTCCTTCCCGGTGCGCGAGTTCTGGGGCAACCCGCAGTATCCCGACGTCGACTATGCCGATTTTCACGCCTACGTCGACACGACCTGGTTGACGCCCGAGGCCCTCGGCGATACAACGCTGACGGCCGGCTGCGGCGCCGACGCCGATTGCTTCCGTGCAGCGCTGACGGGCGACTCTGCGCTATTTCACCTGACACACGATCGCGCCGTGGCCCAGGCCGGGCTCCGTATGCCCGTCGTGCGCGGCGAGGGCGCGTTGACGCTGCCGGGTGGGGGGCAGGTGTCCGATCCCGATCTGCTCCGCGATGTCAACGGCGTCTGGCTGCACAAGCTGCTGTTCGCGCAACTGGCCCCGGGCGCCCTGCAGGAGCTCTACTGGTACACCGACGAGATCCGGGCCAACGGCTTGCTCGGGGTGTACTGGCGCTATCGCGACTTTCTGGACGGTGTGGCGCTGAACTCGGGCCTGTGGGCCGCGGCCGACGCGTCCGTGCAAGGCGACGCCGTCCGCGTCATCGGGCAGGTCGAGCGCGGCACCGATCGCGCCGTGCTTTGGATCGACAACCCGGCCGACACGTGGCGCGCCGGCGTCGCTGGGCGAACGCCGCCGGCTCTTGACGCGCAGGTGCGCGTGGGCGGCTTCACACCGGGCGCGACGCTTGGACTGACCCGGTGGAACCTGTGCTCGGGCGCCGCGCCGACGTGTCAGGTCATGGTGGAGCAACGGGAGTCCGTCACGGCCGATACCGCCGGCGTCGTGACCATCGACGTTCGCGCGCTTGTCGCCGATATCGGCATCCGTATCGAGCCCGGGCCGTGAGCGTCGGCGGCTCAGGCGGCGAAAACGAAACCGCCGTCGGCAATCCACCGGCGGCGGCTTTGTTTTTCAAGGATCCCGTGGCGGAGGGTTTACAACACGAACGTGAAGCCGATCATGACGATCGTGGCGATCGTGGTGACGCCGGCCGTCAGCCGCACGCTCCGACTCTCCTTGACCGACTCGGGGAGCAGTTCGCTGAACACCATCCAGAGCATCGCGCCGGCGGCGAAGCCCAGACCCACCGGTAACGCCGGCCGGAACTGCTCGACGAACCAGTAGGCGGGCACGGCCATGAGCGGTTGCGGCAGGCTCGAGGCGATGCTGTACAGCGCCGCCTTCCAAACCGAGGTGCCCTTCGGCACCATCGTCAGGCTGATCGCCAGACCCTCGGGGATGTTGTGGACCGCGATGGCGATGGCGATCATCCAACCGATCGCCTGGCCGCCGCCGAACGCCACACCCACGCCGACGCCCTCGGCGAACGAGTGAATGGTCATCACCAGGAAGAGCAGCAGCGCCCGGCGCGTGTTCAGACCGCTGCCGGCCCCGAAGTGCAACTGATCGTGATCGGGCAGGACCTTCCGCGTGATCACGATGAAGACCATGCCGATGACGACCCCGATGACCGTGCCCCAGCCGCTGCTATGCTGACCTTCCAGGACGAGCGAGACGCTCGCGCCGAGCATCAGACCTGCGGCAAGGGCGTTGGCGATCCCGATCCAGCGTGAATCCGGGCTTTTCACCCAGAGGAACGGGATGGCGCCCAGGCCCGTCGCCAATGCCGTGCCCAACGCCAGAAGGAAGATGAGGAGGGAGGTGTTGTCAATTAACATAGATAAACTGATGTTTTTACTCCTGTAAATTCTATTTCGCCCCGCAAAAGTGTCAATTGGGGCGGCCCATGAGACCGATATAAGGCAAGCCTGGGGCCGCGAGCACAAGCGCGCCAGTGGGGAGTCGGTCACCCTGGGAGCTATTGCATCCCGATGCGTCGCCTAACGCCAGTATCCGTGCCGGCTCGCGCGTGCTAGACTGATTTCGCCTGTTGACCAAAGGCGAACCGCACATGCGGCAGGAGGTAAGCGATGCCTGTCGTCCCACGCTTTGGTCACAATCGCCATCAGCTGGGCGCCATCGAGCCGGCAGCGTTTCCTCGCCGGCGACTGGGCGCCCTTTTTGTTCCCCGGGCCTCAACGCGCGCCGTCGCCGACGGCGCGTTCATTGATTGCCGCGTCGAAACGGCCTCGGCGTTGCTCGGCCAGACGCTGACCCATCGCGCGGAAAGGAGCGTGTCATGAAACGCCGACCACAGTTTGGCACGGGGTCGCGGGCTGTGCTGGGCACGCCTCACGGCCCGACCGTGTCGCATCACGGATGGGATTGGGTGGTCGCCCACAAGACGTTGATGGAGATCATCGGCGTCTTGCTCGGGGCGTTTGTGATCTTCGCCACGCTGGCACTGTTGCAGTCGACGCCTCGTGTGAGCGTCGCGCCGGCGCCGCTGAATGCCCTCGAGGTCTATCGCTCGCAACATGCCTATGACGCGATCGAGGATGCGCGGGCGTTGCGCCTGGTCAATCCACGCCCGGTGGCGGACCGCCGCTACGACGCGATCGAGGATCTGCGCGCCGAACGTCTGCTTCTTCAGGGCGACAGGCGCTACGACACGATCGAGGATCTGCGCGCCGCCCGATTGATCACGCCGTTGCCGATCGCCGATCATCGGTACGATGCGATCGAGGATCTGCGCGCCAACCGCGACCTTGGCCGTTGAGCCGTACCGCGGATTTAGGCGGCACCCGTTCCGTCGACGCGCCATCCCCGGCGTCGGCGGGACGGGTTTTTGCGAGAGCGGAAATCTATGGCGCTATGGGCGTCATCGCGGTGAACAACGCCTCGAGCGGCCCGATCACTTCACCCTGCCACTCTGTCCGAACCGCCCAGGCCGACGTCGGACTGCTGATGGCGACGACCGGCAGCCGTTCGGCGATGAGCGCCTCGGCTTGCTGATAGAGGGTGTCGCGTTGGGCCGGATCGGCCGTCGCGCGCGCCTGCAGCAGCAGTCCGGCGAGCTCGTCGTCCGGCGCGATCGCCAGGCCTTCGCGGCTCGTGCGCAGCGCGGCGTTGACGCCGCAGAAGAGCGGGCACAGCAGCACGCCGGGATCGCCGTTGAGGTTGCCGATTCCCAGGACGAAAAGATCCGCGCGGCCTGCCTGCACATCGGGCAACCATTGCGTTGACCAATCCGTCGCCACGATCGTCGTCTCGATGCCGATCACCGCCAATTGCGTCTGCAGCACCGTGCCGAACGCCGCCGGGTCCGCCAGATAGGGGCGGGCGATCGGCGGTATGTACAGCGAGATCGGCGTGGCAATCGGCGCGTCTTGCTGCGCCACGCATTCGGTCCACAGCGTCTTGGCGGCGTCGACATCGGGCACCGGCGGTTCGCCCGTCGTGATGAGGCCACCGCGCGCCAGCGAGCGGCCGCCGGCGGCCTGGGCCAACGCCACCCGATCGAGCCCCGCGGCCACGGCCAGCCGACAGGCCGGCGTCGACCAGGGGCGACGGCCCTGATTGAACCCGAGGTAGAGCACCTGCTGGGGCGGCTCTGCGTCGACCCGCACCGGCCACGCAGACGCGATGTCCGACTCGGTCTCGGGCAGCGCCGCGATGGCGTCGACTTCGTTGACTTGCAGCGCGATGACCCGTTGGGCGTCGTCGGGCATGATCTTGAACCGCAGCACGTCCACGGTGGAGGGCCCCGACCAGGCGCCGGGGTTGGGCTCGAGTTCCACCAGATCCGGCTGCGACCAGGCGCGCACGCGCAACGGCCCGGTGCCGGCGCTTGCCGTGCCCGGCGCCCCGAAACCGTCGACCCAGGCGGCCGGATCGACCATCGCGAAGGCCGGCATCGCCAGCGTGGCCGGAAGGCCTGAGTCCGGCGCCCGCAACTGGATCACGAGCGTGTCGGCCGCCGGGGCCGTGGCCGTGACCACCGTGCTGAGCGGCGCGCCCGTGGCGTCGATTTGATCGAAGAAGCCGCCGAACAGGGCCGGCACGTACGGGAAGGTGCCGCCGCCCTGCCGGTTCAGCCAACGGAGGACGTTGGCCTGGGCGGCCGCGGCGTCGAAGGGCGCGCCGGTACTGAACGTCACGCCGGCGCGGAGCGTGAGCGTGTAGATCGTCGCGTCGGGCGCGATCTCCCAGCGTTCGGCCAGAGCGGGCTCGACCGCGACGCCGCCCGGCGTGAAGCGCGTCAGACCGTCGTAGACGTGACGGGTGATGAGCAGCGCGCTGGGTTCCGCGGCGTTCGCCGGATCCAGCGTATCGATCGGGCCGGGCAACCCGAGCGTGAAGATGACGGGCTCCGGCGTCGCGGTCGGCGTAGGCACAGGTGTCGCGGTCAGCGCGGGAGCGGCGGTTGCGGCCGGTGTTTGGGCGGCGGGTGTTGGGGTGGGCGGGGCGCCGCACGCTGCCAACAGCGTGGCTGCGGCGCAGAGTTGTAGAGTGGCGAGTCGCATAGGGACGGAGTGTAACCCAGGTTCGAACCGCGCTGCAGCGTGGGTCCGCCGGGGCGTGCAAGCACGGGTTGTCGGCGGTTCTTGCCGCGGATTACGCGGATTTGAATACGTGGAGCCCGGCTGGCATCGGTCCCGTTTTCGCCAGCGATACTCGCGTCATCAGCGGCCCGATCCCGCGCCTGACAGCGTCCTCGTACACACTCCGCCGGGTCTGTCCGGGCGAGTTATCGGGCGCTGGATCTGGTCGCGAAATTCGCGAACGACACGAATTGGAGAGCGCGCATCCGTCGCGGCCGATCCGGTTGTGTTCGCGTCATTCGCCTCCAGGAGGCGCCAACGATGCGTGCTGACCGACGGCGCGGGTGCGGCGCCTCGTGGACCAAACGCGCGGGTCACCCTCGCCGCTGTTCGAGCGCCGGCTGGTCGACTGCCCATTCGTGGGCATATACTCCAGAAAGCGGTGTACGCGGCGCCGCGTCGTCACCCTGTCACCATACAACTCCTGACTGGGTGTGGACGAGCCCCAGTGATGACGATGCGCTGGCGCCGCATCGGATGCACATAGGAATGTCGCTCATGCCTACCGCAAAATCGCTTGAATATCCTCTTCGGCTTGGCCTGTGTATAGCGCTCGCGGTGAGCCCCATGCTGGTCTTGACCCCGAGGCGAGCGTTCGCGGGGCCGGTGTCACCGCTTATTCTAGATCCGTCGTTTGGCACGGGTGGCGTCGTGCGTCCGTTTCCGGACGGCTCGGCCACGGCGGTGGTCGTTCAGGCGGATGGCGACATCGTGGCGGTCGGCTTGGCCGGCGACGACTTTGCGCTGGTTCGACTGACGCCTGACGGCATCCCCGACCCGAGCTTCGGAACCACCGGCGTCGTGACGACCGATTTGGGTGATATCGACAGCCTCTCGGCGATGGCCATCCAGCCCGACGGCAAGATCGTCGCGGTGGGAAATTCGGGCGACGCGTTGGCCGTCGCCCGATACACCCTGACGGGCACACTTGACGCCGGCTTCGGGAGCGGCGGCGTTTTCACCACGACGCTGCCGTCGCTGCCCGGCCATGGCTTAAGCATGTACCGGGTCCGTGGCTTGACTGTGGTGGCGTTGCCCAACGGAGGGCTACTGGTCGGAGGCGCTGCGGGGCCGGCCCTTGCCGACATGGCCGTCCTGATCTGTGTCGGAGGCAACGGCGCACCCGATCTGGGCTGTGGTCCCGACGGCGTGTTGTCCAGTACGTCCTACAGCTCGTCCAACTGGATCAGCGCGCTGGGCACGGAAGCGGGTGGCCAGATCCTTGTGGTGACGAATTGGTATTCATGGGGGACGGTGAAGGCCGGCGGCTTCAACGTGACACGTCTGAATGCGGATTTGAGCCCCGATCCCACCTACGGTACAGGCGGCGCATTTGGGTCGGGCATTCACTCGAACACGAACGATCTGGTGACGGTGGCCGGGCACGGAGCCTGGTTGGCGAATGTCATCGATCTGCTGCGGCTGACGGAAGACGGTTTGCCCGATCCCAATGTCGGCGACGCAGGCTGGCTCAGGGTCGAACCGTACCTGCCCCGGGCGGTGGCCTTACGGCCGAATGGCGAAGTTGCGAGTGTCGGCTGGGGCACCACCACGGGCTACACGACTTCGGACACGTTCGTCCTGACTTTCGATCCGACCGGCCACCTGACGGCCACCCTCACGCTCGATCTGGGGGCGGGCTCGGACTACGGGCAGGCGATCGCCACGCAGTCGGACGGCGCGATCGTCGTGGCTGGTCAGTCGGACGGGGCCTTTTTCGTGGCGCGTGTGACCGGCGAGCCCTTCGCTTACGTGACTCTGCCAGCCGTGTTCAACAACGCCACAGGATATGCCGCGCCCGCCGACGCCCGATCGACCCAAAGCCGGTCACGCCCACGTCGTGGGCGGGCAGGCCAGCCACAGCCTTCAGTTTCGCTGAGCTTGTCGTTGAGCGCGAGGCCCGACTTCAACCGCGCACGAAGTAGATCACGGCGACCACCACGCCGATGGCGATGACCATGTAACGCAGCGTCTGCGGTTTGATCCGGCCGGCGAGGCGCCCGCCCAGAGCGCCTCCAATGAGCGCGCCGATGGCCATCACGCCCGCTGCGATCCACACGACCTGGCCCGTGAACAGGAAGAACAGCGCAGCGGCCACGTTCACCGAGAGTGATATCGCCTGTTTGAGCGCGTTGAGCCGGGTGAGCGTGTCGTCGAGGACCAGGCCGAGCGTGGCCAGTACGATCACGCTCAGACCCGCGCCAAAGTAACCACCGTATACGGCGGCAAGGCCGACGGGCAGGGCGGCGACGCCCTCCGGCAGGCCTGCATGGCCGCGTTCCTTGGCCCGGCGTTGCAGCCAACCGCGCAGCGGATCCTGGACGGCCATGAGCCCCGACGCCATCAGGATCAAGAACGGCACAAGCGATTTGAAGACCTTCTCGCCGGTCCCCAGCAGCAGCAGCCCGCCGAGCACGCCGCCGACGATGCTGGCCGGAACCAGCCAGCGCAGGCGGCGTTCCTGGCCCTTCAGATCCGCGCGCTGCGCCAGCGTCGCGCCGAAATAACCGGGGCATAGCGCGACCGTGTTGGTGATGCTGGCGGCCACGTTGGGCACGCCCACTGCGGTCAGCACCGGAAACGTGATCAGCGTGCCGCCGCCGGCGAGCGCGTTGACCAACCCGGCCGCAATCGCGGCCAGGGCGAGCCAGACCAAATCGAGGGGAGACATAGGGTTCTTTCGGGGAGCGGGGAGCGGCGAGCGGAGAGCGAATGCTGCCGCGACCGGGCGAAGTAGCGTTCGCTCCCGCGCTCTCGCACTCTCCGCTCTAGCGCTTAAGGCGCGGGTCCAGCGCGTCGCGCAGGCCGTCGCCGAGGAGGTTGAACGCCAGCACGGTCATCATGATGGCCAGGCCGGGGAAGATCAGCAGGTGCGGGTTGGAGAGCGCGCGGGCGCGCTCCTCGCCGAGCATGAGGCCCCACTCGGGGGTCGGCTTCTCGGCGCCCAGGCCCAGGAACGACAGGGCGGCGGCGTCGAGGATCGCGGTGGCGATGCCAAGGGTGCCCTGGACGAGCACGGGCGTGACGGCGTTGGGCAGGATACGCGTGAACAGCAGACGCAGCGGCGACGCGCCAAGTGCGCGCGAGGCCTGCACGTATTCCAGATCCTTCACCGACAGCACGCTGGCGCGCACGAGACGCGCGTACACCGGGATCGAGACCACGGCGATGGCCAGCAGCGCGTTGATCAAGCCCGGCCCGAGCGCCGTGACGATCGCGATCGCCAGCAGCAGCGACGGGAACGCCATCAGCACGTCCATCGAACGCATCAGCACCGTGTCCCACCAGCCGCCGGCGTAACCGGCGACCGCGCCGATCAGAGCCCCGACGATGATGGCGCCGATGTTGGTCACGAGGCCGATCATGATCGACAGCCGCGAGCCGTACACGACGCGCGAGAAAAGGTCGCGGCCGTTGCCGTCGAGGCCAAACAGGTGCTCGGTCTTGGCGGGGTCACAGCCGAGCAGATGCACGCACGGCGACTCGAAACGCTTGCCTTCCTTGAAGATGAAGGTGTAGGGGTAAGGCGCGATGAAGTCGGCGAAGATCGCGATCAGGATGATGGCGCCGATCAAGAACAGCCCGGCCTGGGCCGAGCGGTGCTTGAGCAGACGCCGCAGGGCCTCCACCGCCGGCGAGCGATGTTCGGCGGTGGGCTCCGCGTTCAACAGGGGGGCGGCTTGGGCGATTGTCATGTGTCGAGGCGGATGCGCGGATCCAGCAAGGTGTACGACACGTCCACCACGAGGTTGACGACGACGTAGATCAGGGCGATCGCCAGGGTGAAGCCCTGCACGACCGGATAATCTCGGGCGAAGATCGCCGAGGTGATGGCGGTGCCCACGCCGGGCAGGCTGAAGACGGTCTCGGTCAGCACAGCGCCGCTGAGCAGACCGCCCGTCTGTAAACCGATCACGGTCACGATCGGGATGAGTGCATTTCTAAGCGCATGCCGGAAGATCACGAGCCGTTCGATCAGGCCCTTGGCTCGGGCGGTGCGCACATAGTCCTGCCCGAGCACGTCGAGCAGACTCGAGCGCGTCATGCGCGCGATGATGGCCAGCGGGATCGTGCCAAGCGCCAGCGACGGCACGATCAGATGGCGCAATGCGTCAGCCAGCACCTTGATATTCCCGGTGATCAGGCTGTTCAGGATCACGGAGTTCGAGACCAGCGTAAGCACGAACCCCAACGCGCCCGTCGGCGCGTCTGTCATGCCCCAGGTCTCGAACAGGGGGTCGATGGAGACCCCGGAGGTCAGGCGGGTGCCAGGCGGCAGCTGAAGCGGGGTCCCCTTCAGCGTGATGGCGAAGAAGTACGCCAGCATCAGTCCGAGCCAGAACACCGGCATCGACACGCCGACGTTGGCGATGCCCATTGCGCCGACGTCGACGGCGCTGTTGCGATAGAGGGCCGAGATCAAGCCCAGAGCCAGACCGAACACGACGGCGACGAGCATGGCGCCCACCGTGATCTCGAGCGTCATGGGCAGGCGCTCCGACAGGTACTCGGAGACCGGGCGGGATTGTGAGATCGAATCCTGCAGGTCGCCGGTCAGCAGGGCGCCCGAATACCGCGCGAACTGCACCAGGACGTTGTCGTTGAGACCGTACCGTTCGCGGAAATCTTCACACTTGGCCTGCGTCGCCCGTTCACCAAGCATGGCGATACAGGGATCACCCGGGATGCTGTGCACGATGACGAACGTGACCAGGACGATCCCGAAGAGGACGGGGACGAGCAGCAGCAAACGGCGAAGGACGAATTGGGTCATGAGGGAGAGGCGCCAGGCGGTGAGGCGGCCACAAGGGCCGCCTCTACCGCCTGATGCCTGCTAACTTACTTGGCGTTCAGGAACGCGCCGAAGAACGCGCCGAAGTACTCGAAGTTGCCTTCGCGTCCGACGTGGTTCGGGCTCGCGGCGTTCCACTGGGCCTCATACGTCGCCACGACGTCGTTGGCATCCAGGTCTGCGCCATTGTGGAACTTGACGCCCTGGCGGAGCGTGAAGACCCACTCGGTGCCGTCGGCGTTGGACGTGTACGACTCGGCCAGGGCCGGCTGTACGGCAACCCCGCCCAGCTCGTACTGCATCAGGGCGTCATAGATCTGGTTGCACGCGCGCAGCGACTCGCCGTCGGTCTCGTCACCGCACCACAGCGCCGCCGGCTCGCCGTTCTGGACGAACGTGAGCGTGTCCTTGCCGGAGCTCATGACGTAGAACAACTCGTTGCCGAGCGGGCTGGTGTGCGCGCCCTCGACGGCCGAGCTGTAGATCACGGCCGAGCCGCCATGGGCGACCGGGATCATGGGGATGTGTTCCTTCACCAGCGCAGCGACCTGGTCGTACAGGGCCTGGCGCTCGGCGGGATCCGAGATCTGACCGGCCTTGGTGATCGCATCGGCCAGGTCCGCGTACTCCTCGCCAAACTGCTTGTTGTTCGCGTTGGCGAAGTGGTAGTTGTAGAAGTTGGTCGCGCCCGGATAGTCGGCGCCCCAACCCAGCAGGTAGAAGCCCACGCTGCCCGCCGCCGTGGCGTCGAGGAACTCGGTGGACTCCATTTCCTTGAGCGTGACCTTCAAACCGATCTCGGCCAGCTGGGCCTGGATTTCCTGCGCGATCGCCGGCGGCTCCGGCAAATAGCCGCGCGGGTTCGGGCGATACGCCATCTCGATCTCGGCGCCGGCGGCGCCGGCCTGCTCGAGCAGGGCCTTGGCTTCGTCGAGGTTCTGGTCGTACCAGGTCGCGCCGTCACCGGTGGTGCTGAAGCCGGGCGTGAACGAATCCGGCACGAACTGAGCCGCGACCGACGAGCCGGCCGGGTAGTACGTGTCGATGATGCGCTGCCGATCGAGCGCCAGCGCGATCGCCTTGCGGACCTCGATCTTGTCGAAGGGCGCGATCGTGTTGTTGAACCCGAGATAGAAGATGTTCAGGCTCGGGCGCAGCTTGACCTGCATGTTCGGGTCGTTCGTTGCGGCCTCGATGTCCTGCGCAGCGGCGTTGTCGATGGCGTCGACCTCGCCCGACTGCAGGGCCAGGAACTTGGCGGCCGAATCGGCATTCCAGCGCAGGATCGCGGTCTGCGTCTTGGCCGCATCGCCCCAGTAGCCGTCAAAGGCTGAGAACGTGATTTGCTCGCCACGGCGCCACTCTTCGACCTTGTACGGGCCGGTGCCGTTGGGCTGCTCGCTCATCTTGACCGAGTCGCCGCTGTTCGCGTCGAGGTAATCCTTGTCCTGGATCGCGAAGACCGAGAACGCGATTTTCGACAGGAAGTCGGGATCCGGCGAGCAGAGCGTGAACTTGACCGTGTACTGATCCACGGCCTCGATCGACTTGAACTCGCCGCCGTAGTCGCAGCTATCGGCCTCGACCTTCATGCCTTCGTACGTGGCGACCGGGGCTTC
>JBGAJV010000033.1:0-65324 GCA_044224715.1 Anaerolineales bacterium | reverse complement strand
GTGTTCCAGGATCGTGCGTACCGCATCTTCCACGGCGCGCTCGCCGGCCGTAGGCGGGCGATGTTCCCCGGTTGGGTGGCTCGTTCTTGAGCTCACTTTCCCGGTTTTGCGCTTATCTGTCATCGGCAAGGTCCTTTCGCCTTGGTGAATCGGTCTCGCGGGCGGGTGCGGTTGGCGGACGTCGGCCTGATGTGCGCTCTGCGGGCGCTCGACGGAGATATCGATCGAGGCTGACAGCGATGATACGCGTTTTTGGGGCCAGCGACCAGGAGCCCAGGACCGTCCGTAGCGCTGAACTGTCCGGCGCGATATCTGGCCTCAAATCGCGCCAATGACGCGTGGCGCCCCTCGCACGGTCCAATCACGAAAGTCGCGCCAATCGCAGCGGGTTTTCGGACGGAAAAACACGATACCTTTGCCCCGCCAGGAGGTCGAGTCAAACGCGGGCGGCGGTTGTGTACAATCAAGCCAGAGGAGAACCCGCCATGAAGCGACAGTTGAATTCCCTGATATCCGTTTTCGCCAGTGCCGCGTTCGTGCTCGCCGCCTGCACACCGGCGGCCACGCCCGCCGCGCCGACGGCCGCGCCCAAGCGCGTGGTCTATCTGATCAACGGCGCCTTGGGCGACAACGCGTTCTACGACTCCGGCAAGGCCGGTCTGGATGCGATCGCCAAGCAGTACGGCGTCGAGACCCGCACGATCGAGGCCAACTTCGACGCCGCGAAGTATGAGCCCAGCCTGGAAGCGGCCGTGGACTTCGCCGACGTGATCTTCGTGATCTCGTATGGCTTCGAGGACCCGCTGAAGGCCATCGCCGACGCGAACCCGGACAAGGTCTTCGTCAACATCGACACGGTCGTCGAAAACTCGAAAGCGACGATCACGTCGGTCGATTACATCGAGGAGCAGAGCGCCTACCTGGCCGGCGCCGCGGCCGCGCTGGCGACGACCGACACGTCGATCGCGGGCGTCAACGCCGACAAGGTCATCGGCGTCGTCGGCGGCGACAGCGACCCGGTCACGAACGCCTTCCTGTTCGCTTACGAGAATGGCGCGAAGAGCATCGATCCGGAGATCACGGTCGAGCGCAAGTACCTGGGCGGCGCCTGGGACGATCAGGGGCGCGGCAAGCAGGCCGCCGAGCAGCTGTATGACGCCGGCGCCGATGTCGTCTTCCAGGTCGCGGCCGCGGCCGGCCTCGGCGTGCTGCAGGCCGCCAAGGATCGTGGCCTGTACGCGATCGGCGTGGACACGAACCAGAACGATCTTCAGCCTGGCCACGTGATCGTCAGCGACATCAAGAACGTCGGCGCGTCCATCGAACGTGTCTACGCGACGATCGCCGACGGGAGCTACAAGCCCGGGCAGGTCCTCAAGTACGGCATCAAGGAGGGCGGCGTCGACGTCGACTTCAAGGCCTCGACGCCCGTGCTGCCCCAGGCGTCGATCGACCGCGTCATGGATCTGCGGCAGCAGATCATCGACGGCAAGCTTCAAATCGAGATCTACACCGGCCAGTAAGTCCGCCATGAGCGGGCGGGCCAAGGCGGCCCGCCCGCTCGGTTTGACCCCATGGCCTATCTCGACCTCCAGAACATCCGCAAGGTGTTCCCGCCGGCCACCATCGCGCTCGACGACGTGTCATTGAGTTGCGAGCGGGGGGAGATCCACGCCATCGTCGGCGAGAATGGCGCCGGCAAGAGCACGCTGATGAAGGTGCTCTACGGCCTCGAGCACGCCGACTCGGGGACGATGTTGTTGGAGGGCCGGCAATTCGTGGTGCGCAATCCACGGTCGGCCCTGGCGCAGGGCATCGGCATGGTGCACCAGGAACTGGTGCAGGTGGCCGAGTTCGCGGTGTGGGAGAACGTCGTGCTCGGCATCGAGCCGGTCGGCGCGCTCGACCGGCTGCAGGCACGCGAGGCCGCCCGCTTCGTCCAGTCCAAGATCGACGAGTTCGGCTTCGCATTGCGCGCGGAGACCACGCTTGGCGATCTCTCGGTGGCGGCCCGGCAGAAGGTCGAGATCCTCAAACTGCTCTGCCGCGATGCCCGCATCCTGATCCTCGACGAGCCCACGGCGGTGTTGACGCCGCAGGAGATCCCGCCGTTCTTCGAGGAACTGCGTCGGCTGCGCGATGCCGGCCGAACGCTCTTGTTCATCTCCCATCACCTCGACGAGGTGCTGGAGCTGTGCGACCGCGTGACGGTCCTGCGCCGCGGCCGTTGGGTGGCGACGCGCCCGGCAAACGAACTCACCCGCGGCGAACTTGCCCAGTTGATGGTCGGCCGCGACGTCGCCGCCGCGACACCCGAGCCACGATCGACACCCATCGGCGACGTGGTGCTCCAGCTTGACGCGCTGCGCGTCGCGGCCGCCGACGGCCGCCCGGCGCTGATCGACGTCAGCCTGCAGGTGCGCGCTGGCGAGATCGTGGGCGTCGCCGGCGTCGAGGGCAATGGGCAGACCGAGCTGGTCGAGGCTCTGGTCGGTTTGACGCCGCCCGAGCGCGTGACAGGTTTCATCCATGTCGGAGCGGTGCGCTTGCCGCGCACGGCGTCGGTCCTCGCGCGCCGGCCGCATCTGAGCGTCGTGCCGGCCGATCGCGGTCGTGCCGGCGCGGCGTTGACGGCTACCGTCGTCGAGAACACGTTGATGAGCCATCACCGCCTCGATCCGGCCATGACCTGGGCGGGCGGGGCGCTGATCGATCGGCGCGCGGCGCGTGGCCTCGCCGCGCGCATCCGCGATCGATTTCAGGTCGCGCTTGGCGGCCTCGACGCGCCGATGCGCTCGCTGTCCGGCGGCAATCAGCAGAAGGTCATCTTGGGGCGCGAACTCGCAGCGGAACGGCCGCTGCTGATCCTCGACCAGCCGACGCGCGGCCTCGACGTCAGCGCATCGGAGTTCGTGCACCACGAGATCCGCCAGCAGCGCGACCTCGGTCGCGCGATCCTATTGGTTTCCTCCGACCTCGAAGAGCTCTTCGCGCTGGCCGATCGACTGGTCGTGCTGCACCGGGGTCGACTTGCGGGCACAGTGCCCATCGCGGATGCCACGATCGAGCGTGTCGGGCGTTTGATGCTCACGGGGAGCGACGATGCGGCGTGATATCTTCGTCGCGCTGCTGGGCGTGGTCGCCGCGCTGGCGCTTGGCGCCGGCGTGATGGCTCTGCAGGGCTACGACCCGGTGGCCGTCTACCGCGCGCTCTTCGATTACGCGCTGGGCGGCAGTCAACCCGGGCGCTCGCTGGGCAACACGTTGTTCCGCGCTATCCCGCTTGTGTTGACCGGGCTCTCGGCCTCGCTGGCGTTTCAGGCGGGCGCGGTCAACCTTGGCCAACCGGGTCAGTTGCTTTGGGGCGCGCTCTTCGCCGTGGTCGGCGGGATCTATCTCCCGTTGCCGGCCCCGATCCTGCCGCTCGCCCTGATCGCGCTGGCCATGCTCGGCGGCGCGCTCTGGTCGGCGCTCGCGGCGACCCTGCGCACGCGCGCCGGGATGAACGAGTTCATCGTCACCTTGATGCTCAACAGCGTCGCCGAGAAGGTGACGCTCTGGGCGATCTCGTACCCGCTTCAGGATCAATCCGCCTCGACCCCAATGACGCCGCCGATCGCGGCCGCCGGCCAACTGCCCGATGTCGGATCGATCAACGTCGGTGTGGCCGTGCTGCTGGTCGTGTTCCTGGCGTGTTGGGCGCTCTCGGCGCGCGGCCGGCTCGGCTACGAGTGGCGCCTCACCGGCCAGAACAGCCTGTTCACCCGTCTCGGTGGCGTGCCGATCAACGTCAACTTCAACCGCGTCATGTGGCTCAGCGGCGCCCTGGCGGGTCTGGCCGGCGGCCTGATCGTCATGGGCGAGAGCGAGCGCTTCATCCGTGGGCTGGGCGGCAACTTCGCCTGGGACGGGATCATGGTGGCCGTGATCGCCAACAACGGCATGCTGGCCACGCTCGGCTACGGCCTGTTCTTCGCCGCGCTGCAGACGGGCGCGCTGGGCATGGAGTTGATCACGGCGCTGCCAAGCGAATTCATCCAGGTGTTGCAGGCCCTGACCGTGCTGCTTGTGGTTGCCGGCCGGGGCGGCCTGCGCGACGGCCTGGCGGCCTGGTGGGCGCGACGGCGGCTCCGAAGCGCGCATGTGTCAGTGGCTGAAACGGGGGACGACTGATGCGCGAATTCCTCGGTCTGCTCGGCGGCACGCTCGCCGCGACCACACCCGTGCTACTGGCGGCGCTGGGCGGCGCTTTCACCTATTACAGCGGCATGTTCAACATCGCCATGGAGGGCATGCTGCTCGTGGCCGCCTTTTGTGCCGTGGTCGGCGGTTTCTTCAGCGGGAGCTGGTTGGTCGGTCTGTTGTGCGCCGTGCTCGGCGGCTTGCTCGTCGCGTTGTTGTTCATCCTGTTCGCGATCGTCCTGCGCACCGACGAGTTCGTCACGGGTATCGCGCTCAATCTGCTGGCCGTCGGCGCGACCACCTATGCGCTCCGTCAGGTCTTTGGCACACGCGGCGCGTTTCAGGACCCAGGTATCCCGGCCATCCCGGCGTTGTCGATACCGGGTCTATCGTCGTTGCCCGGAATCGGCCCGTTGTTGTTCGGCCAGAACCTGATCGTCTACCTGGCCGTGATCCTGATCGGGCTCGCGGCCTACATGATCTTTCGCACGCGGTACGGCCTGCGCCTGCGCGCCGCTGGCCACAACGCCCAGGCGCTCGACACGGCGGGCGTGCCCGCCGCGCGGGTGCGGGTCTGGGCCCTCTTGATCTGCGGCGTCTATTGCGGCGTCGGCGGCGCCTTCCTGTCGACCGGGTACTTGCAGCTCTTCGGCGAGAACATGTCGGCCGGTCGCGGCTGGATCGCCCTGGCCGCGATCATCCTGGTGAGCGGAAACCCCTGGGGCATCGCCGTGATCTCGTTGATGTTCGGCTTCGCCGACGGCGTCGGCCTGCTCCTGCAGGGCAGCGGTCTTCCGCCGCAGATCACGGACACGTTGCCCTACCTCGCGACGCTGCTGGCGCTGTGGGTCTATGCCCGGCGTCGTGGCGCGGTTCAACCCATCTAGCCGATGGGGTCGGCATCTGTAGTCGAAGGAGGGGGCATGCCGAACGAGTCCGTCTGGTCGCAACCCCATCACGACGGCTCCGCGCTGTACGTCCCTGAGCCGCGGCTGAGACTCGGTGGCACGGTCAGCGTCTTCCTCCGTGTTCCGCGCGGCAGCGACGTGTCCGCGGCCTGGGCGCGCAACATCATCGACGGTGAGCCCGAACTCGTGCAAGCCGTCGTCGATCGGCAGGATGCGCGGGATACGTGGCTCCGGGCGGACCTGCGTGTCGTCAATCCGGTGCTGAGCTACCGCTGGCTGCTCGATGGCGGCGCGCACGGTTATCAGTGGCTCAACGGCGCGGGTCTCCACCCACACGACGTGCCCGATGCCGCAGACTTTCGCCTGAGCGCCTATGAGCCGCCGCCCATCTGGGCGACCGGCACGATGTACCAGATCTTCCCCGACCGATTCGCGAAATCGATCGACCGCCCGACGCCGGATTGGGCGCGGCCCGCCGCCTGGGACGACCCCGTGATCGGGGAGGGCCCCGACACGCCGCGTCAATTCTACGGCGGCGATCTCGACGGGATTACGGCGCATCTCGATCACATCGAATCGCTCGGCGTCGGCACGCTCTATCTGACGCCGTTCTTCCCGGCGCAGTCGAATCATCGCTACAACGCCTCGACGTTCGCGCGGGTGGATCCACTGCTCGGCGGCGACGCCGCCATGGCTCGCCTGGCGTCGGCCGCCCGCGCGCGCGGCATGCGTCTGATGGGCGATCTCACGACGAACCACTGCGGCGACACGCACGAATGGTTTCAAGCCGCGCTGGCCGACGCGAACGCGCCCGAGGCGGCGTTCTATTTCTTCACGCGACACCCCGACGCCTACGACGCCTGGTGGAACCTGCGCGAGATGCCGATCTTCGACCATCGCAGCCGCGAGCTGCGGCATCGGCTCTACGACGGCCCGGACTCTGTCGTGGCAAAGTGGCTCGGTCCGCACGCCCTCGACGCTTGGCGCATCGACGTCGCCAACATGACCGGCCTGCACGGCGACATCAACCTCAGCCACGAGATCGCGGTCACGATCCGGCGCACGATGGCGCAGGTGACGAACGAATCGTTCCTGCAGGCCGAGTCGAACCACGACGCCGGCCGCGATCTGCTCGGCGATGGTTATCAGGGCACCATGAACTATGCGGCTTTCACACGGCCGCTCTGGCAGTGGCTGTTGCCGCCGCAGCCGCGACCATACGTACACGGAAAATACCCGATATTGCCCAACCTGCCGGGGCGGCAGGTGGTCGGCGCGATGCGCGCGCTCTCTGGCGTCACCCCATGGCAGGGGACCTTGCACGCCATGAACTTGATCGGCTCGCATGACACGCATCGGGTGGCGTCGCTCCTCGGCCATTCCGGACGCGTCGACGTGGCTTTTGGCATGCTCGCGGCATATCCGGGCGTGCCCATGATCTATGCCGGCGACGAGATTGGCCTGACGACGATGGGGCCCGAGTACGCGCGCATCCCCATGCCCTGGGAGCACACCGACCGCTGGGATCAGCGCCGCCTCGCGCACACCCGCGCGTTGTTTGGCGCACGCGCCGGCAGCCAGGCGTTGCGTCGGGGCGGCCTGCGCTGGCTATGGATCGGCGACGACGCGCTGGTCTTTCTGCGCGAGGCGCCGGGCGAGAGCGTGCTGGTGCACGCCGCCCGAGCACCGCACGTGCCGGTTCGCGTGCCCACGGCCGTCGTGGGTCGCCGACTCGCCGGGATCGCCGGAACTCGGGACCTTACCGCCGATGGCGACGGATGGCTCACATTGCCAGGCGATGGGCCGGCGTTCGGCCTGTGGCATCTGGCCGACGTTTGAGCCCACTCGGCCGGAATTGGGCGTAAAAAAAGGCGATTTGGCGTCAAAGCGGCCGCGCCCATACTTGGCAGGGGCGGTGAACTGCCCTAGTATGCAGGTGTGGACAGGCAGGGGATCGCACCCGGTTGCGTTGACACCGAAGGCGCCGACGATCGCGCTCGTGTCGAAGCTCGCCAGGAAGTCGACGCCCTGAACGAGAAAGCCTGGGAGATCCGACTCAGCCAACCCGATGAGGCCAGCCGTCTATTTCTAGAAGCGGCGGATCGTTCGCAGGTTGGCCCGTTTGCTGGCGATCCTTACTGGCTGGGCGTGGCAACCTCACGAGCCGGCCGCGGACTGATGGCGCTCATAGGCGGGCGCCAGACGGAGGCCGCTCACCTCAGCCTGGAAGCGCTCTCCTATCTCGCGGACAGCCCGCTTACCGGCGCCGAAGTCACCGCTCGTACGACGCTCGCCTGGCTGTATGTGTACTTGGGCGAGAACAGCACGGCTCTCGAAAACGCGCACGTGCTGTTGCGACAGACCCGACAGATCAACTCGCCGTATATGGAAGCGCGAACTCATATACTCATCGGGACGGTGCACCGCAACATGGGCGCCGGCGAAGACGCATTGCGCGAACAACGCGCAGCCGTGCAGATCTGTCGTGCGAACCCAGGAGCGCACCCCACGCCCGACACAGAGGCGCTGGCGCTTCACCACATGAGCGACACGCTGTGTTACCTGGGCGACTTCCAGGGAGCCATCGCGCGCGGGCTCGAGAGCATGGACCTGGCACACGGCCACGGCTTCTCGGTCGCCGAGTTCATGGCCGGCATCTGCATCATTCAGGCCCTGCTCGCTATGGGCCAGCCGGACCAGGCCGAACCCTATCTGACGCGCATACGCCACTTGACCCCGTCCGGCGGTCGTTCGGTGTTTGAGGTGGACTACCACCGATTCGCGGGCAATGTCGCCGCCGCCAAGGGCGACGACGGGACCGCCGAGGCCGAGTACCTGCAGGCCGCGTCGCTGGCGGCGGCGGTCGACGACGCGGTCAAAGAAAGCCTCTGTCACCAACAGCTGTCCGAGCTGTATGAAGCACGTGGCAACGTGCGCCTCGCGCTCGATCATCTCAAGCGCTTCAACGCGCTCCAGCGGATCATCAATAGCGAACAATCCCGCCAGCGCGTCGCGGTCCTTCACGCCCTTCACCAGGTCGAAGCCGCCGAGCGCGAGACGGCCATGGTTCGGGCACAGAATTCGGACCTGCAGAAAGAGATCGAGGAACGCAAACGCCTCGCGGCGCAACTCGAGGATCTGGCCAGCCACGATCCACTGACCCAGCTTTTCAACCGGCGAACGTTTCTGGATCTGGCCAACCGCGAGATGGCGAAAGCCGTTCGCTCGCAACAGGAGCTCGCGTTTCTCTACATTGACGTCGATCACTTCAAGCAGATCAACGATGGCTTCGGGCACTCGGTCGGCGATCAAGCGCTCCTTGAGATCGCGGCGCGTCTGCGGGTCAATGTGCGCGAGGAGGACCTGGTTGGCCGACTCGGCGGCGATGAATTCGCCATTCTGTTGCCGCACACGGCACTCGCCGATGCGCAGGAAGCGGCAGAACGTATTCGCGTCGCTTTGCTGCGCCACCCCGTTGCGACCGATCACGGCGACGTCCATGCGACGGTGAGCATGGGCATCGCCTGCGCCTCCCCCCAGAACAAGCCTGCCGCTGAGACCTTGAAATCGGTCATGGACCGCGCCGACGAGGCGCTGCTCCGCGCCAAACAAGCGGGTCGGAATCAGATCGGTTTCTGAGAAGCCCGTTTCATCCGGTATCGAACGCAAACGGCCGAGCAAATGCTCGGCCGTTTGCGTTCGGTGTGGAGATGGCGGGAGTCGAACCCGCGTCCGAAAAGAGTCAACCACCAACCTCTACGAGCGTAGCCCGGCTATTTTGGTTTCACCGGCGGGTCCCCGTCGGGCAGGGTACAACCGCCGACCAGCTGCTGCCGACGTTGCCGTCGGTCTTGGGGGTGGGTCGCAGCGTCCCACCTTGCGATCTGGCTTAGATGACGCTGACCTGTGTGTCGCCAGATAGGCTGACGGCCAGCGGCTTGCCGCTAGGGCAGGCGGGGCTCAAAGCTAGCGGGGTTAGGCCGCGAGCGGAAGAGCCGTGTAAGTGCGGTTGGCACTTGAAGGTTGCGCTGATTTCACGGGCTCGGCGCCTCCCGGCTCGCCATTGGTGACCAGCTCAATCCGTCGAAACCGGTCATCCCCTGGACTTAAAAGTATACGACCGAATACCTCGGCTGGCAACACACCAAGTTTGAGGAATGCGGTCTTGCCGCGAGTTGCCGCATCACACGATCCGTTCGCGTTATTTGCGGCGATTCACTCGAAACGAGACAGGCGACGCGAAGCCCCGACACGGCGCCTGGGCGATCCAGCCTCGGGAAAAAGATCTGCCGCGGATGAGGCGGGTTTCGCGGACGAGCTTTGCAGTCCAGCACATCGCGAAGTACGCCTCAACCGCGGCAGAGTGCGATTACGCCGCTGGTTTCGGAGCGTCGGCGCCTGGTGCGGCCGAGTCGCCCTTCTGCATGCTTTGGCGGATCTGCTGCCGCAGGGCCTCGGCCTCGGGTGAACGCTCCATCCCGGCCTGGTTCTGCACGCTGACGCCGAGTTTCTCCGACAGCAAGAGCGTCAACAGGCCTTCCATGACGCTGCCCGTGCCGCCGCCGGAGCTCCCGGCGCCGCCGCCGACGACCACACGAGGCACCACGTCCACGCGCGATTGCTGGATGGCATCGGCAAAGCGGCTCATGACCGTCTGGGTCACCTGGAACTGCGGGCCGCCATAGGCGCGCACCTGCTCTTCGGTCGCGAGCGCCTGAGCGATACCGACGCGCGCGACCTTTTCGGCCTCGGCTTCGGCCAGGGCCCGGATCTGCGCCGCCTGTTGCAGCGCGCGCTGGTACTCGGCCTTGCCCTGGTTGCTCTGAACCGTGATGCTCAACTCGGATTCGGTGATGTTGCGCTGCTGCTGCGCGCGCGCCTCGGCTTCGCGCAACTCGCGTTCCTTGGTGGCCGCCGTCTCCTGGCGCGTGTAGGTCTCGATCTGCTCGACCGCGATCTGGCGCTGCCGCAACTGCGCCAGGATCGTCTCAATCGCCTTGTCGCCCGCGGTCGAGGACGGCGTGCCGATCAGCACTTCCTCGAGTTGCAGGTTGTAGTGCAAGAACTTCTCGCGCATCTCCTGGCCGGCCTGCGCCTGGATCTGGCTGCGCTCCTGCAGCAGCTGGATCAACGTGCGCGTCTGGCCGACGTTCTTGAAGTAGGCCGAGACCATCGGGTCGAGGGTTTGCTCGACCAGGCGCTTGACGTCGCCGAAGCGCTGAATGACGAGCGGCGCCTTCTGATAGTCGATGTGGATGACCACCGAGAGCGGCAGCGATGGCTCAAAGGCGTCCTTGGTGATCAGCGAGACCTCGGAGAGGTTCTCGTCGAGCCTGTGCGCGCCGATGTCGCTGCGGATCCACTTCAAGATGATGTTCGTCGTCGGGACAGGCAGCACCTTGCCCGCGTATGTGTTGAACGCGTACTTACCGGGCAGCATCGGCTCGCTCCATACACCGCGGCGTCCGCGCTCGACAAGCTCGCCATGGCGGTATTCCGAGCCCGACTGGTCCGCGCCGGCCGTGCCCGTGTACGACACGACCACGCCAACCATGCCGACGTCGATGATGGTCTTGGGGATCATCTCGACCGTCGCGAACAGGCGGTTGATGTAGTACGTGCCTTCCACGAGCACCTGCAGCTGACGCCCGCGGAAGCCGCCGGCCGCCAGGAAGTGGTCGGGGTTCTGGAAGTTGTTGTGGAAGGTATTGTTGTCGGCGGGGTTCTCGCCGACGATCGGGGCGATGATCTCGCCCTGTGGCAGCGAGGGGCCGTCGTGGACGGTTACGATGCCCACGAGGTCGTCCGTATCCTTGATGACCACGGGTCGGAAGCCCTTGCGTTCGCCGATGACTTCCGCCATCTTCTGGATCACCTGCGCGTCCTCGCGGCTGAGCGGGAGGCTGTAGACCTTCTCCTCGGTGATCACCACGAATTGCATCAAGTTGATGGCGTAAGTGCCTTCGCGCAACACACGACGCTGCGGCCCGCGCTGGCCGCCGTTCTTGAGGAATGCGGTCACGTCCTGGAAGTCGTGTACGCCGACGTTCGAGGCCAGCGTCTGATCGGGCGCCAGCGGCGCGCCGTCACGCGAAAAGACGTAGCCGACTTTGCCCTGGGTGATGGTCACCAGCGGCGCGATGTGGACCGTGTGCTGGATCGGCATCAGGTAGTGTAGACCGCCGCGCAGCACCTGCGGCTGAAAGCCCGCCTCGCCGCCCATCGCGATCAGGCCGCTTTTGATCGAGCCCCGGAAGCCGAAGTTGCGCTCCACGATGCCGATGCGGTTGTTCGGAATGTAGCGGATGCCGGAAAGCAATACCAGCGCGACGATCCCTAGCAGGATCAAACCCAGAATCAAGACTATCTGCCAACCCATAGAGGCCTCCATTTTGGCTTGGGACTCACAACTATAGTACGAAACCGGAACGGCAAGGTGTCGCGGCCCGCCTTTCTCCTCATCGAACCGTGCTTCCGCGGAGCGTATCAAGGCACAGGCGTCAGTTGCCAGCTGGCCCGGGTGGGGCCGACCATTTCGCCCGAGGTCGAGGAACCGCCCTGGGCGAAGAGCAGGGCGCAGGCGATCTGGTTGCCGTCGCCGACCCGATTGGTGCCGAGGTTGACTGTGTAAACCGGATAGTCTGTGGATGGATTCTGCGCGTTGCAGTAGGTCTTGCTCTGCACCGTCGCCGAGATCGCGCTGGTGGTCGTGACGGGTGCCAGGTTGGCAAAGAAGTCGAAGACGTTATCGCGCAGGGCCACGCTGTTGACCGTCTGATCTGCCCAGGGCCAGAGCTCAAACGAGTAGGTGCAATCGTCGTTGACCTGCAGTAGAGCGAAGCTGACGTCTGGATTGATCGTCCCGCCGATTGCGTGCGTCGTGGTTACCACAGGCGGTGCCGTCTGGGTTTGTTGCGAGACGTCGTCGACGAGCACGTGGAGCGCGCTGAAATCCACGCCAGACCAGCTGACGTTGTAGACATGGCCCGTGTCGGGGTCGACCGTCGCGGTTCGGTCAGCCAGCGTGATCGTGCCGGACACTTCGCGCGTGACGCTGGCGAGGTAGTCGATGCCGCCGACGGTCCGCTGGGCGCTGGCGCCATAGGCCAGCGACACCGATCCCGTCCACTGGGTCGCGGCCAGCAACACGCTGCAGTCGGCGATCGGCGTGGGCTTTGGCGTCGGATACCCTTTGGCGACCAGCGCCAGGTAGAGGCTCGGAGTCGGCCCGGCTGCCAACGCCGGGGCGACGACCAAACCGAGCACGGCCAGAAGAATCCAATTCACACGGTGCGATCGTGTCGACATAGCCTCCCCCCTCACGGCAGCCACTCAAGGCTGCCCATGCCCCCGAGATCGATGATCTGCGTCAGTTGCGACCCGTCTGGTCGCATGACGAACACGCCGGCGTCGCTCATGAAGGCCACCCAGTCGCCCTGGGGCGCGACGTCGCCGATCAGGCCGGTTTGCCCAACGTGGGTCAACTGCTGGGCTTGGCCCGGCGATGCGAGGTCGACCCGCCACCAATCCGACGGCACGGTGTGGGCCGACGCCGGTGGGGCATCGAACCAGTTCATGTGTAGCGGAGTGGGAGCCTGCGACGCCTCGCTGGACGGCGCGCCAAAGATCAGGGTATCGGCGCCCACGAACAGGGGCGCGTCGACCGCCGCAAAGGTATCGGCCGCAGGGAGGCGCGTGGGGCCTTCGCCATTAACGCCCGTGACGTACAGCCCGCTGTCGGCGGCGTTCTGAAACGAGAACGCGACGTAGGCCAGGCGCTCGCCATCCGGCGACAGAGCCGGCCAGTAGGCATCGGCGATCAACTGCGCGGCCTCGCCGGTCGTCGCCGGTCGCTGCTCGATCTGATAGCCAAACGTCACGGACGTCGCGTCGGCTGTCGTCGCCTCCGAACGGGTCAGGTGCGCATACACGATGTTGGCGCCGTCGGGTGTCCACGTCGGCGTGAAGAACGACTCGCCCGGGTCCTGCCGTTGGATCAGCGGGCGCGGCTGCAGGCTGCCGTCCAGGCGCGTCAGCCAGAGCTCGGTATAGCCGAACTGGACCTCGCCTTGTATGGGGCGCGGCGCATAGGCCAGGACGACGTCGCGGCCATTGGGCGCTACGGCGGCGGCGCTCACCCACTCCAGGCTGAGGTCCTGGGGCACATACACGTCGCGGATCTCGCCTGTGGTCAGGTCAAGCGTCCAGACGCCCGAGTTAATCTGCGCGATCAGCAATCGGCCGGTGAGGCCGAGCCCTGCCCAGGTCGTGGGCACGGACCGGGCAGGCGCGGCGCCGGCGTCGATCGCGGTCGGTGTCGCGGGCGTCCGTCCAGTTGAAGATCCGCAGGCACACAGAAACAAGGCTCCTGCGGCGAGCCACCCCGAGTGGAAGCCACGCATGGCGTCAGTATAATGCCCGCATGTCCCGCCGACGGCTGCCGCTCAGTTCCATTCATCCTGTCTGTCTCGCTCCCACACCCCAACTGCGACGCGTCATGCGCCCGGGTTTTTCGGGCGTTCTCGTTGCGCTCTGGTTGGCTTTGGCGCTGCCTGCCTACTGCCAGACCGCAACCCCAGGCGGCGGCGCCCTGTCGGCGCGCTGGCAATCTTCGCCCGCCATCGCCGGTCAGGCCAATACCGTTGTCTTGACGTCGGCCGATGGCACGGCGCTGACGGCTATGTCGGCATCGATCGTCTCCGACACGGGCGACGAGCCGATCGCCCTGACAGCGGCGGCCGACGGCGCCTGGAGTGGACCGTACACGCCGGCCAAGCCCGGCGCTTATGCGTTGCGCGTGGTCGCGACCGCGGCGGGCGAGGCGATCGACCTTCGGCTGCCCCTGGAAGACGTTCGCGCCGTCGCCCTGAACCTGCCTGCGATCCAATCCGGTGCGTCGGATGGACGCCAGCCCGAAACGCCGGCCGGGCCAAGTTGGGCCACGATCGTTGGGTTCGGCCTCGCCGCGCTGCTGCTGATCGCGGCCGTGTGGCTCGGTCGTCGGGAGCGATAGCGGCGCAATGCGGCTCCGCACGGCGGGCACGTGGCGACCGTGGCGCAGCCTGCGTGTGGCTGCGCTGGTTGTGGTTCTGTCTCTGTCCTTCGGCGCCCCGGTCCCGAACGCTCGCGGCCATGCCTTGCTGGTTGCCTCAAGGCCAGATGCCGGGGCCCGCGTCCTCCGTGCGCCGGCCCAGATCGAAATGATCTTTAGCGAGCCGCTGGAGCGGGCGTTCAGCTCGGTGGCCGTCTACGACGCTGGCGGCGCGAGCCGGGACAACCGGGATGTGCGCGTCGACGCCGGCGATGCGACCCGGTTGACGGTGTCGTTGCGCGCACTGTCCAACGGCGTGTACACGGTGGTCTGGCACGCGGTCTCGGCCATCGATGGCCACGTCGAGGAAGGGCGGTACAGCTTCATCGTCGGGGGCGCCGGTACGGCGGGGCAGGGCGCAGGCCGAACACAGCTGGCCGTCGTCAATCCCATCGAAGCGCTGGCGCGTGGTTTGCGCCATCTGGCCCTGGCCCTGTGCGTGGGCTGTGGTCTGGCCGGCGCGTGGCGGGGTGATGCCGTCCGTCGGCCCGAAGCCCTGCGCCTGTTGAAGTGGGCATTGGTGATATTCTGGCCGGCTCACCTCGCGTTGTGGGGGGCCGCCGCTGGTGCGGCCTCCAGTCCGAGCGCCTCCTGGCTGGCGCCCTGGGAACCGGTTGCACGGCGATGGCTGATCGAAACCGAGCCCGGGGCGGCGTGGTTGATCGAGGCCATCGGCGGGGCGACGCTCGGACTTCTTCTTCAGTCGACTTCACGGCGCTGGGGCCGCTGGCTTGTTCCTGTGTTGGCGCTTGCGTGCGTGCTGCTCGAGGTGCGCACGGCCTGGAATGGTTCCTGGCTCCTGCCCATCTCCTGGCCCACGTTCGTCGTGAGCGTCGTGATCCTCGCCGGTGGCGTGATCGCTCGGACAGCGCTCGCTTCGACGCCAAACAACGACGCCGCGCGGCCCGGTCAGCCGGGAGGCGGCAACCCGAAATACGGGGTCATCGGAGCCCTGGTCGGCTGCGTGTTGGCGGCAGCCGGTGTCGTCGCTGGTTCATCGGTTGCCTGGAACACGCTGTCTACTAGCGCGCCGGGCGGCACACTGGGCGCGACGCTGCTGCTGGTCATCGGAGCCGTGGCGATCGTCGGGCGGCGCCCGAGCCAAGGCTGGCCGACCACGCGCCACCGCAATGGCCTGGCCGTTGGTCTTGGCGTGCTTGCATTTCTATCTCTGGGCCTGCTGGCCAGTCTGCCGCTGCCCGTCATGATCCAGCACGAGCAGGTCGTTGACGTGGATGGGACTCAGGCGCGTCTGACGATCCGGCCGGCGCGTGTTGGGCGCAACGTGTTCGAGCTTGCGCTCACGCGTGACGGACAACCGATGTCCGATGCGGCGGATGTGCGCCTGTTGATCCACGACGTCGGCACCGCCACGACGCGCGAACTGCAGCTGGCCGGCGTCGGCGTGGGTCTCTTTCGCGGGCAGGGCGGTCAATTGGCGACAGGCGGCACGTGGTCTATCGAGGCGGTCGCCGCCAGCGCCGCGCCCGGCCCCGTCCGCGTGTTCGCGTTCTCGATCGAATTGCAGCCGCCGCCATCCCGCGCAACGCGTTTCGTGTCCGTCAACTTCGGACTGCTGTGGATCCTGATCGCGTTGTTGGCCGGCGCGGTGTACGTCTTGTGGCCGCGGCGATCCGAAGCCGGGCTCTTCGGTCTTTCCGCGCAGAACGTCGCTTCGGGTGGCGTAGCCCTTGCGTTGTTGATGGCGATGGCGGCTCCGGCCTGGAACTGGTACGTCGCGCCGCGACCTGCCGCGCCGAGCGAACCCGCCAATCCGGTGGCGTCGTCGGTCGAGTCGGTTTCGCGTGGCCAGGCGTTGTTCGAGGCCCAGTGCGTGCCATGTCACGGCCTCACCGGGGCCGGTGACGGCGCAGTCGGGCGAACGCTCAATCCGACGCCCGCGGACCTCCGTCTTCACGCCGTGCAAGGCGTGCACACCGATGGCGCTTTCTACTTGTGGATCACGCAAGGCATCCCCGGGTCGCCGATGCCGGCGTTTGCCAATGTCTTGAATGAGCGCGACCGCTGGGATATCGTCAACTACGTGCGCACGCTCGCCGTGGCGGCGGCCGATGCGCCATGACCCAGGGCGCTGCGGCAACCGCGATCCTTGCGACGTGTGGGTTGCGCAAAACGAGAGACAGATCCAGTGAGCGGCGCTCACTCGAGATCTGTCTCTCGGCGTTGGTCCACGGACTGCGACGTGGCTTATTGATTGGCGTGATCAGCGCGCGACCGGGACCCTGACCGATGGCGCCACGGCGATGCGAACGGCCGACATCGGCGAACCAGCCTGTGGCGCGGACGCATCGTCCGGGAGCGAGAATCGCGCGACGATCCCCTGCAGCGTCTCGGCCATGGCCGCCAGCGCTAAGGCCGCCTGCGTGACTTCGGCGACCTGCGCATTGACTTCCTCGGTGCTGGCGCTGACCTCTTCGACGGCCGCGTTGTTCTCTTCGCTGACGCTGGCGATGGTCTCGACCGCTTGCGAGACGTGTTGCGAGCTCTCGGTCATCACCTGGGTCGCCGCGGTGTTCCCGTCGGCGACCTTCACCAGGTCATCCATGTCTTTGATCAGCCCCGCCGATGTGCCGCTGATATCGCGCGCGGAGGCCGCGATCGTGTTGATCTGCTGACTGACCGATTCGGTCGCGCTTAGGATGCTGTTGAGGGCGACGCCCGACTGGCTGGCTCGCTCGGCGCCGTGCTCGACCTCGTTGGTGCCGGCGTTCATGGTGTCGATCGATGCCTGGATAGCGATCTGGATGTCCTTGATCAGGAGCCCGATTTCCTTCGTGGCGCTGGTCGAGCGCTCGGCCAGTTTGCGCACCTCGTCCGCCACGACGGCAAAGCCCTTGCCCTGTTCGCCGGCGCGCGCCGCTTCGATCGCGGCGTTCAGTGCCAGCAGGTTCGTCTGCGAAGCGATGTCGTCGATGGTGTCGACGATGTGAGCGATCTGGTCGGACTTGAGGCCCATAGCGTGCACCTTGTCCGACGCCTGGCCCACCGCCGTTTTGATCGCGCCCATTCCGGTGATGGTCTGCTCGACCATGCGCGAGCCGTTTCGGGCCGATTTGGCCGCTTCCGCCGCCAACCCGGCGCTCGTCGTGGCGCCGTCTGTCATGGTTCGGATGGCCTCCGTGATCGCGTGCGAGCGCTGGGACGCCTGATGCGCGACATCGAACTGATGCCGCGCGCCGTCGGTCACTGAGTGGATCACCTGGCCCATCTGCTCGACGGCCGCGGCCGTCTGCGTGACCGACGCCGTCTGTTGACCGATGCCCTTCGCCACGTACTGGATCGTCGTGGCGATCTGCGTGGTCGCATGCGAGGCCTGGTTGGCCGAGGTGCTCATCTCGGTGGAGGCCGTCGTGAGCGACCGGGCCGTCTTCGCCAGGGCGCCGACAAGTTCGCGCAGGTTGGTCTGCATACGCACGAACGCCGTGCCCAGCTGGTCGACGTCGCTCTGAGCCTGAACGTCCTGAGCCAGGTCGCCGCGCGAGATACGGTCGGCGGCGCCCGCCATGTCGCGCAGGTACGCCGTCATGTGATTGAAGGCGTCGGCCATCCGACCGAGTTCGTCGTTCGTCTTCTTGGCGACGACGACGTCGAGATCGCCGTTGGCGATCCGCTGCGCGGCCTGGCTCAGCTTGACGATCGGGTCCGCGATCCTGCGGCCGGTCAGGAAGACCATCAGCGCCAGCGCGACAAGCGCGAGCCCGCCGCCGATCAAGACCATGCGGAGTGTGGTGGCATTGACGCTTTGATCGATCGTGGCGCCGGGCAGATCGAGGACGAGCGCCCAATGGGCACCGGCCAATTCGATCGGAGCAAAGACGGAAACGACCTCGCCGTGCCGTGTGACCGTGGAGACGCCGGCTTTGATCGAGGCGATGTCGCTTTCGAAAGAAGAGGCGTGGATCGTCTCGAGCGACTGACCGAACAACTCGGGCTTGCCGGTGACGCCCAACAGACTACCCTGATCGCTGACCACAGCCAATCGGCCCGCGCCGTCGAACGCCGACGTCGTGTCGACGATGTCCTGGAACAGATCGACCTTGAGGTCGAAGCACACGATGCCGATAACCTTGCCGTTGACGATGACCGGCGATGAAATCGTCGCCAGCCAGTACGTCTGTTTGCTGGCGTCCTCGTAGAGATACGGCTCGACGACGCAACTCGCGCCGGTCCTCTGCGGGCAGGCGTAGTAGTCGTAGGCCGAATCGGTGGCGAAATCCGTGTTGTCGGTGACCTGCGACAGGCTGTCGCCTTGTCGGGTCCACCAGTCCCAATACCAGTCGCCGTAGCGCGGGTCCTGGCGATCGTCGAATGCGCCGGGCGCCCAAGATGTGTATGAGTTGAGATACTCGGGGTTGTCGATCAGCGCCCGATGTAGCATGGCGGACACCGCTTCGCGCGTGACGGGCTGTCCGCTTTCTTTTGCCGACGCCAGCGCCGATGCCAGGGTTTGTGTCGCGATCAACCCATGCCGCAACCTCTGCTCGATTTGCGCCGCCGTCGCGGACGCGATCTTCTGAGCCTCGTTCTCGACCAGCGTCTCCTCTTTTCCCGTCAGCGTGGTCGTCGCGTAGCCGACCAGCGCGGCAGCCAGCAGCAGGAGCGCGGCCCCGGTCCAGATGGCGATCGTGATGCGGATGGATCTGGATCCCGAAAGTAAGTTCTTCATACCGGCTCCCCCGTGATCGCCCCCGCTGCGCCGTGGTGCCCCACGGGCGGCCTGTCGGGCAACCTTTGACGCGGCAGATCGTCGTCGTCAACCCCGCGTGATGCCACGCGGCGTCACGCATCGGTGAGATACTTCCTATCAAGTATCGACCCTTACTCGGTGGTCGCGTGCGAATTGGGCGTGAAAACGGGGCGCATTGTGGGTTCCGGGCGTGACG
This sequence comes from Anaerolineales bacterium, assembly GCA_044224715.1. GTDB lineage: Bacteria > Chloroflexota > Anaerolineae > Anaerolineales > UBA6663 > UBA6663. The sequence continues at coordinate 46,239 of JBGAJV010000033.1, read as the reverse complement.
GCCGAGCGGGTGGGCGAGGTGGTGGGGACAAGGAGCGGCGCCCGGGGCCGCCCGTTCGGAACGGCCGCCGAGTACATCGTGGTTCCGGCGATCCAGGCGGCGCCGTCGCCGGCCGGTGTCGACCTCGCCGCGGGCGCCTGTCTGGGCATACCGGCGCCGTGGGCCATTAAACCGTCCGGCAAAGTGGATGGGCGCTCGGCTCGGGATCGCCACGGTCAGCGGCCCCGAGAAGGCCCGGCTGGCGAGCGCCGCCGGCGCCAACCGCGTCGTGAGCTACTGCACGCAAGACGTGGCCGCAGTTGTGCGTGAGGCAACGGGCGGGCAGGGCTTTCAGCGCAGCGTTGAGGTGGACCTGGCCGCCAACCTGGCGAGCGCGCTGGCTCTGTTGGCGACCGATGGCGAGATCGTCGCCTATGGCAGCGGAGCTCACGAGGTTGGCTTGCCATTCGATCCCGCGATCCCGAATCGTCTGCGTCTGACGTTCTTCATCGTGTGCCAATCGCCGCCCGACGTCCTCCGCGGGCGTGCCATCGCGGAGTTGACGCAGTCATGTCCAGAGGACGGTTGTCACACAGTCTTCGCTGCCTTCACCGAACAGGTGTCATGTGGTGCAGCCTGACGCGACACCGGTTCCTTGTGCGTTACGAATTGACCCGGCCTGTCTGGCTTCGCCAAACCCTGGCGGCTCTGCGCAAAGACTCGCGGTCGGTCACTGCTGTGTGCGGGGATCCGTTAATGCGCATAGCCAAACACGCAACAACCACAGCCTTCAAATGCGCCGATCCCCAAGAACAAAGCTCAATTGCCACGTTAATCCAACAAGCTACTTCAATCAGACCAGATTACCTACACTATGAAACTCACGATCCACGATGCCTGTTGGGAAGCTGCCGCCAGCCCCTGGGCGGATAGGGCGCTCAGCGCCAACGTCGGCTGGATCAAAATCATCGACGACCCCCGCCGTGCGTTTGGAGTCGCCCAGACGTTCCCAGACTGCAACGTGATCTATCGCCGGGTAGCCCCGAGCGATATCGAACAACTCAGCGACCTGAGGCGCCACCCCGAGTTCCACGAACCGCAGGCCTGCGCCGAGATGTTCGTGCGTCTGGCCGACGTGGCGGCCGCGAATAACCTCTGGGTCGAAGGCGCCAACGAGGCCCGGCTCGGTGACGCCGATGACGCTGCGTGGTTCGGTCGCGTCGAGGCGCTCCGATCCACGCTTCTGGCACAGCGCGGCCTACGAGCCGTGATCGGGAACTTCGCCACCGGGAACCCGGGACCTGACCTCTTCAACGTCTGGCTGGAGGCCTACCTCCGAAACGGCGGTCGCAGCGACGCCCTGATCGGGCTACACGAATACGGCGCCATCAACCTACCTGCCGCGCATGATCTTCACAACCTGCTCCGTCATCGCATGCTCATACGCGAGGCGGGCCCACTGGCGCATGGGTTTCGCTGGGCGATCACCGAGTGCGGCCTGGACCGCGTGCAGGTCGGTGGCGCCTGGGTCGGAGGAGGCTGGCAGGCACAAGGCGCCAGCCTCAGCCAGGAAGCCTATTGGAACTTCCTGCTCGACTTCGCGGGCGAGCTCGAACAGGACGATGAGGTCCTCTGCGCGGCCGTCTTCACTTACGGTGACACCGGTCGTTGGAGCGCTTATGAACTCAACGAGGCTGAGACATTCAACACCTTGCTGCTCGACCGGATCGCCAGCGAACCGGTCAGACGCCTGGCGCCCATACCGCTGGCGCCGGATCCGCCCCGGCCCATCGCGCCCCGTGAGCCATCTTTGCCGACCGACTGTGAGCGCGCGGACGTCCCCGAAGACTGGACGCATACGGTGAACGCGGTCCTGGGACTGAACGTTCGATCGGAACCCGCGCTGGGCGACAATAAGGTTTGCGCCCTGATCAACGGCAAACCCATCCGCGCAGTGACGCGTCAGGGGGATTGGGTCAAGGTCGATTGGCCGGTTTCAGGCTGGTGCTTTGCCGCCAATCTTGTACCACGTCCCCTGTTGGAGGTCGAGCACTCGATCGCCAAACGCCCGAACCCGCGCCGGAAGAAACCGCGCACCTTGCGCCAAGGCAAGGCATTCCGTCTACGTCCAGGAAGTCGCTTTGTGGATGTGTCTGCCTGGCAGGAACCCGACGATTTGGATTGGCAAGCCCTGGCCTGGAATGGTTGTGCGGCAGCCATGATCCGGCTCGTGGTGGGCGCCCAGGTCGATCTGGAGTGGCAGTCCTATGCGCGAGACGCCCAAACGGCCGGATTGGCCTGGTTCGGCTATGTGTTCTATAGCTTCACAGCCGCGTGGACGTCGCAGTTGGCGGCCCTTGATACCGTCCTGACCAGGCTCAAGGTCGTGCCGACCCTGGCGCTGGACCTCGAGGGCGCCAACCCGCAACGCAGCGACGACGAATTGCGACTGTACATCGATGCCCTGGCGGAAAGACAGGTGCCCCTGGCGTTGTATACACGCCGATCCTGGGTGGAGGAGAACCTCCCACACCTCCATGCACTGTTGCCTGACGCGCCGCTCATCGTGGCCAACTACCGATACCCGGTCAACGCCACTCCCGCACTGCCACCAGGCTGGGAGCACGCCCATGCCTGGCAGCACGTGGCTGGGGAGAAGGTGGCGTCTGACGGTCTTTATTGGGCCCGCTTCAAAACGCGCAGCGGCAAGTACCTCGACGAGAGCATCGTGCTTGAAGCGGGTCTACCGATCCGTTGCGGAAAGTAAGCGCCTCCCCCATCGGCCTGTCTGGGCCGGATCGGGTGGGGGGCTATTGTGGATTGAGGTTGGATGATTTATCTTGGTAGGCAACTGGCCCCTCCAGCGAGGAGCAACGATGGCGGATCTGACGACTCTTGAGCAGGATCTGGCAGCCAGTCTGCCTGAAGATTTGCGCGTGCTGGCCTCGGATTTCGCCCGCGTCCTGCGGACAGTGGACAGCGGTCTTCTATCGGCCGATCAGGCCCGAGCGCTGCTCAGTCAGCCGGTCACGCTCGCCGTGCTTCGCCAGCTCACCGCCGCCAGCCCGGCCGCGATCACGGTCGGCAACATCGTCGACAGCCAGGCCATTGCGATCGGCGCAGGCGCCACGGCTCGGGTTACGTACCAGGGACCCGGCTATCCCCGCCCAGATTATCGAAGCGAAATCGCCGCCCGTTTGACCCATCTGCAAGGCCTGTTCGTCGGTCGCGCGGCCATCCTGGATCAACTCACGGCGCCGGCTGCGTCGGGCTACACCGTCCTTACGGCCCCCGCCGCTTTCGGCAAGTCCGCGCTGTCGGCGCAGCTGGTGCAGCGCAACGAGACCGGCGCCTGGCCCGGGCTGCTTCTCTATGTCTTTCTTCGGCAGGAGACCGGCGAGAACACCCCGGTTTTCGTGCTCCAGCGTCTGAATGCTCAGTTGCTGGGAGCTCTAAACCACGAAGGCGGCGTGCCAGGCGACCTGGAGGCCCTCCGTGGGCAATTCGGCGCGCTTTGGGGTCAATGTCTTGAGTTGTCGGAAAGGAATGGGACGTCCATTACGCTCCTGGTCGACGGGCTGGACGAGATGGCTGCAGGCCCGGTGTCGGTCGCCACGCTCTTGCCGGATCGGCTCGGTACACACACGCGCGTGATCGTCACATCGCGCCCGAGCCCGGACCCAGCGTCGCTTGTGCCGCTCGGTCACCCTTTGCTCGTAGCGCACCGGCTGACCCTCGACGCCTTCACGCGCAACGACATCGTCGAGTTGCTACAGAGCAACCAGGCTCCTGGCGCGGTGATCGCGACGCTGGCTGGCGAGATCTTGGCGTTGACGAAGGGCGAACCCCTCTTCGCCCGCTTTGTGGCTGAGGAAACGGCAGCGGCGGGCGCGGTGCCGCCGGCGTTACGCGACGATGCGCCCAAAGGCGTGCGTGAGTACTTCGCGCGACAGGTGCTTCAGTTGACGGCGGCCGGTGGCAATTCGGCGCTGACGCGCGATGTGCTGGCCGTGCTCACGGTGGCGCGTGGTCCCCTATCGCGTCGCGATCTGGCCGAAGTGGTCGAGGCCGAGCCGCTCGACCTCACCAGCGTGCTCGCGCAGATCCGCCGATATCTCGTGGGCACCGAGCGGTTTGAGCTCATGCATCTCGAGCTGCGCGAGGCGTTGACCGACGAGTTCAGCGCCAGACAGCTGCGCGCGAGCGGCACGCGCCTGCTGTCCTGGTGTGCGTCCTATGCAAAAACCGCATGGCCGGCCGATACACCGGCGTATGTGCTCGACCAATTCGCCCGCCATCTGGCGTCTGCCGGAGACTTCGCCGGGCGTCAGGCCTTGATCGTCAACCCGGCGTTTCGTGCGGCGCAAAGGATCGGGCTTGGCGACATCGCCCGCACGCTCGATGACGTCCGTGCGGCTCTCGCGGCGGCGCTCGCGGCCGATGACGTCGCCGCCGTGATCGCCTGCGCGGCAGCGTACCGCGAGACCCTGCAGCACGGTCGCGTTGGGGAAACGGTTTTTGCGGCCCTCGATGCCGGCGACGCGGACAAGGCCCTGCAGCGGGCGACGATCTGTGGCGCGGACAGCGAGTGGGCGCAGGTGCTCTGGACGTATCTGGCCTGGGAATACGCCTTGCGAGGCGACACCCAGCTTGTGGCCCGGGCGCTTGGGGCGTTGCGTGGGACGGCCACGCCGCCGCTCGACGCCTTGCTCGAGGCCCTGATCACCGCCATCGCGCGGGCGCTCGACGGTCAGGATGCGCGTTCGGCCGCGGATTGGTTGACCCTTTGGGGGCGTAGCGCGGCGCTCCTGCAGGCCTACCCGGAAGCCACGGACGCGGATCCCGGCCAGGTGACGACGACCATCCAGGCGCTCCAGCCGATGGCCGATCACCTACGGCAGCAGATCGAGCAGGACGCGCGATCGGGGATGTACGAGGCGCTCGCATACTTCGAGTCGGGCAACGAAGAGGAGTCGCTCCGCATCCGGGATCTGCGCGCGCAATTGGCGACCACGACAGCGCTGCCGATCGGTCGCGATCTGGTCGAGGGGTTGTTGCGCGTCACGCTGTCGAATCCATACCCCTTCTACCGCGACCAGGCGTTGGCGACGCTGGGTGTGGCGGCCCTGGCCACCCCGACCCGAATGGATATGGGCGCTCGCGACTGGTTGCGGCGGCAACTGCGCGCGATGCTCGCCGTCACGCTCACCGCCGAGGGCGTGACGTTCACGTTCGAGTTGCCCGCCCAGATCCTGGCGCTGCGCCCAGCGCCTACGGCGGCGGTGGCTCAACTCGATGCGCTGCTTACCCGAGGTCGTTTCCTGGTCGACCGGTGGGGCAGCCACCTGCGCACCCATATCGCCGAGATCGGCGCGGCGGCACGTCTGGGTGGGGCCCAATCGGCGCGTCAGGATCTCGAGGTCGCCCTTGGGCAGCCCGTCGGCTATGCCGGCTATGCGGTGACGACGTTTCTGGCGACGGCGGATCTCTGTATCGAGCTGGCACTTGATCCGGGCCAAATCGCGGCGCCGCTGCACTCAGGCGGCCGTTCGCTCCTCGAGGCCGCCCAGCAGAGCGCGGCATCGGTGCGCGATCCAGACTTTCGCGCGCGGCGCGCGTTGCTCGTGCATCTCTATCGTAACGAGTGGCCGACGAGCGCGACACCCGCGGCGACGGGGCTCGCCTCGGCGTTGGCGGCCCTGCCCGAGCGCGACATCCGGCTCGCGTACTTGTTTCATCTCGCCGCCGTCTGGTCCGCCGCGGCCACGGCCGATCGTGAGCGGCTCCGGGCGCTTGTGCCGTTCGCGCTGTCGGATGCGACGACGCTCGATTTCGTGCTGGCACGTTTGTTGGGCGGCGCGGCGACCCATCTCAGCGCCGGCGATGCCGCGGCCCTGGCCGAGGCTTGCGCCGCCGCCGTCGCGGCCGACCTGGCGACCGGCCGACCCTGGGAATACAGCGCGCGGATCGGGCCGCAGGAACCGGCTCTGATCCCTTGAAAGGAAACGGTGAACAATGAGCGCCACGATGCGACACCTGATCGTGCTCTTGCCCGGCGTCATGGGCAGCGTCCTCCAAAAGGACGGCCACGATGCCTGGGCCCTCTCGGGCCAGGCGCTGTGGCGTTACCTCACGAGCTGGGGCCAGACCGTTCAACAGTTGACGATCGCGCACGAAGACTGGCGCGTCGACGACCTTGGCGACGGAGTGACTGCCCCGCGGCTGATCGAAGACCTGTATACCATTCCGGGCGTCACCGAGCACGCCGGCTACGGCGTCATCGCCCGGCGGATCCCCGAGTTCTTCGATATGACGGTGGGTTCCGTCCACGCCCCGCGTGACGACGCCAGCTTTTACGCCTTCCCCTATGACTGGCGACGCGACAATCGCGTGAGCGCCCGAAAGCTGCAGAAGTTCGTCGAAACGCAGCTGCCGCGCTGGCGCGCCTGGAGCGGCGCGGCCGACGCGCAGGTGATCCTCGTCGGGCACAGCATGGGCGGGTTGGTGGCGCGCTACTACGTCGAAGCGCTCGGCGGCTGGAAGCATTGCCGGGCGCTCGTCACCATCGGCTCGCCGCACCGCGGCGCGGTTGGCGCGGTCGACGCGCTGAGCAACGGGTTCAAGAAGCTCGCCTGGGATTTCAGCGGCATGGTGCGATCGTTCGCCTCGCTCTACCAACTGCTGCCGACATATCCCATGCTGCGGGTGAACGGCGCCTACGTCCGGGTCGCGGAGACCGGTGTCATTCCGAATATCGATCGCGCCCGCGCCGCCTTGGCCCGGAAAGAATTCCAGGAAGCCATGCGACTTGCGCGGGAGGCGAACCAGAACGAACCCGGCTATCGACAACTGCTCATCCCGTGGGTCGGCACGCGCCAGGATACGCTACAGTCGGCAGAGGTCATTGGTGGCGTACTGCGGACGAGCTACACCGCGCCGGATGGTCTGCCGGCGGCCCTCGCTGATGGCGACGGCACGGTGCCCCGTGTGTCGACGGTGCCTGCGGGTCTCGAAAACCTGCGGCTTGAGCGCTTTTCCGTGGAGCGACATGGCTGGCTGACCAACGCAGAGACGACACTTGAGCCGCTGTTGGATACGCTCCAACAAGTCGGTGCCGAAGCGGTGCCCGGTGACTTCCATGGCGCGGTCGAGGCCCCGCGGACGCGACCCGAGCTCGGGCTGCGCCTGGCGAGTGTGTTCTTCCAGGGCGATGAGCCCCCATCGCTCACGGCTCGCGCGCATGGGGCCGCCGCGCCGGTTTCGTTGAGGATCAAGGTGACGGCCTCTGAAGCAGGCGTTCAGGCGATGACGCGCGACGTCACCATCGCGCCCGACGAAGCGCGGACCGAGTCCTTCGAGGGCCTGACACCGGGGTTGTATTCGCTCAGCATCGGCCCCACGCATGCCGGTGCGTCGGCGCCCCGTGGTGTGCACGGGGCATTCGAGGTGGTCGCATGACCGATTTCTACGAATGGGCACACGCCGAACCGCGGGCGCTCGCGCGCTGCGTGCGGCCGCGCGATCTGACCGCTGAGTTTCGCTTGCCGGGGTACATCAACCGTCTGGACCTGCTGCAGGCCGAAGGCCCACACGGTGTCGCCGGTGCGCTCTATCGTGCCATCGCCCGCCAGGCGCTGCAGTATGATCTTTCTCCCTTTGACCCCCGCGCCGGCGTCGTCCAAAAGATCCGCACCCCGGCCACGATCCTGCGTGAAGGCCGCGCCACCTGCCTGGATCTGGCGGTGCTCCTCTCGGCGGCTTGCCTGGAAAATGACCTCCTGAGCGTGATCGTGGCGCTCGAAGGGCACGCGCTTGCCGGCGTCTCGCTGGGCCGGACACGTCGCGCCCCGGGACGCGCGCCGAAAGCACTCGCATGGGATCGTGGCCTGCTCGATGACCTGGAGGTGCTCCAGGAGTTGCTGGGCGCCGAGTATCTGTTGATCGAGTGTACGGGGCTCGTGCGCAGCCAGTCGTTGAGCACGGATTACCCGGAAGGGCAGGGGCGCGAGACGGGCGGCGTGTTCTCGTTCGAGCGGGCTTGTGCCGCCGGCGCCGAGCAGGTGGCTCGCGCGTTGGCGTCCGATACGCCGGCGGATGGAAACCGGCGGCGCTTTCTGTATGCGCTCGATATTCACGATCTTCAGGTCAATCAGGGCTTCGCGCCCGAGGAGGAGCGAATGGTCGAGGACGACAAGGAAGACTCCGGCACCACACTTCGTTCGGGTCGAGACACCATCATCAACGGCGATGTCATAGGCCGCGACAGGAACACCACAAAGATCGACAACTCGATCCATACCGGCGACCTTCGCGACAACGTCGGCGTGGCGCTTGGACATGGCGCCAGCGCCAGTGTCCAGCAAGGCGCTGCCGCGTCTGACCTGGCAACCGCTTTTGCGCACGTGTACCAGACCATTCAGGCCCGCCCAGCCGATCCCAAGGTCGACAAGGATGAGATTCAAGACACCGTCAAGCGCATCGAAAAGGAAACGGCCGAGAAAGGTCCGGCTGCCGACGAAAGTAAGCTCGAGCGGTGGGTGAAGAATATCGGCGGCATGGCGCCGGACATCCTCGAGGTGATGGCCTCGGCCTTCGGCGGCCCAGTTAGCGCGGCGGGGACGATCTTGAAAAAGGTGATCGAGCGGGCCAAGTCACAGGCTGGCTGAGCCGGGTCCGATCAGCGTGGATCGAGCCCGCAGGGTGGGGCGCTCGCGACGTAGGCGGGTGCCCCACCCAGACCGCCGCTTGATCCAGTCGGGCGAGCGACACGTAACAGCGGGCGCTCACGCGGTCTTCGAGCGCTGCCCACGGGCAAAATCTGGTCCGTCGTCGGAGTCAGGCCGATATGCGTGCTCGCGCATGCCGGCGGCAAAGTCCGGAACCCTGTCGCGGCTGTCGTCCATGCGAGTCCGCAACCCGCGCGCGAAGTCTGGCTTGTTGCGATAGTCCGCGACGGCCTGGCGCATCCCACGTGCGAAATCTCCACGATCGAATGGATATTGACTCTCCTGTGCCATAACGACCTCCTGTGTGTGTGCATCCGACCAGAGTATTGTTCGACATCGTGCTCGGACCTTTGTGTCGAATGCCACCTTTAACTGTATCGCCACCTGCTGTCAGGAACCCGGGAAATAGAACAATCGTTCTCGTGCCTCAAGTGCGGGACGCTGGCGCCAGTTTCTAACCCAGCTGGAATTCGGTGAAAACGCCGAACCCGGTCAGCCTGGAATCCAGCGATAACCATTCGGATCACGTGTCGCTGCGAGGCTGCCAGGCCATGCGGCCTGGGTCCCGGGGTTGCCACACGTCGGCTGAGGTCACGGTGGTGCGTCGACGGTCTGGTCGACCAGAGCCTTGGCAGGTCTGATCGTGGCACAGGGCCATGGGATGCGGGGCCTTCGGCTCTCAGGCTCGGCGGTGGCGCCCAAGAACCTGACCACGCAAGGGCCCTTGGGCAGTGCAAGGGCAAGCCGGCGTGTCATGCACCTCGGTGCGCACGGTGGCGGCGAGCCGTTCGAGGTTTGTGCGCCGCTTACCTGTGTGTGGGTGATTCATCGGCCAAACGTGCCACTGCGCATTTGGAGAGGGCTCTCATCCAGGACTTGCGCCCCAGGCTACATGGAATATAATAAGACTTATATTCCATGCGGTCTGGGGCAGATCCGGAAGGTCGGCTTCAGCTCGCCAACCCACTGCCCTCTTGAGACCGCGTGGCGGTTTCTCGAACCTGGCCAGGGCAAAGCCGTGTCGGTGGGTGCTTCTGAGGCAGACAGGCAAGTGGCGCGACAACACGCAATCACGACACATAGGATACGGACGCGACGATGACCAAGGCAAAACCCACAAATCCCCCCCACCCTCCGGAAACGGTCGGCCGTCCGTTGCCGCCTCAGGCCGACGCGTTCCTGGATGCGCAGGTCGGCACGGACGGGTCAGCCCACACACGGATCGCCTATGCCACCGCGCTCAAGGCGTTCTGGGAGCATCGTCGGAGCCTCGCGAAGCCGGCGGAATACGAGGCGGATGCACTCTCGCGCTTCGTGCTCGAAGGCCTGGCCAAGCACGCACCAGACACGCGCCAGCTGTACCTGTCCGTCACGCGCAAGTATCTCGGGTTCCTGGAGGCCCTGGAGGAGCTCGACGGGGCAAGCCTGGCCAAGATGGAAAGGCATCTGAAAGCGTCCGTCGGGAAGAAGAAACTGACGCGCCGACGTCGGACCGCCACGCCAGCCGTCTTTCTCGTCGCTGAGACGGGCGAAGCCCTGGCTCGAACGGCGGGCGCCGGCATCGTCGATGAGGCCAAGCGCCAACAGGAACGCCTGATCGCCTATCGTGACGCCGCGATCGTCCAGGCGCTGCTCTCCACCGGCGCGCGCGCCAGCGAGGTCGCTTCACTCGGACGCGGCGACGTGGATCATGGGCGCGCTGACGTCATTCAGGTGCGTGGCAAGGGCAAGAAGCGTCGGGCCGTGCTCCTCGATGACAGCGCGCGGAGCGCCATTCAGCGTTATCTGCGTCTGCGGACCGATAGCGGGAGCGCCCTGTTCGTCGGCCACAGCGCCAAATCGTCCCTTCAACGTCCAGAGGCGCTCGACGGCCGGGGGATCTGGCGGGCCGTCGTGCGGCTGTGGCGCGCCACGCTCGATCGTTTCCCGGATCGACCCGAGCTCAAGACCATCGAATTGTCCCCACATATCTTCCGTCACGCCGTGGGCGACGGCCTGGCCAAGGAGGGCGCCAGTGTTCACGCCATTCGCCAGTATCTGGGCCATGGCTCCATCGCGACGTCCCAGATCTACATCGACGAGGCCGGCGACGAGCGTGTGATGGAAGAGGTCGCGTCGTTCACGTTGCCGCGTACCGAGGCAACGGCGCAGGCGAAGCGGCGCCTCAATCTCGGGGGTGAGCCCGACGTTCGCGATGAGGGTGTCGAGTCACGGAAATGAGCGCCCTGCTCTGTTGCACATGGGTGGATGGAGGTGCCAAGACGGTAGTGATAACGTGTCTTTGCTGTAATTCATTTTGTATGAACACCATTCAGGACAGCATCATCCCGAGACGATACTTGTGCCGTTATGGCTATGCGCATTAATGCGATGCGGGGCGCTGGCTCGGGCTTCAGCGTGCCGTCAATTCAAGGGGGTCGCGATATGTCGCCGCTTTTTCGCCAATGGTTCACCGGGCTCAGCGTGATTGCACTGCTTGTGACGTCAACACCCCCATCCGGGGCCGCGCAAACCAGCGCGACATACTCGCGCATGGTTCTTGACGAGACGCACGGGCGGATCTATGCCATCGACCTCGTGAGCCAAAACGTGAGCGTCCTCGCCGTGACGACGCTCGGCGTTGTCGAAACCATACCGTTGGGTAGCGCACCTGCTGGGCTGGATGTCGCGCCCGATGGCAGCGAGCTGGCCGTTGCGTTGCCAAACGTCAATGAGCTTGCATTTGTCAACCTTCAAAACACCGCGACCATCACGCATGTGACCGTCCCGACCGGTGGCTCCACCATCCCCAATCCATACGACGTGAAATACGGTCGCGCCGGGCGATTGTATGTCGCCAATGGCGCCGATCCCCAACAGATGGTGGTCTTCGATACGCAGACGCACACGCCGATCACACAGGCATCGTGGTATGGCGTTGAGCGAGCGCGTTTGGCCCTGACACCGGATCGCAACGCGCTCTACGTGGGTCAAGGCGGGTGGCTGGAACGAGTCGATATCTCGACCGACGCGATCACACGCACGGCCCAGGCGACTTACAACACGATCGGCGTCGGCGGGCTTTGTGTTCTGGACAACACCCGAATCGCGACCTCGGGCGGCCAGATCGTCCAAGCAGACCTCGGCGCAAACCTTCTGCAAGTCACGGAATGGGGCTTCGACCTCGCCTGTTCACCCACGGGTGATCGCATATACCTCTCGCGCGCGCCTTTCATCTATGCCTTTGACACCACAACCGGCGAATTGCTGTGGAGCTTTGATTTCAAGACCAATCTTGGCGCGCTACAGATCAACGCAACCGGGGATCATCTCTACGTGAGCACCAGTTTGGGCGTCAAGGCGTTGGGGACGGACGTGCGGCCGCGTGTCTATCTTCCGGCCCTGCACGCACCGAAATTCGGGATCTTCGGAAGGGTGACGTTGAACAACGCGCCGCTCCCGAATGTCGGGCTATCACTGAGTCGCCGTAGCACAAACGGAAATATGTGGACGACCTACGCCACAACCGGGTCCGACGGCAGCTATCTCTTCAGTAACCCACCCACCCTTTCGGCCGGACAATGGTATGTGATCGAATATCAGAGCGGCGAATTCGCGAACCCCGATCATGTCTACCGGTGGACGCTCCCAGACATCACCCAGTTCACTTACGGCGGAAGCCTCGATGTGGGAAGCTTCGACGTGGCAAATATCACGCACGTCGCGCCAGCCCAACTGTCGGTCGTTCGCCTGCCACAGACGTTTCAATGGACCACACGGGACGCGTTCCCCGACGAAACCTATGAGTTCGCGGTTTACGATCCGGCGGACCAGGACCCCTGGTTTGCGGTGAATGTTGGGCATGAGGATCGGTACACGCTCCAGACGCTTCCGCTGACCTTTGGCCTCAACACGCCGTACTACTGGACGGCCCGGATCCACAGCGCCAATGGCGGGTTGGGCCTGATGCACTTCGTCTATACCGTGCAATTTCTGGATCGAGGAGCGCCGGCCTTCTTCGGCCTGGATCCGCGTGCCGACGCGATCGGCTGGTCACGCGGGCCATGAACGCGGTCGGATCGGCGTGAGCGTAATGGGTTCTACGCCGATCAGGGCGGATCAATTCCGACCAAATAGAGCCGGTCGAGTCGGGCGCTGGTGAACCCAAGCCGGGCCGCCGCCCGCAGGCTCGCGATATTATCCGGCGACGTCGTCCAGCTCGGGCGATGACCACGCCTCCAGATGTCGGCACACAACGCCCGCGCACAGGCGACGCTCAACCCGCGCCCTCGGAACGCAGGCTCGGTCACGACGGCGATGTCTTCATACACGCGCCCCAAAAAGAACGTGCACGCGATCGACGCGACGACATCGCCTACACATACGCACCAGCCGTACCCGCTGTCGGCGAGTTGCTGCGGCCCGCCCCAGGTCTTGGAGATCCAGCTCGACTCGGTCGACAGATCCGCCAGCCGGGCGCCATCCTCGAGCATCAGCCGGCGCACCCGTGGATCGGTCGTGCCCGACGGCGCCAAACCCGGCGCTTGCTCGAACATCTCGCGGCGCCAAAGCTGTAGATGCGGATCGACATCTCTGAGCACCGGAGCAAAGGCCTCGGGAGCCTCGACAAAGCCCTGCGCATGGGATCGCAAATCGTCCGCAGAGACCCTTGTCGCATCGCCGGCGAGCGCGACGTTCCCGGCGACGTCGACGATCAGCGCGTGCGGGTCGGGCCAACGATCGGCCCAGGCACGTCCCTGGCCCGTCGCCACGACGTGGGCGGCCACAAGTGGTCCGGGTCGTTCGGGAAAGAAACGCGGCCCAACGACCGCCAGTTGCTCGCGTGAGAGGGTGAACACGCTGATGGGCGGCTCAACCGCCGCCAGGCTTTGGCGGCGTATTGCGATATCGCGTCGCCTGGTAAAGCCGGGCCGTGGCCTCATCCAGGTAGGACACGTGAGGATCTCGATCCCGCGCGACTTTTGTCGCCCACTCCGTGGGCAATAGGTGCCACAGGATGCGCTCCTGTTCGCCGGCGAGCACCGCCTGTAGCCGCGGCGAGTCCAGTACCTCCTGCACCGCGGTCTCCGCCGTATAGCCGAAATACGCCTCGAGACAATAGGCGATCTCTTCAAGACACCAGATCGTCCGGGCATGCCGCCCGGCGAACACGGTCGCGAGATCGGGCATGATTGCAGACTCCTTGCAACGAGCGGTCACCCACCCTGCACTGGGCCGTCAGTCCCCGGCTTCGGGTTTTGGCCCAGGCGCGGCCAGTGCCGGCACGAGACCGAGGACGAGCAGACACCCGAGAATGATCGCGATCGCGCCGCCGATCTGGATCAGGGACAACGCCTCATGTAGGACCACCGTCCCCATCACGACCGCGACGACGGTCACGGCGAATTCGACGCTGATCGTCTTGGTGGGGCCGATCGACCCAACCAGACGAAAATAAACGACGTAGCACAAGGCACTCATGAGGACGCCGGCCACCAGCAGGTACCCATAGTCGATCAGCGTGGGCGTCGTCGGAACCGGCACCCAGAACAAGAGCGGCAGGGTCATGAGCCCGCCCGCCAGAAACGCGCCGGCCGTCACCTCAATCGAGCCGACCGATCTGAGATACCGGCTGGCCAGGTTGCTGCCGAGAGCCGCGCAGAACGCCGCGAACACCATGCATATACAGCCCCAGAGAAACCCGGGCGTCATGGCCACCGCGGGAAAGCCTACCAACAAGACGATACCGCCGATCCCGAGCGCCAGACCGGCCAGGCCGCGTCCCGTGATCTGCTCGAGGCCCCAAAGCTGGCTGATCACCATCGAAAAGAGCGGGATCGCGGCGACCAGGATGGCCGCCATCGCCGTCCCGATCAGCGGCGTCGCATACGAAAGACCGATCAATTGCCCGGCGACCGTCGTGGCGCCCACGGCGCCAAACGCCCACCACGGCGCGTTGAAGTTCAGCCGTCGACGAGTGATCACGGGCATACCGAGCAGCGTGCCGCCGGCGACCAGCGATCGAAACGTCACGGCGCCAAGCCACCCAAAGGCCGCGACGACCTTGAGCAGAACCAGAAACGACAATCCCCAGACAATGGCAAGGAACGCGTAATCGGCAACGTCTCGCGGCTTCATGCACACCCGATCGCGCCCTGGTCGTCATTCCAAACCGGGAACGCGGAATAATCACGATTGTATCCGCCGACCTCGCGTCAAAGCGACGCCGCGGCACCGGGCGCGGCGATCAGCGTTCGCTGGCGGGCGACGCCTCATCGCCTTCGCCCACGATCTGCTCCACCGTCACGGCTGTGTTGCGAAACAAATGCGGCGCATAGCTGCGGACCTCCTCACCCAATGGGCCTCCGGGCCAGCCAGGGAACTTCGAGAGATAGATGAAGGTCTCCTTCGGCTGCGCGCGAATCGGATCGGGAGTCTCCAGGACCAGACGGGCGTACCGTCGTCCCTCCTCGACGCCCTGCTCCAGCCGCGTGACCTCGCGCCAGGGTCGCACCACTGCGTAGAACGGCCATTCATAGTATTCCAGCCCCTGTGGACTGATCACCAGCGAGGCCGCCAGCGTGATCGCCACAACCAGCGCCGCGAGCAGGAACAGGATCCCGAACAGGATCGCGCCGCCACTGAAGAGAAGGACGATCGTACTCCCCGCTTCTTGCCCAATCGCCGGCTGACCCGACATCCAACCCAGGTAGCCCGCGAAAAGCAACGAACCGCCGATCACGCCGATGCGCAGCGCAAGCGACAGCGAATTGCTCACGGCCTCACCGACCATCCGGTAGCGGGACTTCATGACCACTCCTCACAGGGCGCAACTACGCCAGGGGCGCCACCTGGACGGCATCTGGAGCCGCGTCCGTGCATGCAGACGGCGCATCACCCTCCCCAGCGTCGCGCCATTATACGGCGCGACATCCACGCAGGATCGCCTGCGCATCAGGTCGGGGCCCCGCAAGCTACGCGGGATCGCGCCGCACCTGATAGCATGCCAGGATCAACCCCGAGCCTTGCCAGGTGCGCGAATGGAGGAGTTTGAATGCGACCGTGGGGCGATTGATGAAAGCGGGCGTGCCCGACCCGGCAACGAGCGGGAAGATCATGAGGTGTAGTTCATCGACGAGGTCGTGGGCCAGCAGATCATTCCACAACGTGCGGCCGCCAAACAGGAAGATGTCGCGCTGTGTGCGCTGCTTGAGATCGGCGACCGCCTGATGGGCCTCGGCGCGCCGAACGATGCGCGCGTCGGACCAGGGTGCCAGATCCTCGGCGGCGAGTCGATCCGACACAACCAGCTTGTCGACATCGCGAAGGAGGCTGGCGAACTCGCGTCGGATCTTCGTCGCGTTGGGATCGGTCAGCACACCGGTCCAGTATGTCAGGTTCCCCACGAATGAGTCGCGACCGCTGAACAACACCACGTCGGCGGCGCGCAGGCGTTCCGTATTGTAGTGATCGAAGACCTCATCACCGGCGTAGTCCGGGTGGAAGTAATCGAACAGGGAGCCGAGATCACGGCGCGGCCCCTCGTAATAGCCGTCGATCGAGAGTAGATTGCTGACGATGAGTTTTCCCAAGAGCCACCTCCAATCACACATGAAAGACCGTCACGTCAGCGCGCGTGGGTCAAGACGAACCGACGCCGCGATCAGGGCCTGCAGCGCCGGCCAGGGCGCGTCCGCAAAAGACGTCAGCACGACACGCCGCATCGCTATCTGATCTCCGACCAGCAACCGCTCCGGATCGGGCAGAAACGCGCCATGGATGAACACCAGGTGAACCTGATCCACGCCGACCCGGATCTGGCAGATACCCGCGCTGACCGGGCCGCCGCGTTCGCGATCAAAGTAGGTCAGGCCCTTGCGATGTACCACCTCCGTGGCATTCGGCGCCGCGGCGACGATCAGGCTGCGGAGCTCGAACACGATATCCTGCAGTTCTTTAGGCGCCCAGCTTAGATAGATCTCGATCTCGCGGGTCGGTCGAAGATGATACGCCATGCCATCACCCTTCACCATAGCTCGCGGCACGCAACATACGTTGATGGCTATGCGCAACCCGGGCGGGCACGCCATCGATCGGCGCCGCTATCCGCCGGAGCGGTCGGCGTCGGCCAGTCGCCGTTGTAGGACATCGAGCGTGACGGTCCAATAGAACACCAGGTGCTTGAAAATCACGTCGGTCGGACAGTGCGCGACCGTCGTCGCCAAAGTCGTTCGGTGTCCGTCTGGCGTCAGCACGAACTCAATCGTCGCATAGCTTTCGGGCACATCGGGCAACTGCGAGACCGAATTCAGATGGCTGTATCGCAACAACGAGACGGGCTCAAAGGCCAAAACAATGCCTTTGTTGGTGAAAGGCACCCCGTGCAGATCACCGCACATCACGATCGGGCCACCGATCGCCCAATCCGTCGACACATCGATGGGCGACGAGAACATCCAACCCCGCATCTGAGCCGGATCCGTCAGAGCTGACCAGACACGCTCGGGGCTCGCCGAAATCGTGACCGTCTTGCGAAAGACCTGACGATCCGCGGCGGCTGAGACGTTGGGTGATGAGGCCATCAGGGATCTTCGAAATGCCGTAATGGGTGCCAGCCCGTGTGTTGCGCCGATCGGGCGGTCAATCCGCCCTACCCTCTCCGCCGGTGAGTTCACCAGGTTCACACTGCACCGGATGACCTTGCACGGACTCCGCCCGGGAAATCGCCCGGCCGCCTGCTCACGGTCGATCCCGGCGACGGTCTCCAGCGCTGGCGCCCACCCTGCGGGCGCCAGCGCCCCGGCCTGCACGACGGCCGCGAATGCGTCCTCGTCGAGCAGACGCGCCCGGCCATCCGGACCAGTCCAGACATCGAGGAGCAGGTCCAATAGCCAGTGGCCGCTCAGCGTTCTTTCGAGCGGCGTCAACACGTCGCAGTAGTAGCCGAGCACCGTCCGCTCGACAACCGACAGCTCCATGATGCCGAGCCATCGGGCATAGAAGTGCCACTTGCGCACAAAGCCCGCGGTTCGATTCGCCGAGATGAGTCCCTGCGCCCGCCAGTGCGCCGACCACGTGCCCGCTCGGCCTCGGCCACGACATTTGACATATGAAGACAGCGCCCATCGTCGAACACGCGGCGCTCGAGATAGACGACTGGTGGGCGATTGATGCGCTGGAAATGACCGTCGGCGATGGTCATGCGTGCTCGATGTGGCCGTGAAGTATAGCCGCCACGCGCGTCGACCGCTCAACGCCCTGACCAGAAATGGAGCGAGGCGGCCGGTGGGCCGCCTCGCTCGTCTTCAGCGTCGCGTCATCTCAGCGGCAGCGCCGAGAGAGCGGCGTGGCCACCACGGTGTTTCCGTCGAGCACCCAGAAGAGGGCGCTTCGGAACGAGACCTCAAAGGCCGGCGAGACCAACCCGGCCTGGAAGTACGTCGGCTGGCCACGATCGCGCCCGCCCGGCAGGAAGAAGTTCTCGATGCCGATCGGGACCGTCACCGCCACGGCGTTGTCGTTGCGATAGCCGAACACGGCGACGTACTGAGCCGGGCCATCGCGACGCACGCACACCAGCACCGGATGCAGATCCTGATCGAGATCACCCGACACGCTGACGATCAGGGTGTCACTCCCCGTGCGCCCGTCGGTCGTGGTCACCATCAGAGTCGCCGTGTACGTGCCGGCCGCTGAGAAGCCGTGAGTGGCCGTCAGCGTATCGGCAGACGACCCGTCGCCGAAGGTCCAGCGGACCGACGCGCCAGGGAGCCCGGCCGGATCGGTGTACGCGCCGGCAAAAGTCAACAGGCGGCCCTGGGGCGTCGCCTGGTCGGGGCCGGCCGCGACGGTGACGGGGGCCGGCGTGATCGACGTCGTGAGTGTAGCGCTCACTTCGGCGCCTTCACCGGCGAGAGTCGCCGCAAGCGTCAGATCGCCGTAGGCCCGTGGCCGAACGACGACGTCAACCGTGGTCGTGCCCGCCGACAGCGGCGCAAAGGTCCAGACGACAGAGCCGCCAGACACCGCGCCGCCAGCCGTCGCCGACACGAACTCGACGCCCGTGGGCAACGGCAGCGCCAGGCTGGCCGACGCGCTGCGATCGGACGTCAGGCTGAACCGGAGCGTCAACGGGCTGCCCTGAACGCCGCCGGAGATCACGCTTCCACTCAGTTGCAGGACTGGTGGTGGCGGCGCGAGGTTGAGGCCGACCAGGATCGGATCGTGGTCAGACACGCGGTATTGATCCGGCGCATAAAGCGATGCGATCTGCCCGGCGCTCTTGAAGTTGGTGTTGTAGTCGAGGACCGACGGCTCATCGGCGTTGATGTGGTATTCGATGAGGCCGGATACCTGGCCCACCAGGCTGGCCGACGCCAGGGCATGGTCCAGATAACCGAACTGACCATCGAACAGGTACGAATACGCATCGGCGCCAACGATCGCCGAGACCAGGTCGGTGAAGCCGCCGGCCAGCAACGTCGCCACCGGCGTCTCCTTGGCATAGGAGTTCAGGTCGCCGACGATGAGGACGTCGCTGTCCGCGATCCCGGTCGGATGTCCGCTCAGCCAGGCCAGCAGCTCGCCGGCGGCGGCGGTGCGCGTGCCGGCGCAGTTGCCCTGGCCGTCATTCTGGTCCGGATCGGGCCCGTACGGCGCCACTTGATCGGAGCAGGCGCTGCCCTTCGACTTCAGGTGGTTGGCGACGATCGTGAACACGCCTCCGGTGACATTTGAGCGGAAGCTCTGCGCGAAGGCCGGACGGTTGCGCTGCTGTGTCGTGCCGTTCGAGAGCGGGATCTGGCCGAAGGCGCCGGTGTTGAGCGCCGCGGTGACGCCCACGGGCGTGACCACGGCCGGTTTGTAGAGCAAGCCGACCTTGATGGCGTCGACACCCAGGGCGTTTACCTGCCCCGTGCCTGCGTCGGCATCGACGAAGGCATAGGTGCCCGGCGCGGTCGCGGCGTTGAGCCGATCGACCAGATCCTGGATAGCGCTCGTCGGACCATAGCCGTCGTTCTCGATCTCGTTGACCGCGAGGACATCGGGGTTGAGCGCGACGATGGCAGCAACCGTCTTCGTCGTCTGCCGGTCGAACTCGGTCGCATTCTCGGCGCCGCGACAGTCGGTCGCGCCGCCGCCCACGCCGAGCGTGCAGGCGCCCGTGCCGAACGTGTTGAAGTAATTGAGCAGGTTCATCGAACCGGCCCGAACGCTGCCGCCGATCGGGGCCGGCGTCGTCGGCCTGGGGTTGGCCTCGACGAAGTTGACCGCGCCATGCAGCGCGAGGAGCGGGCGAACGCGATAGGCGTTCGGACTGGCCGCGTTGCCGGCCCAGGTATAGGTCATCACGCCCACCACGTCGGTGGCCGTGTCGCCGCCACGCAGCGTGTTGGCCGCGCTGAGCGGCTGGCCGTTACGGGCGAACACGATGGGATCAGGGTTCTGGTTCTGAAGCGAGTCGTCGAGGATGATCCGACTGAGCGCGAGGGCCTGCGCAAACAGATCGCGATCACTGCCGGGACCGCCGGGGGCGAACACGTGAGTGGGCTGAAATTGTCGACCGAGCGAGAGCGTCACCTGACCAAAGCGGCCGAGTTGGAAATGCTCGGTGACGTTCAGGGTCTGCGGCAGACGCACAAGCATACCTTCGAAGCGCTCGAGATAGGCCACGCCATTGACCGCGGCGGGGAGCGGGAACGTCACGTCGACGGGGGTCACATCGCCAGTTTGGCCGCAGCTCGCGATCGTCAACGTGCCGCCCAACTGCGTCTGGTCTTGGAACTCGGCAACCGTGCCGGTCACCTGCACCACCTGTCCCAGCGCGACCGAGTTGTTGTTCCCATTGAACACGAACACGGCGTCCGAGGTCGCCGGGTCGCCGTCGCCAGAGTCCTGCAGATAGAAACCGCGCAGCAGCGGCGACGCACCCTCGTGGTCACCGACGACGACGCCCTGGACTGTCACGACAGTGCCTGACACCGGGCTCGTGTTGGTCAGGCCCTGCACAGATCCGATCGCGACGTCTGGAGCGGCGCACGGGTTGGCCGGGACCGTCGAGAAACCGATCACGACGTCAGCGGCCAAAGTGTCCGGCGGATCGTTGGCATCGGCGTCCGAGACGCCGGCCGCCAGCACGGTCAGCGTGCAGGCATCGTCCGGCGCGAGGTTGATCACGGGATCGAGCGTGAAGACCGTGGGACCGCCCGCCACGACAACGTCAATGGGCGCCCCCGACCCGGCGACCGCGCACGTGAGCGAGAACGACCCGGCGGAGGCCGAGACCGGCTCCGAGAACGTCACCGAGAGCAGCGCATCCACCGGTACGTTGGTCGCGCCGTTCGTCGGCGACACCGAGAGCACGCCGGGCGCCGCATCCACGGTCGGCGGCACACGCAATGTGCTCAGGTCCTGCCCGGGGTTGGGCTCTCCGGGTGTCGCCAGGACGTTCGGCATGACGTCGAACCGGACCCAGTTCGCCGCGGTATCGTTGCCGTCCGCCGTGTTGCCGGTGTAATAGGCGTTGTCGGCGACTGACGGCAAGTTGATATCCGCGAATCCCGTTGGCGGTTCGCCGCCATCGGTCTCGTAACTCATGAAGTCCAGATAGACGTTGTCGGTCCCTGAGCTGTCGCCGTTCGGCCCAGGCAGATACACGTAGAGCGCTTCGCCGCCCGTGGCGAGGCCGAGGTTGCTTGCGCCGCCCAGGCCATCGGTGCTGAAGGAGAATCCGGACCCGGGCGCAAGGACCATACGCCAATCGCTGTTGGCTGCGTCGGCGACTGTGTCCGGCGTGATGCCATTGGTCGTCGTGAAGAGCGCGATCAGGGTGCCGCGCGGGACGGAGGACAGGAAGGCATCCTGCCCAAACACATAGACCGTCTCGTTTGTGTTGAGCGTGCCGGTGACGGTCAATTCGTTGTCGGAGATCCGCAGGCCGCGGAGGTCGACGTTTGACCCGGTGACCAAAAGCTCGAGGTAATCGCTATTGGCGGGATCATCATCCGAGGCATATTCGTTGATGATCACCTCGCCGGTGGCGACTGCGCTGACCGTCGGTGGCGCTGCCAAAGCGTATGCGGCGACACCGATCGACAGGCCAAGCGCAACGAGGGGTTTGAACGTGTTCATGTCACCTCGTGGGGTCCAGCGCCGAGGCGCCGAACCAATATGGGATTGGGTTCCCGCGTTTGGGCGGGACAGGCTCCATTGCAGGTTACCGCAGAAAAGCAGCAGGGCAAACCATAAGAAGTCCCGCGTCAGCAGATCGTCAGCCAGCCAAACGCTGCAAACGATCTCTTCCGATCGTTTGAATGGCGCCTGTACACATCCATCGATGGAAGGCGTCGGGCCCGCCCAGGTTGCGGCGAACTCGCCGTTGCCGACCGGGACGGTGCAGGTGACGAGCTCGCCATCCACGCCGACCAGCGCGGCGAAAGGCAGCACATCGCTGGCTTGCGAAAGAGCGTTGTCTACGACGAGCAGACCGTCTACCGCCAGTGAATGTCGCCGAGGTGGCAGGTGCTATGAGTCGGCAACGAGGCGGCCAAGCCAAGCAACGCCATCGATCCGGAAGCGCGAGCCCGAAGGCGGAGCCACGAGCCGGTCATTGTCACGCCGCCGAGCAACTCGGAAAGCGAGCCTCGCAAGGCAGGCCACGACTCGCGTCGCGACGCAGGTAAGATCGTATCGCGGAGCGCGGGATTAGCGGGAAACGACGTACAGGTGGTCTGGATGAGAGTAATCCGGAAGCATCACGTCACGTTCATAGCGCATACCCAACTTCTCGGCTACCCTGATCGACGCCCGGTTATCGGGGTCGATCAAGGCAACCAGACGTGACAGCGATAGCGTCTCAAAACCAAAGTCGCGCACCGCTCGCGCGGCCTCCGTTGCATAGCCGCGACCCCACCAGGCACGAGCCAAACGGTAGCCGAGCTCGATTTCGAACCGCCCCGCCAGATCCGGAAACTCGAACAGGCCGCAATAGCCCAATATGGAGCGCGTCGCGCGCTCCATCACGGCCCAGACGCCGACCGAAGGCCGCCGATCGATGGGATCGAGGCGTTCGCCCAGCCACGTGTCGATCCACTCAGGGGTTTGCACCCCAGGGCCGAAGCGCATCACCTCGGCGTCGCCGAAAACAGCCGACAACGCGATCCGGTCACCCGGTTCGAAGTGCCGAATAACCAATCGTGAGGTCTCAACGACGATCGCGCCGTCGCCGGTCACGCCCCGCCCTTCCAACGCAAGATCACGACCCGGCGCGCTCCAACGTTGAAGCGTTCCAATCGTTCGTAGCCTGTGTGAACCGGCTTCTGGGCCTTGTCGGACACGATGCCGAGCACGCTGCCGGGCCGCAAGACCGGCTGGAGCCCATGGAGCATCTGATCGAGCGGGGCACGCACCGCGCCGGCTGCCGCGCCCAACCAGGTCGAGTGCAGGCCGTAGGGCACGTCTGCGAGGACGATCTCCGGGCGGCGCTCCGCGAGACCGGCCGCCAGCGCCCCGTCGGCCAGCGCGTCGCAGGCAAACACGTCTGTGGCGAGCGAACGGCCCGCGAGCCCTTCCTTGAGCAACGAGCGCATACGCCGGAGGCTATCAAGCGCCTCGCGGTGTGATGCTTTGCCGTAATCGGTCGCCAGGCGCTCGAGTTCGAGCGCCCTGCCCGCTAAGCCCGCGTCGCTCAACAGCGACAGATTGCGTCGGGCCGCCGCGACGGCCTCGGGAAGCACGTCGGAGCCGAAAATGGACTCAAGGTCGGCCGCATGGAGGAAGCCGATCACGGCCAGGTGATAGGCCGCTCCGCAACAGGGGTCGTACACCGCCACGGGATCGGCCGCGCCGCTCGCGCGCCAATGCGCCAGACAACGGCTGAACAGCTCATCCGCCAACCGAACCGGAAGGGCCGGATGCCCCGGCAACGAGACAAGCACGCGCCCGCTGGAGAGATCGGTGTAGTCGCGGCGCTCGACCGCGTAGCGGTAGTTCATGTGGAAATGAGATTATCACAGACAATGAGCGACGCACGATAGGCGCGCCGCCCTGGTTGTTCGCGGGCGAGTTGTCCAACGCCTCCAGGTTGGGGCACCTTATCGCAAGCGCACTCCATGGGACAACATCGCTTCTCTCGCGGAGCGCCCCCTCTGGCTCATTCACGAGCGCGACCGGGGCGGCGCACAGCGAACCAACCGCCGCGACGAAGTGCCGCGCAAGTACAATCCAACGACAGATCCCGTACGGGCAACCCACGCCACATGGCGTCGTGCAGCCCCGTAGTGGTCCGAGGAAAATCATGACGATCCAAGAAATGGCAGTGACGACACGTGTGGCTGTGGTTCAGGCGGCGTCTGTGCCATTCGATCGCGAAGCATGCGTCGACAAGGCCTGTCGTCTGACGGTGGAGGCGGCGGCTCAGGGCGCCAGGCTGGTCTTGTTCCCGGAAGCATTCATCCCCGCATACCCACGCGGGCTCTCGTTCGGCGCCGTCGTGGGCAGCCGAAGCCCGACTGGCCGTCGCACGTGGCAGGCCTATTGGGCCAACGCGGTCGAGATCCCGAGCGCGGCGACCGCGGCACTGGGCGCGGCGGCTCGCCAGGCGAACGTCTATCTGGCGATCGGCGTCATCGAACGCGACACCGACACGAGCGGCGGCACCCTATACTGCACCCTGCTCTATTTCGGTCCGGATGGCCGGATCCTCGGAAAGCACAGGAAACTGAAACCGACAGCCTCCGAGCGCCTGATCTGGGGCGAAGGCGATGGGAGTACGCTGACGGTCCTGGATACGGCGCTCGGCAAAGTCGGCGGTCTGATCTGTTGGGAGAACTACATGCCGCTGGCGCGCATGGCGCTCTACGGCAAGGGCGTCGAGATCTATCTGGCCCCGACCGCCGATTCGCGCGACACCTGGCAGTCCAGCCTGCAGCACATCGCGTGTGAGGGTCGGTGCTTCGTGCTCGGCTGCAACCAATACGTCACAAAAACGATGCTGCCGCGCGAGCTCCCGGGCATCGAAGAACTGGCGGACGCGCCGGAGGAGCTGTGCCGTGGCGGCAGCGTGATCGTGTCGCCGCTTGGCCAGGTCCTGGCGGGACCGCTGTACGGCCAGGAAGGCATCTTGTACGCCGATCTCGACCAGGGCGAGATCGCTCGCGGCAAGTACGACTTCGACGTGACCGGCCACTACGCCCGGCCCGACGTGTTCCGATTGGTCGTCAACGAACAACCCAGGGCATCTGTGGTGTTTCGCCGTGACGACGCGCTGGATGACGGCCGTTGATCCCCGTGACGGGCGATGTGCGTCACGGCGCTTCGGTTCGATCAACCCCGGTCTGACTATACGCAAGCGACGAGGTTGACTGAAGCCTATGAAGACCCAATACTTCACCGCCACCACGCTCGACGGGTTCATCGCAACCAGCGACGATTCCCTGGACTGGCTCTTTCCGCTCGGCGACCCGGCCGACACGAGCTACCCGGCGTTCATCGCCCATGTCGGCGCGCTGGCCATGGGCGCTTCGACCTACGAGTGGATGCTGCGAAACGCCGACACGGTCGCGGTCCAAACAGGATCGCCCTGGCCCTACACGCAACCCGCGTGGGTCTTCACGCATCGCACGCTCGCTGGAGTACCGAACGCCGATGTGCGTTTCGTCAGCGGCGACGTGCGCCCGGTCCACGCCGACATGCGCGCCGCGATCGCCGCAGACCAGAACATCTGGATCGTGGGCGGTGGCGAACTCGCCGGTCAGTTCTATGATGCGGGTCTGTTGGACGAGATCATCGTGCAGATCGGGTCCGTCACGCTCGGCACGGGTAAGCCCTTGTTCCCCCGGCACGCAACCCAACCGTCGTTCAGGCTCAAATCCGTGCGCCAGATCGGCTCGGGCTTCGCCGAGCTTCACTACGAGATCCCGCGCTCGGCGGATCAGGAGGATCACGCGTGACGACACCATCACCCGTTCGAATGGCCATCGCCGGCATGACACACGGCCACGTCATCTGGAACCTGCGACGCTGGCACCGCGAGGACGTGGACACGGTCGCGTTCTGCGAGCCTGACCAGGCGTTGGTCGACCGGTATGCGCGCGAATTCGACCTGCCGCGCGACCGCCTGTACGCCGACCTGGACACGATGCTCGACGCCGTCCGCCCCGAGGCCGTCTGCGCCTTCGGATCCATCTACGAGCACCTGCGCGTCGTCGAGGCCTGCGCGCCGCGCGGCATTCACGTCATGGTCGAAAAACCGCTGGCCGTGAGCGGCGACCACGCGCAACGCATGGCTGCGTTGGCCCGCGCCGCCGGCATCCACCTGATCACGAACTACGAGACGACGTGGTATGCCACCACCTATGCG
Organism: Anaerolineales bacterium; assembly: GCA_044224715.1. Lineage (GTDB taxonomy): Bacteria > Chloroflexota > Anaerolineae > Anaerolineales > UBA6663 > UBA6663. The sequence goes on along the minus strand of JBGAJV010000033.1, from coordinate 20,196 downwards.
GCCAGGCGGTGGGCAGAGGCGCCGGATGGTCTTGGCCCGCTCCGGAAGGTCGTGGTGCACGACGGCCACAGCGGCCCGGTCGAGATCGGCTGTAACGCCGAGTTCCTGGCCTGGCTGACGGACCCCGTCCTCAACGGCGGCGGCGCGGTCGTGGACTTCGGGTGCTACGGAGCCAACCTGATGACCTGGCTCATGAACGGCGTCGAACCCGACACGGTCACGGCCGTTCTGCAAACACACAAACCCGGGACCTATCCGCGCGTCGACGATGAGGCCACGCTCATCCTCGCCTACCCGCAGGCTCAGGCCATCATCCAGGGTTCGTGGAACTGGCCCTTCGATCGAAAGGACATGGCGCTTTACGGCCGCGACGGATACGTCATCACCGAAGACGACAACATCCTGCGTGTGCGACTACGCGGAGAGACGGCTGAACGCCGGATCGAGCTCCCGGCGCAACAACTGCCGGTGAGTGATCCTTTTGCCTACTTCGCCGCGGTGGTGCGCGGCCGTGAAATCGTGACCCCGGGCAATCTATGGTCCCTCGAAAACGCGTTATCGGTCGTCAGGATCCTGGACGCCGCGCGCGCGTCGGCGCGCGACGGTCGAACGGTCAGGCTGACGGCCGCTTGACCCGATCGAAGCGGCGGCTCAATTCGACTGGTGAGGCGGCGCCTACGCGGCGCGGATCTGGGTGAGGTTGTCGAGCACGCCGATCACGAACTGCTCCGGTGGACGCTGGCGTGTGATGTGCCGCAGCCGCATGCCGAGACGGCGCATCACGGCCTGCGACGCCGCATTGTCCGGCGCCGTGGTGGCGATGATGCGTCCCAGGCGCTCGTGCCTGAACAGGTGATCGATCACGGCCCGCGCCGCCTCAGCCGCATACCCGTTCCCCTGGTGCGCGGGCGCCACGGCCCAGAACAATCCGATCTCGGCGGCCGCGGGCGGCTCGGGCGCGCCCACCCCGCCCTCGGGAAGGTCAAAGCTATCGACATAGGGTACTACGCCCACCGCGCCGACAAGCTCACCGGTGGCAGTGAGCACGATCGCGCGCTCGCCGAAGTGAGGCTGGTCGAGGCCGGCGAACATGTCGTAGCCCAACACGGTCCATTCCAGCCAGCGGCGCCGCTCAGCCAGCGGCGTGCGCGTACCAAACGCGGCATCGAGGACACGATGGATGGGTTCGAGGTCGTCCCGTGTGAGTTCGCGGACAGTCAGCCGTTCGGTGTCGAGAAGCGGAATGCGGCGGCTCATGAGTGTTGTTTATCCTTGACCGATCACGCCTGATCCCATCGTCTGACCGCCGCCGGCGGGGCCAGGCACCGCCATCCGCCGACGATCACCTCGCGCAGGCGTTCGACATCGATGGCGTCGAGGCGAACCAGCACGGCCGGAAAGCCGGCGTAGTGCGGTTCGGTGAAGAAAACGGCCGGATCCGACGCCAGCCACATGTCCTTCTCCTCCTCGTCTCGCACGCGCACGGCGATCACGCCGGGGTTTGGTTGGCGCGGTTGCCTGGGCACGACACGCTCCATCCAGATCCACACGAACCCTTTGCGCTTGCCTTTGACCGGCACCGAGAAAGCAAAGTGCCCTTCATCTTCACCGGCCTCGGGCAACGCCAGGGCCAGTCGGCGGACGTCTTGCTGAGTGGCCAACGATGCCCTCCATCCCATCAGGCCCAGACGGTGTTCAACCGCAAGGTTGTTGCGCGAGCGCCAGCGGTGCGCCAGACAACCTTAGGCTCAGTATTCCGCCAGCGAGTGCTCGGCCAGATGACCAATGATCTCCATGTTGAGTTGCGCCACGATCTTTTCGGTCTCGACGGCGGACTCCGGTAGGTTCGCGACGTAGGTCACCAGATCGCGGCGCGCGACCTCGAAGGCCTGGCGCACGGCCGCCTCGTCCTCGGCCAGAACCGTCCGGACCGCCGCGGCGTTGAATGCATCGACGTCGCGGGCCGGGGCCTGATAGCCCGGATCGGCCAGAAGCGCCTCGACAATGGCGCGCCCTTCGCGCCACCACGCGATCACGTGCGCCAGCAGATCGGCAAACCGGCGATACCCCTGGCGATCAAGACACTGCCGCTGCACATCCGGCGGCAGCGCGTCGAATGTGGCGACGTAGGTGCCCCATCCTCTTTCCAGCGCTTCCAGGATCCGCTCTCGTGTCACCATCTTCGTCATCTCCTCGCGGCGCCTTGCGGGCGAATTCAATCACGCCACGGGTTTGGTTGGGCTTGTGAGCGTGCACCGCACAACAAGTTCCCGATCCGTCGAGCCGCACACCGGGCGTCGTCGCGGGCGCAGCGCCGTATACTGGGAAGGTTGCTGCACGCCACCCCCTTGCGAGTAGTCCCAACCATGTCCATCACCGGCACGGCCACGTCCGATATCAACGATCCCGCCCGGTCAACGCCCCAATCGGCGAAAGCCGCGATGGTGCCCGTCGTCGAACCGCTGTCGGGCGCCGGGCGTCTTCACGGGATGGACGCCGTGCGGGCGTTTGCGTTGCTGCTCGGCGTGGTGTTGCATGCGACGCTCTCGAACGTCTTGCCGCCTGGTGAATGGGGCGTCGGCGTCGCGCAACCCAATCTGGCACTGTGGGCGTTCGTGCACTACACGCACGACTTCAGAATGCAACTGTTCTTTCTGCTCGCTGGGTTCTTCGGTGCAACCGTCGTCGCCCGGCGCGGACTTCGCGCGTATCTTCGGGATCGTGCCAGCCGGATCGGACTCGTGTTTTTGGTGCTCGTCTATCCGATCAAGCTCCTGATAAGCATACCCTGGATCGCCGGCGGGTTGAAGACCGGGTGGCTGAGCCTGCCGCCGGACACAGCCCGCCTCCCTCTGGTCGTCCTGGCGATCGGCGGGCTGATGGACGAGACCTGGCCGGCGATATCGCCCGGTCATCTCTGGTTTCTGTATTACCTCGGCCTCGTCACGGTTCTGTTCGTCATCGGTCGCGCAGCGGCTCAGCGCCTGGTGGGCGGACGATTGGCCCGCGCGGCTGATGCCGCCGGCGCTCATCTGGCACGCATCCTCACCCGCCCGGGCGGCCCGCTGGTGCTGGCCGTGGCGACATTTCCGATTCTGCTCATGACGCCACGGCACCTGATCGACTCTCCCGACCAGGGTTTCATTCCCGAGCCAGCCGCGGTGGGCGAGTATTTGCTCTTCTTCGCACTGGGCTGGTGGCTCGCGTATCAGCCGCAGGTGTTGCACGCTTTCGGCAGACTGTGGGGACCCTGGCTGGCGCTGAGCATCGCGACCGGGTTGACGGGGTTCGCGCTCGAAGTGCAGCGCCAGACCGGCGGCGACAGCCTGACTGTGGCCTGGGCAGCCTCCGCCGCCAATGCGCTGACCCTGGCTCTGGCCACGACGGGGTGGATCGGGGTGTTCATCGCCCGGCTGAGCCAACCGAGTCGCTGGGTGCGGTATCTCGCCGATGCGTCGTACTGGGTGTACCTCATCCATCTCCCGATCGTCCTGGCATTGCAGGTGTGGGTCTCCGACTGGAGCAGCGCGACGCTGCAGACGCTGGTCGTGCTCAGCGCGACACTGGCGCTATCACTGCTGAGCTACGATCTGTTTGTGCGCGATACGCCCATCGGAGCCTGGCTCAATGGCCGACGCCATCCACGTTGGATCCATCTGAAGCGCCTTCGGGCTTGAACGCGCCACGCCAGCGCCACTTTGACCCTGTGCGGCCAGATTCCGCCCACTCGCGCAACCACCACAGCCGAACGCGGCGCCACGCGGGCGTATAATCCGCAACGGTCAACCGGCGCCGCACCAACTCCTTAAGGCAAACAGACCGGGCGCCTTGACGCACCTCAACTGCAGGAAGACGAACCGATGGATAGCAGGACCAAGAATCGAAAGACACGCGATCAGATCGCGGCCATGGCGGCTCGAGCCTTTGACGGATCAACGCTGGCAGACGGCGAAACCGCCGTCCGCGAACTCAAAGAAGGGTGGTTCAATGCCGCCTACGACGTGCGCCTGGCCGACGGACGCAACGTGATCGTCAAGATCGCACCGCCGCGATCCGCCGAGGTCATGGCATACGAGCACGACATCATGGCGACCGAGGTCGCCGCCATGCGGCTCGTGGCCCAGAACCCGGCAATCCCGGTGCCGGAGATTCTGTTCTTCGACGCCGCCCGCGACCTGTGCGACTCCGACTACTTCTTCATGGAGAAGCTGGCCGGTGACAACCTCGAACACGTCAAGGCGTCGCTCGCCCCCGAAGACAGCGAGCGCATCTATCGCCGCATCGGCGCCATCCTCCGCGAGATCAACGGGTTTGCCGGCACCTACTTCGGCTACGACGGCAACCCACGCCTGCGCGCCGACACCTGGCGCGCCGCGTTCCTGGCCATCGTCGATTCCGTGCTCGAGGACGGGCGCAAGAAGAACGCCGACTTCGGATACTCAATCGACGAGATCCGCGTTGCGGTTTTGAAACACGCTGCCGCGCTTGAGGAAGTAACCACGCCGCAGCTCGTGCATTGGGACGCGTGGGATCTGAACTTCTTCGTCAAGGACGGGCAGGTCACGGGCTTGCTCGACTTCGAACGCGCCCTGTGGGCGGACCCGCTCATGGAAGCGCAGTTTCGAGCATTGGCTTTCGATGGGGTCACCGAGAGCCTCCGCGGGTACGGCAAGACCACGTTCACCCACGCCGAGGAAGCAAGGTGTCATCTATACACGCTGCACCTCGCCCTGGTCATGAAGACGGAGTGCTACTATCGGAACTACGACACCGACGAGGTCAGCCACATGGCCATGGGGCTTCTGATTCCCGCGTTGAAGTGGCTCCAGGACAACTGATCGACGATGGCGGACCCGGTGGGCGTCGATCGCCTCGGCACCGAACCGATCGGAGCGCTGCTTTGGGAGATGTCCTCCCAGACAACGCTGTCGCTCCTCGTTTATGCCATCTACAGCGTGACCGACACGTATTTTCTTTCTGTCGGTATCAGCGCGCTGGCGGCCGCCGGTGCATCAATCATCTCGCCCGTGCTGATCGCGCTCGGCGGCGTCGCCACGACGGTCGGATCTGGCGGCGCCTCCCTGGTGTCGCGGGCACTGGGCGCCAGAGACCACGACCGGGCCTCGCGCGCGGTGGCCAACACGCTCGTGGTCTTTTGGGTCGTCGCGCTCGTCATCACCATATTCGGCGCGGCCCTTATCGAACCGATCGTGTTTCTGCTCGGGGCCACTGACAGCGTCGCGCCCTACGCGATCACGTACGGCCGGATCATCTTTCTCGGTGCGCTGACGAGCACGGGCTTCTCGACCATCGTGCGAGCGGATGGGAACATCCGCTACTCGACCGCGATGTGGATCATCCCGGTCAGCGCGAATATCCTGTTGTGCTGGGTGTTCATCATCCTGCTTCACCTCGGCGTGGCCGGGGCGGCACTGGCGACGGTTACTGGCCAGGCGATCTCGGCCACCATGAGCCTGTACTTCTTCTTCCTGCGGCCGAGTCGCTCGTACCGGATCCGCGCCGCGCACTTCAAGCCGGATTGGCCGATCATGGCCGAGGTGGTCGCCATCGGGTTCCCGTCATTTATCAAGGGTTTCAGCGCCGGTCTGGTGGTCGTCGTGACTAACAACCTTCTAAAGGCCTTCGGCGGCGACAGCGCCCTGAGCGTGTTCGCCATCGCCAGCCGGATCTATTCGGGGTTGATCACGCCGCAGACCGGGATCGTCCAGGGGATGCAACCGATCACGGGCTACAACTTCGGGCGGGCCCGGTTCGATCGGGTGTGGCGCACGATCAGCCTGTCGCTTGGCGCTTCGATCGGCTACGGTGTCGTCGTTGGCGCGCTCTGTCTCGCGCTGCCCGCGGCGTTGATCGGCCTGCTGACGACGGACCCGACCATCGTCACCGAGGGTCAGGTCGCCCTGCGCTGGATGGCGCTGGCATTCCCGTTGGGCGGAATCTCGGTGCTGGTCGCCGCGTCTTTTCAATCCGTTGGAAAGGCCAAGGAAGCGCTCCTGATCACGTTGGGCGGTATCCTCTTTGTTAAGTTGCCGGTGCTTCTCTTGGCTTCGCGGATCTACTCGTTAACAGGCATCTGGGTCTCGGAGGCCGTATCGGAACTCGTGCTGTGCGTGATCGCACTCGGAATGTTGCGACGCTTTCAGGCACGGCAAACGGCCCGGCTGGCCCCGGCATCCAGCGTGTAGCGACCCCGTCACACACGAGGCGACCATGCACATCGACCACATCGCAATCTGGACGTGCCAGCTGGAGACGCAGAGGGCCTTCTACGAAACCTATTTCATCGCACGCGCCGGCGAGAAGTACACCAATCACAATACGGGTTTTGCGTCCTACTTCCTGACCTTTCCCGACGGCGCAAGGCTCGAGGTGATGCAACGACCGGATGTTACGCGGGCGCAATCGGAGACGAGCATGATTGGCTATGCGCACCTGGCGATCGCCGTCGGCACCCGGGAAGGTGTCGACACGCTGACCGAGCGCCTTCGAATGGACGGCTATCGTGTGATCGGCCAACCGCGGACGACCGGTGACGGCTACTACGAGAGCGTCGTCCTCGACCCGGACGGCAATCCGATCGAGATCACGGTGTAGCCGAACGGACCAACGTATGAAACAGGTCTATCGAATGGCCGGCGGCGTGGATCGGAAACTCGTCGGGTTCGTGCTCTCGCTGGTCGTCGCAGCGGGCGTGTGGTTCAGCCCGCTGCCGGGCGACCTGAGCCTGGCGGGGCGAGGCACGCTGGTCGTGACGCTGTTCACGGTGGTGTGGTGGGTCTTCGCCATCGTCCCATCGGCGTACGCGACGCTGCTCATGCTGTTGGCCTACATCCTGTTCGGTTTTGCCACGCCCGCCCAGGTCCTGCAGGTCTGGACCTTGCCGCTGATGTGGTTGATCGTCGCGTCGTTCTTGATCGCGGCTGCCGTCACGAAATCCGGCCTGGCTGAACGCGTAGCGGAGTTCTTCATTGCGCGCTTTGCCGGTTCGTATCGCAGCCTGATCGTCCTGACATACGTCCTCGGGTTCGTGTTGAGCGTTCTCATTCCACATCCCTTTCCGCGTGCGCTGCTCTTGATGTCGCTGCTGCGGGCGGTGATCAAGGTGTCGGGCATGAACGCGACCGACGCCGCGTCCGTGGGGTTTTCGGTTTTCGTCGCGACCACGGCCACCGCAACCATCCTGCTCACCGGGGATTCCACGCTCAACCTGGCCGCCGTCGGGTTCAGCGGTCAGTCGATCGGGTGGCTCGATTGGCCGATCTATATGGCCGTGCCGGGCATCATCGCGTCGCTGGCGATGTTGGGCCTTCACCTCCTTGTGTTCCCCCAGACCGGTTCGCTGGCGATCGACCACGCCGAATTGGAGCGCCGCCGGGCCCAGCGCGGCGCGATGACCCGTGCCGAGAAGATCACCCTGGCCTGGGTGTCACTGGCGCTCGTGCTCTGGATCACGGATGAACTCCACGGCATCGATCCCGCCTGGGTTGCTCTGCTTGTGGTCGTCGGCCTCGCGCTGCCGCGGATCGGCGGCGTGCTCGACGCGCAGGACTTGAGCACGAGTGTCAATTGGCCGATCTTGTTCTTTGTGACCGGAGCCCTTGCGATCGGCACGGTCGGTCGCTTGACCGGCCTCTCCGACTGGCTGGCCGCCACGTTGCTTCCGCCGGTCGCGCCGCATGACCCCTATGTGTTCGCTGCGCTCGTCGGAGGCGCCACGATGCTGATGCACATGGTTTTGGGGAGCGCGCTGGCCTGCATGTCGATCGCGGCGCCGCCCATGGTGCGTTACGCGACCGCGGCGGGCTGGAGCCCGCTCTTCCCGGCCTTATTGATTTATACGGCGGTCTCCATTCATTTCGTGTTCCCGTTCCAGCACGTCTCCATCCTGCTTGGCCAGGGCGACGTCGGCGGCTACAGCGCCCGTCATGTGTTGCGGTACGGTCTGCCATTGACGGTCGTCGTGCTCGTCGTCATGATCGGCGTCGAGGTCACGTGGTGGCGCCTGATCGGTCTGATCTAGCGAAAGCTCAAACGACGCTTCTTCCGATGTCCCTGCCGCAACTCGAAACCCATTCCTGGGAGAGCCCACATGAAGACCGAAATCCTGACCTTTGCTGACCGCCCCAATGTGACGCTTACGGCCTATCGTCTGGACGAGTCGGGCGAGATGCCGAACGCACAGATTCGCCCCGCCGTGCTGGTGCTCCCAGGGGGCGGCTATTTCGTGTGTTCGGATCGCGAAGCCGAGCCGATCGCGCTCGTGTTCCTCGCGCGCGGCTACCACGCGTTCGTGCTCCGGTATTCGGTCGGAGCGGAGTCGACGTTTCCACGGCCGCTGCACGACGCTGAAGCGGCACTCGACCTCCTCCGCGCCAACGCCGCGGCCTGGCGCCTGGACCCGGACCGGATCGCCGTGTGCGGGTTCTCGGCCGGCGGGCACCTGGCGGCGGCGCTCGGCACCCTGGGTCGGTTACGACCGAACGCCCTCGTCCTGGGTTACCCCTGCATCCTCGACTCGATGTCGAGCGTCCTGGCGACGCCTGTCCCGTCATTGGAGAAGCACGTCGACAGCCAGATGCCACCGACGTTCATTTTCACCACGGCCAACGACGCGCTTGTGCCGGTCGCCAACTCGCTGGCTTTTGCCGCGGCGCTCGCCCAGGCCCAGGTTCCGTTCGAGCTCCATGTGTTTCAGGACGGCGTACATGGGCTCTCGTTGGCCAGGCCGCACACGTCGAGCGGCTTCGCGGCGATGAACAACCCACGCGCAGCCGTCTGGGTTGAGCTGTGCCTCGACTGGCTGGATGCCCAATTTGCCCCCTTCGCCGCCGGCCTGGCGCTGCCTGCTCCGGCCGACCAAACCGAGCCAGGCCCGGCGGTGTCATCGCCGTCGCCGTGACTCGACGAGGTCGCATCGCCGCCCGGGCTCCCAGCCACGCCGACCGCGAATGCAGCGACAACGCGCGCTCAAGCCACGCGCTGGCGTCGCGTCCGCCGTCCGCTACCGGACTGGCGTGAGATAGGGCGCAACGCGAGTCGCCGTGGCCTCGGGATCCATCCGGGTCGTATCCAGTCGTATATCCGCCAGATTGAAGGACACCTGGTCGCGGTAGACCTGCGCGAATTCGTCGTCCGTCAATACCGGGCGCCGCGCGTCGAAGCGCCGGCGTGTCTCCTCGAAGGACGGCAATAGTTGGACGACCCGGAACGTGACCGCGGCCAAACACTCGCGGTAGATGGGCAGCGTCTCGTTGATCACGACATCGAGTATGAGGGTCTGTCAGGGCGTGTTGTGTGGCTGGACGAACATAGCGCGAACGAGGTCGACGTCGACGACGGCGCAACGCGGCAAGCGCCGCGCGAGGATGCCCGCGACGGTGTTCTTACCCGCCGCGGTCGGGCCGGTGAGCAAAAGCATCGCGTCCCCCGAGATCTAGCGGCAACGTCCCAAAACCAACAACAGGCCGTTCGAACGCACCACTTGAAGGAGCACGCCAGCGGTTCGCCGCTACCGCTGTCGGAAGGGCCAATCTTGCCCGCTTTCGTCGGTGAAGCGAACGATGATGTCATCGATCGGAAGTGGCCGGCCGAGAGCGGAAAGCAACACCGATAGCTCGCCCCGATGGTGAGTCGAATGGATCAGAATCTGAGTCAGGATCTGCCAGACGGGATAGCGCACCAGCGCTCCCGTAGAAAACCGAAACTCAACCACGCGCTCGAACTCGGGTTCGGTCAATGAGGTGACGTAGTCCAGCAGCGCCCGGCTGGTCTCGTCGGCCAGCGCGGCGACGTCCGTCAGCGGCATTGCCGACGTCTGATTGAATCGTCGCGCAACTCCGCGGATCTGCGACAGATAGTTGTCCTCGACCGCCGTGAGATGGCACAGCAGTTGATGGACCGATTCGCGACTCGGGCTGCCGGCTTCTTCCAGTGCCTCCTGACCCAACTGCAATGCCTCCGTGAACAGCACGCGATTGGCGTACGCGTTCTGGCGCGCCAACACGCCGTAGACCGCAGCCAGGCCAGTGGTTGTCACGACACGCCTCCTTGGCGATCACCGACAACGGGGGGGCCACCGAACGATCCCTAGTCGCCGCTCAGGGTGAACGAATCCAGGAACGGTTGAGCGCTCGAGTCCGTTGAGCCGGTCGGAAGGATCACCATATTCTGGTACAGCCGGTTCTCGACGAGATAGAGCCGGATCTGTACCGTGTAGGTGTTATTGCCATCTTTGACGCCCTCGAGCGCAAAATCACGCCCGGGGTGGGTTCCCAGCGTGACGGCCTTGTCGGACGTGAGTGTGCCGCCCATGTTCGTGGCGATGCCGTCGCGCGCACCGACCAGCATGTTCTCAGGCACGCCCTGGCTCATGATGGACTGCGGGTAATCCACGTAGCTGGTGTAGTACGTGATGCCGTTCCGATCACCCGTGAACAGATGCAGTTCGACGTGGCCGGCCGAGCCCAGCGACACATCCTGCGTTTGCTCGGTCAGACGAGTCGGCGCCGTGATCGAAAAACGCCCGGCGTCCGAGACCAGTTGCGTCGGCTGACTGAACACCGAGTTGATCACCGATCCGAGCGCCAGCGCAAGGCCGAAGTACAGGACGACTGTCACGAGCGACACGAGCCCGGTGGCGCCAAAGCGCAGCGGCGGCGCCAGCTTGCCCCGGAACAGCCGGCTATTGACGAACATCGCCAGCATACCGAGACCCGCCCCGAGCGCGCCGCCGACAAAGACCAGCGCGATGGGGAGCGCGCACCACGCCCATTCGTACCACTTCAGTGGCTCGGCGAGTCGATACGTCTGGCCGCCCACGGAAAACTGCGGGATCGGATCCAGAAAGAACGTCGACTTGAGTGTCGCGATCGCTTCGGTGCCATCCGGTTTCGCGAGCCTGAACTGCCCGGGCAGCGGGCCGGTCGGCGCCGGTTCGCCGCCGACAAGCACCTTTGGGCCCGAAAAGAAACCGGCGGTTTCGATGCTGACCGGTCGTGTCTCGAAGCCCGGAATAGCCAGGTCGTATCGCATGGTGTCATCCTCCCGAAAAGTATGTGTCGAATTGTAGCCGGTCACGCGAGCTGCGGCGCTGACGACGGATCGCCCCTGCAGGCGCTGCCCACGGCGAGATCGGGACTGAACCAGGTGAAGCACCTTCACACATTGCACCGGCGCAACGTGGTCACGGAGCTGTTGAGAGGTGCAGGAATCCGTCCAACGCGCAGGCCCTGGACCCGGCGACACGCGTTCAGCCGCGGCGTCACGCCCATGGCAGCGCCAGCGCAGGCGTCAGGAGTACGCCTTGCCCGGGATCGGCTCACAGCGGAAGGCGCGAAGGGGTCAGGTGATCGGTCCGAGACCGAGCCGGATAGGGGTTCGACCGGGGTTGAAGCGCCAGCACCGGCCCGCAACAAGTTCGATGTGTTCGCAACGGATGCGCAGGTGGGCGCCATCCTCCAGTGCGAGCACCGGGTGGGGATGGCGCGCGTGAGTTTGCCTGAGGCGCTCGAACCGGGCATCTCGCTCCGGCCCGTCCTGGGTCGGAAAGTGAACGTGGAAATTGAAGTCCGTCAGCGCAAGCCCGGCAAACGCCGTCGTCCCGCAGTCATTCGCGTCGCCCGTCGTCAGGATATCCTGACCACACAGGACAGTTCCGGCGCTGAACGAAGCCAGGTGCAGGCCGGCGCGAACTCGCCCCTTCAGATCCTCGGTCAACCCGCGCAGACTCAAGCGGTGACTGAGGCGAAAGGTGTTCCCTCCGGGGATGTACAACATGGATGCCTGGTCCAACACATCAGCGATCTCGGCCACGGTCATCCCATCCAAATCGATGAGGCGCACATCCGCCACACCTTTGAACGCCTCCGACGTATATTCGGTCCAGAGTGACCCGACGGCAGCGGCCGGCAGATAGGCGACTACCGGGTCGGTCAGGCGCTGCAGCTCCGCCCTGCACGCGTCAACAAGATCGTGGAGCAAGGGCTCGCCCGGCGTGCTGAACAAATCGAGACGCATAGCAGTCACCTTCTGAGGAGCCGGGCAATCCAGCGGCGCGAGTCGCGCGTTTCGAACGCCGACACTCCCTCAACTCCTGGCTCATCTTCTCGCCTTTCAATCGAAAAAGATACAACCTGGGTTGTAGAAAAGCTCCACCCAGGCTTGGATGCCCGGCAGTGGGCCCCGGCATAAGCTGGCGCTGGCTTGGGACGGGTCGTCTTCAGCCCAGGCGAGGATTTCGGTACCCGGTGCGGCAGGCTCGTTATAATCGCTCAATGACGCGCAGCCCAGACAGGACGAATGTCGGGTTGTTCTATCTCGCCGTGGCCCTGCTCCTGGGCGCCACGGTTCTGCGCGCGCTCATTCGGCTCCAGACCGCCCCTGACCTGCCCGTCGTGTTGGGCCTGCTCGGGGCGTGGCTTGGGTTCCTGGTGGCGGAGGCCCTAACTGCGGGACGTTGGCCGGTTGTGGTCTTCCTCTATCTTGGATCGCAAGCGACCCTGACGTTCCTGCTCTTCCAACACGCGGCCGGCGAAGACTTCTTCGCCGCGCTCTTCGCCATCCTCAGCATGCAGGCGTTGCTGCGGCTCACCCCGCTTTGGGGTGCGCTCTGGATCGGCGTGTTCGCCGCCCTGATGTCGATCCCGATGATCGCGGCGTTTGGCTGGGCCCAGGGCCTGGCCTTTACCGCAGTCTATTCAGCTGGAAACGCGCTGTTGGCCACCTATGCCTGGACCGTTCGCCGGGCCCGCCTGGTCCGAGCTCAGACCGCCATCCTGATGGACTCCGTGGCGACCTCCAACACGGAGCTGCGTATCCGGGCTCAGGCGGCCGAGCAATTGGCAGCGCAACGAGAACGTCAGCGCCTGGCACGCGACCTTCATGATTCGATCACCCAGATGCTTTTCTCGATGACGCTAAGCGCGCAGTCGGCGGAACTGCTGCTGCCCCAACAACGCGACCGAGTACGCTCTGAACTGAATCGGGTCTCGGGCCTTGCGACGCGCGCCCACAGCGAACTCGCCGATCTAATCTCGGCCCTCGGGTCGGCGCCTTCGGCGGGGGTCACGGACGAGACGGCGCTCATGACGGCAATTCGCGCAGACGCCCAGGACCCACGGCTGGCGGGGCTCGCGATCACGCTCGCCACGTCCGGTCACGAACCGTTGAGCGCCCGCGAGTCTCAGACGCTCTTCCGGTTCGTTCAGGAAGCCCTGAACAATGTCGCCAAGCACTCCGGAGCCCGCGCGGCTCATGTGCGACTACAACTGGACGATCCGGCCTTTGTGGAGGTGAGCGACACCGGAAGCGGGTTCGACGCCACACGAACGCCCTCGCCCGATACCCACGGGCTGACCGGCATGCGCGAACGCGCCGCCGAGATCGGTTGGACCTTTGAAGTTCAGTCCTCGCCCGGCGGTGGTACGCGCGTGCGGCTCGTCAAACCCGCCAATGGAGGCCAGACCCCATGACCGTTCCACCCAACGCCATCCGGGTCCTCATCGCAGATGATCATCAGATCGTGCGCCAGGGGCTGCGGACGTTTCTGGAATTGCACGCCGACATCGTCGTCGTTGGCGAGGCCTCGGATGGCCAGGCCGCCGTCGATCTGGCCGGTCGGCTGGCGCCGGATGTCGTCCTACTCGACCTGGTGATGCCGCGACTGGATGGCCTCGAAGCGATGCGCCAAATCAGGGCCCGGTCCAGTGCGATCCGCGTGATCGCCCTGACCAGTTTCTCAACCGATGACCAGATCTTTCCCGCCGTCGAAGCCGGCGCAGCCGGGTACCTGCTCAAAGACGTCTCGCCTGGTGAGCTCGTGGCGACTATCCGGGCGGTGCATGCGGGCGAGACCCGGCTGCATCCTGCGGTAGCGGCCCGGCTGATGCAGGCCTTCCGCGCGCGCGGCAAGCCGGCGACAGACGACGAGGCGGCGAGCCTGACCGATCGTGAGCGCGAGATCGTGCGGCTTGTGGCCAAGGGTCTATCGAATCGCGAGATCGGCGACGTGCTCGTCATCAGCGAGCGCACGGTCAAGACCCATATGAGCAACATCCTGGGCAAGCTGGCGCTGAGCGACCGGACCCAGCTAGCGATCTTTGCCATTCGCATCGGGCTGGTGGACCCGCGGTGACGCCCTGATGTCCACGTCACTGTCGCCGCGCACCCCAGAGCGGCTGGCGGCCGGGGCTGCCGGCCTGATCCTGCTGGCCGAGTTTGGCCAGGTGCTGGCCTCCACGCATGAGCCCGTCTTGATCGGGCCGTATCTTGCCCTCCATGCCGCGTTCGCGGGGATGTTCTTCTTCCAGTGGTGGCGTCCGATCCGCGGCCCGTGGCTGCATGGGTCGCTGGCCATCCAAGCCGGTCTGGTGAGCGCGATCGTCCTGCTCAACCCCGAAGTCGGCACAGTTGCCGCGCTGGATGTGCTTCTGGCGTGGCAGGCCGCCCGCGTGCTCACGGGCCGCGCGCTCTGGCTCTGGCTCAGCGTCTTCGGCGGTTTGATCGCCATCCCCTTCATGGTCTTTCTTGGACCGTTGACCGGTCTGGCCCGGGCCCTCATGCCCAGCGCCGGTTGTTTCATTCTTGGCGCCTACATCAGCGCACAGCGCGGCCTCGACGCCGATCTGGCGGCACGGCTCCAACTTCTGGACGAGCTTGAACGAACCCACCAGTTGCTGCGCCAGTACGCGGCGCAAGCCGGAGAGGTGGTCGCCGCCGAGGAGCGTGACCGGCTGGCGCGCGAGTTGCGCCGAACGGTGATGCCGACCCTTGACCAAATCGTCGCGACGACGCTCAGGCTCCATGTGGACCTCGATCGGGACGACGCGGCGTCGGCCCAGGCGCTGCATGACCTTCAGACTCTGACCCGCAGTGCCTTGACCGACATGCGCAGTCTGCTCACGCTTCTGCGCCCTGGCGCCGCCTCCTGAAGCCCCCGCCCAACGGTCCGCCTTCTCCAACCCGGGTTGTAGTCGAATTCTCCACCCGGCGACGCAGTCACGATCCGTCTCCGGCGCGTCGTGTCGCGCCCGCGTTTGACGCATGCTGGATCCAGTCTTTTCGGCATCGCGTTCAGACAGGAGACACGACCATGAGCGACTCTCGATTCATCACGCAGCCCTGGGGTGGCGTGGCCGCTCTGACCAGCGCGGCCGTGGGCGCGGGCATGTTCGCCATCGCGTACGGTTTGATGGGTCCGGCGGCGTTAGCCGATGCGGGGCGGCTGGCCGAGCTCGCCCGCGTTCATGCCGAACCCCTGATCATGCAAGACATCCTCAAGTTGGGCTCGGCCGGAGCGGCGGTGGTGCTGGTGAGCGCGGCGCACAAACGCTTGACGCAATTCGCGGCCGGCCGCACTGCGCTGGCGACGACTTTCGGTCTGTGTGCGGCGCTGTGCCTGCTGGCCAACGCCGCACTCAGCCTGCGGGCGCTGAGTCTTTCCGCGGACGACGTACGCCTGGCGGGTGTGAGTCTGATCGATTGGCTCGGTTTGGCAACGCTGTTCCTCAATGGCGTCTGGTATGGCCTGGTGAATGCGCTGGCCTGGCGAAGTCAGGCGTGGTCGCGTGGGTTGTGTCTGCTCGGCCTGACGGTCGCTGTCCTCAGTTTCATCCCGCCGCTGGCGCCGGTGCTCCTGACGTTGGCCATCATCTGGTCGGCGGGTTTGGGCTGGTCCTGGCTGCGCGAGGCCGCTCGAGCCGGTGCGCTGCCAGGGCGCTCCGACTGGCGTTGGCGCAGCATGAGTTGGACGGCGGTCGTGGGGCTCTTGGCGTACGCGCTCTTCCTGGTGGCGCGGATTTCCTTCGGTGGGCTGGGACGCGTGTATGCGTGGCTGGACGTGCAGATTATGCTGCCGCTCTTGGGCGCGCTCACATTGCTCGCGGCGCTGACCTATGCTGTCGCCACGCGCCGGTTGAGTCGTGCGCTGGCGACGACCGGCGGCGTGGCGGCGTTGGCCGTCCTGCCAGTCATCCAGATGGTCGCGCCCGTGATGGCCTTCCCGGCGTCTCGCGACGAGATGAAACCGGCGGTCACGGTGCGTGTTCCGGCAGACGGCCCGCTCAAGGTGCTCTGGGGCGGAGAGCCGCTTGGCGCCAACTACCACGCCGCCTATGCCGATCAGCGTTGGGCCTATGATCTGGCTCGGGCCCCGTATCTCGTGGGCAGCGCCCGACTGGAGGACTATGGCTGCTACGGTCTGCCCGTCCTCGCGCCGATCGACGCGACCGTGTCGAGCACGCACGACGGCGAACCCGACAACATCCCGGGTAGCGCGTCCAACAACATCGCGGCGCCTGAAGGCAACCGGGTCGTGCTCCAATTGGCGACCGGGACCTACCTGATCCTCGCGCACTTACAGCCCGGCAGTTTGCAGGTCGCGGCCGGCGAAGATGTTACTGCCGGACAGGTGGTCGCGCGATGCGGGAACTCGGGCAATAGCAGCGAGCCCCACATCCACATCCACCATCAACGCCAGGATCCGGCCTTCACCCCGTTGAACCTGGCCGAAGGTCTCCCCCTCTACTTTTCCGGCCCGAAGGGTTCGTGGATGCCCGAGGGCGGTATCCAGATCCGCGACGGCCGTCCGCAGGCAATCGGCGTGTTCATCGATGCCTTCACGGATCAGCCTTCGGCCAATACGCGCTGACCATACGCGCCGCCGGCAATAGCCGGCGGCGCGCGTTTCGCACGATCCACTTGGAACGGAACGCCGGAGCTAGGGCTCACCGCAAAAGTCGTTCGCCGTATATGGATCACCTACCTGGACCTCACGCGTGAAGTGATCCACATCCGACTGGAGCCAGGCGCCGCTCGCCGCGTCGGTGCCCGGCCAGTTCTTCAGGTCGGTGAGCGACGCATAGAGCGCCCAGCCTTGCGCGCGCTGCCCGATCCGGTCATGGAGGACCAGGAGCTGGGTCAACGGCTCGATCGTCGTGTACGGGTTGAATGGTTGCCCGAAGTACTGCTCGACATCCGCCTGCAAACTTCGAAGATAGGACGACAGGTCCAGCTCCGCGGTGATGTCGACGTATCGCTTGCCGCGCCAGGCGTACAGCCAGACCACGGCCATCGGCGGATAGAGGCAGTCATGGCCGGCCCATTGCAGGTCGAAGACTGTCACGATAGGATCGGATGGGTCGTACTCCCAGGGCGAAACAATCCCGGGCAGGTCGAGAAAAAGATCCTGCACCGAATCGTCGGGTCCGACTTCGAAGAGATGCACCTCGGAACCTGTGTACTGGTTGGCCCACAGGAACGTCACGGCGATGTCCGGCAGATCGTTTTCATTTGCATCGCCCCACCCGAGTGGTGAGCAGAACACCGGCGACGGTCCGTAGTCGGATGTAGGCGAGAGCACGGCGCGCAGACGGTCGTTGAGCTGGGATGCTGCGATCGTGTCGAGCACACGATAGCCGAGGTCGGAGTCGCGCGCGAAGACGAGCACACAGTCCTGGGTCTCCGGGTTGGCGTACTGCAGATAGGCCAGGGTACCGGAGATCAGTTGCGAAGCGCGATGGCCGGTGTCCGGTCCGCCGAAGACCAGGTCGCCAGTGGTGGCGCCAACGGAAAAGCCGGCCACGTTCACGCGCTCGAATCCCTGCGCCTCGAGCGCCTCCAAGCGCGGATCCGCGATCACGATGGGCTTAGGCGTGGGCGTCGTCGTGCGCGTCGGGACCGAGGTCGACGTCGGGCGGCGGGTCGCGGTGGCTACACGCGTTGGTGTCTGGGTGCTCGTCGGCGTGGGCCGGGCGCTCGCGCGCGTGGGCGCCGCCGTCTCGCTCGGCGCGGGGGTCATCGGGCTACAGGCTGCACTTGCGAGCAGGAGCGCCATTCCCAAAGCGCATACGCACGGGGTGTTCATGGGTGTGGCCTCTCAATCCGACAAGGACCAAAGATTGCTTTCGCTGACACACTCCATTCTGAACAGCAAGTCCACCGCCACCTGACGACCAGGTTACCAACTGGTTACCAAGGCCGCCAACCGTTGCCGCCGGCCGACTTAGCGCGTGTCGCGCCCACAACCTCGCCAGAGAGAAGCTGCAAGACCTTCGCGACGTTGCGCGTCACAGCCACCGACCGCTTGAGGTTGTTTAGGCAACGCTGGATCTCGCGTCACGATGCCGCCACATAGCCGGCGAGTCAACGCCCGAGTCGGCTGAGCAGGCTGAAGACAATCGCTGCAACAACGCCTGCCATGAGGACTGTGAAGATCGCCACCGGCGCGGCCAGGGCCAGAAGCGCGCGCCCCATCGACAGACCCGAAACGGCTCGCAGCGTCATGAACAGACCGTAGGCATACATACCGTCCAGGAGAATGCTAAGCGGCAAGTACACGATGCTCAACGAACCGCGAAACACCAGCGACAGGGTCGCATTCGCGAGCACCATCGGAACCCAACACAGCACGGCCACATAGACAAAGGCGCTGAGCGATTTCGACCCGCCCAGCAAGCGCCCGACACCGTATGGCAGGTAGACCCAGAGGCCGATCGCGACCGGCACCATGACCGCCGCGTAGGCGAGCATATAGAGGGGATTCTGAACCAGGTCGAGGATGCCGGTCAGAAAGCCTTCGCCATACAGCTGAGCCAGTTGTGCCCGTTGCGCGACCCGTTCGGCCCCCGACAAATACGAGAGCAGGAAAGAGCTGGCCAGGGCAACGGCCTCGCCGATCAGAAAGTAGACCAGCGCGAGGCGCTGCGCGGGCCGTGCCACCGAGGCAAAGCCCGATCGGGTGGGCTGCCGAAGTAGCTTAAGGGTGTCGGTCCAGATTTGAGCGAACATCGTGATCCCCCGAATGATCCAATACCTTGCGCGGACACCCGGCCCGGACCGTGACAACAGCGCGGGATCGAGCGTCGGGCACGCACCCCTCCCCGCCGGCGGCGCCCAGATCAGCCGGCCGATCGTCACATCATCGGTCACTGCCCGGCAAGTCGCGTCTCTTCTTTGGGAAGCCCGCCGCCGAGCCGAAAAGAAGGTTCGAGCAAGCGGGCGTCGCCCTCAGCCAGGATGTGATGAACTCAGCGTGCCGAGCGCCAGTCGATCCAACGAATATACAACTGCGCTGTGAAGCGTCGGCCGAACGCCCTCAACGCTCAAGACCCGGATTTCAACCTGGGCTTCTTTCGCCGGCGACGCACGCGCGCGCCTTCGCCTCGTGTCTGTTTGGCCAACACCAATAAACTTCGACCGCTCAGCGTCATACCGTAACGGCGCTTTCGGCGACGCCGTTCGCGCCGGTCACCACGGGTATCGATGTCTTCGGGTGTGGGTTCGGCGCTCATGGTCCGCTCCATGGTACTGCAAGTCGCCGCGCCTTGCCCAAACGTGCGACCGGCGCTGCGCACAGTCCGACCACCGCGACATGCGCCTGATGTCGCACTCCCGTTCGGCGTGGCACGCGTCAACCTCGTGAACGCAGCGCCGGACTTCGACGTCGCACGGTGGATCGGGCCGGTCTTTCCGTGAGTGTCACCGTGACCGGATTGTGGTCGCTCAGCACATCCCACTCGGGCCCCGCGACCACCTGACAGTCGTCCAGGTAGCGGAACCACGATGCCGGGACGAAGATGCCGTCGCAATGGTACGGGGTCGCCGGGTTGCCCGACCACCTCAAGGTCTGCGCCAGGTCCCGATTCGGATGGACCGTCTGCCAGCAACTCATCAAGTTGAACTCCCTGCGCAGTCGATCGAGCATCCAGGGTGAATCACCTGGCACTGGCTCGGCAGCGTGGCGCATGCCGGTCGCAAGGTTGAAGTCGCCGCCGAGCACCAGGTCGTGCGTATCCGGCAGAGTTGCGAGGTAATCCAGGAACGACTGCATCGGCCGTTTGTAAGGGGCCGGCACATGCAGGCTGAACACGCGCAGCGGCCGTCCGGTATGCCGCGTCCAGGAAGTCGCCGTGATCTCGGCGCCCACGATCTGGCCCTCGAAGCCTGGCACCGTGATCGGGCGAACCCGACCCGAAGTCGACAGGATCGCGCTTCCCCACCGCCGGCCTGCGACGGGCGCCCAGACCATACGACGCACGTTGGCTTTGTGGACGTCGGCGGGGAGGTACGCCGCCGGCGCAAGCGTCTCCTGCACCAGCATGAGATCCGGGCGGAACGCGGCGAGCGCCCGCTGCCAGTGCACGCGTTGCCCTGCCCGCCCGCCCGCCCGCAGGTTGTAGG
>JBGAJV010000116.1:0-8808 GCA_044224715.1 Anaerolineales bacterium | reverse complement strand
TCCACCCCACCCGGGACGCCACATCGGGTCGACAAGCCGGCAGCCTTCGGCGTCGCGCCCTCCCCCAGCGGGGGAGGGCAGCGCCGCAAGGCATGTTTGAATGACTGTGCCACCGCATGCGGCGCGGGTGGGGTTACGCCCGCGTGGGCGAGAACTCGGCGAGACGCGGATCCCAACGCCTGTCTGCGATCAGACCGGCCACGAGTTCGCCGACGAGCGGCGTGAGGATGATCGTGCTCTTGAGCGCCGTCGCGACCACCAGACCGTCGACGCCGTCCACCGGGCCCAACAACGGCCGGCTGTCGGTCGTGAATGCCACCGGGATCGCCCACGAGCGGAGCACGGACGCGCGCCGAAGCCCGGGCAGCCAGCGCCCGGCTTCGCGCGCGACAGCCGGCAGGGCCGTGGCCGTCGCCTGACGACCGACCACCCGCGTGACGCGGGCCGCTTCGCCCACCATCACGTTGCCGTTCGGTCGCTGCCGGAGACAGAAACCCACGGTCTGCTCGTCAGCCGCTTCGGTGGCCTCGAAGAACGCGGCCGTGGCCAGCGCGTTGTGAGCGGTCGGGCCAAGCGGTTCGGTCACGGCCGCCTCGCCATGCACCCACTTCACCGGCAGCTCAACGCCGGCGGATCGGCCCAACGCGTGGGCCCAGGCGCCGGCCGCCAGGATCACCCACGGCGCCGACACCCGACCGTGCGTCGTGGCCACGCCGATCACGCGGCCCCGCGCGACGTCGATGCCCGTGACGCACGTGTGCGTCCATACGTCGAGCCCCCGACCCTGCCCACGCCGGACGAAGGCGCGCACCAATCGAAACGGATCCAGCGTGCCCTCACTCGCGTGATACAGGCCGCCGCGGAACGCGTCTGGGTTCAGGCTCGGCTCGAGACGGCGCGTGTCGGCGTGGTCCAGCAGCATCGCGTCGAGACCGGCCGCCTGAAGGCGCGCCGCACGCGCCCCCAAGAGCGACATCTGGCGGTCGGTCTCGGCAAGCAGGAGCTGACCGCCGCGCTGAAAGCCGATGTCGTAATCCAGCTCGGCCGACAGAGTCGCGAAGCGTGAAAAGCTCCTGAGCGTCAGCTCGAGACTGAGGCCGAACTCGGCGTCCTCCACCTGGATGTTGCCGAAGTTGGCGCCCGACGCGCCCGAGGCCAGATCGCCCTGCTCGATCAGCACGGTCGAGACCCCGGCCTGCGCCAGGTGATAGGCGATCGAGCTGCCGACCAGCCCGCCGCCCACGACGACCGCCTCGAACGTCCGCGTGCCGTTCACGCACCACCCTCCCCGAACACACGCCGCGCGCCGGCGAGCCCGGCCGCGCGCACACGGTCTTCTGGCAGGAGTATAAGTCCAGCGGCTGACAACGGATGAGGTAACGGATCAACGGATGAAGCGGAGGGTCGTCGACGGGTCAGAGCAGGATCTGGCCGCGAAGGCGCCATGGCGTACACGAACAAGTTGATCCTGTTGGTGACTCCTGACCGGCTGGGCGGGGCCTACAACGGGTTGCCTGACGGATCAGCGGACAAAACGGATAAGGGCCAGAAGGCCGCAGCGCACTCCAAACGGCCCATCGCGGCGCTGCCTTCGTGGCCACGGGTCGGTCGCGTCGTACGCAGGCTGTCAGGCATCCATCCGTTTCATCCGCGGATCCGTGATCTCATCCGTTGTCAGTCCCGCCAAGGCGGAGACCGCCTTGGATTGCCAGCGGCATCGCAAGTCGTCGCGCGCGGGATGTGGCCGCAGATGACGCAGATGTCGCTGAAGGAAACGGGTTCGATGCCAGCCGGGCTCCACGTGTTCAAGTCCGCGAAATCAGCGTCATCAGCGGCCAAAGCCGCTGACTCTTCGCGCGTAGACACTTGCCAGGCACAGAAAGGGCTTCGCGTGCCTGGCGTCGTCGCGGTCATATCTTCCGCAGGCTATCCGCGCCGCGTTACGGCTGAGGAATGCCGATGGCGACGACCTCGTAGGTCAGGGGCACGTCGATCGGGATGTAGTCGATCTCGGAGACCAACACACCGGTGGCGGTGGCGCCGGGTTGGATGCCGACGTTTTCGGTGAAGCTCGCGACGACGTCGCCGAACGTGGCGATCCCGACGTAGCGGCCCTCGGCGTCGCGGGCATACACGCGCATCGGGATGCTCTTGAGCACGCGGTCGCTGGTGTTCGTCAACGTCACCTCGGCGCCGAGGCTATCGCCGCCCAGATGCGCCTCGGCGAGATTGAAGAACTCACCAAGCGTGACTTCGACGTCGCGCGTGTAGTCGAGGTCGTCGGCCCGCTCGAGCGGCGCGATCAGCTGCAAGGTCTGCCACGCTTGGCGCTCGAGACCGCTGGACTGGAAGCACACGCACGCCGACAGCGCCGCGGTCTCGCCGGGCAGCAGCCATTCGCCCTCCCAGATGTAAAAACGCGCACTCGGGTTGGCATACACGACGTCGCCGGCGGCGTTGACGAAGCGCAGCTCGTCGGTATCGGTGTCTACGCGCACCGCGAAGTCGTTCGGGTTGCGGATGAGCGCCTCGACGCGCGTGTCCTTGTTGCTCGGGTCGGCGAGATTGGCGTACGGGAACTCGGACCACTCGAGGATCTCGAGGTCGCGCACGGGCTCGGCCACCGTGGGCGATGGCGTCGGGCTCGCGGCAGGCGTGGGCACCGCGGTTTCGACGGCAACTGTGGCGGTCGCTGTTGCGGTCGCGGTCGCAGCCGGCGGCGGCGTGGCCGTGTCGACGAGCGCGACCGCCGTCGGCGACGGCGGCGTGGGTTGCGCGAGGACTCCGCAGGCCAACTGGCTGACGATCAACACCAACACGCCGAGTCGGATCTGGACCATGGCGACCTCCTCGTCAACGCGAGCCGGCGCTCACGCCGCACCCCGGCCGTCGGCCGAGTGACGGAAATCATAGCGCCTGAACGGCGGACGAGGACAATCATCAGGGCCATCGCATCTTGTTTTCCGGCAAAAGGAAATCTGCCGCGAATGACGCAGATTGCCGAATTGCGCCATCCATTCGCGTCATTCGCGGCAGAATCCGTTTTTCGTACAGGTCAGGCGCAGAACTCAGGCGCCGTCGGTTCGGGCCCCAGACAGCCACTCGAAGCCGGTGACGCCCTGCTGCCCCAGCGCCAGGCTCAGTTGCCCGGCATGCTCCTGCATGTGCCGCATCGCGTAGATCTGGAGCTCGAGGAAGCTCAGCTCCATCCATTGAAACACGCAGGTCTGCTGCGCCCGCTCGTCGGTCAGGCCCGCGAGCGTGACCTGACAGGTCCGGCGACAGGCGTCCAGATACCCCAGCACTTGCTCCTTCGTGTAGGGTTGATCCGGCCACTTGCCCCGGAGAAACGGCGGCGGCGGCGCAAAGCCCTCGCTGGTTCCGGTGAAGTACAGATCCGACCAGAAGACCGCGTGATAGGCGAGAAACCAGAACTGGCCGTAGCGCGCGTCGGTGGAATCGCTCCAGAGCGCCATGGTCCACAGAGCGTCAGGGCAAAGCCGGATGGCGTCCCCGAGCATGTCCAGCGTGGCACCGTACTGGTTCCAGACGAAGGCTTTGTAGTCAACGGTCATGGCATCCCTCCCAGGCGCGTCGTGAGTCAACGGATCGGTTGCCGGTGGTGTGTGGGCGTCAGCCTCGTGGCGGCTGACCGCCAGCCGGCGGCTGGCCCCATCCTACGCGCCATAACCGGGCAACCGTCGCCCTCATTGCGACGGAGTTGGACACAGACCGAGGCGCGCGGCCGGGAGGATCCGACCGCGGCGTTATCCAAGCCGGGCGAGCACCCGGGTGGGCAGTACGCGCAGCAAACCGGCGGCCAGACGCCAGCGGCGGGTCACGATCACTTTGCGCTTCCGGGCCGCGATCGCGCCCACGATCTGGCGAGCCGCCTTTTCAGGCGACGCCACCCAAAACTTCACCGGTGACTTCGCCATCGCCGTGTCGACGAACCCGGGCTGCACGTCCGTCACGGTGATGGCCGATCCTTTCTTGGCGTAGCGCAGGTGCAGGGCCTCGAGGTAGTTCGACATGAACGCCTTGGACGCGCCGTAGGCCGGCGCGGCAGCGCCGCCGCGGATGGCCGCAATCGAGGAGATGCCGACGATGTGCCCGGCCCCCTGCCGCTCGAACACGTGCGCGACCAGGGCCGTTGTGTTGACGAAGCCCTGAACGTTGACGGCGATCGTTTCGAGCTCGGGCCCGGGCGCCAGGTCGGGGTTGAGATGCCCGATCCCGGCGCAGTACACGTAGAGGTCGAGGCGGCCGAGCCTGTGGATCAGGTCCGGCAGGCGACGCGTCGTCGTCTCGAGGTCGGCGACGTCCAGCGCTTCGATCTCCGCTCGACCGGGCAGTTCGTGGGCCAGTTCGGCCAGCAATGTCGCCCGGCGGGCCACGAGGCCGAGGTCGTAGCCGCGCGCGCTGAGCTGCGCAGCCAGACAACGTCCAATACCCGACGACGCGCCGACGATCAGGGCAGTTGGCATGACGGTTCCTCGCTCTCGCAAGTTGGCGCAGGGCGCGGGTCAACGCGCACGGCGCGCGTCGGCGGGCTGCCCGATTCGCGCGACGTCACCCGGTCAATCGACGGCGCTCTGACCCTCGATCCGAGCGATGAATGCGCGCCAGACCGGGTACACGCTGTCCTTCCAGATCACGGCGCGAAACGCCGCCGCCTGGGCGCGCGTCCAGCCAAGGTGCCTGAGGGCGTAGAGCGAGTAGAAGGCGGTCACGCGGTAATTGGCGGCGCAATGGATCAGGGCCTGGCCGTCAGTCAGTTGCGCCATGACCCGCTCGAAGGCCGCGAAGTCGGCGTCGGTCGGGTTCTCCCAATCGACGGGGATGGCGTAGTAGGTCATGCCCAACGCGCCGACGAGCCCAGCCTCATCCGGCAGCGAGTAGGCCGGGTCGAAGGTGGCCAGGTTGACGACCGTCGCGAAGCCCTCCGCCGCCACCGCCGCGAGTTGCTCGGCCGTGGGTTGTCCACCCGTGATCAGCGCATCGTTCACCCGGACGAAGTTGTAGATCTCTGTCGAAGCCATGAGCGGTTTCCTTTTCGTCATGTGGGGACCCGGGCCCGCGGCTCGCCTGTTTCCGGCACGCGTGGCACTTCCACAGGACGGTCGACTTGTGCGCGTGCCTGGCACAGGAACGCCTTCCGTCCGACGCTGAACCCTTGGGCGCTCACGCCGTGATCAGGCGCCATCGTCCTGATCCGACCCCGGGTGTTGAAACACGAAACCGAGTACGGTGGTGACGATGCGATCAACCGCGTCTTCGACCGGATCGCCGTCGTCGAACACGGCCCGAAGCTCGCCGCACCCGCCGGATGCGAGCCCGACGGTCACAGCCTGTCTGCGCGGCGCCGCCGTTCACGGCGTCATCGGCCAGCGTCAGCCACGGCCCATCGCCATTGACGTGGCTCGCAGAGGCCGCAGACACGCCCGGGTAGTCGCCATGCCGGAGGACGCAGTTGCCCTCGCTCGACCCGGCTATGCCATGAGGGCCCCTCGGCTGCCTGACCGTATGACTCACGACGCCCGCCGCGCGCCCAGCGACCACTCGCCGCTGGGCTTGTCTCGTTGAACGCCAGTATACAAGCGGGAGAAGGGTAGCGGCTCGGGGCCAAGAGAGGTGCGGATCGCGCCAGGAGTCGTGGGGTTGAGGCAGTCCAGATCGAGCGGCCGTTCGATCCCGAGCCCGGTCGCCATCGCTCAGCCGTGGGCCGTGTGCGCCGGGATGGTGTGAGAGCGCTCCAGGGCCGCGTTCGCGCCCGGCGACCGGCGGTGGACGGGCGCGGCGGTTTGCCTTAACCTGAGGTCCGCGAGCATGGCGGGGGCCACGGGCTCAGGGTCTGTGCAGACTCGGCTGCGGCGCGCTTTCGCGTTGCGGGAGGAAGCGATGAAACGGCTGTTCACGATCCTGGCGCGTTTGAGCGTCGTCGGCACGCTCCTGTGGGCGCCGGGCGCGGCCTCGAGCGACACGGGGTTCGACGCCATCAGCGCGGCCGCCAGTTGCGCGCAGGCCGACGTGCAGGCCGCGCTGGACGTGGCCGCGGACGGCGACACCGTGCTCGTGCCCGCCGGCGATTGCACGTGGGCCGATCCCGTCCGGCTCTCGAACGCCAAGGGCGTCAGCCTGATCTGCGCCACGACCGGCGGCTGTGCCATCACGAGCGCCGGCACGGCCATCCTCTTCGACACGCTCTCGGGCGTGAACGACAAGCTGTATCGAATCTCGGGGTTTCGGTTCATCAACACCATCGGCAGCTTCATCATCTGGTTCATGGGCGATGGGACGTTGTCACGGATCCGCGTCGACCACAATCGTTTCGAGACGGGCGCCGACTCGCAGGCCGTCTTCTTCGGGCACACCCTGGGCGTGGCCAACTACTACGGCGTGGTCGATCACAACACGCTCGCCAGCTCAGGCAGCGCGTCGCTGCTGACGATCATCGGCGCGACGAATCCGGCCCCACCGCCCTCGCAGGCCGGCACGGCCCAGAACCTCTTCGTCGAGGACAACACGATCCTCATCGCGGCCATGACCAACGCGGGCCGCGGTTGTATGGACTCGTGGGGCAATGGCGCGATCGTCTGGCGGCACAACTCGAGCCTGAACTGCCTGGTCACCTCGCACGGCGTGACCCATTCGGGCGGACCGCAGAACCTCGAGCTGTACGAGAACGTCCTCGCCGTCGACGCCGGCGCTGACCCGAGCTTCGAGGACGGCTATCGCCTGTTCCATCATCAGGGTTCGGGCGAGCTCACGGTCTTCAACAACACCTTCACGGCCTACAGCGGGCACACAGGCGACCCGCTCGAGCTGACCCATTACCGCTCGGCGGATCCGGTCGTGGCCGGCTACGACCCGGACCTCGGCCGTTGCGACGGGACCAACCCCCTGGACGGCAACCGCGCGCCGCAAAGCACCTACTTCGGTTACCCGTGTTGGCGCCAGCCCGGTCGCGACTTCGCCGGGAACCTCAAGCCCATCTACGTGTGGAACAACCGCTGGTCCGACACCGGCGTCCTGATCGAACTGCTGGTCGCCAATCCGTGGGGCCAGACCGCCCCGGCCGTCGAGGACCACATCCAGGCCGAGCGCGACTACTACAACGCCGTGTCGGCCTCGCTCCAGACCTCGCCGGCCGCGCCCTTCGATGGGTCGCACGGCATGGGCTTCGGGCTTTTGGCCAACCGACCCACGACATGCACGACCAACGCGCTCGAGGCCGGCGGCGGCGTCGGCTACTTCGCCACCGATCAGGCCACGCTGTACCGCTGCGCGGCGACCAACGTCTGGGTCGCCCACTATACGCCCTATGCCTACCCGCATCCCCTGACGGCCGGTGACGGGCTGACGGTCAAGACCTATTTGCCCACCCTCGCCCGGTGACCGGCCGAGCGGCCCGATCCAGCCTGGGGTAGGCGATTAACCGCGAAGACGCGACGGGCGCGAAGCGGTGAAGAAAGTCGTGGAAGACCGCGTTCGGCGGCCGGCTGCGCACCGATTTGACCTACAATGCGTAGTACACCCTCAGTATGACCCTGTACACCTCGTCCTTCTGGGGCGTCCCTCTGACCACCGGCGACGTCGTCTGCACCACCGACGGCGAAGAAGACAGCCTGCTTGGCCGTTTCTGGCGGCTCATGGGCCAGCTCGCCCCCGGCGACGTTGACCATTGCATCGTCTACCTGGGCCCGGGCGGGCGTTGCATCGAATCAGGCCCGAAAGGCGTGATCACGTTCACGATGCCGGGCGAAGTCTGGGATTCCACCGCGCTGTTCGCCGAGCGCTGGATGTTGGACCGCTTCTACGGCGTGGCGTATCCGCTGGCGGGTCTGGGCCTCTCCCCGGGGGACGAGTGCCGCATCCGCGAAAGCGTGGCGCGCTTCTGCCTGGAGCAGGCGACGTTCAGCAAGCCCTACAACCTCAACTTCTTCGATCCGCACACCGACGGGGCCTTCTACTGCAGCCAGTTGATCTACAAAGCCTACCTGGCGGAAGGCATCGACCTCAACACCAATCAGGGGATGCCTGCCGGGCTGTTCGCCCCGATCGTCTTCCCGCAAGAGCTGTGGAACGCGTGCGTCAACGTGAAGTACGAACCACGCGCGGCACCCGGGCGTCGCTCATAACCAGCGCGCCTCTCCGCACGAGTCACCGCATCAGGTTCGCGCAGGGTGCTGTAAGGTCACGATCGTCGTACGTGCCGCGCCAGAGCAGGCACAATCGCGTAACACAAGCTCTGGCGAGGACCGGTTCGGCCTCAATCATCGATGGGCAGATCGGTTTCAGGCTCAGCCGCTTGCCCAGCCGACGCCAACGCACCCAGCGTACGGAACAGGTCTTCCTGGATCTGCGGATCGGTTTCGCTGTCCAGTAGAACGCGAACTCGTTCGGGAACCTCCGGGAATTGATCGATCGATTTCAGACGCGCCAAAGCCTGGATCGCACGCCGGCGAATGGCGCGCGCATCACTGACAAACCGCGGCAGGGCCGTGGCATCCAGGGCCGCCAGGATCGTGCGAACCGCTTCCGCAACGTGTTGTCGATCGGCGAGCAACACCTCTGCAGCCGCAAGACGGGCCGGCCAGGCATCGTGTCCGCGCCAGTCGTCGGCCGCGTTTCGCAAGGACTGCGCAGCCTGCCGTATCACATCGAGCCCGGCGACGCCAAGGATCTCGGCCGCACTCTGCCGCAAAAGGTGATCTTCTGAGCGCAGCGCGTCCATCATTTCGGCCAATGCGGCCGGCCCCGCCGTCTGAAGCCATTCGCCCCAGGCACGCACGAGCTCGATCCGGG
>JBGAJV010000032.1:0-65643 GCA_044224715.1 Anaerolineales bacterium | reverse complement strand
GGGCTGCGGCGGCAATGGCGCGGTCGGCACGCTCAGCGGCGCGGAGGTCTGCGTGGCCGTCGGCGTCGGTGCGCGTGTCGGTCGGAGCGTGCGCGTGGGTGTGGCCGTCGCCGGCGGAACGGCCGTCGCGGTGGCTGTCCGTGGCGCTTCCGTCGGCGGCGGCTGCGGCGGGTTAGGAGTCGGCGCGCAGGCCGCCAGGGCCATCGTCAACAAACAACCAAAGAACACTCGATCACCACGAGCAGCGGCGGGTCGTGCGAACATCTTCCACCTCGTCAAGAATATGGCGACGCGTCGGAGGGTCAGTTCGTTCCGGATCGCTCCTTCAACAATCGATTGGTCTCGCGTTGTTCGGCGAGCAGACGTTGCACGACTTCAAGCGTCTCGCGCTGCAGTCGGGTCTGTTCCTCGGCACGGGCCATGCCATCGCGCTGTTGGGCAGCAAACCGCCGCATCGCCAGCGCGGGATAGGTCACCACGAAGATCGCGGTGGCGATGATCACGATTTGAACGATGATGGCGACGATCGCGCCAGGCTGAAACATAGTCCACCCTCCTTCATCGATATGGTCGTGCTGAAGATCAACAGATATTCGGCCGCATGGCGGCCGCGCCAGTCAGCCAGGTTCCATGCCCGGCTCGTCATGGCTGCGGATGAATGCATCGCTGACGGGATCCGGGCCGTCCAGATCGAGCGTCATCGCCCGCCCGCAGCAGTCGGCGGCCGCCCACACCCGCTCACACCGGTCGTCGAAGTTGCCGTCGGGCGTCCAGGTCGGCTGTGCCAGCGCGGTTCCGAGACATGCTGCGACGCGATCCGCCGATGCCGCCTTCCGACCCGGCTCCCCAAAAAACGGATCGGTCGGCGTGTACGCCGGGCCGAGCCGTTCGGCGATGACGCGCGCCAACGTCGTCTTGCCCGAGCCGGATGCGCCGATCACCAGGTAACGCTGCGGTGTGACCATGTCCTGCCGATCCATGTTGCGCCATTGAGGTGAAAGTCAGACAACTACGTCAGATTACACACGGCGCGCAAAAGTAGCGTATGCTCGGGACTCGGTCTTCGCCGCGCGAGTCCTCAACCTATACCACAGACCTGCCCGGCCCATCGCTCACCTCATGACGCAAACTTTGAATCGTGATCGCACCACATGGCTGACCTACCTGCTCCTGACGTTGTTTGGCTACTGCTTGAACAGCCTGGGGCCGTTGACCCCTTTTCTCAAGAGCGAACTCAACGTCTCCTACGCCATCGCGAGCCTGCACTTCACGGCGTTCGCCATCGGCATCATCGTCACGGGTCTCAGCGGCAGCTGGCTGATCGATCGACTGGGTCGGATGCGTGCGCTCTGGCTCGGGTCATTTGGGTTGAGCCTGGGCGCGCTCTTGCTGCTGCTCGGTCGTGAGCCGCTCTTCACCATCGGCACGGCCTTTATGATGGGGCTGTTCGGCGCCCTGATCCTTGCGATCGTTCCGGCAACCCTGAACGACCTGCATGGCGACCGCCGCGCCGTCGCGCTCACGGAGGCCAACCTGCTCGCCTCATGTGTGGCCGCCGCCGCGCCGTTGTTGATCGGCTGGTTTGCGCGCACACCTCTGGGCTGGCGCCCCGGGTTGGGCCTGATCACGCTTCTGCCCGTCGCCGTGTTTCTGTGGATGCGCCCGCGCGCAGCGGAGACGACCGCGGTCCGCGTCTCGACATCACCCTCGTCGATCGCGGCGCCGCTGCCGGTGTTGTACTGGGTCTATTGGACGGCGCTGGTCTTCGGCGTCGCGACCGAGTTCTGCATGGTCTTCTGGAGCGCCGACTTCCTGGAGAACGTGCGAGCCCTGACGCGGGCCGACGCGGCCCAGGCCGTCAGCCTGTTCTTCTTCGGCATGATCGGCGGGCGTTATCTGATCAGTCGGCTCGCCGCGCGTTTCGCGAATCGACCGCTCGTGATTGGGTCGCTGGTGGTCGCCAGCGTGGGCTTTGCCTTGTACTGGCAGGCGACGCTCGTGCCTTTGGCCCTCGCCGGTCTGTTCGTAACCGGGTTGGGCGTTTCGGGCCTGTATCCGTTGATCATATCGATGGTGATGGAAGCCGCAGGCGCCAACGTCAGTCAGGGCAGCGCGCGCGCCACCCTGGCCACGGGCGTGGCGATCTCGATTCTGCCGTTGGTGCTCGGGCGTCTGGCCGACAGCGTCGGGATCGCGGCGGCGTACGGCGTGGTCGCGGTGCTGCTGGCGCTGACGTTGGCCATCGTCGGTCTGGTCGGTCGGCGGCGCGGCGCGGAGCCGGCCGGGGCCGTCAAGGCCTGAGGGGAAAATGTCATGATCTCGCGCGTGCGAACGCCGTGACGATCCACGCTGTGCCGCGGTGATGCGGTGGCATACGATGTCCTGGCTCGCCGGTAATCGTCATGTTGCCACCCGTGTCGAACACCAAGCTGAACCGTCCGACGCCGCGCCCGGAGCACGTGGCGCGCGCTCGGCTGCTCGTACGCCTGGATGACTCCCTGCGACCCGGTCACCGTCTGACCGTCGTCGTGGGGCCCGCCGGGTACGGCAAGACGGCCCTGCTTGCCGAGTGGTTGCGACAGGTTCAAGCGTCGACGCCGAACCACGCGGTGGCCTGGGTCGCGCTGGATGAAGGCGACGATGATGCCGCGCGTTTCTGGGGTCTCCTCGTCGCGGCGCTGCGTGAAGCCAGCGGCCGGGCCGACTTCGGCGCCGAGGCGCTCGGCGTCCTGCGTTCGCCCGGTCACCTCGCGCTCGACGGCGTGATCGCCCTGATCCTCAACGACCTGGCCGCGATCGCCGCGCCGGTCACGCTCGCCCTCGACGACTATCACGTCGTCCGCTCAACGGCCATACACGGCTCGCTGGCGGCCTTCCTCGAAAGACTCCCGCCGACCGTTCGCGTGGCGATCGCGACTCGGGCCGAGCCGCCGCTGGGCCTGGCGCGGCTACGCGTTCGAGGCGAGCTGCTCGAACTTGGCGCACAGGATCTGCGGTTCACGTCGGCCGAGGTCGCTGTCTTCCTGCGAACGTGGCTGGGCGACATCTCCGACACCGACGGCGCGCTGATCGAAGCCCGCACCGAAGGCTGGGCAGCCGGGCTGCAGCTGGCGGCGTTGGCGCTGCAGCGCCTGACGACCGCGGCGGATCGTTCCACCTTCATCCGCGCTTTCACCGGCAGCCAGCGCCACGTTTTCGACTACCTCGTCGGCGAGGTGCTGCAACACCAACCCGAAGCGACCCAGACCTTTCTGCTCAAAACGTCCATCCTCCGGCGCTTCACGGCATCGGCCTGCGCGGGGCTGCTCGCCGAGCCGGCCGATGAGACGGCGGCGGCGCGACAGCTTGCGTACATCGATCGCGCGCAGCTGTTTCTGATCCCGCTCGATCCCGAGCGCCGCTGGTATCGCTATCACCCGCTGTTCGCCGAAACCCTGCGGGCACGGCTGGCCGCCGACGACCCGGCCCGGCTGCCCGAGTTGCACCGACGCGCCGCGCGCTGGTTCGACGAACACGACGCGCCTGAACTGGCGATCCATCATGCGCTCGAGGCCGGCGATCACGCCCAGGCCGCGGAATTGATCCGCTCGCAGGCGCGCCCGCACATGATCCGCGGCGAGCTGGCGACGCTGCTGGGCTGGATCGAGTCGCTTCCGCGCCCGTTGCGTGACGCGCACGCCTGGCTGACCGCCGAACATGGCATGGCGCTGTTGTTCTCGGGTCGGTTGGGTGAAGCGGAAGCGCAGGCGACCTTGGCCGAGACCCAGGCACATGAGCTGCCCGATTCCGCGCACCTGCGGGGCGTCCTCGCGGCGCTGCGCGCGTATGCGGCCGATGCGCGCGGCGATTTTGTCGAGTCGCTCGCGCAGGCCCACCACGCGGACGCGCTCCTGCCGGCGGCGGATTATCTGTCGCGTGGGATTCTGCCCTATGTGCGCGGCCGCGCCTATCTCGCGCGCGGCGACCTGGCGGCGGCCGAGGCGGCTTTCGCCGAGATGGTGGCGATCGCGCAGCGTGCGGGAAACATCTGGACGTTATCGGTCGCCGTCGGCCAGGCGACCTTCGCGCGCCGTCTACGCGGGCGGCTTGGCTCAGCCGAAACCGCCTATGTCGAGGCGTTGCAACTGGCCGACTCGCGCGGCGAACGCGGCTTCGCGCCGGCCGCGGTGCTCGAGGCCGGTTGGGCCAGTCTCCTGTACGAACGCAATCGACTCGGCGAAGCGAGACGCCTGCTGGACAACGCCCTGCCGCGTCTGCGTGGGTGGGGCAACCCGGCTTCGCTCACAGGCGCGCTGGCGACGCTGGCCCGGCTGAATCTGGCCGAGGGTCGGTCGGACGACGCCGACGCGGTTCTGCGCGAAGCCGAAGACGTCACACGCCGCACGGCGGTGGCACCGGCCACACGCAGCACGCTGATCGGCGAACAGGTCCGCTGTTGGCTACGGCAGGGCGCGTTGACCGAGGCCGCGCGCTGGGCCGACGCCCTGCCCGCCACGGTGTCGGGCGTGGCGGTCGCCGACGACGCCCTGGCGATCGCAGTGGCGCGCGTACGGCTCGCGCAGGGTCGCGCGGTCGAGGCGGTCGAAAGCCTCACCCAGATCGTCGCCCGGGCCGAGACCGGCGGGCGCGTGCAGACCGTGATCGAAGGCCTGACGCTGTTGGCTTTAGCGCAGACGGCGGCGCGGCAAAGCCTCGCCGGCCTCGACGCGCTGGGCCGGGCCGTCACGTTGGCGGACCCGGAAGGTTATTGCCGCACCTTTGTCGACGAGGGCGAGCCGCTCCGCAAACTGCTCGTGGACCTGGTCGCTCGATCCGGACGTGCCTCACCCATCCGCGCCAAGGCGCAACGGCTGCTGACGGCTTTTTCCGACTCGGCCAAGGCACAGCCCGGCGGCCTCGTCGAACCGCTCAGCGACCGAGAACTCGAGATCCTGCGTCACGTTCAGGCTGGCAAATCGAACCGCGAGATCGCCGAGTACCTGGTGGTCTCGCTGGCCACGGTCAAGAAACACCTCGAACACGCGCATGCCAAGCTGGGCGTGCACAGCCGCACCCACGCCCTCGCTCGCGCCCGCGAATTGGGCTTGCTGTAAAGCGATGGGCACGAAACGGGGTGGACCATGGGTCCACCCCGTTTCGTGCCCGTTTTCTTGCCTGGCTCAGTTGCTGCCTCAATTCGCCTTAAGGCGAATGCGCCCTCCGGCGTCCTCCCCTACCCTGACGTCATCGATCACCGCGCGACAGGGAGGCGCCATGACCCACCCCATAACCCGTCAAATCACCGCGGTGTTTGCCACAGAGCGGTGATGACTCATGCTCGAACATCTACGGCAGCGCGCGATCGCGGCGCTCTCGACGACGACGGCCGCCCAGTTGATCACCGACGGCCCAGGCGGGCTGCAGGCCAGCCTCTGGCCCTGCGAGGCGCGCGACCTGCGGCTCTTCGTCCTGCTCTCCAATGCGAGCGACCACCTCGTCAACCTCGAGGTCCGGCGCGATGTCGTGATGACGACTGATCGCTGGCGGCTCGAGGGCGAGGCCGCACTGCTTGCGCGCGCCGATACGCCCGACCTGAGCCTGTGGGGCCGGACCGAATTACCCTGGAGCACCCTGATCGTCGTCAACGCACGGCGGCTGCATCTGCTGCCCGACACGGGCTGGGGCGACGGGGAAACGCTCGACCTCGACTGAAGCCGACCGATCACGCGTCTCGTATTTCGGAAGGAAACGTCACCATGACCTCATTGCTCTCGCGCACACCCCATTCGTTTTCGGCATCCACGTCGGCGTACCCGACGCGCTGGAGCGGCCGGCGCAAAGCCCTCGTTGGCGTCGCGGCCGTGCTCGTGACGCTCATCCTCGGATATCTCGCGCTCCGGCCATGGCATCTGCGCTGGGGCGCGACCGATGCCGAGGCCGCCGCGAGCCTGCCGGGCGATCTCGCCGGCCAGCGCTGGACCCGCGCCGTGACCATCGCCGCCGCGCCCGAGCAGATCTGGCCGTGGCTTGTTCAATGGGGTCAGGGTCGCGGCGGCTGGTACAGCTACGACTGGATCGAAAACGCGCTCGGCTTCAACATCCACTCGGCGGACCGCATCCGGCCCGACCTGCAGCACCTCGCGGTCGGCGACCCGATCTGTCTGGCGGATGGCGTGTGCTTCATGAACGTCTGGCAGATCGAGCCCGGACGACATCTGATCTTCCAGGGGCGTGATCCGCAGAGCGTTCCGTTCTGGACGTTTGCGCTCGTGCTCACGCCGGTGGATGCAACCCACACGCGCCTGATCGTGCGCGAGAGCTTCAGCCCCGACGCGTTGCCGGCGGCCGCGTTGGTCGCGCTTGAGATCCCGGACGTCGTGATGGAACTGAAGATGCTCGACACGCTCAGGACGCTGGCCGAGGGCGGCGCGCACACGCCCTGGACGACGGCCGCCGAGGTGACGGTCTGGATCGCCGCGCTGGCCTGTGGGTTCGCGGCGGGCGGGCTGTGTCTCCGACGCGCCGATTGGCGCCTGCCGCTGGTTCTCGGGTTGGCGGCGGTGCTGACGCTGCTCGTCCTGACCTTCCTCTTCCCGCCCGTGTGGTTGCGCGCCCTGCTCGATCTGGCCCTGGCCGCCGGCGTGTGGTCGGCCTGGCGCCGCCCGCAACCCGTCGGGTGATCCGCTAAATGGCAAGCGGGGTCTTGAGACCCGAGGCGACGTCTCGGGCCCCAAGACCCCGCTTGCCATTTCTTCCGTCAGATCGCCTGCCCCTTGAACTGCATCGTGAAGAGCTGGTTGTAGAAGCCATCCTGGGCGAGTAAACCGTCGTGCGTGCCGCGCTCGATGATCTCGCCGTTCTTGATCACCAGCACCTGATCCGCGTTGCGGATGGTCGACAATCGGTGCGCGATGACGAAGCTGGTGCGGCCCTGCATGAGCCGGAGCAGCGCTTCCTGGACGTGGCGTTCGGTGCGCGTGTCGACGTTGCTGGTGGCCTCGTCGAGGATGAGCACGTCCGGGTCGGCCAGGATCACGCGCGCGATCGAGAGCAGCTGCCGCTGTCCCTGGCTGAGGTTGCCGCCGCGTTCGGTCAGCACGGTCTGGTAGCCGTGCGGCAGGCGGTGGACGAAGGCCTCGGCGTTGGCGAGTTTCGCGGCCGACATCACCTCGGCGTCGGTGGCGTCAAGCCGGCCGTAGCGGATGTTGGCCATCACCGTGTCGGCAAACAGGAAGTTATCCTGCAGCACGAGCCCGATCCGTCGCCGCAGGTCGTCCTTCTTGACCGTGGCCACGTCGATGCCGTCGATCTCGATCTTGCCGGCCGCGATGTCGTAGAAGCGCGTGAGCAGGTTCGCGATCGTGGTCTTGCCGGCGCCGGTCGGCCCGACCAGCGCGATCATCTGACCCGGCTCGGCCTCGAGGCTGACGTGCTTGAGCACCGGCATGTCGGGCTCATACCCGAAGGTGACGTCGCTGAGCCGCACCCGGCCGTAGATGTGCAGAAACGGCGCCGGCGCGTCGACGTCGGGCTCGGGCGTCTCGTCCATCAACTCGAAGACGCGCTCTGCGCCGGCCAGCGCGGCCTGGATCGACGTGAACAGCTGCGCGATCATGTTGAGCGGTCGGCCGAGGCGCCCGGCATAGTTGATGAAAGACGCGATCACGCCGACAGTCGCCAGCGACGCGACCGCCAGCCAACCGCCCGCGCAAGCCACCACAGCCAGACCGAAGTTGTTGACCATGTTCATCAGCGGACCCATGAAGCTGGTCAGGGTCCGCGCCCGCAGCGCGACCCGCTGCAGCCGACGGTTGACGACCGCGAACTGCTCGACCGTGGCGGCCTCGCGCCCAAAGGCCTGCACGACGCGCTCGCCGGTGATTGTCTCCTCGATGATTCCGTTGAGCTCGCCCAACGCGCCCTGGGTCTCGCGAAAGCCCACGCGCGTGCGAGCCGCGATGGCGCGCGTGATCAGCACGGTCAGCGGCATGACGATCAGGCTGACGATGGCCAGCGGCACGTTGATCCACAGCATCAGGCCGATCACGCCGACCAGGCCGATCAGGTTGGAGATCAGCTGGCTGGCGCTGGTCGCCAGAACGTTGCTGACGTTCTCGACATCGTTGGTCAACCGGCTCATCAGATCGCCGTGCGGGCGCTGATCGAACGTGCGCAGCGGCAGGGTCTGCAGACGGCCGAACAGATCGGCGCGAAGGTCGCGCACCACGCGCTGAGCCACGCCGGCCATGAGGTAGGTTTGCCACCAGGTGCCGGCGGCCGCCACGACGAACGATAAAAACATCCAGCCCAGCAGCCAGGCCAGGCCGGCGAGGTCGCCCGTGGCGATGTAGCGGTCGATCGCCAGACCGAGCAGGTACGGGCCGATCAGATCGACGACCGCGGTGACTGTGACGAGCACAAGCACGCCCACGAGCATCCAGCGCTGGCGCTCGAGGTAGGTCCACAACCGGCGCAGCGTGGCGGCCGTGTTCTTGGATTTCTGCGCGTCCTGGAGGAACGCCATCGGCGGCCCACCAGGGCGAAAGCCGATCGGCTGTGGAGAGGAGCGGCGTTGTTCAGTCATGGCGCTCCCCTCCCCCAAGCTGCGAGTCGTAGATCTCGCGATAGATCCGGCTGTCGGCCAGCAGCTGGCGATGGTTGCCCTCGGCCGCGATCTGGCCGTCGTCGATCACAAGGATCTTGTCGGCCGTCAGCACGGTGCTGATCCGCTGCGCGATGACGAAGCTGGTCCGGTCTTTCATCACAATCTCAAGCGCGGCCTGGATCTTGGTCTCGGTCTCCACGTCGACGGCGCTTGTGCTGTCGTCGAGGATCAGGATCGCGGGTTTGACCAGCAGCGCGCGGGCGATCGCCAGCCGCTGCTTCTGCCCGCCCGACAGGTTGACGCCGCGCTGTCCGAGCACGGTGTCGTAGCCGTCCGGGAACGATCGGATGAAGTCATCGGCCTGCGCGGCCTGCGCGGCCGCGACGACCTCGGCGTCGGGCGCGTCGGGTCGGCCATAGCGGATGTTGTCGCGAATCGTGCCGCTGAAGAGCACGGCCTCCTGGAGCGCGATGCCGATGTTGCGGCGCAGCGTGGCCAGGTCCACGTCGCGCACGTCCTGCCCGTCGATCGTCACCCGGCCGCCGGTGACGTCGTAGAAGCGCGGGATCAGATGGACCAGGCTCGACTTGCCGGCGCCGGTCGTGCCGATCAGGGCCACGGTCTCACCCGGCTCGGCCGTGAAGCTGACGCCCTTCAGCACCGGGTCGCCGTCGCGGCCGTCGAACCCGAAAGTGACGTCCTCGAAGGCCACGCGCCCTCGCGGCGCGAAGTCGACGCGCGCACCAGCGCGGTTCTGCACGCCGGGCTCTCGCTCGAGCACCTCGCTGATACGCTGGGCCGAGGCCCCGGCCCGCGCGAACTGGATGACCATCTGGCTGACGATGATCAGCGAGAACAGGGTCGTCGTCAGGTAGTTGATAAAGGCGATGACCTGCCCCAACAACAACCCGCCTTGCGTCACCTGGACCCCGCCAAACCAGAGCACGGCGATGATGCTGACGTTGAGCGTGAACATCATGAACGCCGGCATCACGGCGACGACCCGGGCCGCGCTGACCGAGTCGTTGGTCAGGTTCGTGTTGGCCGCGCCAAAGCGGGCCTCCTCGTGCGGGCCACGGACGAAGGCCTTGACCACCCGCACGCCGGCCAGGCTTTCCTGCATCACCTGATTGAGCGCGTCGAGCCGCTCCTGAACCCGGGTGTAGAGCGGCGTGGCCCGGTTGACGATCCAGATCACGGCGACCAGCTCGATCGGCATCAGCACCAGCGGCAGAAAGGCCAGCTGCGGCGACGTGATCACGGCCATGATCAAACTGCCGATCAGCAGCAGCGGCGCGCGCACCATGAAGCGCAGCACCGTCAACAGCGCTTCCTGGGCCTGCGTGACATCGTTGGTCAGCCGCGTGATCAACTGGCCGGTCTCGAGCACCTCGAGATCGCCAAACGAGAACGTCTGCACCTTGCGGAACAGCGCTTCACGCAGGTCGGCGCCGAACGCCTGAACCGTCTTCTCGGCGAAATAGCCGTTGCTCATGCCGCCCAAAGCGCCGATCACGGCCAGACCAAACATCAACAGCCCGGTGGACAGCACGAGGTTCAGGTCCAGCCGCGCGATGCCTTCATCGACGATGCGCTCGACCATGCGCGGCTGGAGCAAGTCCATCGCCACTTCCAGCGCCATCAACACCGGCGCGATCAGCACCCAGCGCCAGTACGGCCGAACAAATCGAGCCATCTTCATCCCAGCACGCATGACTTGTCTTCCTTAGAACGAGGCCTGACCCTCGATGGCCTGCGCCAGGTTGTCGCGGACGCGCAGCAGCAGCGCACGCAGGGCCGCCAGTTCTCTTTCGTTGAGACCGGCAAAGCTTTCGGCCTCCATCCGCGCCCAGCCCTTCTCGAGCTTGCCGCGCACCGCGCGCCCGGCGCGGGTCACGTGCACGCGCGAAACCCGCTGGTCAACCGGATCGGGCCCGCGGATCACGAAGCCAGATTTCTCCATACGCTGGATCATGCGCGTCATCGTCGCCGGGGTCACCCGAGCGGCGCGAGCCAACTCGCCAAGCGTCTGGCCGTCGCGCTCCCATAACGCGAACAGCACGGGCGGCTGGCCACGGTAAAGACCGACTTGCGAGAAGACTTCGTGAGCGCGGTGGTGATGCATGCGCGAGACCTGGGCCAACAGGTGATCGAGCGTTCGCGGGGGATCGACGACGACGGGGGCCATGGCATTCCTTAGCTAGCTAATGATTAGCCGGCTAATTTTATGCCCGCCAGGCACGGCCGGCAACCCCCGTTTGCCCCTCCCCGATGAAGCGCCGCGGCCCAACGGAGCGACCTCGCGCCAAACCCCAAGTCGCCGTTGACGCCTCGATCGCGCCGCGCGATCGCGCCGCACCCGGGCCGCCGTCTGCCCGGCGTTTGACCGGGCTCCGGCTTGACAACTTACACCGTAAGCATTAGGATACTTACGGTGTAAGCAACGGAGGTTTCGATGTACGCCGCATTCAAACGGGGTCTGTATCCAAACGGCCGCCCTGGCCCCCTCGCCCGCTGGTTGAACGAGGGCTGGGCGACGCTGCATGCGCTCGGGATCGCGCCGAATCGCCTCGTGACGCTCGAGGTCGTGGGCCGGCGTTCGGGGCGTCGCATCCGCTTTCCATTGGTGATGGCCGTGGTGGACGGCGAACGGTATCTGGCCGCCATGCTGGGGCCGGGATCGCTTTGGGTGCGCAACGTGGAGGCCGCCGACGGTCGGGCGCGCGTGCTGCACGGGAAGCGCGAGGAGGTGCGATTGGCGCCGGTTCCCGTCGAGGCGCGGCCGCGGCTGATCAAGGCCTACCTGCAGGTCGCGCCGGGCGCGCGACCGCACATCGCCATCGACAAGGATGCTTCGCTCGAAGCTTTCGCCGCCATCGCCGCTCACGTGCCGGTGTTTCGTCTCGAGCCCGTAGGCTGAGCCTTCGCCTCGGCGACCGCGTAGCAAGACAACGCCGACAGGCAAACGGGGTGGCGCTGGTCG
This sequence comes from Anaerolineales bacterium, assembly GCA_044224715.1. Taxonomy (GTDB): domain Bacteria; phylum Chloroflexota; class Anaerolineae; order Anaerolineales; family UBA6663; genus UBA6663. Next base: position 54,076 of record JBGAJV010000032.1, on the reverse strand, counting down.
CGCCACCCCGTTTGTCGTACCTGATCGCGTTGTCGGCGCCGTAGGTCCGTCGAACTACGGGCCAGTGGCGTGTCAGGGTCGCTGCTGGCCGGGCGGGGTCTTGTTGGGCCCGCCGGGGGATTTTGTCGGGCGCTCGTTGGGCACCTTGGTCGGTTTGATGTCGGGTGCCTTGGTCGGCTTGCCGCCGCCTGGCAGCGCGCCCAGTTGCTGCATGATCTGGCCCCAGCCCAGACCCGATTGCCTGAGCGCGAAGACATCGGTCACCGGCAGATCGGTTTGAGCGGCCAGATCGTAGGCGATCTCGATCTCGCCGAAACCGAACCCCTTGCAGAACCAGCCCATGATCTCCTCGTAACTCACACCGTAACGCTCCGCGAGGGTGGTCGCATGCGGATGCGGGTCGGCGCCGGTGCAATCGATTGTTGGCGTCGGCGTGCCCGCCGGCGTCGGCGTAACGGTGCCTGTCACCACCGCGGTGGTCGTCAGCGTGGCCGTCGGCGTCAAGGTCACGGTCGGCGACGCGGTGACCGTGGGCGTCGCATTGGCGCAGGTGTTGACCAGCGTCAGCGTGAGCCGCGTGTCGTGACGCCCGGGCTGATTGGTCTCGCCCGCGACCAGCACCTGCACCTTGACTTCGGTCCCGGGCGGCGTGCTCAGCCAGTCGTCGTCGAGCGTGATCGGGACAAGGAACGAAACCTGCTCGCCGGCCGCGATGCTGGCCCAGGAGACGGGCTGGAGGCTCACGGTTTCGATGTGCTCGGCGCCTTTGACGATGGTGTACGTCAGGGTCACGTTGGCGGCGACGTCGTCGGGATCGGCGCCCGTGTTCCGCAAGGCGCCGGCGAAGACGAACGCGGGCGAACAGCCGCGCTGTTCGAGTTCATCGGGCGCGAACGACAGGCTCGGCCGCGCGGCCGGATCGGGTGTCGCCGTCGGCGTGGGGGTCGGGTCCGGGACGTCAACCGCGGCCAGCACGGACACGAGCCGCACGCCGTCCACGACCGAAAACGTCACGGACGCCAGCGCGCCGAGCGGTAGATCCACGTCGGCGCTGACCGACTCCGGCACGACGAGGGCCACGCCGCCCACGACCCAGTCGGCGCCGCTGCGCGCTTCCACGGGGCCGACGAACGAGAAGGCCGACCCGGCGGTCGTGGCGACCGTGAGGGTGTCCACGAACCACACGCCGTCATCCAGGATCCGACCGGTGACGCTCAATACCTGCCCGACCACAGGTTGCGGAGCCAGCGTCGCGACCACGTCGGGCGAGACGAAGAGGGCCACGCCGCCGATCGTCCACGTGGCGGCCGTGATCGACTCGAGCCGACCGGTGCCCGTGAACCCATAGGCGGCCGGAGCGGGAGCGTTGCCCGCCGTGGCCACGGTGGCCTGCCCGGTATTGAGCAGGATCTCGTGCTGGGCGGCGTCGACGATCACGCGACCCGTGCGCACCGAGTACCGGGCGCCGCCGGCGGTGTCGACGGCCACGCTGAACGTCGTGCCACGGACGCTGGCCGTGCCGTTCGGGGTGTGCACGAGGTAACGCGCCGAACCGCCACGCAGCGGCACGACTCGATGCGTGGTCACGCCGCGCACCTGAGTGAGCTCGACCTGCAACACGTCGCGCCCCTGCCCCGACACCTCGGTCAGTACGATCTCGGCGTCCGACCCCAGCTGCGCGACCGTGCCTTCAAAGAAGGCCAGGGCCGCGCTCGCCGCCGGGCCGGTGCGCAGCCGTTGCCCCGTGCGCACGTGTTCACCTGGCGAGGCGGCGTGCCATTCGGCGCCGGAGGCGTCGGCGATCTCGACGCGCCCTTGCACGTCGCGCACGACCGCCGTCGCGGCATCGACGCCCGGGAACCACCGCCCCGCAAGCCAGATCACGCCGACGATGAACGCGCAGGCCACGGCGCCGATCACGCCGGCGGAAGCCGGCGCCAGCCACCCCCCAGCACGCGCCGGTCGCCGCGGCGCCATCGGGCGGACCGCTGGCGGCACGGGGCGCATCTCCCAGCGCCGCCCGGTCGCCGCTCGCGGTTCGGGGTGTTCGACCGAACGGATATCGGCGGCCAACCGGAGCAGGCCGCCGAGCTCACGGGCGTCGTTCGGCTGGTCGGCAAGCACGGCGTCCAACGGCCGGCCCGCGTCGATTTGTGCCAGGGCATCGTCGAGACGATCATCCATCTCAGTCATAGGACACCTGCGATTCTTCTAGACGCCCGCGGAGCCTTTCGAGCCCGCGTCGCTGCAAGGCTTTCACGGCGGTTTCGCTCTTGCCGACGATCGCCGCGACCTCGGACGTCGAGCAACCGGCGACAAACCGCAGCACAATGACTTCGCGCTGCTCCTCGGTGATATCGCCCAACGCGGCGCGCAGACGCTCATGCGTCAGACGCTGCTCGGCGACGTGCTCGAGTTCGTCGCCCGCCGAGGCCAGGCCTTCATCAAGCGGCGATTGCGGACGCGACCGGTTACGGCGATAGTGATCGATCGCCAGATTGCGCGCGATCTGAAGCAGCCAGGCCTGAAACGACGCACGCTGACGCCGATAGCCGGGCAACGCTCGCGCCACCCGCATGAAGACATCCGATGTCAGGTCGTCGGCGCCCGCCGTATCGCCGACCCGGTAGTACAGGAAGCGAAACACGATCTGCCGAAACCGCACATACAGGCCGTCAAAAGCCGCTTCATCTCCCGCCTGGGCGCGCGCTATGAGCGCGTCGACCCTGGGATCCGTCGGCACGTCTGGTCGCATGATTTGGAGAGGTCCCTCTGTCTATAGAAACGAGGCCCGGGCCGAAAAGGACTCGCGGGCGCCGGAAATGGCCCATAGTCCGCCCAAAACGGTCAGTCGCCCGAAACGAGGAGAAACGCCGCCGCCAGAGCGGCGGTGTCGGCCAAACGAGGATGGAGCAAGTTTCCCATGAACCGGGCCGGCGCCGGGAAGCCTGGTTCCCGGCGCCATCGTGGGCCCGCGTCTGTTCCGCTCAGCGCCGTTCGCGGCGCCCGACATCGACGAGGCGCTCGCCCGGCCCGACCGGCCGCAATCGCACCCTCAGCCGATGTGCGCCGGGTCGGATCAGGTATTCCTCGCGCGTGCCCGGCCCGCAGGAGGCGCCGCCCAGACCACAGTGGGCCAGGTCCAGATTCACGATAAGCTCCGAACGACGGACCAGGTCGATCGTGTGGTTCGCGACGTAGAGATCGGCTGCCGTTTGATGTGCCGCCGAAACCTGCAGCAGCTCTGTGCCCGTCATCAGCAGGCCATGGCCGGCGGCATCGGTGACGGCCGCCCACCTCACGTCGGTCTTGTTGCCGTTCTCTTGCGGCATGATGTACGGCACCTGTTGCGCGTCGACCGAGCCACTATACAGCCCGACCGGGGACCCCGCCTTGCGGTCGGGATAGCTCTCGCCAGGCCCGCGGCCGAACCAGGTCAGCGTCTCGAAGCCGGCCGGCATGACGAGCATCAGGCCCACACGGGGCAGCGGTGGCAGGTCGCCAAAAGCATCGAGTTCGCTCTCACACGCGATCACGCCATCGGGCCCGATGGTCGTGATCAGGCGATGGCGGAAACCGGCGGCGACACCGTCGGCCTGGGCCACCGACTCGGCCGCGATGACGGCGGCGCCGGCATCGGTACGCGTGAGGCTCAGGCGCTCCAGCCGTTCGACGAGACGATCGAGCCCCGCCGCGAGCCAGCGGGTGAGCAACTTGCCCGGCTCGTCGGGCCGCCACTTGAAGCCGTCGTTGTCGGTCGCCGCTCGCCACAGGTTCAGGCGCGGTCCTGTCTGCAGCAGCCGCACCCCCTGCCAATCCAGGGTCTCGATCCGACCGGTCGCCTTCGCCACGACCACGTTCAGGTCCGATCCAACGACACGCACGGTCGCCGAGTCTTCCTCGACGCTCAGGCTGTCGCGGCCGCGCGGAGCGGCCGTCGGACGCTCAGCCGGTTGCGGCAGCGGGAATTGCTCCCAGGCGACTTCGTGGCCGGCTTCCGCCCAGGCGGTCGATTCGGCCAATTGGAAGCGCACGGTCAACAGCGCCTCACGCCCGCCCGCGAGGAGCCCGCCGTCGTAGGCGATGTCGACTGGCGCGCTGCCGCCGGGCGGAACGGCCGGCAGCCCAAGCGCCCCGCTCTGCACGATCTCGCCGTCACGGCTGAGCTCCCACGTCGCGCGCAGATCGGCCAACGGGGTGAAGTCGCGTTTGTTGCGGATCTCCAGACGGCCTGTCGCGAGGTCGATGGCGCGCAGGGCGACCGGTTGGAAGAGCCTGTGGACCTCGGTCATGACCGGATGCGGCGTGCGGTCAGGGAAGACCAGACCGTTCAGACAGAAGTTCATGTCGTTGATCGTGTCGCCGAAGTCGCCGCCGTAGGCCCAATAGCGGCGGCCGTCGGGCGCGATCTTGACGATGCCCTGATCGACCCAATCCCAGATGAAGCCGCCCTGCAGACCCGGCGTCGACTCGATCGCGTCCCAGTAGTCCTTCAGGTTGCCGCACGAGTTGCCCATGGCGTGCGCGTACTCGCACATGATCAAGGGGCGTGGGTCGTCGACTGACTTGGCGAAGTCGACGATGCGTTCGATCGAGGGGTACATCGGGCAGACCAGATCGCTGGCCAGCCGGCCGCCGCTCCAGTTCGGCGCGATCGCGCCCTCGTAATGCAGCGGGCGCGTGGGATCGATGCCGCGGATCCAGCCGGCCATCGCGTCATGGTTGGGCCCGTACCCAGACTCGTTACCGAGCGACCACACCACCACCGACGGATGGTTCTTGTCGCGCTCGACCATGCGCGCGCCGCGCTCGAGGAAGGTCGGGCGCCAGACCGGGTCGTGGCACAGCCGGTTGTAGAGCGAGTGCGTCTCGAGGTTGGCCTCATCCCACAGATAGATCCCGTACTCGTCGCACAGGTCGTACCAGCGCTCGTCGTTCGGATAGTGCGACGTGCGCACCGCGTTGATGTTGTGCCGCTTCATCAGCCGGATGTCGGCCAGCATCGACTCGCGCGTCAGGGCTTTGCCGCGCGTCTCCTCGTGCTCGTGGCGATTCACGCCGCGGATGTACACGGGCCGCCCGTTGATCAACAGCTGACGGTCGCGGACCTCGACGCGGCGAAAGCCGATCCGCCACGACTGGGCCTGGACCACGCGCCCACCCGCGTCGCGCAGCGCCACCACGAGCGTATACAGGTTCGGTGTCTCGTGCGACCAGAGCCTGGGCGCCGCGACGGCGCCCTCGAGCGACACATGCGGCGCCTGATAGTCGCTGTGCGCGAAGACGGCCGAGATCGGGGCCTGCCAGACGGGCGCATCGGTCGCGTCGTGGAGCTGCGCGCTCACCGAGTAGCCGTCGGCGCGCTCGACCGGCCCGCCCAACCGCGCGACCACGTTCAGGCGGCCGGCGGTCAACGTCGTGTCGAGGCTCGGCCGGGCGAAGACGTCGGCGAGGTGGATCACGGGCAGCGCGATCAGGCTCACGCTGCGGTACATGCCCGCCAGCCGCCACATGTCCTGATCCTCGACAAACGACCCGTCTGACCAGCGGATCACCTCGGTCACCACGTTGTTCAGGCCGGGCCGCACGACGTCGGTGATGTCGAACTCGGCCGGCAGCCGCGAGTCTTTGCTGAAGCCCACCTGAACGCCATTGACCCAGACATAGAAGGCCGAGTCCACGCCGCCAAAGCGGAGAATCACGCGGCGCCCGGCCCAGGCGGTTGGCAGCTCGAACGTCCGGCGGAACAACCCGGTCGGGTTGTCGTCGGCGGGCACGTACGGCGGCGTATTCGGGATCGGCATCTGGACGTTGCAGTAGATCGGCTTGTCGTAGCCTTGAAACATCCAGTTACCCGGCACCTCGATCAGGTCCCAGCCCGCGTCGTCATACGTGCCCGTCTCGAACCCGGCGGGCAACGTCGTCGGGTTGGGCGCGAGGTGGAAGCGCCAGGCGCCGTCGAGGCTGAGCACCCAGGGCGATCGCGCCGGGTCGCGGCTGAGGGCCGCCGCTTCATCGGCGAACGGCACGCCGCGGGCATGCGCCGGCGAGCGATTGTGCGCAGCACTGCAGGTTCTCCCAATCCCGGGAACCTGGTTCTTCGTCATGGTTTCCTCGGACGGGTAGAGCGCGCTGGACGCGGGTCGGCCGACGACCCGCGTCCAGCCGATGATATCAATACGTGGCGCGGCCGCCGGAGAGGTCGAACACAAAGCCGGTCGTGAAGCTCGATTCCTCGGACACGATCCAGCACGCCAGGGCGGCGGCTTCTTCGACTGTGCCAAGCCGCTTCATCGGGATACGGTCGGTCAGGTAGCGCAGCTGTTCGGGCGCCGTTTTCTCGTTCATCGGGGTGCGGATGACGGCGGGAGCCAGGCCGTTGACCGTGATCCCGGTCTCGGCGTATTCCTTGCCGATGGCCTTGACCAGCCCGATCACGCCGGCCTTGGCTGCCACATAGCCGGCCATGCCGGGGTTGCCGTCCTTGCCGGCCATCGACGCCAGCAGCAGCACGCGCCCGTAATTGCGCGGCAACATGGCCTGGATCGCGTACTTGGTCAGGTTGAACGAGCCGACCAGGTTGACGTTGAGGACGTTCTGGAAATCGGCCGCCGGGTAGGCCACGATGGTGGTGCTGGTCGGACCGACGATCCCGGCGCTGTTGACCGCGATGTCGAGTCGGCCAAAGCGCCCGACCACCTGCGCGATGCGCGCCTCGACCGCCTCACCATCGGCGACGTCGACCTGCAGCGCCTCGAGGCCGTGTTGTGCGCTCACGCGCTCGAGCGCGGCCGGCTCGCGATCGAACACGACCACGCGCCCGCCCTCGGCCGCGATGCGGAGCGCGATCGCCTCGCCGATCCCGCTGCCGCCGCCGGTGACGACCGCGACCCGGTCGGAAAAACGTGACTGCATGTCGGCTCCCTTCGCTGTGTTGGCGGTCCGATGGGCTCGCGCTCAAATGGTCGGCGTGCGGTACAGCACGCGTCCGTTGACGCACACCTCGGTGTCGACCAGATAGCGCCGGATCGTTTCGGGGTCGGGGTCGACGCCGAGACCTGGGCGTTCGGGGAGGTGGATCTCGCCGTTGTCATCGCGCTCGAGATGGTTGTGGGTCAATTCGTAGGCCAGAGTCGTCGGGTTCCCCGGGTACTCGCACAACACATGGTCGGCCGCGCCGGCATAGGCCTGGATCGAGGCGCTCAGCGCCAGGTGGGTCGTGAACGTGTGGTTGACGAAGGTCACCCCGCGCGCCCGCGCGTGCTCGAAAACGCGGGATGCCGACGTGATCCCGCCGACACGCCCTGCGTCGATCTGGATGAACCCGACTCCCGCGTATTCGATCATCAGGTTGGCGAGGTGCTCGTTGTGCGCGCCCTCGCCGCCGGCCAGGCGCACCCGCGGGCTGCGGTCGGCCAAGGCGCGGTACGCACTCAGGGCGCCAGTGTGGAACGGCTCCTCAAGCCAGGTGACCTCACAGCCTTCGAAGACGGCCAGGCGTTGCGCCGCGGCATCGATGTCGGTCTCCCAGACCGTGCCGACATCGATGCACAAGGCGCCGTCGGGGCCGAGCCCCTCGCGCGCCGCCACGACCTGGTCGACGTCGTCGCGCAGGGTGCGGTGCCCGAACGGCCCCCACCCCAATTTGATCGCGCGATAACCCGCGCGTTGTGCGTCCCGGGCCTTCTGGCGCGTCTCCTCGGGCGTGTCGCCGAAGAGTACCGAACAATACGGCACCTTGGGGTACGCGCGCTGGAACCCCAGCAGTTCGTACACCGGTCGCGACCGCAGCTTGCCCAACAGATCCCACAGCGCGATGTCGATGCCCGAGAGCGCATGGCTCGACTGCAACAGATCCATGCTGCTCAGCCGAACCTCGCGATGAATGCGCGCGATGTCGTCGGGGCCGTCGATCGGCTGGCCGAGCACCGACGCCTGGACGGGCTTGCAGGCGCTGTGCGACATCGGGCACACCAGGCTCGCGATCGTGGGCAGGGGCGCCGCCTCGCACTCCCCCCAGCCGACCTGGTCGCCGGCCACCACGCGCACGAGGAGCGCGTCCTGGCCGCCGTCGGCGATGTCCAGGATCTCGGGCATCGACAGATAAAAGAAGTCGATCGCTTCGATGCGTCGCATAATTGGCTAGAAGGTGATGGTCAGCCCGCCGTCGACCGTCAGGACCTGGCCGGTGATGTAGGTGGCATCCGGCCCGGCCAGAAAGAACGCCACGCCCGCGATCTCCTCGGGTTGGGCCGCACGGCACAACGGCAGGTGATGGCCCTCGACGTAGTTGCGCCGGAACCAATCGCCCGCGAGTTCGTTGACGCCGTCGACCACGCTCATCGGCGTGTCGACGAAGCCCGGCGCGATCGCATTCACCAGAATGCCGCGCGGCGCGAGCTCGAGCGCCAGCCCGCGGCAGTAATGGTTGACCGCGGCCTTGGCCATCGCATAGGCGCTCGCCCGAGCCTCGACGCGCTCGCCGTGGATCGAGGTCACGTGAATGATCCGCCCGGGGCCAGGCATGAGTTCAGCCGCGAGCCGCGACATCGACACAGCGCCGTCGAGCATGATGTCGAGCGGGCGGCGCCACTCAGCCAGCGGTGAGCCGACGACCGGCGCGGTCATGAACACGCCGGCGTTGTTGACGAGGGCATCCACGCCGCCCCAACGTTCACGGATTAGTGCGCCCAGGCGTTCAGCCGTCTCGGGCATTTCGTATGCGCCCGGGCAGACGATATGGCCTGCGCCGGGCAGCGCCGACGCGATCTCATGCAGCAGTGCTTCACGGCGCGCGACCAGGGCGACCGACCAGCCTTCACGGGCGAAGCGCTCGGCGGTCGAACGGCCGATCCCCGACGAGGCGCCAGTCACGATCACGCGGCGGGCGACCGCGGCGGGTTCGGAGTAAGCAGAGAGAGGCATTTCGACGATACTGAGTGACAATTCTGCGCGTTTTGTATATACTAGCGCAGATTGTCATTTGTCGCAAGCCATGTGACAATAGAGTGGATCGAGGAGCCGAATGGGCAAAGAACTCGTCACCGCCGAGTCCGTCACACAGGCGATCCTACAACGGATCACGACCGGGCAGCTTTCGCCGGGCGAACGTCTTCCCCCGGTCCGCAAACTGGCCGACGAACTCGGGTCGAATCGCAACACGGTCAACAAGGCCTACCAGATGCTCTTCGATCTCGGCGTCGTGAACAACGACAGCGGCCGCCGCGGTTATACCGTCAAGCGTGGCGCGACGGCCGGCACCAAGTCGCGGGCCGAGTTGCTCGACTACTTTCAGAAGCAGTCGGTGCAGCTCGCCTGGCAGGAGATGGCGGCTGGCGTCTCGGCCAGTGAAATGCTCGACCTGTGGGAGAGCGCCATCGCCGAGGTGCTCGGCCACAGCAAGGTCGAACCCATCTTCTACGAGTGCAACGATCACGACACGGTCGAGATGGGTCGCCACCTGATCGAGGTCCTGGCCATGCCGGTCGAGTACCACAACCTGCCCCACTTCTACGCCGACCCGGCCGGCATCCTAAAGAAGTACGACCTGATCATCACCACCTATCACCACCTGGGCGAGATCACCGAGACCATCAGCAAACTCGGATATCCCACTGACAAAGTAGTGGGTATCGAGACCCGCGTCGCGCCGGACTCGATGCTGCGCATCGCGCGCTTCCCAAAGAACAAGATCGGCGTGGTGTGCACCAACCAGAACACGGCCCACATGCTCAAGCACATCTTGAGCGGGTATCGGGCCGAATGGGATATCGAGGCCGCGTCGTTCGAGGAACCCGAGCGGATCAAACCCATCGTCGAACGCTGCGACCACTTCGTCGTCACCCACACCTGCGCCGACGAGGCCGTGGCCCTGACCGGCCGCACGCCCGATGTGGTCGTCAATTTCCAGATCGACGAGCACTCTGTCGCTTTTCTCACCCAACGCATCCACCAGATCCGGAAGGAACGCATGAAGCGCTTGCGCTCCGAGACCGGCCGATCCTCCACACGATCCTGAGACTCCATTCATGCCACCCACCGCCCTCGACCTTTCGACCAACCACCTCACCCTGCGTCTCGCCACGTCCGGGGTCGGCCTGACCCTAACTGACCTCGACGCGCAGGGCGCCGTCTGGCTCAGCGCCGCCGCGCCGTCGGCGCTGTTCTCGGTCACGATCGACGGCCGCGTGTGGGATGCGACGAAGCTTGCGTTCGAGGGCGTCGAGGAGGAACGGCCGGTCGACGACGTGCGCCATGTGCGCTTGAATTTCCGGGGTCCCGGCTTCACTGTCACGGCGCATCTCAAGGTCTACGCCGAGACGACGCTGTTCGAGGCCTGGCAGGAGATCCGCAACACCGGACCGACGCCCATTCACATCGAAAGGCCGGACTCGCTCGATCTCAACCTCCCCGCCCTGACCGGCGAGTTGTTCTCATACACCGGCAATTGGGGCAGCGAATATGAGCCGAATCATCAAGCATTGGCCGAGGCCGTGCGGATCGAGTCGCGCTCCGGGCGTTCGTCGAAGGGCCATCACCCCTGGTTTGCGTTGACCCAGACGGCCGGCCCGGTGCTCTCGGGCGCCGTCGCCTGGTCGGGCAACTGGGTCTTCCGGATCGAGCCGCTGCCGGAGGGCGGCTGGCGCCTCAGCGGCGGTTTGAACGACTGGCAGTTCTTCAAGGACCTCGCCGTCGGCGACACGTTCGCCACGGCCCCGGTCGCGCTCGTCGCCGGCGCCGACCTCAACGCCGTCTCGCAGACGTATGCGCGCGTCGGGCGCAAACATTGGTATCCGTACACGCCGCTCTCGGCCAAGGCCCCGGTCGAGTGGAACCACTGGTGGCCGTATGAGGACGCCGAGATCAACGAGACCGTGTTCAATCACAACGTGATCACCGCCGAGCCGATGGGCTTCGAGGTCTGCACGCTCGACGCGGGCTGGTTCGGGCCGTCGGACGCCGGGACGTTTTGGGAGCACTACCGCGGCGACTGGCACGTGGTCAACGCCGACCGCTTCCCGAGCGGCATCGACGCGCTTGGCCGCAACGTCCATGCGCACGGCATGAAGTTCGGCGTGTGGTGCGAGATCGAGGGTCTGGGCGAGAAAGCCGAGGTCGCCGTGCAGCACCCGGAATACGTGGCGCTGCGCGACGGACAGCGGCTCGGCTACGTGTGCTTCGGCAACCCGGCCGTGCAGGAATGGGCGTATCAGACGTTGGCGCACATCATCAAAGACTTCGGCGCCGACTGGATCAAGCTCGACTCGAACTTCGACCCGGGCGCCGGCTGCAATCGCACCGATCACGGCCACGGCGCGGGCGACGGCGGGTACGAGCACATCGCCGGCTACTATCGCACCATCGAACGCATCCATCGCGACTTCCCGGAGGTCGTGCTGCAGAACTGCTCATCGGGTGGGCTACGCATCGACCTAGGCATGCTGCGACGCACGTCCATGACCTTCCTGTCGGATCCGGACTGGGCGGTGCACGACCTGCAGATCTTCTGGGGCGCCAGCACGATGCTCGCGCCAAACACGCTCCTGCACTGGACCTACAGCCAGTGGCGCAACACCAACCCGCCGCCGTATCAAACGTTCAACCCGCACGACCCGGCTGTCACGCGCAAGATCTGGGATTACTACTGCCGGATCTCGATGCTCGGTCTGTTCGGGCTCTCGCAGCGGCTGCCCAACCTGCCCGACTGGATGGCGGCCCGTTCGGTCGACCACATCCGCATCTACAAAGACCACGTGCGCCGATTCGTCAAAGAAGCCGACCTGTACCGCTTGACCGATCAGCCGCGGCGCAGCGGCGACGGCGAGCGCTGGGCGGGGTTCCAATACAGCCTGCCGGACAAATCCGAGCACCTGCTGTTCGTCTTCCGATTGCCGGGCGCTCCGTCCGAACGCACACTCCGGCTGCAGGCGCTGGAGCCGGAACGCACTTACACGGTCGGCGGATTCGAGGGCGAGCCGACGCGCCAGATCTCCGGCCGCGACCTGATGACGGTCGGTCTGACGTTCTCGGACCTGCTCGAAGAGGACTCGGTCCTGCTCAGTATCGCGTGACACACGGGCGCGATCACGATCTGAAGGCGAAGTCATGACGACCTACGACGTCGAGTTGGTGTTGGCAGCGGGCGACGAGCTGGGCGAAGGCCCTGTGTGGCATTGCGATGAACAGGCCTTGTACTGGGTCGACATCGACGGCCGACGTTACCACCGTCTCGAACCAGGCACCGGGCGCCACGACGTGGTCCATGTCGGCGAAAAAGTCGGCGCGCTGGCGTTGTACCGGAACAGCTGCGTCGTGCTGGCCACCGAGCGCGGCTTCTCGTTCTACGACTCCGGAGCCAACACGCTTACGCCGATCGGCGACCCCGAGGCAGACAAACCGCAGTCGCAATTCAACGACGGCGCCGTCGATCGCGCCGGACGTTTCTGGGCCGGCACCCTGGGCGACGGCGCGAACAACAGCCTGTACCGTCTCGATCCGGATGGCACGATCCACCGGATGGAGACCGGGATCGAGATCTCGAACGGGATCGGCTGGAGCCCGGACAATCGCACGATGTACTACGTCGACTCGCTGCCGCGGTTGATCTATGCCTACGACTTCGATCTGGCGCAGGGCACGCTGGCCAACCGACGCATCGTCGTCGACCGGTCGAGCCAGCGCAGCGTGCCCGACGGCCTGACCGTCGACGCCGAGGGGTTCATCTGGGTGGCGTTGTGGGACGGCGCCTGCATCGAACGCTACGATCCGGCGGGGCGCCTCGAGCGCACGCTCGCGATGCCGGTGCAGTACCCGACCAGCATGGCCTTCGGCGGCCCGGATCTCACGGACCTGTACGTGACGTCGGCCCTGTGCGAGATCCCGACCGAAGAGCGCCCCCTGGCTCCGCTCGCCGGCGGCCTGTTTCGGGTGCGCGAGGCCGGGCGAGGATTGCCCGAGCCTAAGTTCGCGTGTTGACGAGCGGCCCGGCGTAGATCGACATCCGCGTCGCGAGTGTCTCGCCCGACTCCAGCGCCGAACACTGCCCGAGACGCGCGGCCTCGACCACCGACAGCGGCATCGCCGTGCTGGGTTCGAGCACGACGGTCATGTGCCCGTCGAAGCCGCCGTACGACGCGAACAGACACACGTACGGGAACACACCCGGGTCGAAGGTGATGGACAGCTCGCATCCGGCGCGGGGGCGGCGCAGCCCAACGCGGCCGTCTTGCAGGTCGTGCAGGAACAGGAACTCGGTGGTGTCGTCGCGCTCGGGGACCAGGTCCGCGGGGCCGCGCGGCCCATCCGGCCAGGCAAACGGCGCCGCGCCGCCCGAGCGCGACCAGGCCGGGTCGGCGGCCACGGCCCGCCGTGCCGGGCAGACGATTCGGTCGCCGGGTTCGATCGACAACGCCGCGTGAAGCCGCCACAGGAACACCCGGCGCGCGGCCGAGCGATTGACGATCGTGTAATCGAGGTCGAGCCAGGGGCCGTCGTCTCGCAGCGACACCCGCTTCGTGACGTCGAGCCCCCACACGGGCATCCGGCCGTGCATGGCCACGACCCCACCCTCGACGCGGTGAACCATCGGCAGAGACCACAGCTCGCCGTGGTCGGGGCTGGGCAGGCCGTCGATGACCTCCGGCGCGTCGCCTGGGATGAGGTCGTCGATGCCGCCGAAGAAGTTGGGGTCGTATGGCGCACCGGGCTCGACGCGGGCCAGCGGCACGTGGGGGTTGCGCCAGAGGAAGTCGCGGCCGAGACCTTTGTGGTGAAGCCGCGTGACACGGCCGCCGGTTTCCGGCGAGACCTCGACGACGAGACTGGCGCTTTCGAGGCGTGTCACGCGCACGTGGTCGTTTCGGATCCCGTCCGCGATGACGGTCAGTGATGACATAACAGACCTGACAGGTCCCAAGGAGATGCTGCGATGACGATCGGCTCAGTGAGTATAGACGGCGTACAGGTGACGGTAGAAGATGCCCCGCCGCTCACGTTCCCGAGCAACACCGACTGCAACAGCCCGATCTGGTGGTCGGGCGAGCGGATGCACATCCTCAACTCGACCGGGCACCCGGTCCATTCGACCGGCAGCGGCGTCACGGCCATGACCCGCGGCACGCCCATCGTCTACACGGGCTGGCGCGACGGCGGGCGCTGGATCGAGTCGGTCCATCAGGACCCCGATGGCACGCTGTACGGCTGGTACCACAACGAGCCCGCGCACTACGTGCCGGATGAGTACCACCAGGGCCGCCAGTTCCCGATGACGGCGCCCTTCATCGGCGCGGCGGTCTCGCACGACGACGGCACGACGTGGGACGACCTCGGCCTGATCCTCGCCGGCGGCCCCGACACGCTGCATCTCGAGGCGCGCAATTTCTGGTTCGCAGGCGGCAATGGCGACTTCTCGGTCATCCTCGACCGCGCCGGCGAATACGTCTACATTCTCTTCGGCACCTACTACAAAGACGAAGCGCAGCAGGGCATCTCGCTGGCGCGCATGCGCTACGCCGACCGCCAGGGCCCGGTGGGCAAGGTGCAGAAGTGGCACGCCGGCGCCTGGTCCGAACCCGGGTTGAACGGCGCCGTTACGCCGATCGTGCCGGTGCGCTCCGGCTGGTATAGCCCGCAGCCCGACACGTTCTGGGGGCCGTCGGTGCACTGGAACACGGCGCTCAAGCGCTACGTGATCTTGATGAACCACGCCATCGACCCGCGTTGGAAGCAGGAGGGCGTGTACATGAGCCTCTCGCCGGATCTCAGCCCCGGCAGTTGGACGCCGCCGGTCCGCCTCCTCGAAACGACCGGCTGGTACCCGCAGGTCGTCGGCCTTGGCACCGGCGAGACCGAACGCGAGGCCGGCGCCGTGTGCCGATTGTTCATCCACGGCACGTCCAACCACATGCTCCGCTTCGCGACCGCCTGAGCTCGGGCGGCGCGACGACACCGATAAACGACACGGGCCAGGCGATGCCTGGCCCGCATGCCGTCGCGCGTAGATCCTATTCCTTGACCGCGCCGAGCATGATGCCGCGGATGAAGTACCGCTGCAGGAACGGGTATACCGCCAGGATCGGGATCATGGCGATGAACAGCTTGGCTGCGTTCAAGGTGTTGTTCGACAACTTGCCGAGCAGCTGGGCCTGCCCACCCTGCAGACCGAGCCGTTGGGCGATCACCAGCTGCTGGATGTAGGTCTGCAGCGGGTAGTTGTCGGGATTGTTCATCAGGATCAGGCCGTCGAAGAACGCGTTCCAGTGCCCGACGATGCTGAAGAGCGTGACGGTCGCCATCGCCGGCAGCGACGTCGGCAGGTAGACGTACCAGAGCAACTGCCAGGGGTTCGCGCCGTCGATGCGCGCCGCCTCATCCAGCTCCTTCGGGATGTTGCGGAAGAAGTTCATCATGATGATGACGTTCCAGATCGGCAGCGCCGTCGGCAGCACGAGCGCCCAGAAGGAGTCGATCAGACCGTAGTTGCTGATCGTCAGATACCACGGCACGACCCCGACGTTCAGGATCATGCCGATGACCATCAGCCACATGAACACGTTGCGCGCCGGGAAGACGCGCGTGGCGCGCGAGAGCGGAAATGCCGTCAACACAGTCAACACGAAGTTGATCGACCCGCCGACGGCCACCCGCAGAAGCGAGACCCCGAACGCCCGCCAGAACTTCTCGTCCTGGATGATGTACTCGTACGAGAACAGGTTGAAACCAACCGGCCAGAGCGAGACAAGCCCGCCGCTGACCGCCGCCTTGCTGCTGAGCGAGATCGCCAGGGTATTGATCAGCGGAAGGAACGCCGTCGCCGCCACCGCCAGCAACAAAACCGTGATCAGGACGTCGACGGCGCGATCGATGGGATTGCGCGAAGTGACCATGGGGTTGCCTCAGAAGATCCGGTAGTTGGCGAAGCGATCCGCCGCCCAGTAGGAGACGCCGATCAGCACAAGCGACACGATGGTCTTGAGCAGGCCGACCGTCGTGCCGATGCTGTATTGGCCCTGGATCAGACCGACCCGGAAGACGTAGGTGTCGAGCACGTCGCCCGTGGAGTACACGATCGGGCTGTACAGGTTGAAGATCTGGTCGAAGTTGGCGTTGAGGACGTTGCTGATCCCGAGCGACGCGACCAGGACGATCGTCGGCGCGATGGCGGGCAGCGAGATATACCACATCTTCTGCCACCGATTGGCGCCGTCCATCTCGGCGACCTCGTACAGGGTCGGGTCGATCGACGTGAGCGCCGCCAGGTAGATGATGGCCTCGAACCCGAACTCCTTCCAGATATCGCTGCCGATCATCACCCACGGGAAGAGCGCGGGCTGACCGAGAAACGAGATCGCGCGAACGCCGAACAACCCAAGGAAGTCGTTGACCATCCCGTCGCGCGCCAGGATGGTGCGCAGGATGCCCGCGAGGATGACCCAGGACAGGAAGTGCGGCAGGTACACCATGGTCTGGATCGCGCGCTTGGGTGTGGCAAAGCGGACCTCGTTCAAAAAGAGCGCGAACGTGACGGCCACGATGAGGATGAGCACGATCTTCCAGGTCGCGATGAAGAGCGTGTTACCGAACACCTCCCACGCGTCCTGGATGCGCAGCAGAAACAGAAAATTGTCGAACCCGACCCAGGTCGAGTTCTGGATGCCGAGCGCCGGGTTGAACTTCTGGAAAGCGATGACCGAGTAGAAGAGCGGGACGAACGTAAACGCAATCAGCAGCACGATCCCGGGCAGGCTCATCAGGTAGTACGCCAGCGTGTCCGTTTTCCTCTGCATGCGGCTCCTGTGTCGGAAAACAGAGCGAGAAACCGGGTACGCCGCGAACCGGGGTGGTGACCCGATCCGCGGTGTACCCGGTCTTCGCTCCGCTCTCGCTATTACTTATTCATGGCCTCAAGCAAAGCCGCGCCGCCGCTGTCGTTCCACTGCTGCACGAACGTGTCGAAGTAATCGATCGGTTGTGCGCCGGTGATGATCAACAACAGAGCTTCCTCTTCCATCTTCTTGAGCGATGGCCAGTTCGGATCGACCGAATAGAAGCGCACGGCGCTCGGGTCCGATCGAACTTCGTTGTAGCCGCCCGCCAGGAGCAGCGCGGCGTTCAGACGCGCCATGCGCGTGGCCCAGTTCGCCGAGTCGCTGCGCGGGCTGGCGATGTCGTCCTGGATCTGCTTGAACTCGATCTTCATCGCGTCGCCAAAGGTGTCGGGCGACAGCGTGCCGTCGAGCGCGGACTGGTAGTCGCGGCCCATCCGCTCGACCACGTACGGCTGCTCGATCAGGAACGGGATCGGGAAGAGCATGTTCCAGATCTCGTTAAAGTTCGTGTAGTACTGCGGCGCGTCATTGAAACCGTAGCTCAGGTCGTTCTGGATGTTGAGGATCTTGACCACGACCTCGGGATGCGCGTACCCCTTCTTGACGACCACGAAGCTGTTCGTGTAATCGCCCATCGAGTACGTGTACTTGCCCTGATTGTCCTTGATCATGAACGGCTGCCAGTCGGCGTTCGGGTCGTTCTTGACCGAGTCGTTCAGCGGCCACCACGAGATCCACCACGGGCCGATCATGATGCCGCCGCGGCCGCCGACCACGATCTCGTTCGACTGATCGGTGGTCTTGGTGGCGAAGTCGGGATCGATCAGGCCGTCCTGGTACATCTGCGCCAGACGCGTGAGCGCTTCCTTCATCTGCGGCTGGGTCGAGCCGTACACGATCTTGCCGTCCGCGCCCTTGTAGAACAGGGTCGGGAAGGCGCCATAGGCGTTGAAGATCACGTCAAAGCCGTGTAGATTGCTGGGCACCATCACGGGGTTGAGCGTGCCGGTCAGACCGAAGGTGTCGGCTGCGCCGTTTCCGTCGGGATCCTGCTCGATGAAGGCCTTGGCGAGCGCCTCGACGTCGTCGACGGTCTGGGGACCCTTTAGCCCGAGCTTGTCGAGCCAATCCTGACGCACCCAGACCATCAGCGGCGCGTCGGCCTGCGGCTGCACGTTCGGGACGCCCCAGACCTTGCCGTCGATCGTCGCGGCCTGAAGAGCGACCCCGTTGGTCTGGCCGTAGTTCTCGAGGATGTCGGCGTTGGCGTACTTCTCGACGTACGGTGTCATATCCTCGAGCACGCCAGCCTCGACGAGCTGCTGCAGTTGGATCGGGCTGACGATCATGGCATCGGGGATATCACCGCTCGAGATCGCCAGGTTGAGCTTGTCGCCGTAGCTGTCGCTCGGCACAACCCAGGAGAAGGTGACGTCGATATTGAGCGTGTCCTCGATGTACTTGAGGTCACGGTTGTCCTCGATCGTCTCGCCTTCGGGCAGGAGCGACGCGTTTTCCTGGCCGCCCTTCACCAGCGTGAGCTGCAGCTTCTCGGGATACGGTGCATAGGCGTCGAGCGACCGCCAGTCGTCGCCAGCGGGCGCCGTCGTGGCCTCGGCCGCCGTGGCCTCGGTCGCGGTGGGCTCCGCCGGCGGGGGCTGGGTCGGCTCGACCACGGCCGTCGGCTCGACCGGAGCTTCGGTCGGGGCGGGCTGTGTGGCCGCCGGCCCGCAGGCCGAAAGGATCACGGTCGCCACCGTGGTGAGCAGCGTTGCCTTGAGCAAGCGACTCTTCTTCGTCATGCCATCCTCCTAAATGCGGGAATCAAGTGACCGTCGTTGGGTGTGCGGTCGGGCACGTCGGCGTGCGGTTCGCGTCGGATGTGGTTCGTCGCGGAACACCTCCTGGAACTATCGAGGGGTTGAGACCCGGGATGCGGGAAAGTTTGTCCAAAGGCTTGAGACAAATGACAATTCCAGTATAAGGTCTGGCCGACCAATTGTCAATGAAGAGACTTGTGCAACCAGAGCAAGGCCGGTCCACCCTGCCCGCTTTGCCCACGCGAAATCCTCGGCCGTCCGGGCGGCTGACGCTACGCCCTTCGAATCCCGATCAGAGGAGACGAATCCCGACTCCGAAGCGCCGACTCTCGTGGCTCATTCGCGGCGTTCGCGGCAGATCAGCCGCACCCAGGAGACGAATCGCCCTGGCGATTCGATACAACAAATCGCGTCATTGGCGGCGACATCCGTTTTCTCACATTTGATGCGCCAGCTCAGGCCGACGTCGCGCACGAGCCAAAACGCGCCTATGATGAGGCTACATCCCGATCCTCAGCCTCAGACCGTGCCCATGCACCCCGACCCGACCCGACTGCCGACCGGAACCGTCACGTTCTTGTTCACCGATATCGAGGGCAGCACGCCCCTCTGGGAGCAGCACCCCGATGCTATGAAAACAGCCGTGGCGCTCCACCACGCCGTGCTGCGCTCGGCCGCTGAGGCGCAGGGTGGCGTCGTCTTCAAAGTCATCGGCGATGCGTTTCAGATCGCTTTCGCGGTGCCGGCCGCGGGTCTGCGCGCCGCGATCGCCGCGCAGCACGCCCTGCGCGCGTGTGCCTGGCCGGCCGCGACCGGCCCGCTGGCGGTGCGGATGGGCCTGCACGTCGGGCCGGCCGAGGTCGAAGGCCCCAACGGCCGCGAGGATTACGCGGTCAGCCATACGCTCAACCGGGCGGCGCGGATCATGTCGGCCGGGCGCGGCGGCCAGATCCTGTTGTCGCGTGAGGCCGCCGACCTGGTCGAGCGCGACCTCCCTTCGGACCTGAGGCTCGACGACCTGGGCGAACATCAACTCAAGGGCCTCTCGAGGCCCGAGCGGTTGTATCAGGCCTCGGCGCCGGGGCTGCCGCACGACTTCCCTCGGCTCGAGACCGAACTCGCGACGCCGCACAACCTCCCGGCGGCGCTCACCTCGTTCATCGGGCGCGAAAGCGAATTGGAGTCGCTGCAGCGGCTGGTCGCGGGCGATTCGGCGCGTCTTGTGACGCTGACCGGGCCGGGAGGCACGGGGAAGACGCGGCTCGCGTTGGAGGCGGCCGCCGGCTTGATGCAGTCGTTTCGAGACGGGATCCGGCTCGTCGAGCTGGCGCCGCTCTCCGACCCGGCCTTGATCCCGCAGACGGTGGCGACCGTCCTCGGCGTCCACGAGTCGACCGGGAAGTCGTTCACGCAGGTGGTGATCGAGCACCTCCGCGGCAAACGCCTGCTGCTGATCCTCGATAACTGCGAGCACGTGGTCGAGGCCGCGGCGGCGTGGGCCGAACAGCTGCTCCAGGCCTGCCAACACCTGCACATCCTGGCGACGAGCCGCGAGATCCTGGGGACGCCGGGCGAGACGCCGTTTCGCGTCCCATCGCTGGCCCTGCCCGCCGCCGTGAACGTCCCATTCGAAGCCCTGGCGCGCTGCGAGTCGGTGCGTCTGTTCGTCGAACGCGCGCGCACCGCGCTGCCGACCTTCGCACTGACGGAGGCTAACGCGGCAAGCGTGCGTCGGATCTGTCAGCGCCTCGACGGCATCCCGTTGGCGATCGAGCTGGCGGCCGCGCGTGTGCGGGTGCTATCGGTCGACGAGATCGCTGCCCGGCTCGACGACTCGTTCCGTCTGTTGACGGGCGGCAGCCGCACCGTGCTGTCGCGCCACCAGACGCTGCGGGCCCTGATCGATTGGTCGTACAACCTGCTGACCCCGCCGGAGCGGACGTTGTTTCTGCGTCTGTCGGTCTTCGCCGGCGGATTCACGCTGGCAGCCGCCGAATCCATCTGTGCCGACAGCGCCGCGCTCGACCGGGTCGACATCCTCGATCTGCTCGCGCAGCTCGTCGATAAATCCCTCGTGATCCCGGTCGACGCGGCGCCGACGACGGCCGCGCCGACCGGCATGCGTTACCGTCTGCTCGAAACGATCCGCCAGTACGCGCGCGATCGGCTCCACGACGCCGGCGGCGGCTCGGCCGTGAGGGATCGTCATCTCGATTACTTCCTGAGGCTCGCCGAGGAGGCCGAGCCGCAGCTCCGGCGCGGCGAACAGGTCGCCTGGCTCGATCGGCTCGAGGGCGAGCTCGACAACGTGCGTCTGGCGCTCGAGTGGTCGCTGGCCGCGCGCGTCGACGACGGGTTGCGCCTCGCCGGCGCGTTGTTGTGGTTCTGGCACATCCGGGGCCACCGCAACGAGGGCATCGACTGGGTCAAACAACTCGTCGCGGCGCAGGGCGACCTGGATGGAGCCGGCGAGCCGGAGCGTCATCTGATCCGCGGACGCGCCTTCCTGGCGCTTGGCTTCCTGACCCAGTTCCAGAACCAACCCGATCAGGGGCAGGGTCCGTTACGCCAGGCGATCCAGCATCTGAGCATCGCCGGTCGGCCCGGGCGGCTCTGGCTGGGCGCGGCCAGCCTGTTCACGTCCAAGGCGATCCGGGATCTTGAAGCCCGGCGACGCGTGTTGAACGAGGTCGAGCCATTGCTGCGCGAAGTGGGTGACGACCTGTATCTGGCCGAGTACTACATGGATTTGAGCGCGCTGTATACGGAGCAGAACCGGATGGAGGATGCCCGGGCCGCGTTGCTCGACAGCCTGACCCATCGCGAGGCCTGCCACGACCTGGACGGCCTGGGGACAGCCGCGCTTGGGCTCGGCGACCTGGCGCTGCTGCGCCATGACTACGATGAATGCCACACGCGTTACGAACAGGGCCTCGAATACTTTCGCGTCGTGGGCAATCGCACGATGGAGTCGATCTTGCTGTCGCGCCTCGGCCAGACCGATATGCTGACCGGCGACATGGCGCAGGCCGCGATCCGCTTCACCGCCGGCGTCACCTTGAACCAGCAGAGCGGCGATCGCGTCGGCCTGGCCAACAGCCTGTTCGACCTGGGGCGTCTCGAGCTCAACACCGGCGAGCCGCGGCGGGCCGCCGTGCGCTTTGCCGAGATCGTGCGCCTCGGCGGCCAGATCGGGCTGCAGGAGGCCGTGCTCGTCGGGTTGCTCTTTCAGGGTCTGGCGGCCAGGGAATCAGAAGACGACGACCGGATGCGCGAGTACGCCCACCGCGCGATCGCTTTCTGGCGCGGCCAGGGCGTCGCGGCGTTCAGCCCCGAGTTCGTGGCCAGCAACCTCGACAACCTCGCCGTGCTGCTGGCCAGGGAGCAGCCCGACGTCGCGGCCCGACTCTTCGCCGCAGTCGATCGTGCCGGGACCGTCAATCGCTCTTTCAACACACCACATGAAATCGCGATCTTCTCGGAGGCACGGGCACGCGTCCGGGCGAGCGGCGTACCCGCGCCGGACAAACTGCACCGCGTCGACGACGGGTCTTCGCCTGCCCGGAGCGATGCTGACGCGCTGTCTCTGCGCGACGCTGTCGCGTTGGCCTTCTCGGTGATCGTCAGCTGAGGCGGGTGTCGGGCATCACGTCGCCCGGGCGCGTCAAACGACGACGTGCACGTCAGCCAGGACGTCGTTCGACGTGATGACCCGGTTCCGACCGGACTGTTTGCCCGCGTAGAGCGCGGCGTCGGCGCGCCGGATACACTCGGTGGCGTCGGCTTCGCCCGCATACTCCGCCGCCCCCAACGTCATCGTCAGCCAGGTCACGTGTCCGGCGGTCGCCATCGGGGCCGACGCGATCCGATCGAGCAGTCGCTCGGCGGCCGCGCGGGCATGATCGAGCGGCGTCGCAGCCAGCAGGATCAGAAACTCCTCCCCGCCCCACCGCGCGACACGATCCTGATCGCGCATACTTTCGCGGATCACGTCGGCGACCTGAACCAGGATTTCGTCGCCGGCCTCATGCCCATATTGGTCGTTGATCGCCTTGAAGTGATCGATGTCGCCGAGCAGCAGGCAGAACGGCGTGCCCGTCGCCCGGTAGCCGGCGATGGCTCGCTCGAGATCATCGTGCATCTGACGCCGATTCGCGAGCTGCGTCAGCGGGTCGGTGTGCGCCAGCCGGTCGAGCGCGCGGTTCGCGCGTTGCAGTGCCGTCTCGGCCGTGGTGGCCGCGAGGCGATAGGCGTAGGCCAACGCCGCGAAGACCACGAACGCATACACGGCGTTAAACGTTCCGGTGATGCCCAATTGCAGCCGATCCACGACGACCAGCGGCGCATGGTTCAGGGCGTACAGATACAGGGCGACATAAACGACGGCCAACCCGACGACCATCCAGACCTTGTTCCGGAACCGCCATCGTTGCGAGTAGAGGATCACGGGTGTCAAGGCCATGATGAACAGTGCGAAGCCGCTGTCCCAGCCCACGAAAGTCACGGCGGCGATGGCGTGCACGATGATCTCGGTTGTTCCCAGAAACAAGGCCAGATAGTCGTGACCGCGTCGGGCGAGCCGCCAGGCGACCAGGAACAAGATGCAACTACCGACGTTGAAGGCCGCCATGGGCAGCACGCCCAGCCAAAGAAAGAGCGCCAAGAAGGCCAGATGGCCGACGAGTCCGACCACCGATATGTAACGGATGACCGTTGCGAGGTTTTCGCGACCGACAATGCTTTCGGCCAGAGACAGCAGCCAACCGGGATCATCGTGCATCACATCCACCATTCTACTGAGACGTCGACGCGTGGCCGTTAGCCTTGGATGGATTTGGCGAATCTGGAGCCCTTTGACCCCGGATCGGCGCGCCGCGACCGGCCGCCAACGCGCGCTTTACGGGAGCGTTCCCGGACGGGGTGATTCAAGTATTTATGTGGGTTTCAGAACGACGCGAGCAGCTGGCTCCTACAATAATCGAGAGTTTGCGTCCGGTTGGCGCGGTGAAGGTTCGTGCGCTCCCCGGTCGGTTCGACAGTGCCTACATCAAGCTTCGGCCCGCAGCGTGCGGGCCGTGAGTGGTTTGACATGCCAAGGTTTGGCCGTCCGTATCCGTGGGTCTTTCTGTTCCTGTACGCGCTGATCGGCGCGGCCCTGGACCTGGCGATCGCCTGGTCCAGCGGCCCGGGCGTCGGTGCGTTCCTGTTGATCGCCGGCGTGATCCTGGCCGCGCTGTGGTACCGACGCTGGGTCTTCCACAGCGCCATCGTTCTTTTCGACTTCGCGCTTCTGCCCACGATCCTGCAACTGGCCATGGATCCGTGGCGGTTCTGGGCCTTCTATATCGGCGGAACGATCCTGGTCGTGGCCCTGGCCGAAGCCATCCATCAAGTGGTGCGGGGATACGACCTCAGCGTCGAACGCGAGCGGCGGGCGCAACGACGCCTGCTTGAAATCCTCGAACGCAACCCTTCGGTCGTCTACGGGCTCGCGCCAGACCCGACTGAGCCTTCAGGCTATCGCGTCACCTTCCTCAGCGACAACGCTCGTGAACGGCTCGGGCTCGATCCCGCAACCCATCGCGTGGCGTCGGATGGCGTCGGTCTGGCCGGGCGCGCGACGGTCGACCAGGCGAGGGTTTGGGGGGAGCAGGTCCGCGAGCGCGGCATGGCAAGCGTGGAGTATCTGCTCGCGCTGCCGCAGGGGCACACAATCTGGGTCCGCGACGATTGCCGTGCGGTCCGCGACAGCTCGGGGCGGATCGTCGAAGTCGTCGGCTACCTCGTCGATATCAGCGAGGAGCGGCGCATCTCAGATGCGTTGACCGAACGTGACCGTCAGGTCAACGAGATCGTGCGCAACTCGCCGGCCGTGCTCTTCCGCGCGGTGCCCGACCCAGACATCGAGCACGGGTGGCTGTTCGTGTTCAACAGCGCCAACGTCATCGATGTGTTGGGGTATTCGGTCGACGAACTGAGAGTCGATCACGACCTTTGGGTCAGCCGGATCCATCCCGACGATCGTGACCGAATCGCCGACGCCGCGCGCCGTGCCTCCACCGAGGCGACCCCCGGCGTGCCCATCGTGTACGACTATCGCTTTCAACGCCGCGACGGTCGTAGCATCTGGCTCCAGGACACCTTGCGCATCGTCAACGACGCCCAGGGCCGCCCGGTCGAAATGTTTGGCCAGAGCCTGGACATCACCGAACGGCGCCAGGCCGAAAACGCGTTGGCCGAGAACCGGCGCCAGTTGGACGAG
Source organism: Anaerolineales bacterium (assembly GCA_044224715.1). Taxonomy (GTDB): domain Bacteria; phylum Chloroflexota; class Anaerolineae; order Anaerolineales; family UBA6663; genus UBA6663. The sequence goes on along the minus strand of JBGAJV010000032.1, from coordinate 29,168 downwards.
GTCGTGCGCAATTCGCCGGCCGTGCTGTATCGAGCGCTGCCGGAAAAGGCCACCGACGGCTGGCAGGTGGTCTTCTTCACCGCCAACACGACCGAGGTGCTGGGATTCACGCCCGATGAACTTCGCCAAAACCCGGGCCTGTGGCTGAGCGAGATCGACGTGGATGATCGACCGCGCATGTTGAAGGCGGTCCGGTGCAGTACCCTGGTCGAGGCGGCCCGCCACGGCCCCGTGACGCAGGAGTTCCGGTACGTGCGTAAAGACGGCCAGCTGGTCTGGCTGCAGGCCAACTGGCGCGTGGTCTACGACGCCGCCGGCGAGCCCATCGAGTTGTTCGGCCAGACGCTGGACATCAGCCTGCGCAAGGCGGCCGATGTGGCGCTGGCCGAGAGCCGGCACACCCAGGATGAGAGCATCCGCAATAGCCCGGCGATCTTGTTCCGCGCCGAGCCCGACCCGTCGGCCATCGAACACTGGCGCTTCGTGTACCACAGCGCCAACACAGTCGACGTGCTCGGCTACACCGTAGACGAGATCGAGACGGATCGGGGTCTGTGGATCCGCCGCATCCATCCGGACGATCGGGCCTGGAACCTCGAAATCGCGCACTCGCTCGAGACCCTCACGCCCGCGCATGAGATGCCGGTGGTCTACGACTACCGCTTCCAGCACAAGGCCGGGCACTACATCTGGCTTCAGAACAGCCTGCGGGTCGTGTTTGACGCGCACGGTCGGCCGACCGAGATGTACGGACAGAGCCTCGACGTGACGGCCCGCAAACGGATCGAAGCGGCGCTGGCTGAAAGCCGTCAACAACTCGACGAGATGTTGCGCAATAGCCCTGCCTCGCTCTTCCGGGCAGTGCCCGACGCCGCGTATCCCGACGGATTGCGCTTCCTGTTCAACACAGACAACGTCGACACGTTGTTCGGGCTCTCAAACGGGGATCTCGTCAGCGGCGCGGCCAACTGGATCGATCACATTCACGAAGACGATCTGGCCCCGATGCTGGCGCGCATCCGGGCGTATGTGCTCGAGCCGCACACCGACGACCAGCCCCTGGTCGGCACCTATCGTTTCCGTCACGGCGCCGATGGCCGCCAACTCTGGTTGCAGTTCACCATGCGCGCAATCCGTGATGCGCAGGGAAACGCCGTGGAGCTCGTGGGCCAGAACCTGGACATCACGGCTCAGAAGAACATGGAATTGGCCCTGGCCGAGGCCAACGAACGCGTGCGCCAGGTCCTGGCCAACAGTCCGATCCTGTCTTACTCGTGCGTCCCGGCGGCTCGAGAGGCGGATCCGTGGGACTACACCTACATCAGCGAGCGCTCGCGCGACATCCTGGGCATGGAGCCGGACGAGGTCCTGGCGATCAGCCCGAACCGGCTCGATTACGTCCACCCGGCCGATCGGCAGCCCGTGACCGACATGCTCGCGCATCTGGCCGAGCTATCCGATTACAGCTTCGAGTTCCGGTTCCGGCGCGCGGACGGCGTCTACATCTGGCTACACGACTTCGGGCGGGTGCTGCGCGGGAGCAACGGGCAGAGCCCGACGCTGTTCGGCCATCTCGAGGACATCACCGAGCAGCATCGCGCCGAGGATGCGCTGCGCCAGGCCGAGGCCCGTCTGCACCATATCGTCAGCAACAGCCCGATGGCAACCTACACGCTGATGGTCGGGCAGCCGACGCCGGCCAAGGTTCGGTGCACATTCTTCACCGAGAACATCGCGTTCCTGACCGGTTTCTCCGACCAGGAACTGGTGGATGACGACACCCTGTGGGAGGCGCGCGTGCATCCCGACGACCTCTGGCTGCTCGCGCGCGACGGGCGGGCGGAGCGGTCGAGCGTCGTCGAATACCGGTTCATGCGCCGCGACGACGTCGAGATCTGGCTCGAGGACACCTCACACACGATCGTGGACAGTGACGGGCGGGTGGTCGAGATCATCGGTCAGATCCAGGACGTCACGGCCCGCAAGCTGATCCAGCTCAAGCTCGAGGAGAGCCAACGCTTCATCTCGCAGCTGGCGAGCGCCATCCCGAGCCAGGTGTTCGTGGCCGAGGTCGCGACCCGGAAGGTGATCTACGCGAACCGCGTACAGGCCGATCTGATCGATTACGGACCGTCCGCCACCGAAAAGGGCATCGGCGTGACGACGATGCTCCGCGAGATCGTCCATCCCGATGATCTCCTGGCCTTCAATGAGACGCTGCTCAAGATGCCGGCCCTGGCCGACAACGAGGCGATCGGCACCCGGCTGCGCCTCAGGAACCGTCAGGGCGTCTGGCGCGACGTGCAGTTCCGCTATCGCGTTTTCCGGCGCGACGGAGACGGGCAACCGGATCAGATCCTGGTCGTCTGGGACGACGTCACCGAGGCGTGCGAGGCCGAACGCGCCCTGGCCGAGAACCAGCGCCTGCTGAGCCGGATGACCGAAGCGCTGCCCAGCATCACGTTCGTCCTGGATTTGACAACCAACGACGGCGTCGGTAGCTTCGTCTACGCCAATCGCTATCTGTCGGACCTGCTTGGGTACTCGGACCTGACGCCTGAGGAACGAGTAGACGTCAGGTTCCTCATGACTCATCTGCATCCCGAAGATCGCGAGGGCTGGCTCGCCAAGGCCGCCGAACTCGCGACGGCGCCCGACGGAAAGGTGATCGAGCAGGAATTCCGGGTGCAGGCCAAGGACGGCACATGGCATTGGATGCGCTCGCGTGCCCTGGCCTTCCAGCGCGACGAGGCCGGACTCACCACGCAGCTGATGGGGATCTTCGACGACATCACCGTCACCCGTCAGGCCCAGGACGACCTTGCCGCCAACCAGCGCCTGCTCAACCGTGTTGCCCAGGCCGTCCCCAACGTGCTCTACGTGTTGGACTTCACGCGGCCCGACGAGAACGGCGGTCTGCTATACACCAACCGTTCGCTCGCCGAGATGTTGGGTTATCCGAAGGACTCCGAGCGCGAGGCGGGCTGGCTGGCCTTCGTCCTGCAGCATCTGCACCCCGACGACTGGGACACGTACCAGGCCTTGACCCACCGTCTGTTCGACCTGGCCGATGGCGAGGTGCTCGAGTCGGAATATCGGCTTCAGGACGCGGCCGGGCACTGGCACTGGATGCGCGTGCGCGATCTGGTCTTCGAGCGCGACTCGAACGGGATGGTCACCCAGGTCATCGGCTTGAGCGAGGACATCACGACCAGCAAGACGCTGCAAAACGAAGTCAGGGCCGAACGCGACTTCGCCCAGCTCGTCCTCAACGCGTTGGGCCAGGGCGTAGCCGTCTTCAACCACGAAGGGCATGGCGAGTACATCAACCCGGCCGGTGCCCGCATCCTCGGCGCCGACCCGCAGGCCTTTATCGGCGCCGCGACGACGCGGATGACCCCGCCCGAGCATCGCGCGGCGATCGAGCAGAACTGGGAACGTCTGATCCACGAACGCATCACGGGCACGGCCGAGTTCCGCGTCATCCGCCCCGACGGGTCGACCGCCGACGTGCTCGTGACGATGACGCCGCGTGTCCGCGACGGCGAGGTCGTCGGCAGCGTCGGTGTGTTCACCGACGTCACCGAGCGCAAGAGCATGGAGCAGACGCTCTCGCGAACGAACTTCGAACTCGAACACGCGCTGATCACCGCGCGTGAGCTGGCGCGCGACGCCCAGGCCGCCAACCGCGCCAAGAGCGATTTTCTGGCCAACATGAGCCACGAGATCCGGACGCCGATGAACGCGATCGTCGGCCTGGCGGAGCTGTTGCTCGACGCGAACCTGCCCGACGAGCAACGCGGCTCGGTCCAGCTCATGATCGACTCGGGCCAGGCGCTGCTCGACATCATCAACGACATCCTCGACTTCTCCAAAATCGAGGCCGGACGGCTCGAACTCGACCTGCACGAGTTCAGCCTGATGGGCGTGGTCGAGGGCGCCGTCGATCTGCTGACGGTCCGCGCGCGTCAAAAGGGCCTGCGGCTGATGTCGTACGTCGACCCGGCCATCCCGGTCGGGCTGTTTGGAGACTCCGGCCGGCTGCGCCAGATCCTGCTCAACCTGTTGAGCAACGCCGTTAAGTTCACGCCCTCCGGGAGGGTCATGGTCGAGGCCGACCTCGACCCGACCGTGCCGCAGGAACCGCATCGGGCGCGGGTCCGCATCGTCGTGCGCGACGAGGGGATCGGGATCGCGCCGGAGGCGCTCGAGCGATTGTTCAAGCCTTTCGAACAGGCCGAAAGCGGAACCACGCGCCGCTTCGGCGGAACCGGGCTCGGCCTGGCCATCGTCAAGCGGCTGCTCGACATCATGGGCGGCACAGTGAAGCTGGAGAGCCAGCCCGGCGCCGGGACGACCGTGACGCTATCGATCCCGCTAGACGCGATCCCGATGCAGCCGCAGGAAACGGCGCCGTCGCGCGGGCGCGTCTTGGTGATCGAGGACGACGAGATGGCGCGACGGATCACCACGCGCTATGTCGAAGCGGCGGGGTTCATCGTCGAGGCCATCGCCGACTTCGCCGAAGCGCTGGCACATCTGAGAGTCCACACGCGCCGCTACGCCGCGCTGGTCGTCGGTGTGTGGGAGAACGAACGCGCCGCGCAGCGGCTGGTCGCGACCCTGGCCGACGATCCCGAACTACAGCGGCTCCGCCGCGTGGTGATCAGCGACGTGCTGCCCGAGCAGGCGAGCCCGGACAACCCGGTGCAGCGCCCGATCAAGCGCGACCAGCTGGTCGCGCGGCTCGAACGGGCCCTGGACCGATCGAGCGGAGCATCCGAACAGAACGTGCTCGCGCCGGTGCGCGAGCCGCACCCGCCGATCCGGCCGATCGTGCTCCTGGCCGAGGACAATCCGGTCAACCAGAAGGTCGCCGTGTTGCAGCTCGAGAAGCTCGGCTTCGTGTCGGAGTTGATCAGCGACGGACAGGCCGCCGTTAACGCCTATCTCGCCGCCCCGGATCGGTACAGTCTGATCTTGATGGATTGCCAGATGCCCGTGCTGGACGGCTTCGCGGCCACGCGGGCCATTCGCAACTGGGAGAGCGACCTCGGCAACGACAGGCACGTCGCCATCATCGCCATGACGGCCAATGCCATGGCCGGCGACCGCGAACAGTGTCTGGCGGCGGGCATGGATGATTACCTCTCCAAACCCGTGAACCGCCAGGCGTTGAACGACATGATCACACGCTGGGCCCCCGAACGCCTTACGCCGAGCCCGTCGTTCGGGCTCTGAGACCACGGGCGATCAGACGCCCAAGGCAACGCGAAAACGCGGGTGAGGGTCGGAGACTGGCTCCGAACCCCACCCGCGTTTCGTTCCCCCTGCCCGTGTCAGCGGGCCGGCTGCGGTGCGCCCATGGCTCGCGCGGCCACGGGAAGGGTCCGCGCCACGATGGGCTCGGGCTGCGAACCGGCTGCCGCGCCGTTCGGCAGTCGGAACTGCGCCACCAGGTGCTGCAGGCTCTGCGCCATATCGGCCAGCGTCTGCGCCGAGGCATTGACCTCTTCGACCTGCGCGCTCATCTCCTCGGCCGCGGCCGACACCTCTTCGACCGCGGCGCTGTTCTCTTCGCTCACGCTCGCGATGTTTTCGACCGACTGCATGACCGACACCGAGCCTTCGGCCATTTCGGTCGTCGCGGCCGTGTTCTCCTCGACCACGGCGCTCACCGTGTCGGTGGCGGTCACCATCTCGGCCGACAGGGTCTCCATCTGTCGTGACGCCTTCCGGGCCGCGTCTGCCTGGCGGTTGACGGCTTCGGCCGCCGCGAGGATGTTGGCCAACGCCTGACCGGCTTCGTTGGCCCGCCGGGTGCCCTGTTCGACCTCGGCGCCGCCGTCCTCCATGGCGCGCATGGCCTCCGAAACCGTGTTCTGGATGCCGCGGATCAGCCCCGCGATCTCCTTTGTGGCCGTCGAGGCTCGCTCAGCCAGCTTGCGGACCTCGTCGGCGACCACCGCGAAACCCTTGCCGTGCTCGCCCGCGCGCGCCGCCTCGATCGCGGCGTTCAAGGCCAGCAGATTGGTCTGCGAGGCGATGTCGTCGATCGTCTCGACGATGACGCCGATCTGTTCCGAGCGGTCGCCCATCTCGCGCACCTTCTGCGCCGAGGCGCCGACTTTCGCGCGGATGTTGCTCATGCCTTCGATCGTGTCGGCGACCGTCTTCGAACCCGCCCGGGCGGCGGCGGCCGCGTCGGCCGAGTCGCGCGACACGGCCTCGGCGTTGCCCGTCACCTGCTGGATGATCGAGGTCAGCTGCGCCGTGACGCTTGCCGCCCGCACGACCGCCACGCCCTGCTCTTCGGCGCCCTTGGCCACGCCGTCGATGGCGCGCTTCATCTGCTCCATCGCCGACGCGGTCTTCGTGATCGCCTCGGTCTGTTGGTTCGTGCCTCGCGCGACCTGCTGCACGGTCGTCGCGATCTGCGAAGTCGCCTGCCCGGCCTGACCGGCGGCGCTGGCCAGCTGGCTCGCGGCCGACCCGACGCTGTTGGCGTTGTCGGCCACCTGACCGACCGTGTGGCGCAGTTGTTGGATCATGCGCGCAAACGCGGTGCCCAGCTGGTCGCGGCCGGAGAGCGGACGGACATCCTCGGTCAGGTCGTTCTCGGCCATCTTCTGCGCCGCGCGCGCCATGCCCTGGAGATAACCGATCATGCCCTGGAACGCCGCGGCCATCTGGCCGATCTCGTCCCGCGTGGTCACGTCGATGGTCTGGTCCAGATCGCCGGCGGCGATGCCTTCCGCCGCGCGGGCCACGGTCTGGAGCGGTCGCGTGATGCTGCGAGCGAAGAGGACGGCCACGATCACGCCCGCCACGACGGCCGCCAGGATCGCGCCCACCGTCAGGGTCACAGCCCGCTGCGAGGCCCCGTCGGCCGTCGCGCGCATGGACTCGGTGGCCGTCCAGCCGGCGTCCTCGGCCGACTGCGCGTTCTCCTGGACCTTTGTGCCGATGTCGGCCATCTGCGCCAATATCGCGCGCAGGGCGTCGTCATTGGCCTTCCAGTCTTTCACGGCCTGGTAGTAGTCCTCGGTCGCCGTCTGCGCCGTGCTGATGGCCGCGCGCTCAGAGTCCGTCGTCGCCAGCTTCTCGAGGTCGCCGTACAGAAGCTTGAGCTGCGTCATGTTTCCTTCGACGGTGGTGTACTCGTCAGCGCTTTGGTGCAGCATGTACTTGACCGCCGCCAGGCGCGTCTTGAGCGCCGTGTCCCAGATATCGACGACCAGCTTGAGCGACTCGCGGTCGATGTCGCCGGTCATGGCCAACGTGGCTTCGTAATACTGGCGGGCCTGGTCGACGACCACCTGCCCCTTTTCCGCCATGGTGTTCTCGAGGGTCTCGTTCGCCTTGATCTTGGCGACACCCTGATTGAACAGGTCGCGGTACTGCTCGGTCACCGACCGCACGTCGGCCGACCGGGCGAGCAGGTCCTGATCGTTGTAGGTCGTGGCGACCTTGTCGACCACGTCGAGCGACGCCAGGATCTGGGAGAGATTGCCCATCGCGGAGCTCTGGTACTGGTCCGCGTCGACGTTCGCATCTTTGGCGGCGAGCAAATACATCTTCTCGTCAAGGATGGTGCGCAACGCATAACGCTCAACGGCGGTGGCGTTCTTAACGGATGGGACGCGCTGCTCGGTGATCTGCCGAATGACAAGATCCAGCTGATTGAGGTTGAAATATCCCAGCCCACCGATGCTCACGCCGACGATCAACGCGATCCCGATGATCGCCGTCAACAACTTTGTGCCGACCTTCAGATGTGAGAACCACGACATGCTACCGCTCCTTCAGTGAATGCCTGAGTCGCGCATCCACCCACGCGAACAAGGCAAAGACGCCCGACTTGGACCGAAATGAAAACAACCCATGTACATGGGCTGAATCCGGACCAAAGCCGACCTGGCTGGAGTTGAGACAGGGCATCCCGCGACGCAGCCGGTGGATGAGTGGGCTGCGTCGTGCGCTGGTGGGCGGCGATGCCCCGATCAGAGACCTTCAGACAACTTAACCGTATCCTAACCCTTAGCCGAGCCTATGTCTGTAAGGACATAGTAAATAAGAGCACCTTATCCGGTTTCGTCCAGAGCCAGACTGATCCCCCTATCTTGAAGAATCAGGCAAGAAGCCGGGCGTTCAACGCGCATCAGCTGCGGTAGAGTTGGTTGACTCGGAGACAAGGAGAAAACATGTCCAGCAAGGTGTTTTGGGGTTCACCCCGCCAGGCCCGGCTCGTGGCCCAGGAGACGTTGCCCGCTAAGCTCGACCTGATCCTCGAGCAGCTGCACGTCCGCGATCGCGTGAAGGGCGAGACGGTGGTCATCAAGCTGCACTCAGGCAACAACCTGGGTTATTCGACCATCCACCCGATCTTCGTGCGCAAGGTGGTGCAGGCCGTCATCGATGGCGGCGGCCAGCCGTTCATCACCGACGTCGACTGGGACGTGCGCGGCGCCGAGGCGCGCGGTTATACGCCGGAGGTGCTCGGCTGCCCGATCTATCCGTCGGCCGGTCTCGGCGAGCGCTACAAGTACGTGCATGGCGAGCGGCCCTTCAAGTCGATCAAAGAGTGGCATGTCGCCGGCATGATCGAGGACGCGAGCTTCCTGATCAACTTCGCGCACGCGAAGGGCCACCCCAGCTGCGGCTACGGCGGCGCGATCAAGAACCTGGCGTTGGGGTGTATGACCGGCACGACGCGCGGCGCCATGCACGACGTCATGCATCACATCCCGTATTGGTTCCCGGAGCGCTGCCCGGATCCGTCGGTGGTCAAGGCGATCCAGGCCGCCTGCCCGCTTGGCGCGCTGGTCGAGGACAAGCATCACCCCGGCGAGATCCACCTGCACTTCGACGACTGTAATCAGTGCAAGCGCTGTCTCGACGTGGCGCCTCAGGGCAGCCTGAAGATCGAGGCCGCCAACTTCCACGCCTTCCAGGAAGCTTGCGCGCACAGCACGGCGGTCACGTTGTCGACGTTCGCGCCCGAGAAACGCACGCACCTGGTCCTGGCCACGCACATGACGCCGGTGTGCGACTGCTTCGGCTTCACCAGCATGCCGATCTTGCCCGACGCCGGCATCTTCGGCTCCGATGACCTCGTCGCGCTCGAGACAGCCGTGCTCGACCTGACCGGCCAGACTCGTCTGATCGAAGAGAACCTGCCCAGCCTGTACTGGGTCCACACCCGCGAGGGTCATCCGTTGCGCTGGCTGCACGGCCCGTACAAGGATCCCTACGTGGTGACCGAGTACGCCGAGGCCTTCGGTCTCGGTTCGCGCGCCTACGAACTCGTCGACGTCCTTCCCGTCGAGAAGATCGAGCGGGCCGAGTCGGTGTACATCGCGGCCCAGTAGCCGCGTCAGGCCTTCCCAAAAAACGCGACAGGCCCCGACAACGATGTCGGGGCCTGTCGCGCTCCTGCGTCAAGCGACGCTCACCGCGAGCGCGCGGCGACGACGGTTTCGATCACTTTCACCGCAGCCGCGATCCCGTCTTCGGCGCGCAATCTGCGCCCAAGCGCGGCGGCCCTGTCGCGCAGCGCCGGGTCGTCGCCGCCATCATGGATCATGTCCGCCAGGGCGTCGACCGTGAGCGCCGTATGCGCGATCGGCTTCGGTCCAACACCCAGCGCCGCGACACGCTCGCCCCAGAAGTGCTGATCGAACAGGAACGACACTACGGCCGACGGCACGCCGGCCGTCAAGGCCAGACCGGTCGTGCCCGAGCCGCCATGATGGATCACCAAGCCCATGCGTGGAAACAACCAGCGGTACGGCGCCTCGTCGATCTTGAAAACGTGAGCGGGCAGCGCCGCCTGCCCCAGCCCGCCCCAGCCGGCATGCAACACGGCGCGCCGGCCGGTGCGCGCCAGCGCCGCGAGGATGTTGGCCGTCAACCGCTCGGGATGTTTGACCGGCATGCTGCCAAAACCGATGAACACGGGCGGCGGGCCGGCCTCGATGAAGCGCGCGAGGTCATCGGGCGGAACCCAGGCGGACGTGTCGGATTGCCAGTACCCGGTCAGGTGGATGTGCGGCCCCCAGTCCGCCGGCCGCGCGACCACCTGTTGGCTGAACCCGTTGACGATCGGGTAGCGCGCCGTGCCAAAGACGTGCATGGGACCAAACAGAGGCAGCGCGGCCAGACCCAACTGGCGACGTCGCCAGCGATTGATGACACCGCGAAACATCTGCCAGGCCATCTGCTCACCCAGCACATAGGTCGCCCGGTTGTAGCCCGGCAGGGGCAGCCGCGGAAAACCCATCAATTGACGTGTGCGGGTCGGGGCAAGCGGGATGACCGAGGCCGACACCATGGGCACGCCGTACGTCTCGGCCAGATCGTAGCCATACAGCCCGGCGGGGAGCTGATTGACGATGACGTCGGCCTCGCCCAGGATCGGCGCCGAGAGGTCGCGGGCAAAACCCTCGGCCAGCGCGCCGAACGCGCGGACCATGGCCAGCATCTCGGTGCCGGCCCCGGCCACCAACGACCGCGCGTCGCCGTGGATCGGGTGCAGCTCCAACCCATGCGCCGCGACGAGCGGGGCGAAACTGTCGAAGGTGGCCATGCGTACGCGATGACCGGCCGCGACAAGCCCCGCGCCGAGTGCGGCGTAAGGTTGCACGTCGCCGCGCGAGCCAAGGGCGATGACGGTGATTCGCATGGTGGGTCGGTGGCGCCCTCGCGCCTCAACGTTGCCTGACCGTCGACCGGCAGGTTCGCCGGCCGGACAGTCGCACGTCGGAGGTCGCAGACATGATCAATCCTCGGCAGCCAACGCGATCACGTGACGGATGAAGGCCCGCGCCGAGTCGACCTCATCGGCTGTCGAGGGCCGACCGACGCCCAGCCGCGTCGCCACGGCTTCGGCGATCACGGGCGCCCAGGCGGCGCCGAGCCGCCCGGTCGCCCACTCGGCGGCGGCCGTTTTCGAGAGGACGTCGCCGCGCTCGAACGTATAGAGCATGCGACAGAGCGACAGCACCGCGTAGCAACGGTAACCGCTCGACGCCAGCCCGGTCGGGTCGGCCTCCATCCGAGCCGCCCACCCGGCCAGCAGCTCGCGCATCGCGGCCCGCAGGTCGTCGGCCGTGACCGGCGCGATCAGGTCCCGCGGCGGCGGACCGTACAAGGCGACGCCGTGCGTGCGCATCACCCACAGGTGCGGGATCCAATACGCCGCCAACGCCACGGGCTTCAGGCGCTCGCCCGGACCGCGTTCGAGGTTCGGGACCATCAGGCTTCGCGACCCCGCGACGCCGAGCGCCCTGGGCGGCACGTAAAAGCCTTCGATCTCGAGCGCCAGCCGCGTGTCGAGGCGGGCGATGCGGTCGTGCAGCGTCTGCAGGTCGGCGAATTGCGTTGGGGTCAGATCGGCCCTGACAACGGCGACGAAGTCGATGTCGCTGGCCGCGTCGAAATCTCCGCGCGCCAGCGAGCCATCGGTGTAGATCGCGACGAGCTCGGGGCCAAGCACGGCCCGAATCGACGGGGTCAGCACATCCAGCACGCGCTGAACGTCAGGGTCCTTCAAGGGATCCACGTGGTTGAACTCTCATTCAGGCAGGCGGTGCCTGGCCGTGGGCAGCCACGCACGTCGCTGGACGACACACGAAGCGCTCCCCGTGTCGAGGTCTGGCCCCGATCCGGCGAGCACCCGTTTCTCGACTTGGGGTCCGTGCCCGCGACCCGGGTCTAAACCCCGGCGGCGGCCAGCGCGCTGCTCACGATGGCCTGGGCTTCGCGCTGGATCTGCGCGAGGTGATCGGCGCCCTTGAAGCTCTCGGCGTAGATCTTGTAGATGTTCTCGGTGCCCGACGGCCGCGCCGCAAACCAGCCGTTGCCGGTGACGACCTTGAGCCCGCCGATCGCGGCGCCGTTGTACGACGCCTTTGTGAGCTTGGCGACGATGGCGTCGCCGGCCAGCGTTGTCGCCGCCACAAGGTCGGGCGAGAGGTTCGACAACACCTTCTTCTGGGCGGGCGAGGCCGGTGCGTCCATGCGCTCATAGACCGGCGCGCCGAACTGCTGCTCGAGCGCCTGATACAGCTGGCCCGGGTCGCGGCCCGTGATCGCCAGCATCTCGGCCGCCAACAGGTCGAGGATCAGGCCGTCCTTATCGGTCGACCAGGCGGTGCCGTCCAGCCGCAAGAACGACGCGCCGGCGCTCTCCTCGCCGCCGAAGCCGAACGTGCCGTCGACCAGACCGTCGACGAACCACTTGAAACCGACGGGCACCTCGGCCAGCGTGCGGCCCAGATGCGCCGTGACGCGATCGATCATGGAACTGGATACCAGGGTCTTGCCGACAGCCGCCTGCGCGCCCCACCCCGGTCGATTCTGGAATAGATACCAGACGGCCGTGGCCAGATAGTGATTCGGGTTCATCAGCCCGACGCTGCGTGTGACGATGCCGTGCCGATCGGCGTCGGGGTCGTTGCCAAAGGCCACGTCGAACCTGTCCTTCAGTTCGATCAACCGCGCCATGGCATATGGCGAGGAGCAATCCATTCGGATCTGCCCGTCGCGGTCAACCGACATGAAACCGAACGCCGGGTCGACGAGCGGGTTGACGACCTCGAGGTTCAGGCCATACCGGTCCGCGATCGGCGCCCAATACGGCAGCGAGGCGCCGCCCATCGGATCGACGCCCAGGTGGAGCCCGGCGTCGGCGATGGCCTTGAGGTTGATCACGTTGCCCAGGTCCGCGACGTATGCGGCCACATAGTCGTGCATGTGCGTGGTCGCGGCCTTGAGCGCGCGCGCAACGGGCATGCGTCGCACGGCCTTGTTGCCGCCTCGGAGCAACTCGTTGGCCCGATCCTGCACGACCTTGGTGATCTCGGTGCCGGCCGGCCCCGCGGTGGGCGGGTTGTACTTGAAGCCACCGTCGACCGGTGGATTGTGCGAGGGCGTGATGACGACGCCGTCGGCGAGGCCAGTCGTGCGGCCGCGGTTGTAGGTGAGGATGGCGTGCGAGATCGCGGGCGTGGGCGTCACGCCGGGCCCGGGCTGCAGATAGACTTCGACGCCGTTCGCGGCAAAGACCTCGAGCGCCGTCGCCAGTGCCGGCTCGGAGAGCGCATGCGTGTCCATGCCCAGATACAGCGGCCCGGTAATGCCCTGACTCGCGCGCCACTCGCACAGCGCCTGACTGACCGCCAGGATATGGGCCTCGTTGAACGAGGACGTCAACGATGAACCGCGGTGCCCGGACGTGCCAAAGGCCACCTGTTGCTCCGGAATGGCCGGATCCGGCACGTTCGTGTAGTACGCCGTGATCAGGCGCGGGATATTGACCAGGATGTCGCGGGGCGCCGGCTTACCGGCCAACGGATGGGTGGACATGAGGGCTCCTTCTCGGCGATCCAGGATGCGCTTCGATGGCTCCGAGGCTCTGACACACACCAATCGGATTGGGACACCGGCATTCTACTCCGAGACCAAGGCACCAAACGGCTGATCTTGGCCGGGCGATCGCATCGGCATTCCTATCGGATAGAAGGGCGAAAGACGAGGATCTGCCAGGGTCTGGGCGGAACCCCGACCCTGGCTGGCGGCTCCTCATCTTTCGCCCAGAGTCATACGCACCCTGACCGCTCGACACGCGTGCGGTCAGGGCACGATCGTGAAGGTGGCCGTGATCGGCGTCGTCGGGCGCAGCATCGCCCAGACCGGGCAGACGCGCGTCTCGGCCTGTTCGATCGCCTGCGCGACCACGGCCGAGTCAAGCGGCCCCGACACGACGAACTCGAGCGCGATCTCGGTGAAGACCGTGGGGTGTTCGCTGCGGCGCTGGCCGCGCGCCCTGACCGTCAGGCCTTGCAACGGCTGCTGGCCGCGGCGAAGCAACGCGACGAGCGTGCCGCCGGCGCAGGCGGAGAGACTCCCAAGCAGCATCTCGAGCGGGCGCGGCCCAGCACCGCTCGCGTTCGGCTCGAGCGGATAATCCGACACGGTTGTGTGCGCGCCCATCCGCACGTCGAAACGCATGGCCTCCAACTGAACGGCTTCGGCGGTGTACTCCATTGCTCCCCCTTGTGTTCCTCGGTCTGACGGCGCCAGACCCGAGCGGATCCGGCATCGCCGGACAGCGTATGCGCGGTCTATGTCACGCCCGCAAGTCGCATTGTAATCCTGCGGGAATGAGCCACCGCGTGTCGATGGGGCCAGGGATGGGGCAACGCCCCTTCTCATGGCACCGGCCTGGCACAACGTCCGGCCCGGCCGAGCAGTCCCCTGATTTGACGCGATTGTGCTGGGCAGAATGTTGTAGTCTGCCGGGTCTGACCTACGCTATACTTATTCGAGTTGTATGCGCGTCATCCGCTTCTTTCCCGTTCAAATCATGTGTTGTCGCCGTGATTCACATGTGCCAGTGAGAGTCCTGGCCGCGGAAGGATCGACGTCGCGCCCGGTTTTGTGATGCGGGCTGCCCCGACGCGCACGACGACCTTCCGCCGGCCCAAGGGCCGGCTGTTTTTTTTCCTTGGAGGAGAGATGATCAAAGCCAAACTCACATCCATGACGTCGGCGCTGGCCGCGCTCAGCCTCGTGCTGGCGGCCTGCGGCACCCCGACGCCGGCGCAGCCGACCAGCGCGCCGGAGGCCACCGCCGCCCCGGCAACCGAAGCCGTGGCCGCGACCGAAGCGCCCGCCCCGACCGAAGCCGTCGCGGCGCCGACCGAGGCGACAATCGCCGGCCCAGTCCTGCGCTGGTCGATCGAAGGCGTCAACGAGCTGCCCTCGATCGATCCGCCGAACGCCGGCGCCTCGCAGTCGGTGGCCGTGATCAACCTGATCTTCGAAGGCCTGGTCAAGCTCGACGGCAACCTCAACGTCGTGCCCGCGGGCGCCGAATCGTGGGAGATCACGAACGGCGGCAAGAGCTTCGTGTTCAAGATCCGCAAGGGCCTGAAGTTCGCCGACGGCACGCCGGTGACGGCCGAAGATTTTGCGTACTCGCTCAACCGGGCGTTTTCGCCCGACTTTGCCAACGGCGCGACCGGCTACTACCTCTCGAACATCGCCGGCGCGACCGACGTCACCGAGGGCAAGGCCGAGACGATCAGCGGCGTCAAGGTGCTCGACCCCGAGACCCTGCAGATCGACGTCAACATCCCGGCCACGTTCTTCCTGTATCAGCTGACCTTCGCGTCGTCGTACGTCGTCCCCAAGACGCTTGTGGAATCCGATCCCCAGAACTGGACCGATCACGCCTACGGCACCGGCCCGTTCATGGTCAAGGAGTGGAACCACAATCAGCAGCTGACCCTTGTGCCGAACCCGAACTACTATCTCGGGGCCCCCGCGCTGTCTGAGATCCGGATGCCGTTCATCCAGGATGCGACGACGGCGCTCAAGCTCTACCAGACCGGCGAGCTCGACATCACCGGCGCGTTCAACTTCCCGACCGACTCGCTCGCCGAGGTGCAGGGCCAGCCGGACTTCAAGCAGGTCAACCAGTTCTTCGTCACGTACATCGGCTTCAACAACGCCAAGACGCCGTTCAGCGATGTGCGCGTGCGCCAGGCGTTTGCGCAGGCCGTCGACAAGGACGTGCTGGTGAACCAGGTGCTCGGCGGCGCCGTGGTCCGCAGCGATACGCTCATTCCGCCGGGCATGCCGGGCTTCAACGCCAACGCCCAGATCCAGGCCTTTAACGTCGCCGCGGCTCAGCAGCTGCTGGCGGATGCCGGCTACGCGGGCGGCGCGAACTTCCCGCAGATCGCGTTTTCGATCAACAATCAGGATCCGAACTACGCCAAGCTCGCGGCCTTCCTGCAGCAGCAGTGGAAGGAGAACCTGGGCGTCGACATCCAGATCAACACGCTCGAGCTCTCGGCCTTCAACGAAGCCCTGACCGCGACGGCCAACCAGCCCGACGCGGCCGAGGCGCTCGACTTCTATCTGAGCGTCTGGGGCGCCGATTATCCGGACCCGCAGAACTTCGTCTCGCAGCAGCTGCGCTCCGGCGTGGGCAACAACAACGGCCACTACTCGAACGCGGAGTTCGACGCGCTGGTCGACCAGGCCGACGTCGAGCCCGATCTGGCCAAGCGCCTGCCGCTGTACCAGCAGGCCGAGCAGATCGCGTTGAACGAGGTCGGCTGGCTGCCGCTATATTACGGCAAGACCAACCTGCTCTTGCGCGACACGGTCACGGGCCTGGTGGTCACGCCGCAGGGCCTGTTCCCTGAGACCGACTGGACCAAGGTCACCGTGACGACGCCGTAACGGCATAGCGCTCGCACGTTGATCGACAAGCCGCGCGGATCAGGCTCTTTCTGGTCCGCGCGGCTCTTGTATTCATGGTGGATCGCCGCAGACTTCGCTGATGATGCGGATGATGCCGGTCGATCCCAGGATCCACGCACTCCGCGGCGCGGAGGCTTCAACCGAAGTCACTCCTGCTATCATGGCTTGAGATGGCCCGCTATCTTTTCCGTCGCGCGATCGCGCTGGTCTTCGTGCTGTTCTCGTTGACCTTCGTGACCTTCGCGGTCGCCAGCCTCGCGCCCGGCGATCCGGTGCTCAACCTCATGGGCGGGCGCCAGGATCCGGCGCGCTACGCGTTGCTGCGGCACCTGTACGGCCTCGATCAACCGTGGCTCGCGCAATACGGGCGCTACATGGCCGGGCTGGTCCAGGGCGATCTCGGCCTCTCGTTCAAATACGCCGAGCGGCCCGTGACGCAGTTGATCGGCAGCGGTCTGCAGGCCTCGCTGCTGCTGGGCGCGCTGGCGCTGGTCGTCAGCCTGCTCATCGGCGTGCCGGTCGGCGTGTATGCGGCCGTGCGGCGCAACAAGTGGCAGGACACGGCGCTGATGGCCGTGATGCTGGCGCTATATTCGGTGCCCTCCTTTGTGCTCATCCCCATGATCTGGGTCGTCGTGCTGGCGCTGTTCAAGGCCGGGCTGCCGACGCTGCCGGTCGCGGGCTGGGGCCGGCCGGAGCATCTGGTGCTGCCCGTGCTCGTTCTGGCCGCGGGCAACGTCGGTTACATCGCGCGTCTGACGCGCAGCAGCGTGCTCGACGTGCTCCGCCAAGACTACGTCCGCACCGCGCGCGCGAAGGGCGCTTCGGGGCGCCGCGTGCTCTGGCGGCACGTGCTGCGCAACGCCCTGCTGCCGCTGATCACGGTCCTTGGACCGGCCAGCGCTTTCCTGGTGACCGGCGCGTTCGTGGTCGAGAACCTGTTCGCGATCCCGGGGATCGGGTTTCTGACGGTGCAGTCGATCGGCCAGCGCGACTATCCCGTGATCCAGGCAACGACGCTGATGCTGGGCGTGGCCGTGGTGGTCATGAACCTCGTGGCGGATCTGGCTTACGGTGCCGCCGATCCGCGGATCCGCTTCGAGTGAGCCATGACGACTCTCACCAGCGAGCCCACAGCCCCAACCCGCTCCGCGCCGCGCCGCTTCACGCGCAACCTGGCGGCCGTGGTCGGCGGGATCGTGGTGGCGTTGGCGGTGCTGGCCGCGCTGATCGGGCCGAGCCTTTACGCCGGGCTGTTGCCTTCGGCCGAGCAGAAGTATCGCGACGGCATCTACCAGGACTACGCCGCGATCAACTCGGGGCCGTCGGCCCGGCACTGGCTTGGCGCCGACTACCTCGGCCGCGACAACCTGACCCGCTTGTGCCTGGCGGTGCGCGCATCGTTGGCCGTGGCGCTGCTCGTCGAGACCCTGAACGTCGTGCTCGGCGGCGTGCTTGGCCTGGTGGCCGGCTATTTCGGGGGCGTCGCGGACTTCGTGATCTCGCGGCTGGCCGACATGCTCTTCGCCTTCCCGGGTCTGCTGCTCGCCATCCTGGTCTCGGCCGTGTTCGGCGAGCAGGCCCGCGACCTCGCGGGCGGGCTGGGCCGGCTCCTCCTGGTGGCGGGCGCGCTCAGCCTTGTGTCGTGGCCGCTGATGGCGCGCCTGGTGCGCGGCCAGGTGCTGGCGCTGCGTGAGCGCGAGTTCGTCATCGCCGCGCGGGGGCTGGGCGCCTCCGCGGTCGGCATCCTGTGGCGGCATCTGCTGCCAAACGTCGCCTGGCTGATCATCGTCGCGGCGACGCTCGACGTGGCCGGCGTGATCGTCAACGAGGCCACGCTCAGCCTGCTCGGCCTCGGCATCGAAGAGCCGGGCGCCAGCCTGGGTCTGATGATCTTCCGCAGCGCCAGCACGATCGCGCGCTTCCCGTGGCAATCCTTCCTACCCGGCGCCGTGATCACGACGCTGGTGCTGTCGTTCTCATTTATCGGCGATGGCCTGCGCGACGCCTTCGATCCGACCAGCGCGGAATGAGCGCGCTCGGCGCTCGCCAAACCCATCGAAAGGAGACAGATCCATGTACACCGCCAGATTGACGCAGATCATCGGGCTGTCGCTTGCGACAGTATTGATCGCCTGTTCGCCAGCCGCGTCGCCGGCGACGTCCTCGGGATCCGCCCCCTCGGGCGGCGATGCCGTGACGACGATCCGCGTCGGTTACTTCCCCAACCTGACGCACTCGCAGGCGCTGATCGGCCTGGCGCGGGGCGACTTCCAGGACGCGCTCGGCCCCGACGTCAAGATCGAGGCGACGTCGTTCAACGCCGGCCCGGCCGTGATCGAGGCGCTGTTCGCCGGCGCGATCGATCTGTCGTATATCGGGCCCAACCCGGCCATCAACGGCTACGTGAAGTCGAACGGACAGGCGCTGCGCATCGTGGCCGGCGCGACAAGCGGCGGCGCGGCCTTCGTCGTGCGGCCCGACGCCGGGATCCAGACGCCCGAGGACCTGGCGGGCAAGAAGCTGGCGACGCCGCAGCTCGGCGGCACGCAGGACGTCGCGTTGCGCAACTACATCGTGACGCACGGGCTCAAGACCACCGAGAACGGCGGCACGGTCGAGATCATCCCCACCGACAATTCACAGACGCTCGATCTGCTTCGCCAGGGCATGATCGACGGCGCCTGGGTGCCCGAGCCCTGGGCCAGCCGACTGGTGGTCGAGGGCGGCGGCGTGGTGTTCGTCGATGAACGCGATCTGTGGCCGAACGGCGATTTCGTGACGACGCACATCATCGTCAGCACGAGCTTTCTCAACGATCACCCGGATCTCGTCAAGAAGTGGCTCGAGGCGCACGTGGCCATCACGCAGTGGGAGCAGGCCAACCCCGAAGCGGCCAGGACCGCGGTCAACGCCGAGATCGAGAAGATCACGGGCAAGAAACTCAAGGAAGAAGTCGTCGCCCAGGCCTGGGAGCGGTTGGCCGTCACCTGGGACCCGATCACCGCGTCGTTGACGACCTCGGCCGAGTCGGCCTACAACGCCGGCTTCCTCGGCGCCAAACCGGACCTGACCGGGATCTATGACCTGACCCTGCTGAACGAGGTGTTGGCGGCCAAAGGGCTGACGACCATCACCCCGTAGCGCCCTTCTCGGCTCGGGCCCAGCCGGCACCCGGCCGGGCGCAGGGCGAAGCCCACACGGGTCGGGGGACGGCCTCGACCCGCGCTGCACCCGGCCTGCGCCTCGTTCCTTTTTCAGCGCCCAACAACTCGTCCGCGACGGATTCGTTTTGCCCCGGCGCAACACGCCGGCGAATGGCGCGTAGTGATTAGCGTTGCACACGCACGCCAAGACAAACGAATCCGACCATGTCTATCCATTCCTCTTCGTTGGGCGGGCTGTCGCGCGCCGGCCAGCGACCGATCGTTAGCGGCCAACCGGCCCGCGCGCGCACACCCGAATCCGTGACGCACGCCGCCAGCACGCAGACCTTCTTCACGATCCGTCTGCTGGCGGATGAAACGCGCCGCCATCAGGCTTATGAAGCCTATGCCTACTTCCGCTGGCTGGACGACGCGCTCGATCGGCCCGAGCACAGCGCCGTGGATCGCATCGCGCTCGCCGCACGCCAGGCGGACCTGATCGAACGCGCGTACGCCGGCGCGTCACCGACCCAGCTCGGCATCGAGGAACGCTGGTTGACGCATCTGATCGGCAGCGACCCGGATCCGACGAGCGGCCTGGCCACCTACATCCGCAGACTGTTCTCCGTGATGGACTTCGACGCGCGGCGCCGGGGCCGTCTGATCTCGGCCGCCGAACTGGACGCCTACACGCTCGACCTCGCCATCGGCGTGACCGAGGCCATGCACTACTTCATCGGCCACGACAAACCGGCCCCGCAGGGCGCGTGGCGGTATCGCGCCGTGATCGGCGCGCACATCACGCACATGCTGCGGGACACCGTCGACGACCTCGCCGCCGGCTACTACAACATTCCCCGCGAAGTCCTGACCGCGCACGGCCTCGCGCCGAACGACGTCGACAGCGCGCCGTACCGCGCCTGGGTGGCGACGCGCGTACAGACGGCGCGGGCCTGCTTCGCCGACGGCCGCGCGTATCTGGCCGGCGTGCCCTGCCGCCGCTGCCGCGTCGCCGGCTTCGCGTACCTGCGGCGCTTCGAGCAGGTGCTCGACGTCATCGAGCGCGACAAGTATCGCCTGCGCCCGTCGTATCCAGAATCGCTTTCGCCGATCGG
The DNA here is from genome assembly GCA_044224715.1 of Anaerolineales bacterium. Taxonomy (GTDB): domain Bacteria; phylum Chloroflexota; class Anaerolineae; order Anaerolineales; family UBA6663; genus UBA6663. The sequence continues at coordinate 8,629 of JBGAJV010000032.1, read as the reverse complement.
CCTGGCGCGCTTGAGCGCCGAAGCGTTCTGGATGGCCCTGACGCCGCGGACCCGCGCGTCCGGCGCGGCGGCCTGAACCTGGAGCCACCCATGTCTGACCCCACCGTGCTCGTCATCGGCGCCGGCGTCGGCGGCATCGCCGCGGCCGCGCATCTCGCCCGACAGGGCTATCGCGTCACAGTCCTCGAGAAGAACGCCCGGCCGGGCGGCCGCTGCGGCCAGTTCGAGCGCGACGGCCACGTCTTCGACACCGGCCCGACGCTGCTGGTCATGCCGTTGCTGTTCGAGAGCGAGTTCGCGTCGCTCGGCGCCAATCTGCGCCGCCGTCTCGACCTCCAGCGCGTCGACCCGACCTACACGCTGGTCTTCGACGACGGCCGCAGACTCGCGCTCACGTCGGACCTCAACGTCATGCGCGAACAACTCGACGCGTTCGAGCCGGGCTGCTTCCCGGGTTTCCTGCGCTACCTCGACGAGGGACACCGGCACTATCACGAGGCGATGGCGCGTCTGGTCAACCGCGACTTCCGCGCGGCGACGGATTTCTTCAGCCCGGCCAATCTGCCCCTGCTGTTCAGCCTCAAGCCGCTGGTGCGCCACTACGACAACATGGCCGGTTACTTCACCGAGCCGCGTTTGAAGTCGGCCTTCACGTTTCAGGATGTGTACATGGGGTTGAGCCCGTTCGAAGCGCCGGCGACGTTTTCGATGATGCCGTACACAGAGCTCGCCCACGGCGTCTGGTATCCGCGCGGTGGCATGTATCAGGTCGTCGAGGCCCTGGTCGCGATCGCGCGCGAGGCCGGTGTCGTCATCGAATGCGGCGCGGAGGTATCGGCGATCGACGTGAACGGCGACGCGGTCACCGGGGTCACGCTCGCCGATGGCCGCCAGCTGCCAGCCGACCTGGTGCTGGCCAATGCCGATCTGCCGTATGTGTACGATCGGCTGCTCCCGCATGATGGGCGGGCCGAGGACCTGCTGAAGAAACGCTACTCGTGTTCGGCGATCAGCTTCTTCTGGGGCATCGACGGGCCGGTGCCGGAGCTCGGGCCGCACACGCTGTTCCTGGCCGACGACTATCGCGAGAACTTCGACAGCATCGACAACGACCACGGCCTGCCGGCGAACCCGAGCCTGTACGTGCACGCGCCGGCGCGGCTCGATCCGCACATGGCGCCCGCCGGTCAGGACACCGTCACGGCCATCGTCCCGGTGGGGCATATGGATCCCCAGCACCCGCAGGATTGGGCCGCGATCCGCGACACGGCGCGCGAGGCGGTCTTCCGTCGACTGGCGTGCCTCGGCATCGGCGACCTGCGTGAACGCATCAAGTTCGAGGTGAACTACACGCCGCTATCGTGGCGCAAGCGCTACAACCTGGTGCGCGGCGCGACGCACGGGCTCTGCCACAATCTCATGCAACTGGGGTATCTGCGGCCGCACAACCGCCACGATCGCTATCGCAACCTGTATTTCGTCGGCGCGAGCACGCATCCGGGCACCGGGCTGCCGACGGCGTTGGTGTCGGGCCGGCTCGTGGCACAGCGCATCCGCGACGAGGCGCCGGTTCGAGCCGCGTAGGGGGACGCCCGGGTTACTCCTCGACAAGTCCGTTCGCGATCGCGCGGGCTTCATCCTTGAAGATGGCCATGGCCGTTCGCATCCGGCGAAAGCCGATTTTGCGGTAGAAGCCCTCCTTGCCCGGGACCGCGTACAGGATGATTTTGCGGTGGCCGCGCGCGAGTTCGACCAAACGCGTCACGATCTCACGGCCAAGGCCTTCGCCCTGATGATCGGGGTGAACCGCCAGGTCGCAGATGTAGGCGCAATCCACGCCATCGGCCAGCGCCCGTCCCACGCCGATCAACGTCGCGCCGTCGAAGACGAAGCACATATAGCGGCTGTTCGAAAACGAGACCTCGAGATCGGCGGCCTTCTTTTCGCCGAGCGGCGCGATCCGATACAGATGAGAAAGCGCTTGCCAGTCGATGCGTTCGGTGGTGAATGCCCAATCGTAGGCCATGCAGACTCCTTGACGGCTCCGCTGCGTCGGTTCGACCCGGTGGGCCGATCGGACGTGCGTAGTCTACACGTCGCGGCGCCGAACGCCACGGATCGCAGGGCTATCGCGTCCACATGCAGGGAGAGCGGATTCCGCCGCGAAATTGAACCTGTTCAGCCGACGTCATGGGTGCCGGACGGTTCCTCAGGCGCGCGCCGGGCCAGGACGTCGAAGAACAGCGCCACCGCCGACGGATCGAACTGCGCTCCGGCCTGCTCACGCAGGAAGGCGTTCACCCTGTCATCCGACCAGGCCGCACGATAGGGTCGGTCGGAGCGCAGCGCGTCCCACACATCGACGACGGCGAAGAGGCGCGCCGCCAGCGGGATCTGAGCGCCGGAGAGCCCGCGTGGGTAGCCGGTCCCGTCCCAGCGCTCGTGGTGCGCATACGGGATGTCGAGCGCGGGCTGCAGATACGGGATCGACGCCAGCATGTCATGGGCGTACTGCGGATGGCGGCGCATCATGACCCACTCCTCCGCGTTGAGCGGGCCGGGTTTGAACAGAATCGCGTCCGGCACGCCGAGCTTGCCGATGTCGTGCAACAGCGCGCCGCGCCGAACATGCGTCAGCACCTGGCCGGTGAGCCCGGCCGCACGCGCCAGCGCCAGGGTGAAGTCGGTGACCCGGCGGGTATGACCCTCCGTCTCGCGATCGCGCAGATCCATCGCGCGCGACCAGCCCTCGATCGTGGCGTCGTAGGCGAGCACCAGGTCGTCGTTCGAGCGCTGCAAACCGGTGAACATCTGCGCGCTGTCGATCGCGATCGCCGCCTGACCCGCCAGGGCGGAGAAGAAGTCGAGGACGTCGGGCTCCGGATCGAGCGGCCGGCGATGGAAGACTTCAAGCACGCCCTTGACCGTTCCCTTGGCGATCAGCGGAAGGCCGTAGTAGGTGACGAAGCCCTCGTTCTGCAACAGCTCGTTGCAGACCAGATCGTCCGCCAGGGGCGTCCGATCGGTGAAATGGACCAGCCGGCGTTCGAGTGCCGCCCGGCCCGCGCACCCCTGCCCCAGCATCAGGGGCGCGGCGTGCAGGATGTTTGACTTGAAGCCACGCCCGACGACGTACTCCAACAGGTTCAGCGGCGCGTTCAACAGCAGCACCGCAGCTGCATCGACGCCGAGTTCGGAGAGCGCCTGTTCGACCACCACGTCGAGCATCACACGCAGATCAACGCTCGACGTGATCACCAGGTCGATGGTGCGTAGCGCCCGCAGACGCTGCAATTGCGCCTGGACCTGTCGTTCGGCCCGCACTCGATCCGTGATATTGCGATTCACGGCGACCAGACCTGTGCCAAGGTCCTCTGAGTCGCGCACCAGCGAGACGGCCGACTGGATGTTGAGGGTCGTGCCATCGCGCCGACGCTGGATGACGTCACCTTTCCATTGTCCATCGCGGTCGAGCTGCATCAGCGCGCTAGAGTGGGCGTCGTTCTGGTACTGCGTGGCGAGGATATCGCCGACGGGGCGGCCGACGGCTTCGGACGCCGCCCAGCCGTAGATGGCCTCGGCGGCGGAGTTCCAGGTGCGGACCCGCTGGTCGGTGTCGGTCGAGATGATCGCATCGGACACGTTGTCGATCAACCTGGCCTGATAGCGGATTTGGGCCTCGGCGTTCTTGTGGGCGGTGAGATCCTCGGAGAAGATCATGATGCCGCCGACCGTGGCAGCGTCCGCGAACCACGGCCGGATCTTCCAGCGCAACCACTGGACGGCGCCGTTCGCGCGCACAAACGTGTCTTCGTCCGCGTCGATCGATTCGCCGGCAAGGCAGCGTCGATGCGCTTCGCGCCAGCGCTCGGGCAATTCGGGAAAGAGCTCGTAGTGCGAGCGCCCGATGATCTCGATGTCGGTCAGCTCATATTGCGTGACCCAACGGCGGCTCGCGGCCAGATAACACATGTTCTGATCGAACATAGCCAGCGCCGCCGGCGCATGGTCGATGAACATCCGCAGCGTGCTTTCGCTTCGCCGCAGCGCGTCGATGGCCCGGCGTCGCTCTGTGACATCCAACAGGTTGAGGACGACCCCTTGGACGTCGTCATCATCCAGCATATTGGTGCCGACGCCCGCCAACCAGCGCCAGTTGCCGTCCTGATGACGGAGCCGAAACTCGATCGGGACCCGGCGCCCGGGTGTCCCGATGAGGTCCGCCAGGCTGGCCTGCATCACAAGCAGATCGTCGGGATGAACCAGATCAAGCCCGTTCCGGCCGCGTGTCTCGGCGGTGGTGTAGCCCAAAGCGCGAACCACCGCCGGGCTCACGTATTGAACGGTCCCGTGACGATCAACCAGGACGATCAGGTCCGACCCGGCCTCAATCAGCGCGCGGTATCGTTTTTCGCTAGCGGCAAGCGCCGCTTCGATCCGGCGGCGTTCGGCCAGTTCACCCTGGACCTGGTCGAGCAACCGCGCGTTGGCCAGCGCCAACGCGGCCCGATCGGCCAGGTTCTCGGCCAGATGCAGGTCGTTATCGGTAAACGCCGGCTGTTCGCGGCGGAAACGCGACAGAAGCATCGCGCCGATCGGCCGCCCGTGAATCCGCGGCGCCACCGCGATGACGCTGTGATACGCCAGGGGCTCCAGCCTGGCCCACAACTCAGGGCTGATCGCGGCCTGCACCTGGTCGGGCGTGGCGACGGGGATCAGGACCGACTCGCCGGTTCGAGCGACCCGTGACACGAGCGCGTCTCCGTCGAGGCGCTCGGGCGCGCTGACGCTGACTTCTTGCAGGGCCATGACGATCCGCGGATCCACGCTATGCGAGGCGACAAGCTCGAGCCACTCGCCATCGGCCGAGATCAACCGCAGGCTACAGGTGTCGCCCAACGTATCGGCGATGAGCTGGACCACTGCCTGCAGCATGGCCTGATAATCGTTGCCGACACTGGCGAATGCCTGCGATGCGTCCGCGAGGATGCGGAGACGCCTGGACTGCGCGTCGGCGCGCTCCTGAGCGCGGGCCCGTTCGGCCTCCGTTTCGAGCGCGTCGATGGCGAACGTGACGACCCCACCCAACTGCTCGAGCAGCTGAAGCTCCTCGGCCGTGTCAAACAGGCCCGCCTCGCTCAACACCAGCCCGATCACGCCCACCGTCTGACCGCGCCGACGGAAGGGGATGGCCGCCGCCGCACGGTAGTCGAACTGGCGGATCTCGGGGAAACGGTTCTGGAGATGACCGTTTGCCTGAATATCGACGCTGGCCGCGACTTGCCCGGTCCGCAAAGCCGTCACCGACAGATCGGATTGGGACTCCGGGGAGCGCACGTTCGAGATGGCAAAGGGCCAGTGCGCCACATCCAGGCCGGACGCGGCTGTCGGCCGAACATCCCCGGTGCCAGCATCCACGAGACTAACCCAGGCCAACTGGCAGGCGCCGTAACGCACCGCGATGTCGCAGACGAATTGATACAGATCGACGGGTCGGCGGGCGCTCGCGATCGCGAGATTCATCTGGCTCAAGGTGCTGTAAAGGCGCCGGAGTTGAGCCAGCTGTCGCTCGGCGCGCAGCTGATCGCTTACATCCTGAAATACGATCATGTGCGCGGAAGAGAGGGTGTCGCCGGCGCTCATCAGCCGGATGTCGCGAACCGTACCGTCTGGCCGAACCACCCGCCACGGCTTGACTACTGCTGAGGCTGATCCAACCGCGCGCGCCGGCGGCGCCCCCAGTTGCGCCAGGCTGCGGCCGACCACCTCGTGGCGGTCGAGCCCCAAAAGCGTCAGAGCTGCCGAGTTGACATTCAGAATGGTGTGATCGCTTGGGTCAATGTGGGCGACGGCGCCTTGTGGCGCTGCGACGGCCCAGGGGGCGTCGGTGGACCCGTTGGGCGATGCCGTCGGCGGGCTAGGGGTTACCTTGGTGCGGCCGGTCCGTTTCGTGGAAACGCTCCGGTGTGGAGCTCCAGATCGGCGCCCCGCTGAATCGGGGTCTTTTGGGTTTCGCGGTTTCTCGCCCATACGCTGCTACCCTCTCGACGACCCGCACAGTTCCATGCGGATCGGTCCGGCGCGGAGCGACAGGCTGACGCTATCGTGGTATATCCTAACCGGACCCACTTTACCAGTGTCGTTGGTTACACCACGCCACGCCGAAAATCAGAAGCGCAGCCAAGGCGAGGTGTGGTCGGTCGACCCGACAATGTGTGAGAAATGGCATCCGGAGACAGCGATCCCACGCGGCCGGGTCCCTGCTCGAAACTCTGGCAGCCGAGATTCGAGTTCGCGCGCCGGGCACGACGTCGACACCGGTCCACGATGGGTGGCAAGGCGACCCGCCGGCGCCATAGGCGCTCGAATCCAAACCGTGAAGGAAACCAATGCGGTGATGACCTGGCACACCTGCGCGCTGGGGGATGGACAGATGGCGCCGGGGCCGGCGGCCGAGATCGTGGCGCTGTTCAGCCCGGTCTTCGAGGCGGCGGGCCGCCCGGCGGACATGGCGGTCTTCACCCGGCACGAGTCCGAAGGCCGATTGCATTGCGAGGTGATCGCCTACTTCTCACCGGCGGCCGCCCGCGTCGCCACGGCAATCGGGGCGGAGCCGTGCGAGCGCCCCGCCCCTGGCGAGCTTGGATTGTTGGCCGGCGACGCCCGCTGCTGGTCCGTGCTTTTCCCCGAACGCGGCGCGTAATGGCCGTCAATCAGCCGATCCCACTGTCACCGTATACCGCTTCGTGATCGTGCCGTCGGGAGAATCGACCTCGATCGTGAACCGGTCGGCGCCCGGGCCCACCGGCACGGCGCAGACGGCGCCACGCGCACACGGGGCGCCGTTGACGCGCACGCCGGCGCTGCGACGCGAGGTCGCGATCGGCGTGACGGCGAGATCGGCCCGACCCGGATCGACGCGCACGGTGTACTCCAGAGTCGTCGGCGTGAAGCCCGGCGTCAACGACCCGCCGACGACGCGCAGGTTGCTGAGCGTCGCGATCTTGTCGGGCGCCGCGCTCAGACATTTCTCGCGAGCCACGTTGATAGCGGCCCAATCGGGATCGGTCAGCCGATCGCCGCTGACGGTCTGCCAGACCCCATGCGGCCGCGGCGACGGCGTCAGCGCCGCCTCGCCGAGATCGACCAGGCGCTGTGCGGCTTCCTCGAGGTGGTCGAGGTAGCGCTCGCCGCGGATGGCTTGATCGTTGTGGCCGCCGTAGGTCACGTCGAACTTTCCGGCGATCTTGTCGCGAAACACCTGCAACGCGGAGAGATACCGGTCGATCGTGTCGTCGCTGAACTGCATCCACAACGCGTCAACGATCGTCGGGCGGTTGCTACCAACCGCGTCCCCGGCGATCAGCAGCCGGTTGCCTTCATCCAACAGCGCCATGCACCCCGGGGAGTGCCCGGGCACGCAGTAGGCCCGAAACGAGCGATCGCCCAGATCGAACACGTCGCCCTCGCGCAGGTCCTGGATCCGCTCGAGGTCGATGTCGTACCCGAACTGGCCGATGAACAACTCGACCAGCGGCAGATCCGCATGAGGTAAATAGACGTTGCAATCGGCCTGGAATTGCCCCATCCGGGCGATGTGATCGGGGTGGCCGTGGGTGATGATCACGTCGAGCGGCAGCCCGTGCGTCAACGCCTCGACATACCCGCGCAAGTCGCCGCCGCCCATGCCGGTGTCGATCAACAGCGCCCGCCGGCCTCCGGTGATCAGGTACATCTTGTCGTCGTCGAAGTCGCGGATCATGTGAACCCCGGGCGCGATCTCGGCGGACACGTACACATCCTTGGGACGTGGGTCGAGCACGTATTCGAACGTCGCCTCGGGCCCGAAACGGTCGCCGGCCTGCGCGGCGGCCCGGATGACGAACGCGCGCCGCCCCGCGACGACGGGATCGCCAAAGCGTTGCATCGGGATCAACGCGTAGGCATCGAAGACCGGGCTGGCGGACGTCGGCGGCGTGCCGTCGAGCGTGTACCGGATCGTCACACCCGGCGTCGCGCACAGCAGCGTGATCGACTGGGCCACCGCATACGTGCCGGGCTCCGGAAACGCGGTCGGCGCCTGGAGGTCGGTTGAACCGTCTGTTCTGATCGAAGCCAAGGCATCGTCGGCCATACACACCTCTCCTGTGGATCACACTGGTGATGCGGGTCGTGTGCGAGCAAGTTGTCAGGCGGGGACTCTAGCCGACGGTTTCGCGGATGTCGCCGAAACATACGTGAGCGAGGCCGCCCAGGCTGGAGCGGCAGAATCCGCGCGATCCGCGAAGTCTGCGGCAAAACACACTGACGACTCATGCGTACACACTGCGGGTCAGTATCGCGGGTTCGGAGGTCCTTGGCAAGACGAAGATCGAGGGCCGCCTCAACATGTGCACGCGCAGGGTGATCCTGTCGGCGAACCCTCGGTGAGAGCGGCCCGCATCGGGTAGGGTAACGGATCAGTTGTCCCGTTATATACATTCTGTGCCGCGAATTTCGCGAATGACTCGAATCGCCGTATCGCCCAACCCCTTCGCAATATCCGTGACTACTCAGCGGTAATGGGTAGACGAAGCAAAAAGCGGGGTACGCCACGGGTCGGGGCGGGGTCCCGACCCGTGGCGTACGC
>JBGAJV010000115.1:0-8890 GCA_044224715.1 Anaerolineales bacterium | reverse complement strand
GCGACCAACCCGCAGCGTGTCGGAATGACCAGAGGCGATTCGCTCGCGCGGCCCTGGAGCAGGGCATCGAAGTGGGCCGCGATCTGGATGACGTGCGCGCTCGAGTCGAGCGCGATCGAGGTCAGCCGCGGACGCACCAGCTCGCCGATGGCCAGGTTGTCGCACCCCACCAGTGCGACGTCCTCCGGCACGCTCAACCCGACATCCTGCAACGCGCTCGTCAGGAGCAACGCGTATTCGTCGTTGTAGGTGAAGACCCCGGTGGGGCGGGGCCCCTGACGCCAGCGCGCCGCGAGCGCGCCGGCCTGGCTGACGTCGAAGTCCAGGTCCACGCGTTCGATCTCGAGCCCGCGCGCCTGGGCGACTCGGGCGACGCCGTCAAATCGCTGGCGACCGATTGCGGCGATGCGCGGATCGCGCGGCACGATCGCGGCCAGGCGGCGGTGCCCCAGCGCGACCAGATGTTCGGCCGCGAGCGCGCCGATCGGCGTGAAGTCGATCCGCACATCCGGCGTCGCCGCCCGCGGCGCCTCGCCATAGCTGTACGCCAGGATGGTGCGCACGCCGTTGCGTTTCAGGATCTCGACGTCTGCAGAGCTGAGCGCGTCGGCCGGCACGATCATGCCGATGGGATGGAACGACGCGATCTTGCGGATGGTGGCGGCCTTGTCGCTGTGCCGGAACAGCCGCAGCATCACAGCGTAGCCGAGCGAATCGACCTGCAGCGTCAACGCCTGCAGGAACGCGATCGAACTCTGGTTGTAGGGCCAATCGAAGAACGGAAGCAGGACGAGATCGTTGCGCCCAGCGCGGAGCGAGGTCGCCATCTCATGCGGAACGTAGCCGAGTTGAGCCGCGGCCGCCTTGACGCGCGCCTTGGTCGCGTCGCTGATGCGGGTATTGGGCGTGTCGTTCAGCACGTACGACACGGTGGCCCGGGATACCCGCGCCAACCGGGCCACGTCCTGGCTGGTCGGGGCCGGCGACTGGGTGAACGTGGTCTCGGCCGGGTTGTCGGCGTTCGTGTCGTTTGTGCTCATGGCTATTCCTTGCGCCTGGCAGCCCAGGTCGACCGTGGATTGCGCGGCCGGTCCGGGTCTGGGAGATGGGTGGCAGCCATCCGGTTCGGGTGCACTCCGAGACAAATGCGTCCAGACTCTCGACCCCGTGCTTTGCCGATTGACAGTCTCGGCAGGTGGTGCTAGAGTGAGATTACACGTGTAACCCTAATTGTACACTGATATTGCCCCAGCAAGAACGTGGCGTGCTCTTGGGTGACACGTGTAATCTGCCCATTCAGCGATTCCAATCGCGTCATCTATCTATATTGAAGGGACACCACCATGAAGAAGATCAAAGTCGGCATCGTCGGGTGCGGGTTCATCGGCATGGGCAAGCATCTGCCCAGCATGCAGCAGGTTCCGGGCGTTGAGGCGGTGGCCTTCTGCGACCTGGTGATCGAGCGCGCGCAGGCCGGGGCCAAGCAGTTCGGCGGGCCGGACGCGCTGGTGACCACGGATTACCACGACCTGCTCAAGCGCGACGACATCGACGTGATCCACGTCTGCACGCCCAACAGCACCCATGCCGAGATCTCGATCGCGGCGATGAAGGCCGGCAAGCACGTGATGTGCGAGAAGCCGATGGCCAAGACCGCGGCCGAGGCGAAGGCCATGCTCGAGACCTCGCGCGCCACCGGCAAGCTGCTGACGATCGGCTATCAGAACCGCTTCCGTGAGGACTCGTTGTTCATGAAGTCGCTGTGCGACGCGGGCGAGCTGGGCGACATCTACCTGGGCAAGGCGTTCGCGACGCGCCGCCGCGGTGTACCGACCTGGGGCGTGTTCATGGACAAAGAGAAGCAGGGCGGCGGGCCGCTGATCGACCTGGGCACGCACGCGCTCGACCTGACTTTGTGGATGATGAACAACTACGAGCCGGTGAGCGCGCTGGGCTCGACGTTCGACATGATCGGCAAGCTGGGCAGCCCGGCGAACAGCATGGGCCCGTGGGATCCGGCCAAGTACGAGGTCGAGGACAGCGCGTTCGGCCTGGTGAAGTTCAAGAACGGCACGACCGTGATCCTCGAGGCCTCCTGGGCGCTGAACACGGTGATCTCGAACGAGGCGATGACACTGCTGTGCGGGACCAAAGGCGGCGCGGATATGTTCCCGCCGGAAGGCCCCGTGGTGCGGACGGCCGAGTTCCAGGCGGCGCCGAGCTATCACGTGCGCGTGAACGGCGAGGCCTCGGGCAAGCTGTACATCCAGAACTACGCGATGGGCGCGGCGTTCATCGGCGACGGCAGCCAGCCCGAGCGGTTCGCGGGCGGTACGAAGGAAGCCCTGGCCTGGTTCGGGGCGGTGCGCGGCGAGTCCGAGCTGGTCGTGAAACCCGAGCAGGCCTACACGGTCACGGCGATCCTCGAGGCGATCTACAACTCCGCGGCCTCGGGCGACATGGTGCGTCTGGGCTGACCTACGCGACGAAGAGCGGGGCGCCGCCCCGCTCTTCGTCTATCTATACAACAAGAAGTGAGACGATTATGAAGAAGTATCGAGTTGGGATCATCGGCTGCGGCGCCATCTTCATGCTGCACGCTTTCCCGCTGCACCGCATGGAGAACGTCGAGATCGTGGCGGTGTGCGACATCAAGCCGCAGGCCCTCGAGACCGCCAAGCAGCTCTTCCACTGCGACGGCTACAGCGACTACCGCGAGCTGCTCAAGCGCGATGACATCGACGTCGTCCACATCCTGACGCCGCATTACCTGCACGCCGAGATGAGCATCGCCGCCGCCGATGCGGGCAAGCACGTGCTCAGCGAGAAGCCGATGGCGATCAGTATCGCCGACGCCCGCGCAATCGTCGAGGCCGGCAAGCGCAACAACGTCACGATTGGCGTGATCAGCCAGAACCGCTACAACGCCGCGTCGGTTGCCGTCAAAGAAGCCATCATGAACGGGAGCCTGGGCAAGGTGCTCGGGCAGCGCGTCATCCTCTCGTGGACCAAGCCGGAGGCGTACTACCAGGCCAGCGACTGGCATGGCACCTGGGACAAAGAGGGCGGGTCGCTGATGATCGACCAGGCCATCCACGTGATGGACCTCTCGCGCTGGATCGTCAACGACGAGATCGTCAGCGTCGAGGCGTCGATCGCCAACCGCAACCACCCGACGATCAAGACCGAAGACACGGCCGAGGGCCTGATCCGGTACCAAAACGGCGTGACGTCGGTGTTCTTCGCGACCAACAACTTCACCTTCAACTCCCCGGTCGTGATCGAGACGCACTGCGAGAACGGCACGGCGCTGGTCGAGTTCGACAAAGGCGTGATCACGTACAAGAACGGCCGCGAGGTGACCGTCGTCAACGATCCGACGACCGTGCTCGCCGAGGCGGACTTCAAAGCCTTTTTCAACGAAGACAGCACACAGCAGGCCATGCGCACCCTCAAGGAATGGGGCGTGGTGTTTATGCCGGTCACCTGGAAGGCGCCGCGCGGGTACTGGGGCGCGACGCACAACCAGCAGATCGCGAACTACTACGACAGCCTGACGGCCGGCGTCCAGCCCGACGTCACGGCCGCCGAGGCGCTCAAGAGCACCGAGTTGATCCTCGCGATCTATCAGTCGTCCAAAGAGAAGCGGCCGATCAACATCGGCAAGGAGCTGACATGGGCGCCAACCTCCGCCTGATCCACCCCGACAGCTTCAAGGCCACGGGCGACGGCTACCGTCTGAGCGTTCGGCTGAACTGGTACCGATCGCTCCCGATTTCCTGTATCGAAGACATCAAGGTCATGCTCGACGGCAAGCCCGCCGCGCCGGAGAAGGTGCGGCTCGAACTAAACGGCAAGGAATACAGTCTGGCCGAAGCCGAGGATGCGGTCGAGACCTACTGGTTCGTGCAGGACGGCCTGGGTATCCACGTGCTTGGGGCAGGGCAGGTCAACGCCGGCGAAACGCATGAGGTCGGCATCGAGTACGGCATGCGGGCGCCGTACATCGCGATCGGCCCTGGCCGGTTTCTCGTGAACATCAACGCCGAGACCGCGACCTGCGTCGCCGTCTGAGAAAGGACCGACCGACATGACACACATCGGGCCGGTTCTTGGAACCACCCTCTACAGTTTCACGAACGAGTGGCAACAGAAGCTCTTCACGCTGGAGGGCCTCGTCGAAAAGGTCGCCGCGCTCGGGCTTGGGCCAGCGCTCGAAGTGGTCGGCTTTCAGAGCTTTCGCGATTATCCGGACATCTCGGACGAGACGGCCCGGAACTTCCGCGCGCTGCTCGATCGGTGCGGCCTGATCCCGAGCTGTCTGAGCGGCAACAGCGACGTCGGTCGGCGCAAAGGCCGGCTCATGTCGCACGACGAGATCGTGGCCTACATCGAGCGCCAACTGGTCAGCGCCAAGAAGCTCGGCTTCCCAGTGCTGCGCATCCAGGCCTTTGTCGGACCGAAGGTGATGGAGGCGCTCGCGCCGATCGCCGAACGCTGCGGCGTGCACGTGGCCGGCGAACTGCATTCGCCGCTCAGCGCCGACCACCCGGAGGTGGTGGCGTTGCGCGAGTGCTACGACCGACTTGGTTCGCCCTACGTGGGTTTCGTGCCCGACTTCAGCAGCACGATGACAGCGCCGCCCGAAGGCCACTGGCAATCGCTTCGAGACGACGGCGCACCGGAGGCCTTGATCGCCGAAGTCAAGGCGATCTGGCACGACGATCGACCGACGCCGGCGAAGTTCGGTGCGCTGGCCGAGGCCGCCGCGAAGCACGGCGCCGAACGGTTGATGGGGCGGATCAATCGCTCGGTCACGATGTTCGGGCATGCGCCGGTCGAGCAGTGGGCCGTGTTGCTGCCCTATGCCCGGCACATCCACGGCAAGTACTACCGCGTGGACGCCACGGGGACCGAGCCCGCGATCCCGTATCCCGAGATCATGGCGCTGCTCAAACGCGAGGGCTACTCGGGCACGATCTCGGCCGAATGGGAAGGCCAGGCGTTCGTGGACGACGCGATCGGCTTCGAGCAGGCACAGGCCTGGCATGCCATGTGTCGCAGCCTGCTTGCGGCATGAGCCTGCGAATCGACGAGAGCGGAGCCCATCTCTCGCCTACAAAGGAGTGAGGACGATGACACAACCCCATCAGATCAAGCGTGGTGTTAGTCTGTATAGCTTCCAGGAAGAGTTCTTCCTGCGCAAGATGACGCTCGAGGATTGCATCGCGGCCTGCGCCAAGCTGGGCGCGAAGGGCATCGAGACCATCGGCGAGCAGATGATGCCGGGTTTCCCGCATCTTACCGACGCGTTCTACGATCAATGGCACGGCTGGATGGCCAAGTACGGCACGACGCCGACCTGCCACGACATGTTCCTCGACACCAAGAAGTTCAAGGGCCGCCTGATGACCGACGACGAGATGCTCGCCTCGGTGATCCGCGACCTCAAGCACGCCAACCGGCTGGGCTGCACGGTCATTCGTGTGATCGTCAACACCCCGCCGCACATCATGGAACTTGCCGCGCCGTATGCCGAGCAGTACAACGTGCGTTTGGGGCTCGAGATCCACGCGCCGTTCCATTTCCGCCAGGAGTGGATCCAGAAGCACTACGAGGTCATGGAGCGGACGGGCTCGAAGTTCCTGGGCTTCGTCCCCGACATGGGCGTGTACGAGCGCCGCTTCCCGCGTGTGCGCTCCGAGCGCACGATCCGCAACGGCGCCAAGGCCGAGATCGTGAAGTTCATTTGTGACTCGTACGAGGCCGGTGCCGACCTGGATGCCGTGGCCGAGGAAGTGAAGCGCATGGGCGGTGGCCAACTCGAGCTGGGGATGGTCGACGACGTCAAGCGCATCTTCTTTGACGATCCGCGCCGTCTGCTCCAGTTCATGCCGCGCGTCTTCCACATCCACGCCAAGTTCTACGAGATGGTGGACGACACGACCGAGTACAGCATCCCGTACAACGAGATCATCCCAGTGCTGATCGAGGGCGGTTACACCGGCTATCTCTCGAGCGAGTACGAGGGCAACCGGCACATCCAGGACGTGTACGAGGTGGATAGCCTGGAGCAGGTGCGGCGGCAACAGACGATGTTCAAGAGCCTGCTGGGCGAGGCCTGAGAGGAGCGACGCCATGTTCGACAAATACATCATCTGCGAGGACGGGTTCCAGAACGTCGCCGAGGGCGGACAGGTCATCGGTTTTCAGCTCAAGGCGCGGTTGCCGTACTATCGCGGGCTGGGGATCTCGATGGTCGAGGACCTCGGGGTCAAGATCGACTCCGAGCCCGTGGCGCGCGAGGCGATCCGCGTCACGCTGCACGGCAAGACCTACACGCTCGACGAGATGGAGAGCGAGTACGACGACCGCTGGGAGTTTGGCGAGCCCGGGGTCGTGACGGTGCGCAAGCCCGGTGGGCTCACATCCGGCGCGCACACCGTCGAAGTCAGCCCGCAATTGCGCGTGTCGTACCTGCCGTTCATCTTGAAGGGCCACGACGTCAAGACGCTGACCCTCGCGGCCTGACGCCTGTTGAGTGTCAAACGCAAGGAGCCTCGGGCGGCGCGCCGAACCGAGGCTCCTTGCGTTTGACGTCACCCTCGCAGACGGACGGCCAGGCCCGAATACCGGCGCGCCTGATCGGCGTTGTTGACCGCGATCGCGATCGCGCGGCGAGAGCCGACGAGCACGCATAGTTTTTTGGCCCGTGTGATCGCGGTGTAGAGCAGGTTGCGCTGCAGCAGAAGGTAGTGCTGGGTGACGAGCGGGATGACGACCGCAGGGTATTCGCTGCCCTGGCTCTTGTGGATCGAGACGGCGTAGGCCGGCGTAAGCTGATCGGCGTCGGCGAAATCGTAGACGATCTCGCGGTCGGCGTCGAACAGGACGGTCAGGGTCTGGGCCTCCGGGTCGAGTGCTGTCAGCAGACCCAGGTCGCCGTTATACACACCCCGGCGGTGATCGTTCTGGATCTGCATCAGCCGATCGCCCACCCGGAACGGCCGACCACCAAAAGCGCGTTCGACCTTATCGTAACCGGGCGGGTTGAGCGCGGCTTGTAGCTTCTCGTTGAGCCGGTTGACGCCGGCGTCGCCGCGGCGCATCGGCGTCAACACCTGCACGTCGCGGAGCGGGTCCAGGCCAAAGCGGCGCGGGATGCGCTCAGCCACGACCTCGACCACGCGGTCCGCCGTTTTCTCCGGATCGTCCTCGACGAACAGGAAGAAATCCTCCGACTCCTTTGGGAACTGCGGCTGCTCGCCGTGGTTGACGCGGTGCGCGTTGGCGATGATGTCCGATTCGGCCGCCTGCCGAAAGACCTGCGTCAACCGCGCCACCGGCACGGCGCCGCTGCGGACCAGATCGCGCAGCACGTCGCCGGCGCCGACCGAGGGCAGCTGGTCGACGTCGCCGACCAGGAGCACATGCGCGGCCGGATGGATGGCCTTGAACAGGTGGTTGGCCATGATCAGGTCGAGCATCGAAACCTCGTCGACGATGATCAGATCCGCAGGCAGCGGATTGTTCGCGCCGTGGCTGAAACTACCCTCGCCCGGGTTGAACTCGAGCAGGCGGTGCAGGGTCTTGGCTGGGCGTCCCGTGGCTTCCGACAGCCGTTTGGCGGCCCGCCCGGTCGGTGAACACAGCGCGATCGTGTGGCCGCGGGCCTCGACCAGCTCGACCACCGCGCGCAGCGTCGTGGTCTTGCCGACGCCAGGGCCGCCGGTCAGCACACAGGCCTTGGAGGTCAGCGCCAGGCGCACCGCCCGGGCCTGCTCTTCGGAGAGGCCATGGGTGGCCGGGTCGTGCGTGAGGAGGTGCTCCCAGACGACGTTGGCGAACGAGGCGCCGAGTTTGGAGATCGTGCCGAACAGATCCTGCTTGCCGATCAAGGCGCGCAGCCGATTCGCCACGCTGATCTCGGCCTGGTGGAACGCGGCCAGATAGACCGCGGGTGGCTCCTCGGGCGCCAGCGATTCCCGGCGCACGCGGCCCTGGGCCTCGAGCTCGGCGAGCGCGGCGGAGAAGTCCTTGCCGGGCAGGGCGATCAGGTCGCCGGTGCGCGCCAGCAGCTCGGGCTCGGGCAGATACACGTGACCGTCGTCGGTCGCCTCGTTGAGCGCGTATTCCAGGCCGGCCACCAGCCGGGCGGGGGAGTCGGCGGGCAGGCCGATCGCGCGCGCGATCTTGTCGGCGGTTTTAAAGCCGATGCCGACGATGTCGCGCGCCAGGCGGTACGGGTCGGTCTTGACGACCTGCAGGCTCGCCGCCTCGTACTGCTTGTAGATCTTGACGGCCAGGCCCGTCGACACCCCGAAGCTCTGCAGCGCCACCATCACGTCGCGGATCGCCTTCTGCTCGGCCCAGGCGTCGCGGATCTGGGCGACGCGTTTGGCGCCGATGCCCGCCACCTCGCGCAGCCGTTGGGGGGTCGTATCAATGACGACCAGCGTCTGATCGCCGAACGCCGCGACGATTCGATCCGCCGTGGCCGGTCCGATGCCCTTGATCAGACCGGAGCCGAGGTACCGGCGGATGCCGTCGATCGAGGCGGGGAGCGTCTGCTCGACGCGCTCGGCCTTGAACTGGCGACCGTAGTCGCGATGCGCGGTCCAGCGGCCATGCAGGGTGAGGTGCTCGCCCGGCTGGAGCTCGGGCAGATTGCCGACCACCGTGACCAGCGCATCCTCGTCGCGCACGGCCCGGGCCGTGTGCGAGCCATCGGGCAGCAGGCGCAGGACCGTGTAGCCGTTTTCGGCGTTGAAGAACGTGATGCGCTCGACGGCGCCGCTGAGCATGTCCATGGAGTCCACCATCTTACAACGAGTAAGACACCGGGAGTGCCCCGATGTATCCCGATGTCGACGCGGAACGCGCCGACATC
>JBGAJV010000031.1:0-66660 GCA_044224715.1 Anaerolineales bacterium | reverse complement strand
CGCGCCTGAACCATGAACCGGAGATTTGCCACGAAATACACGAATGCTTACGAATTGGCACGAAGACGCAATGATTGGATTTCGTGCCAATTCGCCCAAATTCGTGTAATTCGTGGCAAGGAATCCGCTAGCCAATAACGAACCAGCGGAGGACACAAGATGACTCAACGCGTGGCACTGTATCTGCAGGATGCGCACTCGCTACAGGACGGGATCAAGTACGCGCAGTACGCCGAGGAGAAGGGCTTCGAGGCGGTCTGGCAGGCCGAGAGCCGCTTGGTCCGCGACGCGATCGTGCCGATGGCGGCCTTCGCGGCCTCCACCAAGCGGATCAAGGTCGGCTCGGGCGTGATCAACAACTGGACGCGCAACATCGGCCTGCTGGCCGCGACCTTCCTGACCCTCGACGACCTCGCCCCCGACCGCGTCATCTGCGGCATCGGCGCCTGGTGGGACCCGCTGGCCGCCAACGTCGGCATCGAACGCCGCAAACCGCTGCTGGCCATGCGCGAGACGATCGAAGTCATGCGCCGGCTGCTGCGCATGGAGAACGTGACCTACAACGGCGAGTTCCACAAAGTCAAGGGCATCGAACTCGACGTCGTCCACGGGCGTCGCGAGCCGCGCAACGTGCCGATCATGATCGGCGCGACGGGCGACCTGATGATGGAGATGACCGGTGAGATCGCCGACGGCTGCGTGCTCAACTACTGCGTGCCGCCGGAGTACAACGACAAGGCCATGGAACTGCTCGACAAGGGCGCCAAGAAGGCCGGGCGCCGCGTCGAGGACCTCGACCGGCCGCAGCTCGTCGTGTGTTCGGTCGACAACGACCGCAAGAAGGCAATCGACGCCGCCAAGGTGCTGCTCACCCAGTATCTGGCCCAGCAGCCGCACATCGCCAAGGCCTCGGGCGTCGGCGAGGACGTCGTCAAGAAGGTCCAGTCGATCCTCGGCTGGCCGGCGACCAAGGAGCAGATCCACGAGGCCATGCAGTACGTGCCGGACGACTTCGTGCTCAAGATCTCGGCCACCGGCACGCCCGACGAGGCTCGCGCCAAGGTCCAGGAATACATCAAGCGCGGCGCGACCTGCCCGATCCTGTATCCTATGGCCGATCCGTACTTGATGATCGACACGTTCGCACAACTCTGACCGCGGACGATCGTCCGCGATCCACTCTGAGGAAACACAATGTCCCTTCCAGTCCCCGAAATCAAGAGCCGTGTGGCCGCGGATCACGACCAGATCCTGCAGTTCTTCCGCGACATCGTGGCCATCCCGTCGATGGAATCGCAGATCGGGCCGGTCGGCGAGCGGATCCAGGCCGAGATGCGCAAGCTCAATTTCGACGAAGTGCGCTTCGACAAGATGGGCAACACCCTGGGGCGCATCGGCAACGGCCCGCGCGTGCTGGTCATGGACTCGCACATCGACACGGTCGGCATCGGCAATCGCGACGACTGGGAGTGGGATCCCTTCAAGGGCAAGGTCGAGAACGGCTATCTGTTCGCCCGCGGCTCGTGCGACGAGAAGAACAGCACGCCCGGCATGATCTATGGCCTGGCCATGGCCCGCGACCTCGGCCTGCTCGACGGGTGGACGGCGTACTACTTCGGCAACATGGAGGAATGGTGCGATGGCATCGCGCCGAACAGCTTCCATAAGGTCGACCCGGGCGTCCGCCCGGACTTCGCCGTGATCGGCGAGCCGACGCGGATGCAAGTCTACCGCGGGCACAAGGGCCGCATCGAGCTCAAGATCACGGCGCAGGGCAAGTCCGCGCATGCGGCCTCGCACTATCTGGGCGACAACGCCGTGTACAAGATGATGAACATCATCTCCAACATCCGCGAGCTCGACCGGCGGTTCCGCCTCGGCATGGGCTACGACGAACTGCTCGGGCACCCGTCGATCTCGGTGACCGACGCGCACGTGCAGACCGCGTCGATCAACGCCGTGCCCAGCCAGTTCACGATATTCCTCGATCGGCGCATCACGCTGCAGGAGCCGCGCGAACACGCGGTCGAGCAATTGCGCGGACTGATCCCCGATTACCTGCAAGAGGAGATCAAGGTCGAAGAGCTGTTCTATGACACGCCGAGCTACACCGGCTTCGTCTTCCCGGTCGACAAGTATTACCCGGCCTGGGCGCTCGACGAGGCGCATCCCCTGGTGGCGGCGGGTCAACGCACGGTCGAAGCCCTGTGGGGCGAGACCCGGCCGTTGGGCACGTGGGACTTCTCGACCAACGGCACGTACTGGGCTGGCAAGGCCAAGATCCCGTCGATCGGTTTCGGCCCCGGCGACGAGAAAACGGCGCACATGATGAACGAGAACGTGTGTCTTGAGGATGTTGTTACAGCGACCGAGTTCTATGCTCTGTTACCGGGCATGCTCAAGGAGTAATCGACGCCTGCGCTCAGGCCCTGCCCGATTTCGGGCGGCAGCCTGTACTCGGACGCCCGCCTGTATTCAGGCGCCCGCCTGTATTCAGGCGCCCGCCTGTATTCAGGCGCCCTCTCGCAACAGCTCGGCACGGAGAGGAGCAGATCATGCGCAGCTTCATGGGTCGTGACATTCTGTCGTTGAAGGATTTCGAGCGCGAGGAGTTCGGCCGGGTCTTCGAGGTGGCCCAGCACCTGGAACCGATCGCGCGGAACCGGCGCAACAGCGACCTTCTCAAGGAGAAGACCCTGGTCGCCGCGTTCTACCAGCCGAGCACCCGCACCCGGCTGGCCCATGAAGCTGCGATGCATCGATTGGGCGGGCACGTCACCGGCTTCGCGGACCCGAAGATGACGCGCGCCGGCGACTTCTATCAGGAGTCGATCAAAGACACGGTCAAGATGCTCGAGTACTACGGCGACGTGATCGTCATGCGCCATTTCCAGCAAGGCGCGCCGCACGAAGCCGCCAAATGGGCGAGCATCCCGATCATCAACGGCGGCGACGGCTGGGGCGAGCACCCGACCCAGATCCTGACCGATCTGTACACGGTGCTGCGCGAGAAGGGGCGGATCGACGGCCTGCACTGGCTGGCGGTCGGCGACATGCGTATGCGCACGATGCACTCGCTCGGCTATGCGCTGTCGCAGTTCGACTGCCCGATCGACTTCGTCGCCCCGCCGGATATGGCGCTGACGCCGGAGTTCAAGGACGACCTGCGCCGCTACAGTGTGAACTTCAGGGAGGCCGAGCACGTCGAGCAAGTCATCGCCCAGGCCGACATCATCCTGGTCGAACCGGTGGTGCAGCCCGACTACACCAAATCGCGCGACGAGCGCACCGGCGAGCTCTCGCTGACGCCGTCGAACTACAAGATCACGCGGCAGTTGCTCGAGACCAAGGCCAAGTCCGACGCGATCTTGCTGCACTCGCTCCCGCGGATGGACGAGGTGCCGACCGACGTCGACATCACACGCTGGTCGCGATACTGGCAGGAAGCCTTCAACGGTGTGGTGATGCGGATGGCGCTGCTGGCGCTCGTGCTTGGCGCCATGGAATAGGAAAACGGGCGAACACGCAAGGCATCTCGCGTGTTCGCCACTATGAAATAGGAGACAAGGACATGCAGACGAACTTTCGTGGCCGCGACTTCATCAGCGACCTCGACTTCAGCAAGGAAGAAGTCGAGACCGTGTTGGACGTCGCGTGGGATCTAAAACGCAAGCGGGCCCTCGGCGAGCCGCATGCGTTGCTGCGCGACAAGACGCTGGCGATGCTGTTCTTCTTCACGAGCACGCGCACCCGCGGCTCGTTCGAAGCCGGCATGGCGCAGCTCGGCGGGCATGCGGCCTTCATCGACTCAGAGACCACCCAGATCTCGCACGGCGACACCGCCAAGGAGATCGGCGAGATCCTCGGCCGCTACTATGACGGGATCTCGATCCGGCAGTGCGACTGGCAGTTCGGCAACACCTATCAGAACGAAGTCGCCAAGGCCAGCCGCGCCCCGATCCTCAATATGCAGTGCGACGTCTATCACCCGTTCCAGTGCCTGGCGGACCTGATGACAGTCATCGAGAAGAAGGGCCGCGACCTGCGCCGCAAGAAGGTCGTCGTCTCGTGGGCGTACGCCGCCTCGTACAGCAAGCCGCTCTCGGTGCCGCAGTCGCTCATCCTGCAGATGACTCGTTTTGGCTGCGACGTGGTCCTGGCGCATCCGCCGGAGTTCAAGCTGATGCCCGAGGTCATGGACATGGCGCGCGAGAACGCGCGCAAGTACAAGGTCGGCTTTGAGGTCACCGACAACATGGACGAAGCCTTCAAGGACGCGGACGTGGTCTATCCGAAGTCGTGGGGCCCGCTTGTGTTCACGACCGACAAGGCCGAGGGCAAGGCCCTGACCGAGAAGAACAAGTCGTGGATCACGGATCAGCGTCGGATGGACCTCACGAAGGAAGACTCCATCTACATGCACTGTCTGCCGGCCGACCGCGGCCTCGAAGTCACAGACGAGGTCATCGACGGCGCGCACTCGGTCGTTTACGACGAAGCCGAGAACCGTCTGCATGCCCAAAAGGCCGTCATGGCCCTGACGATGAGTTGATCTTGATTGTGCGGTGAGGCGCGGGCCCCCCCCCCGCGCCGCACCGCATCCTTCCACGGGAGAACAGGTCATGGCCGAAAAGAAGGTCGCCGTCGTCGCGATCGGCGGGAACTCGCTGATCAAAGACCCCAAGCACCAGAGCGTCGAGGACCAGTACCAGGCCGCCAAGGAGACCACGCAGCATATCGCCGACATGATCGAAGCCGGCTGGGACGTGGCCATCGGTCACGGCAACGGCCCGCAGGTCGGCTTCATCCTGCGCCGCTCCGAGATCGCGGCCAAGGTCGAGGGCATGCACGAAGTGCCGCTCGACGTCTGCGGCGCAGACAGCCAGGGCGCGATCGGTTACGCGCTGCAGCAGACCCTCCAGAACGAGTTGTTCCACCGCAAGATCAAGAAGAACGTCGCCACCGTCGTCACCCAGGTGCTGGTCGATCGCGAAGACCCGGCCTTCAAGAGCCCGAGCAAGCCGATCGGCGGGTTCATGGACGAGGCCGAGGCCAAGCGGCGCGAACGTGAGTTGGGCTGGTCGGTCGTCGAGGATGCCGGGCGCGGATGGCGGCGCGTCGTTGCCTCGCCGTTGCCCAAGGAAGTCGTGGAATTCGACACCGTCAAAGCCTTGATCGATGCCGGCGTCATCGTCATCACGGTCGGCGGCGGCGGCATCCCGGTGGTCGATGACGGCCAGGGCAACTACTCCGGCACTGCGGCCGTCATCGATAAGGATTTTGCGAGCAGTCTGCTGGCGCGCTCGGTCAAGGCCGACCTGTTCCTGATCTCGACAGCGGTCGAGAAGGTGGCGTTGAACTACGGCAAGCCCGACCAGAAATGGCTCGACAGGGTCACGCTGGCCGAGGCCAAAGCCTATTTGGCCGAGGGCAAGCACTTCGCCAAGGGCTCGATGGCGCCCAAGATCCAGGCCATCATCTGGTACCTCGAAGCCGGCGGCAAGCAGGCGCTGATCACGAACCCCGAGAACATCGGCCGCGCGCTTGCCGGTGAGACCGGGACCTGGATCGTCCCGTAAGGGCGGCCCTTGTGGCCGCCCTCTCTGGCCGATGACGCTCCAGGCGGCCCTCGCGACCGCCTGGGTCAACCGTCGACAACCAGACCACGCATCGCCACGTTCGCGTGTGGCGGTGCGTGGTCCCCGATCCGTCACCGCAATGCGAGGAGCGTTCATGCTCATCACCCACGCCACGCTCGTCACCTGGGGCAAGGACAACCAGATCCTGCCGGATCACGCCGTATACATCGAGGGCGATCGGATCGCCGCGATGGGCCCGACGACGGCGCTGCAAGCCGCGCATCCGGGCGTCGAGACTCTCGACGCCGGCGGCCAGTACCTGATGCCGGGCAACATCTGCGCCCACACGCATTTCTATGGCGCGTTCGCGCGCGGCATGGCGATCCCGGGCGATGCGCCCAAGGACTTTCCCGAGATCCTCACGCGCCTGTGGTGGAAGCTCGACAAGGCGCTGACGCTCGACGATGTGAAGGTTTCGGCGATGGTGTGCCTGATCGACGCGGTCAAGCATGGAACGACAACGCTGATCGATCACCACGCCTCGCCCAACGCCATCGACGGCTCGCTCGACGTGATCGCCGACGCCGTCGAGCAGGCCGGCCTGCGCGCCTGTCTGTGCTACGAGGTCACCGATCGCGACGGCCCCGAGCGCCTGCGCGCCGGGATCGACGAAAACTTGCGCTTCATCAAGGCCGCGCCGGGGCGCGCCAACCTCGCCGCCACCTTCGGACTGCACGCCTCGTTGTCGCTCTCGGCGGAGAGCCTGGATGCCTGTCGCGCCGACCACGGCGGCGGTTTCCACATCCACGTGGCCGAGCACGAGTCGGACGAATACGACAGCGTCAAACGCAGCGGCCTGCGCGTCGTCGATCGGCTGTACCGGCACGGCATACTCGGTCCGCAGACGATCGCGGCCCACTGCGTCCACATCGACGCGCGCGAGGCCGCGCTGGTGCGCGAGACGGGCACCTGGGTCACGCATCAGCCGCGCTCGAACATGAACAACGCCGTCGGCGCGGCCGAGATCGAGGGCCTGTTGCGCTCCGGCATCAAGGTTTGTCTGGGCAACGACGGTTTCTCGAACGCCATGTGGGAGGAGTGGAAGGCCGCCTACTTGCTGCACAAGGTCGCGCATCGCGATCCGCGCCGGGCCGGCGGGTACACCATCACCGAGATGGCGATCGACAACAACGCTGCGCTGGCCGGCATGTTCTTCCCTGCCGCGCCGATCGGCGTGCTCGCGCCCGGCGCATTCGCCGACGTGATCCTGGTCGACTATCACCCGATTACGCCGCTGACCTCCGGCAACCTGCCGTGGCACATCCTGTTCGGGTTCGAGCCGTCGGCCGTGACGACCACGATCTGCGCCGGCAAGGTCCTGATGCGCGACCGCAAGCTGCTCTTTTTGGACGAGGCCGAGATCACGGCCCGCAGTCGCGAACTGGCGGCGAAGGCCTGGGAGCGGTACGCCGCGCCATAGTAGAGAAAACGAATGCGTACACGGATGACGCGGATATCGGCGGATGTCACGGACATCGTTTTGTGACGCTCCGGGGCATCCACTTCGTTCCGTGAGATCCGGGCACGCATTCATTGTCGAAAGGAAAGCCGCCTTGCCGACTCGACAACCCTGGCACGCCGTTTCCCGCGAATTGAGCGATTGCGCCATGGGGCGCGTCCCGGCCGACCTCGTCATCCGCGGCGGCCGTTGGGCCTGTGTGCAGACCGGCGAGATCGTGCCCGACACCGACGTCGCGATCAAAGGCTCGCGCATCGCCTACGTCGGGCCGGACGCGGGGCACGCCATCGGCCCGGAGACGCGCGTGATCGACGCGCACGGGCGCTATCTCACGCCCGGTCTGCTCGACGCGCACATGCACGTCGAGTCGGGCATGGTCACGGTGACCGAGTTCGTGCGCGCCGTCGGGCCGCGCGGCACCACGGGCATGTTTGTCGACCCGCACGAGATCGCGAACATCTTCGGCCTCAAAGGCGTGAAGCTGATGGTCGATGAGGCCGCCCTGCAGCCGATCAACGTCTGGGTGCAGATGCCGTCCTGCGTGCCCTCGGCGCCCGGGCTGGAAACGCCCGGCGCGCACATCGGACCCGACGAGGTCCGCGAAGCCATGGCCTGGCCGGGCATCATCGGCCTGGGCGAGGTCATGAACTTCCCTGCGGTGTTCGGCAGCGACGCCCAGATGCACGCCGAGATGGCCGAGACGATGCGCGCCGGGCGCACCATCGGCGGGCACTACGCCTCGCCCGACCTCGGCCTGCCGTTCCACGGCTATGTGGCGGGCGGACCCGAGGACGATCACGAGGGCACGCGCGCCGATGACGCCGTCGCGCGCGCGCGCCAGGGCATGCGTCCCATGCTCCGGCTTGGCTCGGCCTGGTACGACGTGGAAGCACAGGTCAAGGCGATCACCGAGGCCGGGCTCGACCCGCGCCGCTTCATCCTCTGCACGGACGACTCGCATTCGGGCACGCTGGTCAACGAAGGTCACATGGATCGAGTCCTCCGGCATGCGATCGCACAGGGACTTTCGCCGATGACGGCGTTGCAGATGATGACGCTCAACACGGCCGAGCACTTCGGCGTCAGCCGCGACGTGGGCCTCATCGCCCCGGGCCGGTATGCCGACATCGTCCTCACCCGCAGCCTGGTCGCGTTCAGGGCCGAGCTGGTGATCGCGGCCGGCGAGGTCATCGCCGAAGACGGCGGCTGGCTGAGGGAACTCCCGACCTTCGAATACCCGACCGAGGTCAAGCAGTCGGTTCACCTCGGGCGCGCGCTGACGGCCGGGGATTTCCGCGTGCCGCTGCCGCCAAACCGCGCGGGCCAGACGACGGCGCCCGCGCACGTGATCGGCGTGATCGAAAACCAGGCCCCGACCCGACATCTAACTGCCGATCTGCCCGTGCGGGGCGGCGAGGTGTTGGGCGACGGCGCTCAGGACATCTGCAAGGTGGCGCTCGTCGAACGCCACGCCGGCACGGGCCGGGTTCAGGTCGGATTTGTCCAGGGGTTCGGATTCGACCGCCCCTGCGCGATCGCGTCCACAGTTGCCCACGATTCGCATCACATGCTGGTCGTCGGCAATGACGAGACGCACATGGCACTGGCCGGCAACGCGCTCGCTGCGCACAACGGCGGCATGTTGGTCGCGCGGGATGGCGAGGTGCGCGCCGTGGTCGAGCTGCCGATCGCGGGGTTGATGTCGACCGAACGGGCCGAGACCGTCGCCGAAAAAACGGAGGCGGTGCTGGCCGAATACCGCGCCTGCGGCTGTCGGCTGCACAACGCGAATATGCAGCTTAGCTTGCTCGCATTAGTCGTGATCCCGGAGCTAAGGATCTCCGATCTCGGTCTTGTCGACGTGACGCAATTCCGTCGAATTGAGGTAGTATCTTAACTTGCGCTTTGACCTGGCCTGCGAGGGGTAATCTTCACGCGTGGGACGCACAGGTCGCGCGAGATAAACATGAAATTGAACACGTTGGATGCTGCTGTTACGCATCGGGCTCTTCAGTCGCGCAGCGATCCGCGGTCCGGCCTGCGCCGTGCCGTATTTGC
Source organism: Anaerolineales bacterium (assembly GCA_044224715.1). Lineage (GTDB taxonomy): Bacteria > Chloroflexota > Anaerolineae > Anaerolineales > UBA6663 > UBA6663. The sequence continues at coordinate 57,504 of JBGAJV010000031.1, read as the reverse complement.
CGGCGTCTTCGGGATGGCGCTGGCGCTCTCCGTACTGACCCTGGCGCAAGCGCCAACCGCGCGCGGCGCAGGCCCCTGGTACGTCGCCACAACCGGTCTCCCAGGCAACAACTGCCTCTCGGTCGGACAACCCTGCGACACCCTTCAACGCGCGATCACGCTTGCCAGCGCCGGCGACACCATCTTCGTGGCGTCGGGCACCTATACGGGTGCCAGCAACGAAGTCGCCGTGATCGATCGCGCTCTGACGCTCTCGGGTGGCTGGAACGCGGGGTTCACGTCGCAAACCGGCACGAGCACGATCGACGGGCAGAACCAGCGCCGCGGCCTGACGATCCTGGGGAGTTCGCCGACGACACTCAACGGCTTTACGATCCAGAACGGTCTGGCCGTCACGGGCACCTATACGACGGGGGCGGGCATCGCGGCCGGCACGGCCAGCCCGATCACCCTGGTCAACGTCAGCTTCCTCAACAACACGGCGGACGGCGCGGGCGCGGGTCTGCTCGCCGAGGCCGCGGTCAACCTGACGGGCGGCCTGGTTCAGGGCAACACCTGCACGGGCTGTTACGGGGCCGGCGTCAGTGCCGCCTCGACCGTCGTCGTGAGCGGCACCACCTTCATCAACAACACCGGCGCGATCCGGGGCGGCGCGCTCGACGCCTTCCAAAGTCTGACGATCCAAAACGCGTGGTTCCAGGGCAACACGTCGACAGGGTTCGGCGGCGCTGTCTATGGCGACAGCACGGTGACGATCAGCGACTCGACGTTCTACACCAACACCGCCGGCTATCAGGGCGGCGCGATCTTCGCCTTTGGGTCGGCCACCCTGACCCGCATCCTGGTTTCAGGCAACGTCGCCACCGACGAAGGCGGCGGTCTGGCGCTCAACGGCCCGGCGACGCTCACCGATAGCCGCGTCGTTCGCAACCAATCGCAGCTCGCGGCGGGCGGCGGCATCGTCACGGCCGGCGCCTTCACGCTCGTCAACACCGACGTCTTGACCAACACCGCGCTCACCCGGGGCGGCGGGATCTGCGTCAAGGGCGACCTATCCATCTCGAACAGCACGATCCGCGCGAACACGTCGGACCGCGGCGGCGGCATCGCCTTCGATTCCTCCGGCACCGGCGTCATCCAGGCCAGCGAGATCGTCAGCAACACCGCGCGCATGGCGGGCGGCGGTCTGCTCGTCTCGAGCGTGGTCTCCGACACATCGGACATGACGCTCGACAACGTCATCCTGGCGGCCAATGCGTCGCCGACCGATGGCGACGACCTCGCTTTCTTCGGTCTGGGCACGGCCAGGGTCACGGGGCGGCACAACACGTTTGCCGCCGCGGTCGAAGGCGAGGGCATCGGCATCTCGCTCGGCTCGCAAACCACGGGTGAATCCCTGCAACTGACGAACACGATCGTTCATGGGTATGCCGTCGGCGTTGACGTCGGTCCGCTGACCGCCACGACGACGCTCACCGGCGTTCTGTGGTCGAACGTGATTGTGCCGACGCAGACGGCCAACAGCCCGATCGTCGTCTCCGCGGCCGTGACCGGCGCGGCGTCCTTTGTCGACGCCGCCGGGTTCGACTTCCACCTGAACGACGGCAGCGCCGCCTTCAATCAGGGTGTCGCGACGGCGCTCACGACCGACATCGACGGCGAGACCCGGCCGCTCTACGGCGCGCCCGACCTGGGCGCCGACGAACTCAACCTCGCCACGAACCTCGTGCTCGTCAAGGACGCGGCGCCCGCGCTCGTGAAACCCGGCGATGCCATCACGTTCACGCTCGCGTACACCAACACCGGCGCGCGCGTCGCGTACACGCCCGTGATCACCGACGTGATCGCGACCGCGACCTTGACCGACATCGTGTTCACGTCAAGCGGCGCGACCATCACGCCGACCGGTGGGTTGACCTACAGCTGGCAGGTCGCCAACCTGGCGCCCGGGGCCGGCGGCCAGATCACCGTGACGGCGCGCGTCCGCGACGGCGTCACGACGCCGGCGACGCTCACCAACACCGCGCGCATCGACTCGTGGGTCGGCGACACGACGCCGGCGGACAACAGCGACGACGCTGTGCTGCAGATCGAGTCGCCCATCACCGGTCTGCAGGCGCAGAGCAACGGCCCGAAGCCGCCGACCGTCGGCGTGGCATTCACCGCAACCGTCTCCACGGGCTCGAGCGTGACGTACACCTGGGCCTTCGGCGACGGCGCCACCGGAACGGGCGCAAACGCCTCGCACGGATACGGCGCAATCGGCGCCTACACGGCGACCGTGACCGCCACCAATCCGCTTGGCACGTCAAGCGTGTCCATCCCGGTGACGATCGCCGACATCGCCATCACCGGTTTGACGCTCGGCGGCCCGACGACGACGACGGTCAACACACCGACGGCTTATACCGCGGCCATCACGACCGGCAGCAACGTGACCTATGCCTGGACGATCGACGGCGCCCCGGTCGGCACCGGCGCGGCGCCGTATCTCGTATTCACAACCACTGGGAGCCACACGGTGACCGTCACGGCCACGAACACCGCAGGCAGTCAGAACGCTTCGCAGGTCGTGACTGTGACGTTGAACCGGGTGTATCTCACACTCATCTCACGCTGAGAGTCTATGTGGCAACGTTATCTGACACCGAGGACGTTGGATGAAGCGCTGACCGCGCTCGACACACAGGGCGGCTCGGCCCGCATCGTCGCGGGCGCCACGGATCTGATCCTCGAGCTCGAGCGCGGCGTGCGCCGCGGCATCGAGACACTGATCGATCTGTCGCGCGTGCCGGGCCTGGATCGGATCGAGTTGGGCGCCGACGGCAAGATCCATATCGGACCGCTGGCGACGCACAACGCTGTTGCGGCGTCGACGCTAGTTCAGACCCGCGCCCTGCCCCTGGCCCAGGCCAGCTGGGAGGTGGGCGCGCCCCAGATCCGCAACCGCGCGACCGTGGCCGGAAATCTGATCACGGCCTCGCCGGCCAACGACACGATCACGCCCCTCATCGCGCTCGGCGCCGAAGTCACGCTGACCGCCTCACGCGGCTCGCGCGTGGTGCCACTCGCGGAGTTCTACGACGGCGTGCGCCGCACGGTGCTCGCCGTCGACGAGATCCTGACCGACATCGCGGTACCGGCGCTCGACCCGGCCGTGGCCCAGGGCATGTTCATCAAGCTGGCGCTCCGGCGCGCTCAGGCGATCTCGCTCGTCAACGTCGCCGCCGTCGTCAATTTCGAAGCCGGCGCCGGCGGTCGCCGCGACCGCGTCGTCACGGGCGCGCGCATCGCGCTCGGCGCCGTGGCACCGACGATCATCCGCTGTCCGGAGGCCGAGGCCGCTCTGGTGGGCGGCCCGCTCACCGACGAACGCATTGCACAGGCCGCCGGGCTGGCGCGCGCGACGGCGCGCCCGATCGACGATGTGCGCGCCTCGGCAACGTATCGCCGGCGGCTGGTCGCCGTGGGCGTCGGCCGCGCGCTGCGCGGCATCGCCGACGGTGCCGAGCGCGGCGCCCTGCCCGAGCGCCCGGTGACGCTGGCCGGCGCCGCCGTGCCGACGCAATCGACCGAGGGCGGCGACACCATCGTCGCCACGATCAACGGCGCTCGACGCGTCATCCAGGGCGCCCAGCACAAGACCCTGCTGCGGATGTTGCGCGAGGACGCCGGCCTGCCCGGCACGAAAGAAGGCTGCGCCGAGGGTGAGTGCGGCGCCTGCACCGTCTTCCTCGACGGCAAGGCCGTCATGGCCTGCCTCGTGCCGGCGCCGCGCGCCGATGGCGCCACGATCGTCACCGTCGAGGGCCTGGCCCAGGGCGATCATCTGCATCCGCTGCAGCAGGCCTTCATCGACGAGGGCGCCGTTCAGTGCGGCTATTGCACGCCCGGGTTCCTCATGGCGGGCGCCAAGCTGCTGGAAGAACGCGAGCGACCCGGCAAGGCCGAGATCCAACAGGCCGTCACCGGCAATCTGTGTCGCTGCACCGGGTACTACAAGATCCTGTCCGCGCTCGAGAAGGCCGCCGCCGGGTCCAGCCCGACCGCCGCCGACTGACAACCCATCCGGGGGACAACGCGCATGAACGCGATCGGCCAATCCCATACCCGCATCGACGCCCGCGCCAAGGTGACGGGCGAGGCGCCCTACCCGGGCGATATCGACCTGCCCGACCAGCTGTGGATGAAGGTCCGCTTTGCCGGTCGGCCGCATGCCCGCATCCTCAAGATCGACACGGCTCGCGCCGAGGCCCATCCCGGCGTGGTCGCCGTATTCACGGCCAAAGACGTGCCCGTCAACGGCTATGGCCTGGGCACGCCTGATCAGCCCGTGCTGTGCGGACCCGGCTCCGGAATCGAGGGCGCCGACATCGTGCGCTTCGTCGGCGATCAGGTCGCGCTGGTCGTGGCCGAGACCGAACAGGCCGCCGCCGAGGCGCGGGACCTGATCGAGATCGAGTGGCAAGACCTGCCGCTCATCACCGACATCGACGCCGCGCTGCAGCCGGGCGCTCACGAGATCGTGCCGAGCGCGCCCGGCAACGTCTTCAAGCGCTATCGCATCCGCAAAGGCGACGTTGCGGCGGCCTGGGCCGGCTGCGACGTGATCGTCGAGGGCGAATACCACACGCCCATGCAGGAGCACGCGTACCTGCAACCCGAGGCCGGGCTGGGGTACATCGATGACGAAGGCCGCGTGACCGTCAAGGTGGCCGGCCAGTGGACCCATGAGGATCGACTCCAAATCGCGCACAGCCTGGCGCTGCCGCCGGAGCAGATCCGCGTGATCTACCCCGCCATCGGCGGCGCGTTCGGCGGGCGCGAAGACATGTCGGTCCAGATCATCCTGGCGCTGGCGGCCTGGAAGCTGCGCCGGCCGGTCAAGATCGTGTGGTCGCGCGAAGAGTCGATCGTCGGGCACCATAAACGTCATGCCTTCCGCATCCGCGCCAAGTGGGGCGCCAAACGCGATGGCACGCTGGTCGCCGTGGAGTCCGAGGTCATCAGCGACGCCGGCCCCTATGCCTACACGTCGCCGAAAGTGCTTGGCAACGCGGCGCTTCTGGCGACCGGCGCCTACGAGATCCCGCACGTCGCGGTCGATGCCCTTACGGTCGCGACCAACAACGTGCCCGGCGGCGCGTTCCGCGGCTTCGGCGGCCCGCAGGCGACCTTCGCGGCCGAGATGCAGATCGACAAACTGGCCGCTGCCCTCGGGCTGGACCCGGTCGCGATCCGTCTCAAGAACGCGCTGACCGACGACTCGATCTGGTCGGTCGGCACGCGCGGGCCGAAGGGCGTGACGATCAAGCAGGTCATCGCCGATCTGGCGCGCGAGGCGCGCTGGGACCCGGAGCGGACCCGGCCTGTCGCGTCGGCGCCGCATCTGCGCCGCGGCCGTGGGTTCGCGTGCGCGGTCAAGAACATCGGGTTCTCGTTCGGCGCGCCCGAGTCGTGCGAGGCGCGTGTGACGATCGAGGGCGACGGCGAGATCGAGCGTGTCACCGTCTATCATGGCGGATCGGATTGCGGCCAGGGCGCGCACACCGTCTTCGTTCAGATGGCTGCCGAGGGCGCGGGCGTGGACATCGACAAGGTTACGCTTGTCGCCAGCGACACCACGACCAGCGGCGACTCAGGCAGCGCGTCGGCGTCGCGTTTGACCTTCATGGCCGGCAATGCGATCAAAGGCGCGGCCGAAGCGGCCCGCAAGAAGTGGGACGACGAAGACCATCCGGCCGAGGCGACCTTCGTCTACCGGCCACCGGCGACCACGGGCTATGACGAGATCGACGGCCATTGCGACCCGAACTTCGCGTACGGGTACGTCGGCGAGGTCGTCGACCTCGAGGTCGACATCGAGACCGGCCAGGTGCGACTCCTCGAGGTGATCTGTGCCGACGATGTCGGTCGCGCGATCAATCCGCAGCTGGTCGCGGGTCAGATCGAGGGCGCCGTCGTGCAGGCCGCGGGCTACGCCGTGCTCGAGAACTTCGTGATGCGCGACGGCAAGGTCCTTACGCCGCACCTGTCGACCTATCTCATCCCGACTGTGCTGGATGTGCCGGAGCGGGTGCGCCCGGTGATCCTCGAGTATGCCGACCCGAACGGCCCGTGGGGCGCCCGCGGCATGGCCGAGATGCCCTACCTGCCGTTGGCAGCCGCCGTGGCGTCAGCCATCCACAGCGCCACCGGCGTCTGGATCGACCGGTTCCCGTATACGCCCGAGCGTGTGCTGCAGGCCTTGATCGACGCCGGCGTCGTGACGGAGGCATGATGGCCCTCAACCATGTGTTGGGATACCGCTGTTCGGTGTGCGGCGCCGAGCGCGCCTACGCGCCACTTGAGATCGTCTACGGTTGCTCGTCCTGTGGCGGCAATCTCGATCTCGTCTTCGACTACGAAGCGATCCGACGCGCGGCGCCGGAACGCGTGACGGGTGAACCGTCGCTCTGGCGGTATCAACGTCTGCTGCCCGTCGGCGACCCCGGCATGGCGCACACGCCGCTGCGCGCCGCCGGGTGGACGCCGCTGTACCGCGTCGAACGGCTCGAGTCGCGGTTGGGACAGAAGCGCGTCTATCTCAAGGATGACGGACGCAACCCGACCGCGTCGTTCAAGGATCGCGCCAGCGCCGTGGTCGTCGCGCGCGCACTCGAACTCGGTGTCAGCCGGGTCGTGACGGCCTCAACCGGCAACGCCGGCGCGGCGCTCGCCGGGATGGCCTGCGCGGCCGGGGTCCCCGCCACGATCCTGGCGCCGGTCACCGCGCCACCGGCGAAGGTGGCGCAGCTCCTCGTCTTCGGCGCCCAGGTCGTGCTGGTGGAGGGCACCTACGACGACGCCTTCGACCTGACGCTCAAAGCCGCCGACGAATTCGGCTGGTACTGCCGCAACACCGGGTACAACCCGTTCACGGCCGAGGGGAAGAAGACCGCGGCGTTCGAGATCGCCGAGCAATTGACCCAACTCGCCGCGCCGCTCGACACGGGCCACTGGTCGGTGCCCGACTACGTGTTTGTCTCGGTTGGTGACGGCAACATCATCAGCGGGATCTGGCGCGGCTTTCAAGATCTGCACCGACTGGGTTGGATCGAGCGTATGCCCAAGCTCATCGGCGTTCAGGCCGAGGGTTCGGCGGCCTGCGCCAAAGCCTGGGAGAGCAACGCCGCAACCATCACGCCCGTGTCGGCCCATACCCTCGCCGACAGCATCTCGGTCGACCTGCCGCGCGACGGTCTGCGCGCCGTTCAGGCGGTGCGCGACACGGGCGGCGCTTTCGTGGTCGTCAGCGACGACGAGATCTTGACCGCCATCGCGACCCTCGGGCACGACGCCGCCGTGTTCGCCGAGCCGGCGGGCGCAACGGCGTACGCCGGTCTCGCGCGCGCCGTCGGTCAGGGTCTCGTGCCCGCCGACGCCAGCGTGCTCGTGATGAACACAGGCAGCGGTCTCAAGGACGTTGCCGCCGCGCGGCGCGCGGTGGCCGAACCGCTGCGGATCGTCCCGACGGTCGAGGCGCTGCGCGACGCGCTTGGCGCGAGGGCGACATGAGCACCCTGCTCGTCCGGCACGCGACCGTGCTGGTGACGCACGACGCGGGACGCCGCGAGATCCCGGACGGCGGGCTGTTCGCGCGCGACGGCCTCATCGAGCAGGTTGGCGCCACGGCCGACCTGCCCGCTTCGGCCGACGAGGTCCTCGACCTCTCGGGCCACGTCGTCCTGCCGGGGCTGGTCAACACGCATCATCACCTGTATCAGACCCTGACCCGGGCCGTCCCGGCGGCGCAGGACGCGGATTTGTTTCACTGGCTGGTGACGCTCTATCCAATCTGGGCGCGGTTGACGCCGGAGGCCGTCCAGGTTTCGACCCTGACCGGTCTCGCCGAACTGGCGCTCTCCGGCTGCACCACGGCCTCCGACCATCTTTATATCTTTCCCAACGGCTGCCGGCTCGACGACGAGATTGAGGCCGCCGGGCGGATCGGCGTGCGCTTTCACGCCACGCGCGGCAGCATGTCGCTGGGCGAGTCGCAGGGCGGCTTGCCGCCGGATCGATGCGTCGAGGTCGAGGCCGACATCCTCAAAGACTCGCAGCGCCTGATCACGCAATATCACAACGCCGCGCCAGGTGCGCTACTGCGCATCGCGCTCGCGCCCTGTTCGCCGTTCTCGGTGACCGGCGATCTCATGCGCGAGTCGGCGCGGCTGGCGCGCGCGTACGGCGTGGGTCTGCACACGCACCTGGCCGAAACCCTCGACGAAGAGGAATTCTGTCTGGCGAAGTTCGGGCACAAGCCCGTCGCCTATATGGAACAGGTGGAGTGGCTTGGCAGCGAGGTCTGGTTCGCGCACTCCGTACACGTCGACGACGCCGAGATCGCGACCTACGCGCGTTGCGGCTGCGGCGTGGCGCATTGCCCGACCAGCAACATGCGCCTGGCCTCCGGCATCGCGCCGTTGCAGAAGATGCGCGCCGCTGGCGTCAAGGTCGGCCTGGGCGTCGACGGCTCGGCCAGCAACGACGGATCCTCGCTCCTGGCCGAGGCGCGACAGGCCATGCTCCTGGCGCGGCTCGGGCTGGTCGAACACCAACGCTGGGGTCGCGGCGTCGCACCAGAAGGTGCCCGGCAGTTGAGCGCGCGTGAGGCGCTCGAGATCGCGACGCTGGGCGGCGCCGCCGTGCTCGGTCGTGACGATATCGGCGCGTTGGCGCCCGGCAAGTGCGCGGACTTCTTCGCCCTGAACCTCAACCGTGTGGAATATGCGGGCGCGCTGCATGATCCGGTCGCGGCCGTGCTGTTCTGCGCGCCGACGACGGCGGCCTACACCGTCGTCCATGGGCGCGTGATCGTTCGCGAGGGCCAGGTTGCGACCATCGATCTGCCGAGGGTGATCGAGCGCCACAACCGCATCGCACGCGAGATGATCACGGGCTGACGACGCGCCGATCCTCGGATTTGTCCTCAAGGTCTGGTTCGCGCGGCAATCCAGTCGGCGACGCGCCGCGCGGCAAGCGCGTGATCGGCCTCGCCGGTATCCACAAGCGCGTAGTCGGGCACGGACGTCGGGGCCTCGGTGCGCAGCCAGGCGTTGAACGCGATTTGTCCGGCGATGAACGCGTCGCCGCCGGCTCCGCGCCAAAGCGGTCTGGCGCGCAATCGATCGCGCAACACGTCGTCAGGGCACACCAGCGCCAAATAATGGATGCGGGTCAGATAGCGACGGTAGATTCGGGTCTCGAGGTTGTCGGGGACGGCGAAGCCGGCGCCGAAGAGGACGACCGGCCCGGTCGACTGGTTGAGGGCGACCGCCAGACGCAGCCAGGTCTCGAAGAACTCCGCGTAGCCGGTGTCGGGCGCATTGAAGTCGGGCCGCCACAGCAGGTCCGAGTCGAGCAGCACGACGTCGCGCGCGCGCCCAAGCAACGCCTGGCACACGGTCGACTTTCCCGATCCGCTCGCACCGCCGACGACAAGCAGCGGTCGGCGCACGAACGACTGTCGGTGCCCACAAACGGGGCACATGGCCACGGACGTTTTCGGGTCCACGACTCGATCGGGCCGATGCTCGCCGCAGCCCGGACATACGGTGTACATCGTGGCCTAGTCCGCCGCGTTCCACGGACCGGCCGCCAGCAACGCCTCCGTGGCCGCCGCCGCCCGCATCTCACCGTCGCGCGGCGGCGTGTAGCCCCACCGCGCGGCAGTCTCATCCTCCAACCAACGGTAGAGATGCAGCGTGCCCAGCAATGCCCGCGCGAGATCGGCTTTGTCGTAGCGCGCGAAACAACCGGGCAACTCGGCGACGGCGCGCGGATCAGCCCACTCGTCGAGGAATCGTCCGCGCAACCAGGTGTCGAAGGACTCACCGCGCGTCGCGCGGGCGTGCCACTCCAACATGCGATGCAGATAACCCTTCAGATGCACATCGATGCCGGATTTGGCCCACCACACCTCGCCGCGCCGGAGGTGTTTGGCGCACCACAGCGTGTGGTACCAGAAATCGCTGACCGCGTTCTCGAACTCGGCGACGCTCGGGCGCGCATAGAGCGTCTGCGCCGGCAACGGACGCGACAGGATCCGGGCGAGCGCGCCATCCTTATCGGCCAGCACACGCACACCCCGCCGCACCACATCCACGAAGGCGGCCGGCATGGCGCCCTCGGGCGCTTCGAGGGCGAGCGCCGGGAACACTGCCACGTCGACGTCGAGCCCGCCCTCGTATAACGTGCGCCGCTCCCAGGACGAGCCGTCGCCCGTCCTTTCGACGAAGGTCAGCCAGTGAGGCGCCAGCCCGGTCGCCCATTCCGATTCGCGGATCGGGGCCTCGACGTCATGCGTGAAGATCAGGACATCGAGGTCCGACCACTCGTCGGCGGGATGATCCGTTCGGGCGCGCGAACCCAGGATGAGGGCCGCGCGGATCGGCGGCGTCGCCTCGACCCAGGCTTTGAGGCGGTCGATCAGGTCGTCATAGGTCAACATACTAGGATTGTAAGACACCGGGAGTGCCCCGATGTATCGATGTGCCCCGACATCGGGATACATCGGGGCACTCCCGGTGTCTGGGCGCGGTCACCGCCGCACGATCGGGATAAAGGTCTTGTATGGAAGCAGGAAGGCCAACCCGAGGCCGCCGGTTCCCAGGTCAGTATAGGCAACATAAGGCACGTTCTGGCTCGAAACGTCCAACGACACGTAGCTGGCTGGGTCTGTGGCGATCGTCTGTGGCTGCCAGCCGCCAGGCTCGCGGATCGTGTAGACCAGGGCGCCATTCGCTGAGTCGATATAGGCCACGTGGGGCACGTCGTTGCGATCAATCGTCAACGACGCCACAGTCGAGAACGCCGGCGCGATCGTCTCGGTGACCCAGGTCGTCCCGGTCAACGGTGACGCATAGATCAGTCGCGCTGTGTCGCCGTCCGCAAAGACGACATGCGGCGCGCCGGTCGAGTCAAGGTCGAGCGCGACGGCGACGACCTGGAGACCCTGATCGCCGACGGATTGGATCACCTGACTGGACCAAGTGCCGGAGCCATCGTCATTGCCGTAAACGATGTGGTGAAGCTGCGGATCGTAGAAGCTGACGTGCACGCGATCGAGGGCGTCGATCCGGATGGCCGGCGACCGCCCGACGTATCCCAAAATGGGATCATCCTGCCAATCGCCAGGCGTCTGCTGAAGCAGTCGGAAAGTGTAGCCGGACCCGACATACACCGGATACATGACGTGCGGAACGCCGGACTGGGAGAGCCCAAGCGCGAGGTCGAAACCCGTGCCCATGACCGGGAGATTCGAACGGATCGTCTGCGTCACCCATCCCGTCGCGGTTTCCGATGCATAGCGCACCTGCCCATCGGGCCCGAACATGTAGTAAGCGATGTGCGCCCAATCGTCCTGGTCCAGTTGCATCGAGGGGTAGCCGCCGCCAACCGGATCGACGACCGTTTCACTCCACGTTGCGCCGTCCCAGCTCATGTAGTGCAGGCTGCCGTACAGATAGTCGGGGCTCGCATAGTACGCGATGCGCGGGCGATTCTCGCTATCGAGCGCCAGGTTGGGTTCGAGATGCGCGGGTATGTCGCCAACGCCCGAAGCGGACTCCATGCTCAGCCCCGCCCAGCCTTGAGCCAACCCGGGCAACGGCGTCTGAGCGACTCCGACCGAGCTCGAAAGCATGAAGGCCAGGATCAGAATGCTTGCCTTGAGTATTCGCATGGTTGCCTCAGTGGGGCGGCGCTGGCCGACGGCAACGCGTCGTCCAACCCATTATAGGACGTCGTGATTCTCGAATCCGGCAAGGTGAGACACACCTCGCGAGCCAGGCATCGGTTCTGGCGGCCGGATCGAGTTCGCGTTGGTCGACGATGTGCGCGCGTAACCGGGTGCCGCATGGGACTGCGTTACAATCGCGCCATGTTCGCGGCGCTGACGGCTCGATATGACGATGTGCGCGAAATGGCCCGCGCCGTGGCGCTCGCGCTCGAGCCCGACGTGGTGGCCGCCGACCGGGCCGACCGGCCCGCCGAAGGCGCGGCCGCCGCGCTGGCCGAGGCAGGGTTGTTGGGATTGTGTCTGCCCCGCCGGTTCGGTGGTCTGGGCCACGACTACCTCGCGCTTGGCGTCCTCTGCGAGGAACTCGAAGCCGTCGACGCGTCGCTGCGCGTCGTCGCCTCCGTTCATCTTGCTCTGCACGCGCTTGGGATCTTTCAGTGGGGCACCCCCGAACAACATGAGCGCTGGCTTCCGGACCTGGCACGCGGCACGCGCCTCGGCATGTTCGGCCTAACCGACGTCGGGGCCGGTTCGGATCCGGCGAATCTGGAGAGCACGGCGCGGCGTGACGGCGACGACTATGTGCTGAGTGGCTACAAGCGCTGGATCTCGTTGGCCGGTCAGGCGGATCAGATCCTGTGGATTGCGCGCACGGGCGGTGCCCGACCCTCGCACGACAACCTCTCGGCCTTCATCCTGGACGTGCACAGTCCGGGTGTCACGGTCGGCCAGATCACGGGCAAAGTCGGCCTGCGTGCGATGCACACGGGCTGGGTGCGTTGTGATTCGGTCCGCATCCCCGCGTCCGACCGATTGGGTCATGAGGGCGAAGGATTCAAGATCGCCATGGCCTGTCTCGACAACGGGCGTTACAGCGTCGGCGCAGGGGCGGCCGGAAGCATCCGCGCGGCCCTGGCGCACAGCCTCGCGTTTGCAGGCCAACGCGAGGCCTTCGGGCGGCCGATCGCGCGCCAGCAGTTGATCCAACAAAAGATCGCGCACATGACCCGCGATCTCGACCTGGCGCGACTGGCCTATTTGCAGGTCGGCTGGCTCAAAAACAGCGGTCGGCGCAATACACGCGAGACGTCGTTGCTCAAATGGCAGGCGACCGACGCCGCGTTCGCGGCCGCGGATGCCGCGTTACAGATCCATGGCGCCGACGGCTATGCGAACGATCAGCCGATCGAACGCCTCTGGCGCAACGCTCGCGTGGGCTCGATCTATGAGGGCACCAACGAGATTCATCAACTCATCCAGGCCGGCTATGCGCTGGGCGAGCGGAGCGACGCGCCCGTGCGTTGCGAGCTCCCGGCGTACGATGCCGCCGCCTGGGCCTGACACGTCTGGAACACTTCGATCATGGTTACCTTGACGACGACCAATTACCACGGCTGGCCCAACACGCAGGTCTTGGCGAACGACACGACCGAATTGATCCTTCCGGCGGACATCGGGCCGCGGATCCTGAGTTACCGGGTGAAAGGCGGGCCCAATCCGTTCATGCTCTTTTCCGAGCACCTCGGCCAGACCGGCGGCGACGCGTTCCGCGCCTACGGCGGTCACCGGCTCTGGCACGCGCCCGAGTCGCTACCACGCACGTACACGCTCGACAACAACCCGTTGTCCGTCACGGCCGTTCCCAACGGCGTCCGGTTGACCATGTCGGCCGATGCGCTGGCCGGCATCGAAAAGGAAATCGAGGTCACGCTCGCAGAGGTCGGTTCGGTGACGACCGTCATCCATCGACTCACGAACCGAACGCTCTGGCCGATCACGCTCGCGCCGTGGTCGCTGACGCAGGTCGCTCCAGGCGGTCTCGGGATCGTGCCGCTGCCGCCCTATGCGCCGCATAGCCCGGGGCAATTGCTGCCGACCAACACGTTCACGCTATGGTCGTACACTAACTTCGCCGATCCTCGGTGGCGCCTCGGCGCGCGCTATGTGACGCTCCGGCAGGATCCGGCGGGCTATCTGGCGCAAAAGTTCGGCGTGCGCGTCGCAGATGGTTGGGCGGCCTACGCCTACCAGGGACATCTTTTCGTCAAACGCTTTGCGTGGCGACCGGGCGAGGTCTATCCGGACCAGGGTGTCAACTTCGAGACCTACACGGATCCCGACATGCTCGAGCTCGAGGCGCTGGGACCCGTCGTGACCCTGGAACCGGGCGCGACGGTGAGTCATGTGGAGCGCTGGGGTCTTTTCGCCGGGGTGCCGGAACCGACTGACGACGACGCCATCGCCCGCGATGTGCTGCCGCTTGCGCTGAGCGTTCCGCCTGTCGCGTGATCGGCGGTCAACGCGCCAATTCGGCCAATGCGGCCGGCACGGCGGCGACGACGTCCCGTGCCAGCACACTTGACGTCGTGCCGAGCCGTTCGGTCGCGAGCTCGGCGGCGCGGCCGTGGAGCCAGCCGGCGACCCGGGCCGCGGCGTAACCGTCAAGGCCCTGCGCCAACAAACCGACGATCAGGCCGCTGAGCACGTCGCCGCTGCCGGCCCGCGCCAGCGCCGGCGTGGCAAAAGGCAACAGGGTCGTCGCGCCGTCGGGGGCGGCGATCACGGTAAACGCGCCCTTGAGCAGGACGACGTGGCTGGCCGCTGCCGCCAGTCGTTGGGCGACGCCCACGCGATCCTTCTGGATGTCGGCCGTGCTCAGACCCGTCAACGCCGCGAACTCGCCGGGATGCGGGGTCAAGACCGCGCCCGGTGGAAGCTTCGCGGCCCAGCCGTCGATCACGGCCAGGTGGCGCAGGCCATCGGCATCGACGATGAGGCCGCCTCGGTCGCGCGCGGCCAAAGCCTCGACCAAAGCACTTACGAATTGTGCGGTGGCGGGCGCCGATCCCAGCCCGGGGCCCAACAGAATCGCCGTCGCTTTGTCGAGCGAAGCTGCGAGCTGCGCCGCGGCCTCGACTGAGATCGCGCCATCCGTTTCATGCAACGCTAATCCGATCGCCTCCGGCACAAGGCCGGCGAGCGTCGGCCACAGGCTCGCCGGCGGCGCGAGTTCGACGAGGCCGGCGCCGACGCGATAAGCTGACTCGGCGGCCAGGGCCCCGGCTCCGACGTAGTTGCGACACCCTGCGATCGTCAACACGCGCCCGAAGGTGCCTTTGTGCGCATCGCGTGCCCGGATCGGGATGAGCGCGCGCGCCGTCGCGGCATCCATTTCGGCCAACGCGGTCGCGTCGATGTGCGGCGTGAGGCCGATATCGACGACCACCACGTCGCCGAGTCGCGCCCGTGCCGGGAACGCATAGAACCCGCGCTTCGGCCCTGCAAACGTCACGGTCAGGTCGGCGGGCACGAGCGCCGGGTCGCAATGGCCGGTGTCGCAATCGAGCCCGGATGGGCAATCGATTGCCAAAACGAACGGACGGTTGTCGGCCCGCGACACACGATGACGCACGGCCCCGAGCAACACCGCTGGCGCACCGCCGAGCGGTAATCGCGCGCCGGTCCCGACCAGGGCGTCGACCACGACGCCGGCCTGGGCCAGCAGCCGATCGAGCACGCGTCGGTCGGGGTCCTGCTCGGCATCGGCGATCAACAGGCCTTTCTCGCGCAAGCGCCTGACCTTCGGGTCTGCGGCATCGGGCACGCGCGTGGCATAGACGGCCACGGACGCGCCTGCGTTGCTCAGATAGTGCGCGCATACGAGACCGTCGCCGCCGTTGTTGCCGCCGCCGACCAGGATCAGGATCGCCTGCCCGGTCGGGTCGTCGAGCCGGGCCAGCAAGGCCTCAGCCGCGCCCCGCCCGGCCTGCTCCATCATCGTCGCGTAGCTGTGCCCGGCCGCATCGGCTCGAGCCTCGGCCGCCCGCATTTCCGCCACCGTCAGGATTTTCATCAACAAGGCCCCCGGGGGAGTATAGCGTGGAGCGTACGCCTTCGGAACCGATCGCGGTCGCCCGATCGCACCGGCACCGTCACCGCGCCGTCAGCCTCTGTCGGTCAAGCGACAGGTTCCTGACAGCCCGGTGCCGGTATGGGCCCCAACGACACGGTATTCTTTTGGGGCAGCCGGTTCGGCGCGACTTTCACACATCTGGAGCACCTTCGAGCGATGACCTCATCTGAAGCCACCGCCCCCTGGCATACCCTGGAACGCGATGCGGCCTTGACTGCATTGGACACCTCCACGACTGCCGGATTGACCACCACCGAGGCCGAGACACGCCTGGCGCAACACGGACCCAACGCGCTCGTCGAACGCGGCGCCCGAAGCCCCTGGGCCATCCTCTGGGAGCAACTGACGGCGATCATGGTCGTGATCTTGATCGGCGCCGGCCTGCTCTCGGCTGTGCTGGGTAAATGGACCGAGGCCGGCGCCATCCTGGCAATCGTCGTCCTGTTCGTGGCGCTCGGGTTCCTGCAAGAGTATCGGGCCGAACGCGCCATCGCGGCGCTGAAGAGATTGACCGTGCCGCAGGCGCGGGCGCTTCGCGATGGCGGGCTCGTCAGTCTGCCGGCCGACGCCCTGGTCCCCGGTGACGTGATCGCGTTGGACGCCGGCGATCTCGTGCCGGCCGACGCGCGCGTTGTCGAGGTCGCGAGTCTGCGCGTGCAGGAGTCGGCGTTGACGGGCGAATCGGAGCCGGTCGACAAGAGCACGCCGCCGATCGCAGCCGACGACGCGCCGCTCGGCGATCGACGCAACATGGTCTATCGCGGCACCCAGGTCAGCCACGGTCGCGGCCGCGCGGTCGTGGTCGCGACCGGCATGCGCACCGAGCTCGGCCGGATCGCGGATCTGATCCAGGAGGTGCGCCAGGGCCACACGCCGCTGCAACGCAAGCTCGATCAGGTCGGCAAGCTGCTCGCCCTGGTCGGGACGGCCGTCGCGCTGTTGATCCTGGCCATCGGTCTGGTGCGCGGCGAAAGCCTGCAGGACATGGTGTTGACCGCGATCAGCGTGGCCGTCGCCGTCGTCCCCGAAGGGCTGCCGGCCGTCGTCACCTTCACGCTCGCGCTCGGCGCGCAGCGCATGCTGGCGCGCAATGCCTTGATCCGCAAATTGCCGGCGGTCGAAACGCTCGGATCGGTCACCGTGATCTGCAGCGACAAGACCGGCACGCTGACCGAGAACCGCATGACCGTGACGGTAGTGGAGACGGCCGGCCAGCGGATCGAACTGGCGAACGTCGATCCGACGCAGGCGCTGCCGTCGTCGACGCACCTGGTGCTCACGGCCGGGGTCCTCGCCAATGACGCCCAGCTGCGCGACGATGCCGAGGGCCGCCCGGCGTTCCTCGGCGATCCCACCGAGGGTGCGCTTTTGATCGCGGCGCGGCGGGCCGGGCTTGATCCGGCCCAACTCCAGAGCGCGCTGCCGCGTGTGGCTGAGCTGCCGTTCGACTCGGTCCGCAAACGCATGTCGACGGTGCACGACGTGGGCGCCGCGAAGAGTGCCGCACCGGCAGGGTTCGCCGCGCTTTCGGCCGACGGCCGGCATCCACGCCATATGGTCTTCGTCAAGGGGTCGGTCGATGGCCTGCTCGACGTGGCCACGCATGTCTGGGACGGCGCACGGCGCGTGCCGCTCGACGGGGCCTGGCGCGCGCGCATCCTCGACGCCAACCAGGTGCTCGCGGCCGGCGGCCAGCGCGTGCTCGGCTTCGCGTGTCGCGACGTCGAGCACGCGGTCGCCGACCCCGAGCTCGAGACGGGCCTGACGTTCATCGGTCTGGTGGGCATGATCGACCCGCCCCGGCCCGAGGCCCGCGCAGCCGCGGCCGTCGCGGCCCAGGCCGGCATCCGCCCGATCATGATCACCGGCGATCATCCGCTCACGGCGCGGGCCATCGCGCAGGATCTAGGCATCGCGGCGAACGATCGTGTGGTCACCGGCGCCCAGATCGAGAAGTTCGACGAGGCTCAGCTGATCGAGGCGGTCTCGAGCGCTTCGGTCTTCGCCCGGGTCGCGCCCGAGCACAAGCTGCGCATCGTGGCCGCGTTACAGGGCCAGGGCCACGTCGTCGCCATGACCGGCGACGGCGTCAACGACGCGCCGGCGCTCAAGCAGGCCGACATCGGCGTCGCGATGGGCATCACCGGCACCGACGTCTCCAAGGAGGCGGCGGCCATGGTGTTGCGCGACGACAACTTCGCGACGATCGTGGCGGCCGTTGAAGAAGGCCGCACCATCTACGACAACGTGCGCCGCTTCGTCAAATTTTCGCTCGCCGGCAATATCGCCAAGGTCGCGGTCATGCTGTTCTGGCCGATCGTGATCGGGCTGCTCACCGGGTTGCCCGGCATCGACCCCGTGGCGTTGCGCCCGCTCCAGTTGCTGTGGCTCAACCTCATGACCGACGGTCTGCTCGGTCTCGGGTTGGGCGTCGAGCAGGCCGAACGCAACGTGATGCGGCGGCCGCCGGTCTCGCCGCAGGCCGGGATCTTCAGCGGCGGCGTGGGCGGACACGTCGCCTGGCTTGGCCTGTGGATCGGGGCGGTGACGCTCGCGGTCGGTCTGGCGTATGCAGCGGCAGGTCGACCCGAGTGGCAGACGATGATGTTCACCACCCTGGCGTTCGCGCAGGTGTTCCAGGCGATCGGCACGCGTTCGATTCGAGAGTCCGTGTTCACGTTGAACCCGTTCGGCAATCGTCTGTTGCTTGGGATGATCGGCGTGGTGAGCGCGCTGCAACTGGTCGTCGTGTATCTACCCGCATCGGAAACGTTCTTCGGCGTGCAGCCGCTGTCGGTTCCGGATCTCGCGGTCGCGATCGGCCTTGGCGCCGCGACGCTGGCGGTGATGGAGCTGGAGAAGGCGTGGTTGCGCCGGAAAGATCGCACCGCCTGACCTCTCCGATCGAGCGGGCATGTCTGCCGCGCCATCGCGCACGATGGGAAAGGCCCGGACGAAATCGTCCGGGCCTTTTTGCTGTCATCAAGATCGGTGGAAACGGCTTCCGGCGCAAGACCCGCGTCAGGGAGGCGGGGTCGCCGTTGACGTCGGCAAGACGGTGTTGGTCGGTGTCGGGTCCACCGGGACCGCCGTGTTCGTTGACGTCACCGTCGGCGCCAGGGTGACCGTGGGAGTTGCGGTCGGCTCAGGCGTGTCGGTCGGAAGATCCGTCGGCGTGGGCGGGTCGGTCGGCGTCGGCGGCCACGTCTCGGTCGGCGGCGGTGGCGCGGTGGGCGTGCCGGGCGGTGGCGCCGTCGGCGTGTCGGTGTAGAGCGGCAAGGGCGTGCTGGTCCGGCGCGGCGGCTCGGCCGGCGTGGGCGACGGGCCGCCCGGTGTGCGGGATGCCGAGCGCGTGGCCGTCGGCTGTGGCGGTTCGGTGGGTTGCGGCGCCGTCGGCGAGGGAGTCGCCGTCGCCGTGGGCGGGATGGGCGTGCGCGTCGCCGTGCGCGTCACGCCGCGTGTGCGGGTTGCCGTTGGTGGCGGCGGCGCTGTCGGCTGGCGCGTCTCGGTGGCGACTGGCGGCAGTGACGTGGCCGTGGGTTGCGGCGTCGCGGTGGGCTGCGCGGGGGCCGAAGTCGCGGGCGGCGGCGTCGGGGTCCGGCTCGCGAGCGGGCGTTCAGTCACCGTCGGGCCAAAGACCAGCGGTGGCTTGACCGTCGGCGATGCGGCCTGGGGAGTCAGCGTTTTCTCCTCGGCGACCTCGGCGGCGATGTCAGTGACGATGTCGGTGCTGATGGCCGGGACAGGCATGAATTGCCAGGCGCCGTAGTTGGCGCCAAGGTTCTGCAGCACGGGGAAGGCTCCGCCTTGATCGACGCTCCAAAGCGCGGCCTGCGCCGCGCCCCACAGGCTCGTCAGCGTAATGACCGTCAAACCGGTCGCGATCAGTGCAAAACGCCCCCACCCACGCATCGTGCTATCCGTCCAGATGGCTTACATCACGTAAGACCATCACCCAACCCGGCCGTGAACTGTTGGCGGGTAACGGCGCCAGCGCCACCGATTGCAGCTGATCGGGCGTCGGCCAGCGCACTTCGAACGTCTGCGCGACGGGATCGGGCCGCGCCCGCCAGCTCGAGAGCAGCGTGCCCAACAACGACGGCAGCACCGCGTTGGCCATGCGCCCGATCGGCGTCTCCTGCCCAAGCATTCGCGCCGCCGCCGGGTTGCACACGGTCAACACGTCACGGCTGTCGGCCGCCAGGATTGCGTCGCTGCTGTAGTACACCACGGTCTGAAATTGCGCGGCCTGCTGCGCGAGTTGATCACGCAGATGGATCTGCTCGACCTGAAGTTCGCGATGCGCCGCAGCCCGCTCGACGGCCACGGTCAATTCGCCGATCGCCTCGAGCGGCTTCAGCAGGTAGTCGTAGGCGCCCTCCGCCCGCAACGCCGCGATCGCCATCTCGAGCGTCGTGGCCGCCGTGATGACCACGACCTGCAACTGCGGATCGAGACGGCGCGCCTCGCGCACGAGCTCGAGCCCGTTCAGCCGGGGCATCATCAAATCGGTCACCATGACGCCATAGGCGCCCGGCGTGCGTCGGATCAACTCCAGGGCTTCGAGCCCGTCGACGGCCATGTCAACGCGATAGCCCGATCGGCTCAGGTGCGTGGCCATCAGCCCGCGAAATGAGTCGTTGTCGTCTACCACGAGGATACGCAGGTCACTCATGCCGGTTGCTCCGGTGCCGTCTGACGGATGGGCAGGCGAATGGAGAACGTCGTGCCGCGGTCGCGCTCGCTCGACGCCCAGATCTCGCCGCCGTGCTGGCTGATGATCCCATAAGTCACCGAAAGACCCAGCCCGGTGCCGTCTCCTTCGGATTTCGTCGTATAGAACGGGTCGAACACACGCCCGATCGATTCGGGGCTGATCCCGACGCCCGTGTCGGCGACGGTCAACAACGCTCGCTCGTCGGCGACCGTCAGCCCGATCCGCAGGACGCCGCCCGACGGCATCGCCTGCACCGCGTTCTGGATCAGGTTGATCAACACCTGCTCGATCTGGCGGTTGTCGTACACGGTCATCACGGGTTCGGCCGGCAGATCCGCTTCGGGCTGCACGCCGGCTTGCCGCAACAGGTATTCGGTCAGACGCAACGCGGCCTGCACCGTGTCGCGCAGATCCTGGCGCTGCCACTTCGGCGTCGACTGCCGCGCAAAGGTCAACAGATCGCTGACGATCGCGTTGGCATGCGAGGCGTTATCGCGGATGAGGCCGACCTGCTCGCGAGAGAAAGCGCTCAACGCCGGGTCTTCGATCTGGATCAGCTCGGCGATGCCCTTGATGACGGCGAGCGGGTTCTTGACGTCGTGCACGATGCCGGCCGTCAACTGGCCGATCGAGGCGAGCTTCTCGGATTGCACCAGTTGCTGTTGCGCCTGGCGCAGACGCTGATTGGTGTCTTCAAGCTGGCGGGCGCGCTCGGCAGTCTCGGTGTGCAGCCGATCGGCTTCGCTCGTGCGCTCGGCGAGCCGTTCGGTCATCTCCGAGAACGCCTGCGCGAGCTCGGCGATCTCGTCGTTTTCCGGGAGCGCCAGCCGCTGGTTCAGATCACCCTCGGCCACGGCGCCGGCCATATCGCGCAAGCGTGCGACGCGGCCGACGATGCTGCGCGCCATCACGAACCCGACGGCCAGCACCGCCAGCGTGCCCAGGCCAAACACGCCGGCCAGGACCAGCTGGAGCTCAAATTCCTGTCGGCGCAGATCGGCCGCGGAGAGACCGACGCTCAGGACGCCGATGGCTTCGCCGCGTAGTCGCAACGGGGCGGACGAAAAAACGTACGGCGTGCCGGCCAGATCCACCTCGCTCAAAACCGACCGCGCCGGATCGGCCTGGATGGCCGACGCGATGGCGCCGGCCGAGGGCGCGCTCGGCAGCTCGCTCACACCGGTCGGCAGCACCATGCCGATCGGCTCGCCAGCATAGCTCGACGCCACAAGCGCGTCGGCGCGAGCGACCCGCGCGACCTCCAGCAGCACCTGGTCGAAGTCTTGACCCGAGAGCAACACCCCCACCCGAGTGCCGTCCGCCGTCAGCATCGGCGCGCTGGTGAACAACAAGCGGCGACCCTGGATCGACAGAACGTCGGCGAACTTGTCGCCCGTCGAATCCTGCTGGCCCTGCAGCACACGCTGGACGATCGCGACCTGGCTGAGATCGCCGCCGCTCGTGCGGACGTAACTGGTCTTGTCGGGCTGAAGCGTGAGCGTCGCCACCTCATGACCGGTTCTGTCCACCACTGTCACGATCGGCAGACCCGCGTTGAGCGCGAGCGGCGTGACCAAGTCGACCACGGCATCGGCATCCCCCGAAGCCATGGCCTCGGGCAGCCCTTGCGTGAAGACCAGCAGGCGCAGGCTATCGAGTTGACTGGCCTCGATACGCGCGAGACTGTCGGCGGCGCTGTCTTGCACCGCCTGCAACTGGCCGTTGAAGCCCTGACGTGCCGATCCCGAAACCCAACGGGCGACGACGAACACGACCACCAGGGCGAGCACGAGACTGAGGATCAGATACGGCAGAATCAGCTTGGCCTGCAGGCCAAACCGAAAAGCGCTGTCCTTGCCCTTTCGGGCCGAGGAACCGCCGCTTTCAGAGGGGATCGGGAGCGAACCCGGCCGTTTGAGGGCCGACGAACCAGCCATGGCGTGATTCTACATCACGCGCGCGACAATAACATACCCGCCAAAAGACCTATCAGGACGTTAACCAGGCCATTTGGGGCTTGAAATGCCAGGTCGGCAGCCAGCCGACGGCCGTGCCCATCAGATACAAACCGGCGAGGCAGATCAGGACGCCCGAAACCTGGTTGGCCGTCCTCAGCAGACGTTCGCTGAAACGCACGCGAAAATAGCTCACGACGCTGGTCAGGATCAGCCACCAGGTGAACGCGCCGGCGCCGACCGCCAACGCCAGAACGATCGCCGCCCCCCGTGTCGTGGCAAGCCCCATCAAGCCGGACGAGGTGAAAAGACCGGCAAATAGCGCCACATTCAAGGGATTGGCGACGGTGAGCAGGAAGGTCGACAGAAAGGCGCCGAGGAGCCCGGTGAAGCGCACCTTGACCTCGCCGAGACGGGGCCGCTCGCGAAACGTGCGGGCGCCGTAGACGATCAGGAGCAGCCCGCCCAGGAGGCCAAACCAACCCTCCTGCTGATCGAGGAGACCCTGGACCAGGCGCAGACCCAACAGCGCCACAAAACTGTAGGCCATGTCGGCCGACGCGGCGCCCAATCCTGCGGCGTAGCCCGATACGCGGTTCTCGCGCAGCGTCCGCTGGACGACCAGCAACCCGACCGGCCCCACCGGGATGGCGGCCATAAAACCCAACAAGAGACCGCCGAACACCAGGGCAAGGGTCATAATGATAAAAAAAGCGAGCGTTCGGCGCGTGACCGATTGCGCTCGCGCTTCGAGATGTCGGTGCCCGCCGGGGATCGTGATGCGTCACCCGCCGGCCAGCACCGCCTGATTCAGAGCGACAAGCGCCTGATCATACTCGTGCTTGGCGCGCGCGACAAGCGGGTCTGCCCCCGTCACGTCGCCGCTCGAGCCCATCAGTTCGAGCGCCTCGCACACGTCGCGCAGGCGGCGCGCGCCGAGATTGCCGGCCGCGCTCTTCAGACTATGCGCGGCGTGGCGCAGACGTTTTGCGTCGGCCGAAGCCAGCGCGACCTCCATCTGCCCCAACAATTCCGGCGCCTCGATCTGTAACGCCTCCACCAACTCGCCGACGAAGTCCGGCTCGCCGGGGATCTGGGCCTGGCGGAGTGTCGCCAGGGTCTCGGCATCGAGGATGGGGGTCTGCGCGAGTTCGCTCATCGTGTGCTCCTGGTTCAGGCGCGGGTCGTTGCCCGCGCGCCCCACTTCTTCAACATCGCCACAAGCTCCGGGATCTGGATCGGCTTGCTCAGGTAGTCGTTCATGCCGGCGGCCATGCACAACTCGCGGTCGCCCTGCATGGCGTTGGCCGTCAGCGCGATCACGATCGGCTGCGCCTCGTGCGCCAGCGTCGCCCGGATCTCGCGCGTCGCTTCGAGGCCGTCTTTCTCGGGCATCTGCATGTCCATCAGCACAAGGTCGTACTGCTGTCGGTGGACGGCCTCGACGGCCTCCACGCCGTTGGCGGCCAGGTCGGCGCGATAGCCCATGCGCTGCAACAGGCGCAACGCGAGCTTTTGGTTGACTGTGTTGTCCTCGGCCAGGAGGATGCGCAGCGGTAGACGTTCGGATAGATCGGCCTCGAGTGTCTCGGACGTCTTGACGGCCGCCGGGACATCGACGGTCTGCTCGGTGAAGATCGAGACGAGCGTGTTGTAGAGCACCGACGATTTGATCGGCTTGTTGATGAACGCGCGGAACAGGTCGCCCGGGAATTCCTCTTCGCGCCGGCCGATGGACGTCACCATCACGATCGGCACCTTGACGGCGTGCGGGAAGTCACGGATGGCGCGCGAGAGATCGACGCCGTCCATGTCCGGCATTTGCATATCCATCAGGATGACATCGGGGCACGACCCGCCCCGGAAGTACGCCATCGCCTCGGCCGGCCCTTCGAGCGCCTGCGACTGCATGCCCCAGCTCTCGACCTGGCGGGTCATGATCTTTCGGTTCGTGGCGTTGTCGTCGACGATCAACACGCGGCGGCTGGCCAGCGCCGGCTGAGACTGATCGTTGTGCGGCCCCGAGACGCCCAACGCGACGTCCACGGCGATCGTGAAGTAGAAGGTCGAGCCGAGGCCCGCCTGGCTGGTCACGTTCAGCTGGCCGCCCATGAGCTCGGCCAGGCGCCGGCTGATCGCCAGCCCGAGCCCCGTGCCGCCGTACTTGCGCGTCGTCGACGCGTTGACCTGCGAAAAGCTCTTGAACAGTTTGTCGAGCGCCTCGCGCGGGATGCCGATGCCCGTGTCGCGGACCGCGAGCTTGATCTCGTACCGTTCGTCCGTCATCACGCGTGAGCTGACGCTGACGACGACCTCGCCATGATTCGTGAACTTGATGGCGTTGCCGAGCAGGTTGACGAGCACCTGGCGGACGCGTGTCTCATCGCCATGGATCCAACCCGGCACGCTCGGCTCGATGATCAGGCCCAACTCGAGGCCCTTGGCCGCCGCCGCCGGCGCCACCAGGTCGACGGCGCGCTCGACGCAGTCGTGCAGATCGAACGGACGCCGCTCGAGATCGATGCGATTGGCCTCGATCTTCGAGAAGTCGAGGATGTCGTTGATCACAGTCAGCAGCGAATCGCCGCTGGTGCGGATCGTGTTCACGTAGTCGCGCTGCTCGTCGTCGAGCGGCGTGTTCAACAAGAGCCCGGTCATGCCGATCACGGCGTTCATGGGCGTGCGGATCTCATGGCTCATGTTGGCCAGGAACTCGCTCTTGGCGCGCGAGGCGTCCTCGGCGGCGTCCTTGGCGGCCAGCAACTGCGCCTCGGCCTTCTTCCGCAACGTGACATCGCGCAGCAGCCCCACCCAATGCATGCGTCCTTCAAAGCTCACCGAACTGAAGACCGCCTCGACCGGCACCGGCCCGGTCGGGCCCTGGACCTGGAGGTCGACCGTGCGACCCGAGGCGTTCAGATCGGCGAAATTGAGCGCGTGACGTCCCGGCGCCAGCAGGCGTTTGAGCGGCGTCCCGGTCAGATCGGCGATGGGCCGGTTCAACAGTCCGGCGGCGGCCGGGTTGGCGGTCTCGATGACCCCGGTCTCGTCAAGCGTCAGAATCGCATCGGCCGCGCGTTCGACGATGGCCTGGCGTTGGTTGTTCGACGCCAGCAGAGCGCCGGCGATGCGATTGAACGACGCCGCGACCTCGGCCATCTCGTCGCGGGCCGTGATCGCCGGCATCCGCGCCTCACCAGCCACCAGGGCCGAGGCCGTGTTGCGCAGGACATTGACCGAGTTCTGCATCGACACATAGAACCCGGCCCAGGCATACGCCACGATGAGCAACGTCAGCGCGACGATGACCAGGGTGGCCCATTGCCGCTGCTGCATCGCCACCAACCGCGTGGTGAGCAGAGCCTCCAGACGGTTGAGCACGGCATGCGCGAAATCGTTCTCGGCCGTCAACCAGGTGCGGCTCGCCGTCAGCAACAGGCCTGTGCCCAGCACATCGCCGTGATCCGACCCGGTCAGGGCCAAGAGATCGCTCCGATCCTTCATCGCGACCTCGTCGGTTGTCGTGATCGCGTCGAGCCCGACCAACTGGCCGCTGTTGTTCTTGCTCACAACCAGGCTGTCATCGATCGCTTCCCACGTCTCCGCCAGCTCGCCGCTCAACACGAGGGCGCGTTCCCGGTCGGTGCCCGCGGTCGGGCCGCCGATCCCGGCCTGAACGGCGGCGGCGACCTGCTCGGCCGTCACCGTGCGCAGCCAGGGCAATCGAAGCAGCGCGACATCCATGAGGTAGTACGTGTCGAGTTCAGGGTCGAGGATGAGGCCGGAGGTATTGCCGACCTGTTCGAACGACGCGCGGATGGCGCTGTCGAGGGCGACCCAGCGCTCGGCGTCGTTGGGTTGCGCCACGACGCGGTCGGCCGCGACCCGGATCTGGGCGAACTGGGCCTGGGTCCGCAGTTGGACGCCAAGCTGACCATCCAGAGTGGAAAGCGCATCCAGCTCGGCATCCATACGCACGAGCGTCTGCTGCAGTTCGACCTCGGTGGAGGCATTGCTGACCTGGGCGAGATCGGCCACGAGCCGGCCGCGGATGGTCGTGTCCTGCAGGTTGTGCAATTGCCGGATGTAGGACACGCCCTGCCGTTCGTTCTCCGAGAGGGTCACCTGGCGCTGCGTTTCGACCAGAAATTGCAGCAGCATCAGCGCCGTCGGAAACGTGTACAGCAGGGAAATGATCAAAAACTTCCGCGAGAAGCGAAAGTGATCCAACAAACGTGCCATCGGGCCGAAAAATGCGCGCGTCATCTCCGCCGGCGAGCGTAGCACAGCGGCAACGTGTCAGGCACTGGCTGTTGCGTTAAATTCGATTTGAACGCTGAAACTTCACACGGCTTTTATCGCGACCGGCCGCGAGGTTCAGCTCGTCCGCAGCGTCTTGGCCAGGTTGCCCGCGGCCCAGATGGCGAGGCTGTAGGCGATCGCGGTCACCCCCAGGAGCGCGGAGAAACCAAACACCTGGACGACGACTCCGCCCAACCCGGTGGCCAGCAGCGCGACACCCTGGACCGAGTTCGTAAATCCAAGATAAAGCGTCTGATCCTTGTTGTGAGCGACGTCGAACAGCAGCGGCGTGCCCGCGACACCCATGCAGGCTTCGCGAAGCGCGTTGAGGACGAAAACCGGCACCAGCCACAGGTCCGCGACGCCGGGGCCGACGCCGCCGACGCTGACGTCGTAGATCAACAGCGCGGCGACCAGGGCGGCCATCGCGAGGCCGCACCAGGCAGCGGCCAGCATGATCCGTTGATTGCCGAGTCGCGGGGCGAGGCGGCCCAACACCGCGTTGGCGGTCAGGCCGACGCCGGTGAAGACGCCCAGATAGAGCCCGATCATTTGCGGTGTGCCGCCCAACGAACGCTGGGCGTGCACGGCAAAGAACGGCACAGCCGCGCCGGCCACAGTCAGGCACAGGCGCATCGTGAGGAAATGACGGTAGCCGAGATCGCCGCGCACGACGTCCCAGGCGCGTCGGACCTGTTCGCGGGTTCGTACGCGTTCGGCCCGTGTCGGGGACTCCGGCTCGCGGATGCCAATGAAGAACACCCACCCGATCGTGTATGTGATCAGGGCGGCCCCGAAAAGCACCGCGAATTGTTGTGGAAAGACCAGAAAGTCCTGCGCCAGGATCCAGCGAACGGCCGCGGCGGCGCCGAGGCTGAATATGCCGCCGGTGAACAGGCGCCAGGCAAAGAACGTGGCGCGCCGGTTGGGTGGCACGGTCTTGCCGACGACTTCCAGGAAGGGCAGACCGCTGACGCCGCTGATCATGGCGTACAGCGTGAACAGGATGAAGAACGCCGGCAGCAGCCAGCTGGGATCGCGCACCGTCGCGACGAGCGCCACGAACGTTCCCAGCGCGGCCACGCGTCCCCAGACCGACCAGGCATACACGTCCAACCGCCGTGGTCGCCGTTGCAGCCACCCGGTCATCCAGAGTTGCGGCAGGAACCAGGCGGCGTCACGCAGGGGGGCGACGAGACCAATCAGGATGGCGTTGGAGGTCAACTGGCTGACGAATGTGACGAGCACCAACGTGGGGTCAATGAGCGTATCCGCAATCAGGACGAAGAGCCCGTTGAGGACTCCCAGGCGGAAGTTGCGGCGCTCGACGGCGCGCCCAAGGGGTTGATACACGGTGTCGGGCCAACCTTGACCATCCGGGACAAACCCGGGGGGGATGTTATGTAGCAGTATAACAGAGCGGTAGGAGCAAGAGCGCGGGAGCGCAAGAGCGCAGGAGCGCGGGGGCTTGAGGCGCGGGGCAACCCAGTCGCCACCCGGCCACCGCCGGATGTCCGCCAACCGAGTCGCTGGCGGCACCGATCCTTGGAGAGGTTTTCGCCCTCCAGGAAACGCGCCCCGGCAACCGGCAGAAAGCCAGGAGTGTGCGTTCTGGTGGTGCGGATCGGCCCGCGCCACAACACGCGCCAGATCAGTTCAAACGGCCATCGGCGGCACGTTCTCTGGACCGGCACCTCCCCCTCCAGGAAACGCGCCCCGGCAACCGGACCAAAAGCCAGTCAGGCGCGTTTCCTGGAGGGGGTCAGGGGGTGGTCCTCCTCCTCTGGCACGCGCTTCGGGTACGAATCGTGCATTTTTACGGATTATTGCGCCCTGCACGCGTTGCGCCAGGGTTTGGGTTGACTATAATCTAGGCACGACCGGGCCGACATGGGAGCACCCAGCTGTGCATGAGACGAACAAGATGACCCGATCCATCACCGAACGATTGCCGGGCAGTATTCCAGGTGGGACGACCAGCCTGCAGCCTGGCGCGCTCCTTCAAGATCGCTATTCGATTCTGAAGATCCTGGGCGTGGGCGGCATGGGCTCGGTCTACCAGGCGCGCGACATGCGGTTTCCGAACACGGCCAAGTACGTGGCCGTCAAGGAGATCGTCAACATCGCCGACCCGGGCATGCGCGACATGGTCACCAAGATCTTCGAGCGCGAGGCCAATACGCTCGCGTCGTTGGACCATCCCGCGATCCCCAAGATCTTCGACTTCTTCACCCACCGCGATCGCTCGTTCCTGGTGATGGAGTTCATCGACGGCCGCGACCTCGAGGCGTACCTCAACGACGTCGCCGGCGTGCTCCCCGAGGCCAGCATCATCGAGTGGGCGATCCAGCTGTGCGATGTGCTGTCGTATCTGCACAACCACAAGGACGGCGAGGGCAAGGTCGAACCGCTCGTCTTTCGCGATCTGAAGCCGTCGAACATCATGCTCGACTCGCAGAGCCGGGTGCGCTTGATCGACTTTGGCATCGCACGCGGTTACTCGGCCGGCCAGCGCGGCACAATGATCGGCACGGAAGGCTATTCGCCGCCCGAGCAGTATCGCGGCGAGGCCAGCCCGGCCGGCGACATCTATGCGCTCGGCGCCACCCTGCACCACCTGCTCACGAAGCAGGACCCGCGGCTCGAACCACCGTTTTCGTTTGCCGAGCGTCCGATCCGCAAGGTCAACCCGACCTGCAGCCTCGAGTTGCAGGTGATCGTCGAGACGTCGCTGAATTACAACCCCGGCGACCGCTTCCAATCGGCCCAGGCCATGAAGGACGCGCTGATCGGGTTGCGCCGACGTCAATCGGGTCAACTGGCCAAGGGCTCGACAGGCACGCTCGCGACCGTGCAGGTTCCGGTGGCCGGCGGCGCCAAGCCGGCGGCCCGCGGCGAGGTGCAACCGATCTGGGCGTTCAAGTGCGAGGACGAGGTCCGCGGCACGCCCCTGATCCACAACAACACGGCCTTTGTCGGCGCCTACGACAACAACCTGTATGCCATCAGCCTCGCCGATGGCAAACTGATGTGGAAATACGCGACCGACGGCGGGCTGCCTGGCTCGCCAGCCGCGCACCAGGATTTCGTGGTGATCGGCTCGGAGGATCGGCGCCTGCACGTGGTCTCGGCGCGCACGGGCCGCATTCAGTGGTCCTACTACGCCGACGGGCCGATCCGTTCGACGCCCCGCATCGCCGACGGCCATGTCTTCTTTGGCGCGGACGACAACGCCCTGCACGCCGTGAACCTCGCCAATGGGCGCAAGGCCTGGCGCTTCCAATCAGCTGGGCCGATCCGCTCGCGCCCGTGCCTCGGCGGCGACCGGATCTACTTCGGCTGCGAGACGGGAGACATGTACGGCGTGGACATGCGCGGCGAACAGCGCTGGCGCTTCAAGGCCAAACGCGGCTTGACGTCGTCGCCGGTCTGGCACAACAACGTCATCTACGTCGGCTGTCAAGACGGGATGGTTTACGCGCTCGACGCCTCGTCGGCCTATCCGATCTGGCGCTTCCGCACGCAAAAACCTGTGATATCCTCGCCGACGCTGGACGGTACGCAGCTGATCATCGGCTCGTCCGACAACAGCCTGTACGCCGTCGATCTGCGCAACGGGCGC
The DNA here is from genome assembly GCA_044224715.1 of Anaerolineales bacterium. Classification (GTDB taxonomy): domain Bacteria; phylum Chloroflexota; class Anaerolineae; order Anaerolineales; family UBA6663; genus UBA6663. The sequence goes on along the minus strand of JBGAJV010000031.1, from coordinate 27,213 downwards.
GAGACCTGGCACTTCGAGACCGAGGGCCAGGTGAATTCCTCGCCGGCGCTCGCCGGTGACACCGTCTACGTCGGCTCGACCGACGGCGCCGTGCATGCGCTAGAATCCGCAACGGGTCGTGTGCGCTGGAAGTTCCAGACGGGCGGCCCGATCACGTCATCACCGGTGGTGGTCAACAACGTCGTCTATGTCGGCTCGTTCGACCATCATCTCTACGCCCTGCCCGTCTGAGGGGAGATCCTAGTGGCAAACAGCCTGACCCGATGGGTGCGCGATCTGTTCGGCGGCAAGGACCAACCGGCCGCTGAAGACGCGACCGTCACCCGGCCGGCCGCTCCCGTGCGCGTCGCGCCGGACAGCGACACCACCCAACCTTTGCCGGACCTGGGCGACATCCCCGCGCCCGACACGATGCCGCGGCCGATCTGGCCTCCGACCACGCGCCGCGTTCTGGGCGTCGCCCAAGACGTCGGCCGGGTCCGCAACCACAACGAAGACACGCTGATGGTGTTCTCGGGCGAGCTGGGCGGGCTCGACCCCATGCCGCAGTTCGGCCTGTATGTGATCGCCGACGGCATGGGCGGTCACTCGCTCGGCGAACGCGCCTCGGGCGTCGCGGCGCGCACGATTACACAGGAAGTCCTGGCTGCCATCGCGCCGTCGCTGCTGGCACGCCCCGATCAGGACGACATCGAGCGCCCGCTCTTGACCGACGTCATGGAGAACGCCATCCTTCGCGCCAACCAGACCGTGCACACGCACGTCCCTGATGGCGGCACGACCGTGTCGGCGGCGCTGGTCATCGGCGACTCGCTCGTCATCGGCCACGTCGGCGACAGCCGCGCTTATTTCGTCCAGGCGGGCGGGTGCGAGCAACTGACGCGCGATCACTCGCTTGTCCAGCGCCTGAAGGAACTTGGGCAGATTACGGACGAGGAAGCCGCCGTTCACCCGCAGCGCAGCGTGCTCTACCGCGCCGTCGGTCAGGGCGAGGGGCTGGAGGTCGACATCATTTCGCGCCGGATCGAGCCGGGCAGCCGGCTGCTGTTGTGCTCGGACGGCATGTGGGGCCTGGTCCCAGATCACGCCATTCTGCAGATTGCGCGCAACGCCAGCGGCCCGCAGGCCGCGGCCACCGCGCTCGTCGAGGCGGCCAATCAGGCCGGGGGGCCCGACAACATCAGCGTGATCATCGTGCAGTTCCCGGGCTGAGCCGACCAGGCTGAGCCCGCCATGGCCATGACCACCGGCGATCTGTTCCAGCTCCTCAATCTGGCGCCCGACGCCGAACTGCCGGCGATCGAGTCGGCGTATCGGCGCCTGACCCGCCGGATGAGCCGATCGACGGTGCCCGAGGCCGCGGCCGAAGTCCGCCGGGTGCAGGCCGCTTTCGACGTCCTTAGCGATCCGGCGCAGCGCGTCGCCTATCGCAACGGTCCACCGACCCCGCTCCCGCCCTTCACCGCGACGCTACACATGAGCCGCGCGCGCCTGCCGCGCCGCGCCGAACCGCAGATCGTGTATGCCTTGATCGAGATCGCGCCGACCGGCTCGTCGGTCGATACCCCGGCGCCCGCCGCGAATCTGTGCCTTGTGATCGACCGGTCGACGTCGATGAACGGCGCCCGTCTCGATCAGGCAAAGGCCGGCGTCAACGCCATCATCGACGGCCTGCGTTCGCAGGACACCTGCAGCGTGATCGTGTTCAGCGATCGCGCCGAGGCCGTGGTGACCGCCCACAAGATGACCGACGAACAGCGCCGGCTCGCGCGATCCAAGGTCGCCACGATCCGCGCCGGCGGCGGCACCGAGATCATGCGCGGTCTGCTGCGCGGCCTCGCCGAGCTGCACGGCCAGCTCAACGCGAAAGCGATCAGCCAGCTCGTGCTGCTCACCGACGGCCAGACGTATGGCGACGAGGCCGAGTGCCAGCTCCTCGCCGCGCTCGCCCGCGCCGACGGCGTCACCGTGCACGGCCTCGGCATCGGCGACGAGTGGAACGACAAGTTCCTGGATCAGTTGGCGGCCGCCACCGGCGGCGCGGTGGATCTGGCGCTCACGCCCGAACAGGTGGCCGAGTTCCTGCGCCGGCGCCTGAACATCCTGTCGGATCTGGCGGCTGAGCGCGTGCACCTCGACGTCATCCCCGACGCCGGCGTCGAGCTGCTCGAGGCGTTTCGCTTCACGCCCGAGCCAAGTCCGCTGGCGATCCCGCCGCATCAGCTCGCCCTGGGTCAGCTCCCTCGCAGCGAAAAACTCTGCATCCTGTTGAAGTTTCGGATGCTGGCTGAGGTGGAGGGCGCCTTCCCGATCGCGCGCCTGGCCATCATCGGCGACACGGCCGGGCCGGGAACGCGCCGGGTCCGACTCACGCTCGATCTCGAGGCCACTGTCGCCTCGGAGGCGGCGCTCAACGATCCGCCGGCCCCGATCGTCGCAGCGCTGCGCCGCTTGACCCAGATCCGGCTGCAGGAGCGCGCCTTCACCGAACTCCAGAACGGCGACGTCGACGAGGCCACGCGCGCGCTCACAGTGCTGGGCACACGGCTCCTCGCGGCCGGTCAGGCCGACCTGGCGAAGATGGCCATCGCCGAGGCGCGTCGCATCGAGAAGAGCGCGTCGATGTCCGAGGAGGCGCGCAAGCGGATCAAGTACGGCACGCGCGCCCTCGCCGGCCTCGAAGGGTGACGCCATGATCACATGCCCAAGCTGTCGCCATGTCGAGCCGGAAGGCGAGTTGTACTGCACAACTTGCGGCGCGCAGCTCTGGGGCCTCGCGACCGAGACCACCATTCGGATGCCGGCCCGCAAAGCCCCGACGGAGCCCAAGCCCAATACGTCAGCGCACACGGCCCCCACGCCGCCGCCGCTTGAAGCCCTGATCGGCGACGCCGAACAAGTGGTGCGCATCCCCGGAGCCATCGGTCTGCGTTTGATCGATGCCGACGCGTTGCTGACGCTGTCGGGCAAAGAGGATTACATCGTCGGTCGCGAAGGCGGCCCCGGTTCCGAGCCGGATGCCGACCTTGGCCCGCACGGCGGTCGCGATCTGGGTGTCTCGCGTCGCCACGCCCGCCTCTCGCGTCTGGGCGGCCAACTGCTGCTCGAAGACCTCGGCAGCGCCAACGGCACATGGCTCAACGGCGAGGCCGTGACGACCGGCACGCCGGTGCGCCTGGAGAACGGCGACCTGGTGAAGTTCGCGCGTCTGATGGTTCGAATCGAGTTCTCGTCGTAAATCCCATTCGGAGCCCGTTATGCCCGTTCACGTCATTCTGCACATCGCCAACGAAGATCCGATCCTGGCCGAAGTCGAGAAGCTTCCCGCCAGCAACGACACCTGCGTCCTGGCGTCCAACCCCCGCACCCGCGACAACAAGGATCTGCGGTACCTGGCCGCCGGCGTCAATCAGGTCATCTGGCCGATGACGCGCGTGACCTTCATCGAGGTCCTGCCCGGCGCGGACGACGAGCAGATCATCGGATTCGTGAGAGAGTAAACGCGTGAAGCACTGAGCGTAGCGCGTCGATCCGCGCCACACTCCGCGTTTCGCGACACATCATGCCGACCGAAAAAGAACGCTATCGTATCCTCGTCGTCGACGACGAGCCGCGCATGATCCGGTTCATTCGCATGAACCTGGAGCACGATGGCTTCGACGTCGTCGAAGCCGCTGACGGCGTCCAGGCGCTCAGCCAGGCCCGCGACACGCTGCCTGATCTGATCCTGCTCGACGTCGCCATGCCCGAGCTGGACGGTTTCGAGACGCTGCGTCTGCTGCGTGAGATCTCGAATACGCCGGTCATCATGCTCACCGCCCGCAGCGAAGAGGACGACCGCGTCCGCGGCCTCGAGCTCGGGGCCGACGATTACGTAACCAAGCCGTTCAGCCCGCGCGAGTTGGTGAGCCGCGTGCGCGCCGTGCTGCGCCGCACCGAGCAACCGGCGCCGGCCGAGAAGAGCAGCATCCGCGTCGATGATCGGCTGACCATCAACCTCGACCGCCGCGAGGTGCTCGTCAACGGCCAGCCCGTCCGGCTGCGCCCGACCGAGTTCCGGTTGCTCTATCATCTCGTGCAGAACGCCGGCTGGGTCGTGCCTCATGACCAACTCCTTGCGAAAGTCTGGGGTTACGAGTACCGCGAAGAGACCCATTATCTGCGCCTGTATATCAACTATCTGCGGCAAAAGCTCGAAGAGGATCCCGCCCACCCCAAGTACATCCTGACCGAGCGCGGCATCGGCTATAAGTTCACGGATCTACGCGAGAACCCGGACTGACGGCCGTCTTGGCGCCTGCCGCTCCGGCTGTCAGCCGGTTGTCACCTGGGTTGTCAGCCAGTGGAGCAACCCGATGGCGGCGCGGCGCGTAAGAGTGTCGTGCACGTTCGATCATTCGGCCCAGACTCCCAGAGGACAAATCGATGACAGCCAAACCCAATCGTCCTTTTTCCATACCGCCCATCGTGCGCAACCTCGCCATCGGCGCGGTGGTGCTGCTGATTGTGATCCCCGTGCTTTTCGGGGTCAGCGGCCAGTTCGTATACCTGCTCGAGACGGTCGGCCCCGGCGAGGTCGGTCTTCAGCTCCGCGGCGGCCAGGTCGAGAACGTCGTCGGACCGGGTGTCTACAGCGACTTCGGTCTGTACGTCGATCTGAAGCGCGTGTCCAGCGCCGCCCTGCCCTTCAGCGTGCGCGACGAGGAGATCATCACCTCGGACAAGCAACGCATCGGTCTGGTCGTCACCGGCGACCTGTTCCGACCCGGCACGGCGCAGAAGGATGTCCTGCTCGCCAACTGGGCGCAGTACAGTCAGGTCTATCTCGACGACTCGGTCGCGCTCGACCGCGCCAAGTCGCTTGTGCAACAGGCGATGAAGGTCTGCGTCGGATCGCGCAAGTTCGACGACGCCATCATCGGCACCGCGCGCGACGAGTTGCGCTCGTGCATCGACGACGAGACCAGCAAGCTGGCCGACAACTACGGTCTGACGGTCTCCAACGTGGTGGTGCCCGAGGTCGTGCTCTCGCCCGAGGTGCAGGCGGCGCTCGACTCGATCGTGGCGTCGCGGCTCGCGACCGAGAAGGCCGCGCAGGACAAGCTCAAGGCCGAGGCCGAGGCGCTGGCCGAACAGGCCCGCCAGGAAGGCGAGATCCGCGTCGAGCAGAGCCGGATCCAGGAAGAAGCGCGCCAGCAGACGCTCCTGGCCAAGCTCCAGCAGGAGCGCCTGATCGCCGAGCAGGCCGTCATCGAGGCCGAGAAAGCCAACGAGTTGTTGGCCGCGCAGCAGGATCTCGAGATCAACCGCGCGCTGGCCGACGCGGCCGAACAAAAGGCGCGCGCCGACCTCGCCCAACAGCGCGCTCTGGCCGAGCTGTATGCCTCGAGCCCGGCCTATCTGCAGCTGCAGATCGCGCAGGCCAACGCCGCCGCGCTGAAGCCCACCGACAAGATCATCTTCACGCCCGAGGGCACGACGCCCACGATCGTCCTGCCCGGCCCCGGCATCACGCCCACGGTCGACACCGTGACGCCGCAGTAACGGCTAAGCCGGACAAGCAAAACAAAGAAGGTGGCCGCATAGGCCACCTTCTTTGTTTTGCGAACGCGTCTCCGGCCCGACCGTCACTTGCGCTTGCGCGTCGTCTTGGCTCCGCAGTGCTCGGCAAACCACTCGAGCATGCGCTGCAGGCGGTCGACGCGGTGCCCGGGCTCGCCCGAACGCGTCATCTCGTGGCCTTCGCGCGGGTAGCGCAACAGCGTCACCGTGCGCCCGAGGCGTTTCAAGGCCGCGTACAGCTGCTCGCCCTCCGAGGGCGGGCAGCGCCAGTCGTGATCCTGGTGCTCGATCACGAGCGGCGTGCGCATGGCCTCGACGTATGCCAGCGGCGACTGGCTCCACAGTCGCTCGATGTCCTCAAAACCGCGCGCCCCGAACTCGCGCTCGATCAACTGCGGGATGTCGCTCGTCCCAAAGAACGAGGTCAGGTTATACAGACCGCGCTGCGCCCATGCGCACGCGAAGCGCTGGTCGTGTCCGATGATCCACGCCGTCATGTAGCCGGCATAGCTGCCGCCGGTCACGGCCATGCGCTGGGTGTCGATGCCGCCCCGTGCGACGACGTTGTCCACGCCCGACAGGATGTCGTGCATGACGTGGTCGCCCCAATCGTTGACGATCTTCAACGCATGCTCGGCGCCATAGCCCAGCGACCCGCGCGGATTGCAGTAATAGACCGCGTAGCCGGCGGCGGCATGGACCTGCATCTCGAACCACACCTCGGGCACGGACGGCCCCCACATCACCCAGGGTCCGCCGTGCATGTTGAGCACCAGCGGCACCTTGGCCCCGCGCGCGCGGCCCGGCGGCAGGATGAACCAGCCCTGGATCTGCCGCCCGTCTGGCGCGGTGTGCCAGACCTCCTCGATCTGCGCCAGCGCACGCTCGGCGCGCCAGGCCTTGTTCACGTCGGTCAACCGCCGCTCGCGCTTCCCGTTGGTCTCGCAGACGGTCAGGTCCGCCGGGCCTTCAGGCGTGTGCGCGGCAAATGCGATCCGTCCGCCGCGCGCCACGCTGAAACTCAGCACCACACGCCGACCGCCGATCACGCGTTTGGCCGGTCCGGCCAGCGCGTCGACCGTGTACACGCCCGTGTCGCCGCGATCCTCGAGCAAGAAATATAGACGCTTCGAGTCCTGCGACCAGGTCAATTGACCCGGGCCGCGATCGATCTCGGCCGCGCGCTCCACGACGGCCCCGCCCCGCGCCGGGAAGACCACGATGCGTGAAGGCTCGCCGAACGAGCCTTCGTCAGGCTGGCGCATGGCCGCGATCCAGCGCCCATCCGGACTGACCTGCGCATCGAAGTACTCGAATCCGGTCGGCATGATGAAGGTCTGACGCCGCGCGCCGCGCGTCGGGATGCGCACCGGCCGACTGAAGAACCAGGGATCGCTGTCGGGTCGGCCCGATTGGCTAGACAGGATCGCGCGGCCGTCGGGGTACCACGAGATGTGGGTGTAGTTCCGGTCGCCGTCTGTCAGTCGCCGCGCGGCGCCGGGCGTTCCGTCAGCAGCGACGTCGAGCACGTAGATATGGCTGGTGCGATCGTCGAAGTACTCCGTACCGGTTCGGTACGGCAGATTCCGGATCACACGCGGGTCCTGCTTGCGCTTGTCGTCCTCGGCCTCGCGTTCGCGGCGGTGCCGGGCTTCGAGGGCGTCGGCGGGCGGCGTCGACTGCGTCTCGCTGTCCTCCGCGCGGCGCTCATCAGCGTTGACGTCGGAGAGCACGGCCAGCTGCCGGCCATCGGGGCTCCACACGGGGCCTGTCGCGCCGTTGGCCAACGTCGTCAACGCGAACGCCTCGCCGCCCGCCAGCGTGATCAGGTACACCTGCGGCTTGCCGCCGCGAAGCGACACGAACGCCATCGCGCTGCCGTCCGGCCGCCACCGCGGCGCGAAGTCGGACTTTGCGCCGAACGTGAACTGACGCGGCGTCGCGGCCTTTTCAGACAGGTCGAGCAGCCAGATGTGGCGCTCGTAGGCGTTGTCGAGTTTGGTCTGCGATCGGACGACGTAGGCGACCCAGCGCCCATCGGGGCTGATCTGCGGGTCTTCGACGTGTTTGAGTTGATAGAGGTCTTCGGGTGTTATGGGTGTCTTGACGGGCATGATGGGACCTGACGGTCGGCGCGTCGCGAGTCGGCGGCGTGTCGTACCTGAGATCGAATTCGTCTTACTGGCCGATCGGGCGGTAGCGATCATCCTGGCCGGATTTAGCGGCGAGGCCGGCGCACAGCTCGCGCAGATAGGGCCAGGTGTAGATGCCGGCATCGTGGCCGTCGGTCCACGTGACTTTGAGGGCGTAATGCCCAACGGGCTCGACGCGGGCGACCTCGTAGCTCTTGGTGCGAACCAACGGGATGACCAGCAGGCTATCGATGTCCGGCGGCTTGCCCATGTTCGCGTGCCCGCCCCGGCAGTCCGCGCAGGGGCAGCCTTCGCGCAGCACGTTGAGGGCATAGGCGCAGTGCGTGCCGTCGTTCCAGTCGATGACCAGGCGTTGTTGGGGGCGATCCAGGGTGATGTTCTTAGGTTTGAGGGGCATGATCATTGAGACGGGCGTCGGACGCTCAGGGACCGGCGACGACCGTCAGGTAGTTTTGCGCGCCCCAGCCGTTGCGCGAGCCCGTCGCGGGGTCGACCAGGTACCACCAGACCAGGCCGTCAGATTCGACGGGCCCGGCCTGCACCTGAAAGACCTCGCGCTCGAGCGCCAGATAGTTGACAGCCGCCGAGCGACTGGCCTCGGCGCGCAGATTCAGAAAACCGATGTCGCCCGTGCCGATAACCTGGACGTAGCCGCCGATCGACGGCGTCAGCGCGGACAGGGTCGGCGTGGCTTCGGCGACCGTCGGCGTCGGGCCGCCCGGCGGAGTCGCCGTTGGCGGCGGCACGAAGGGCGTCGGCAGCACGTCGCCCGACGACCCGCCGGCATCGACGATGATGCGGGCCGTGGCCGTCGGCCGCGGGAGATCCGCCGTGCGCGTCGAGACGGCCAGCCCGGCCAGAATCGCGGCCGCGAGGACGAAGCCCGACACGACAAGCAACAGCAGCCACCAGGGCACGTACCCGGCGGACGAACGTGGAGCAGCCATCACTTGATTGTCGCATACTTGCGGGTGAGCCGCGACCGACAGAGGTGATGTGGGCACGGGTGAGTTGGCGGGCGCGGGGTCTGGCCGCGCATATCGCGAATGACGCGAATTGAAGGCGAACACGACCGTGCGTCAGACAACGATCTTTTTTGTCCAGGTTCGGTGCGTAGCAGATAACCGCGCGGTCGATTGGGTGGAAGAAGCCATAACGACGGGCCACCGTCACGGATCGTGTTTGACCACCAGCACCGTCAGGTCGTCGGCCAGAGGCGCGCCAGCGCAGTGCGTGACGACGGCGGACACGATCGCGTCGGCGATCTCGTCCGCCGACGCGCGCCGATGCGTCACGATGGTTGCCAGAAAGGCATCCTTCGCAAACGGGCGCCCGGCGGCATCCATGGCATCGGTGACGCCGTCGCTGAAGATCACGAGCACGGCGCCGGGTTCAAGGCTGGCCGACCGTTCCGCCACGACCAGCCCGTCGATGGCGCCCAGGAAGCGACCCGGGCCACTCAGCGCGTGCACGGACCCGTCGGCCCGGACCAGCAGCGGTTCCTCATGCCCCGCGCGGACATAGCGCAACGCTCCCGACGTCGTGTCGAGTTCGCCGTAGAACGCCGTGACAAACATGTCGGAGTCGGGCGCGATCTCGCGCAGGCCCCGGTGCACGGCCAGAACCACCGCCTCGGACCCGGTCTCGTGGCCGGCGTGCGCCAGGAACAGCGTGCGGGTCACGGCCATGAACAGCGCCGCCTGCACGCCTTTGTCCGAGACGTCCGCCAGAACCAGCGCGGCGCGCTCATCGTTCTGGCGGATCACGTCGTAGAGATCGCCGCCGACCTGCCGCGCCGGCAGATTGCGTCCCGCGAAGGCGAAGCGGCCGATCGGCACGAACGGCGCCGGCAGGATGCTGCGCTGCACCTGACCCGCGATCTCGAGCTCGCGCTCGAGCCGCTCCTTTTGGACAAGCCCCGCCTGCGCGGTCCGTAGCGAGTCGAGCGCCGCCGTCAAGGCGAGGTTGGCGGTCTGCATCTCGACCAGCGCCGCCCGATCCGCGGCGCGCACGTTCGCGACGAGACCACGGACGATCGCAAGCGCCAGTCTGGGGTGGTCGATCAGGATTTTCTGGAAGGCCGCCTCGGTGACCTCGAGTACGGTCACGGGATCGAGCGCCGTGGCGGTAGCCGAACGCGGCTTACCCTCGAGCAGACCCATCTCGCCAAAGAATTCGCCCGCCTCGCGAATGGCCACGGTCCGCGTCGTGTCGCCGAGCTGTTGGGTCAGCGCGACTGTGCCGGCGGTGATCAGGAAGAACGTGTCTGCGGCTTCGCCTTGCCGACACAACTCGGCGCCCACGGGGTAGGCGCGCAGATGGGCGACGGCCAACACGGCCTGGGCATCGTCCACCGCGGCGCCCGCGAAGGCCTGGGCGACAAGCCGGGCCAAATCGTCATCGGCGGACGTCGTGAACGCGCTCATGACGCCCCTCAGCGACGACGAGCAGTCGGGCTTTTCCTGGCGGGTTTGGTCGCGGCGGTTTTTTTCTTGGCCGCCGGACGGGTCTGCGGGGACTTGCGCTTTTCGGCGGGCGCGACCTTGCGGCTGCGTGCCGTGGGCTTCGCCGGCTTCGCCTTCGGCCCGGCCTTGGCCGACGCGGCTTTGGCCGGCTCGGCCTTGGCCGACGCGGCTTTGGCCGGGGTGGCCGGTGTCGGATCGGGCGTCGCCACAGGTTTGGTGGCCTGAGCCTTGGCCGCGTGCGATGGGCGCTCGGCCTGTCTGGCGCCACCCACCGCCGGGGTGCCGAGTTCGGCCGGTCGAGTCGAGCCGGCGCGCCGGAGGTCACGCTCGTCGAGCCACGCCAGCAGACGCTCGGGCGACCAGGTGTTGATCACGCGGTCGGCCGTCACCCAACCGCGGCGCGCCGTGAGCACGCCAAACTGGCTGTGGTTGAACCAATCGATCGCGTGCGCGTCCGTGTTGATCGCGAGCAGACAACCGAGCTCGATCGCACGACGGGCGTACACGCCGTCGAGGTCAAGGCGTTCGGGGTTGCTGTTGATCTCCAGCGCGACGCCCGACTCGGCCGCAGCCTTGAAGATCGCCTCGAGATCCAGATCGGCGCCGTCGCGGTTCGGCAGCCGCCGGCCCGTCGGGTGGCCGATGATGTCGACGTTGTGGTTGCGCACGGCGTTCAGCAATCGTTCGGTGACGCGCTCGCGTTCCTGGCCGAGCGAGGTGTGCAGCGACGCCACGACGATGTCGAGGTCGCCGAGCACGTCGTCGGTGAAATCGAGGGCGCCGTCCGCGCGGATTTCGACCTCGGCCCCCTGGAGCAGGATGAAGCCCGGCCCAAGCTGCGCCTGAACTGTGTCGATCTCACGCCGCTGGGCGCGCAAACGCTCTGGTGTCAAGCCGTTCGTGACGCCCAGACCATAGCTGTGATCGGTGATCGCCAGGCACTTGAGCCCGTTCAGCCGGGCGGCCTGAGCCATCTCCACGATCGTGCCCTTGCCGTCGCTCCAGGTGCTGTGCGTGTGCAGGTCGCTCTGTAGATCGCGGGGCTCGATCAGACGCGGAAGCTTGCCGTCGCGCGCCGCCTGAATCTCCCCCCGGTCCTCGCGCAGCTCCGGCGGGATCAGGGGCAGACCGAGCGCGCGGTACACGTCGGCCTCGGTCGCGCACAGCACTTCGCTCCCGTCGGCGTGGACGAGCGCGTGCTCGTTGAGCGACAGTCCCTGCGCCTGCGCGATCTCGCGCAAGCGCACGTTGTGGTCTTTGCTGCCGGTGAAGTATTGCAGCAGGGTCCCATACCGATCGGGCGGCAGCACGCGCAGATCGGCCTGCAGACCGTTCTCGAGCACGACCGAGGTCTTTGTCGGACCTTGTCCGAGCACGCGCGCGACCTGCGGCAACGTCATGAAGGCGGCCATCACCGGCCGCGAGTCAACGGCGGCCACGATGAAGTCGAGGTCGCCGATGGTCGCGCGGCCTCGGCGCAGGCTGCCGGCCGACTCGGCCGCGATCACACCGGGCATCGCGCGCAGCATGCGCACGATCTCGACCGCGACCGGCCAGGCCTTGCCCAACGGCACACGACCCGTCGCGCGCTTAAGGCTCTCGATGCCGGTCAGGATCTTGGCCTCGGATTTTTCGCCCATGCCTGGCAGACCTCGGAGTTCGCCGGCCCGCGCGACGCGCTCGAGGTCGGCGAGCGTGGTCACGCCCAGCTTCTTCCAGACCAACGCCACGCGTTTTGGCCCGAGGTCGGGCACCTGCAGCAACTCGGTCAAGGTCGGCGGCACCTCGCCCTGAAGCTTTTCGAGGAAGGCGAGCTTGCCGGTCGTGAGCAGTTCTTCGATCTTGTCGGCGATGGCCTGACCGACTCCCGGAATATCGCGCAGCCCGCCTTCGCGCCAGATGTCCTTGACCGGGCGCGCGTGGTCGCGGATCGTGTCGGCAGCCTTGCGGTACGCCAGGATCTTGTAGATCACGTCGCCCTTGATCTCGAGCAGATCCCCGATTCGGGCGAACACGTCGGCCAGTTCTTTGTTTGAAAAATAGTGTGTCATCGCCTAGTTCAGCCCCGCGAAGTTCTGCACGATCAACCACTGGCGACCGTTGAAAGCCAGTCCGACGCCGACGTAGGCGTAGTACGGGCTCAGGATATTACGCGCATGCGGCGGGTCGGTCATGAACCAGCTCATGGCGGTCTCGACATTGGACGGCGGCGGCTTGATCGTCCCGTACCAGTTCTCGCCCACAAAGGTGCTGGTGAAGCCCGCGGCGTGGATCATCTTCGGGCCGAGCGACTCGCCCGTGGCCGGGTCCGAGTGGCCGGTGTATCCGCGCGCGACCATGTCATCGACGCGGCCGCGTGCCACGCTCATCAGCAAAGGGTCCGCGATCAGCGGCGCGACGCCGGCCGCGATGCGCTGCTGGTTGATCAGGTCGACCATGTACAGCTCAGCCGCGGCGGCGTCGCCGCTGGGAGGCGCCGCGGGCGATGCGGCCGCGGCGGGCGCGGTGGACGACGGCTCAATGACGACCGACGCGTCGGTCGCCGTCGGGTCGAGCAGCGTGATCACGACCTCGGTGGGCGCCACGATCCGGGGCGCCGCGGTCGGCAGGTTTGACTGCGCCGGGTTGTCGAGCACCACGACGGCGACGGTCGGCGTGACGGGCGTCGGCGTCAAATATGGGATCGCCGTCGGCAGCGGCGGCGTGGCGGTCGACGCCGGCAGCGTCGGCTCGATACGCGCGGAGTCGGCCTGCACGACGGCCGCGGGCGGCAGCGTCGGCGGCAGAAGGGGCGCCACCGTGACCTGGGCGACCGCAACCAGCGCTCCCGGGCCCGGAGTGAGCGGTTGGACGGCACAGGCCGACGAGATCAGGCCGGCAGCACAGCCCAACAAACAAAGAATACGCCAGGCTCGCATCGGCCTGGAATTATACGCGTGAAGACGGGAGAATCCGATGCAATCCTGTTCATCCTTAAAACGGCGGATTTCCCCCTCGTTTCGACCAGGGCAAGCCCCCGGACGGTGCTGTATACTGCCTGAGCTTATGCGCTTCTCATCACCGCCGGATCCACGGGCATACGCCCAAAACGTCTATGCCATCGTGCGCGAGATCCCGCATGGCCGGGTGATGACCTACGGCCAGATCGCGCAGCGAATCCCGCCGCCGGCCCGCGTGCCATTGGACCAGTATCTGCGGGCGGCGCCGATCTGGGTCGGCGGGGCCATGGCGAACGCGCCCGACGACGTGCCCTGGCAACGGGTTATCAACAGCCAGGGCAAGGTCAGTCCACGCCCCGGGTTGGGACCGGCGGTCCAGCGCCAGATGCTCGAACGCGAGGGCATCGTCTTCGACGCCAAGGACCGCGTCGACCTGAAGCGGTACGGCTGGTCCGGGTCGGACGAGCCCGAACAGCCCAGCCTGCTCTGAGCGGAGCGCCGCGTGGCCCACGAATACGCCGCCAACCTGCACATGCATACGCCGTACTCGGACGGCACGTGGTATCACGGCCAGATCGCCGAGGCCGCGGTCCGCGCCGGCCTGGACGTGATCTGCGTCACCGATCACAACGTGTGGGTCGACGGACCCGAGCACTACTACACGGTTGGCGGCAAGCGTCTGCTCGTCCTGGTCGGCGAAGAGGTCCACGACGCCAGCCGTCGGCCGCAGCGGAATCATCTGCTGGCCTACAACGCGCAACGCGAGCTGGCGGCACACGCGGCGGATCCGCAGGCCCTGATCGACGCAGTCGGCGCTGCGGGCGGCCTGGCCTTTCTGGCTCACCCGTTCGACTCGAACGTGCCGCTCTTCAATTACGAAGAGATCTCGTGGGTCGACTGGCAAGTGCAGGGCTTCACGGGCCTGGAGATCTGGAATTACATGTCGAGTTGGGCCGAGCTGTTGACGTCGCGGCAGGCCACGGTCCAGTATGCCTTCAAGCCCGAGCTCGGCCTGGTCGGGCCGCGCGCCGAGGTGCTCGCCAAGTGGGACGAGCTGCTGATGGCCGGTCAGCGCGTCGTGGGGATCGGCAACGCGGACGCGCACGGCACCGAGTACGCGCGGTGGGGTCTGCGCCGGGTCCTGTTTCCGTACGAGTTCCTGTTCCGTCAGATCAACACGCACATCCTCACGCCGACCGAATTGACGGGCGAATTGGCGTCCGATCGCGTTCTGGTCATGGATGCGCTCCAAACCGGCAGCTGCTTCATCGGCTATGACGGCATCGGCTCGACACGCGGGTTCCGCTTCACCTGCCATTACGAACGCGCCAGCCAGGGCATGGGCACGACGGTCGAGAACCGGGCCGGGGTCACGTTGCAGGTGGTCGCGCCAGCGCCGTGCTTGCTACGTCTGATCCACAACGGTCAGGTGATCGCGACCTGGGACAACGCGACAGGCGCCACCCACATCCTGCCTGCCCGGGTCACCGGCGCCGTGCGCGTCGAGGCCTGGCGCAATCACCTCGGCCAGCTCCGCGCCTGGGTCTTCAGCAACCCGATCTACCTCGTTTGACGACACCGAACCGAAGAGACCCCGGTACGCGGATGACGCGGACCTGCGGCGCCCCCGTCGACGACATGTCGGGTGGCCGACCGTCGGTCGCGCGGTGCCCCAAAAATACAAAGGGCCCACCGTGTGAACGGGGGCCCTCCGTATCCCCAGTGTGGGGCTGGAGAGAGTGAGAGAACGGAGACCTGTTCGAGAGGACGCGTGTTGTTCCTTCCGGCAGGTCGAGGGCACGATTACTCGGCTTGCAGCGGATCGTACGGCGCGTTGGGCACGGGAACCGCCGTCGCCGGCGTGAACGGCTTGAGCTCGGGGGCCAAACCGGCGTGCGGCTCGGCCGTTTGGGCCGCTGTCACCAGAACCGGCGCCAGTTTGACCACGGGGCCGCGGGCATAGGCGTCCGCGGACATCACCTGCACGCCGAGGGCGTCGAGGCCCAGGTGCGCGCTGCGGTCGACCGCGCTCACGAACGCCGCCAGCCGAAAGTCGCCACCCGACGCGCCCAGCGCCAGCCCCCAGACAAAGCTGAAGATCAGGACGTACACGGCGACGAGGTTGCGCCAGTTCAGGGGCGTTCGGATCAAAGTGGCGGACATTTCCATCTCCTGGGCCGTTTGGGCTGACAGGATTCAGTATAGGCAGCCGGCGTCGGCATGCCATAAAGCTGGCCTTAAGGGGCTGTGGAAACGCCGTAAAGCCGCTCAAGTTGCCGGCGCCACGGCCGGACCCCGCATCTCGCCGCTGAACGGCTGCCGTTGGCCCTAAAGGGGCCGGCTGAGCACGTCGCGGGGTCACTTTCTCCGCAAAAATGAGCATCTTCTCATCGACGTAACTTTCAAATCCCCTTGAGCTACTAGCTGGCATAACCGACATGACTGGTTGGAAATGCCTGATATGAGCCGTAAGAAACCCCGGATCCTGCTCTACTCGCACGATACGTTTGGCCTCGGTCACCTGCGCCGGACGTTGGCGATCAGCCACCAGCTGGCCGCCGAGCTGCCGCGGGCGCACCAGCTCCTCCTGACGGGATCGATGGTGGCCGGCGCCTTCGCACTCCCGAAGCAACTCGACCTGATCAAGCTGCCCGCGCTGAGCAAACGCTCGAGTGGCCAGTACGTCGCCCGGGCGCTGCCGCTGAACCTCGGCGACACGCTGCGCTGGCGCGAACGCGTGCTGCTCGACGCGCTGAGCACGTTCCGGCCCGATATCGTCCTGGTCGACAAGGCCCCGGCCGGTGTCCAGGGCGAGCTGCTGCCGCTCCTCCGGCATGTCAAAACGTGGATGCCCGAGACGCGCCTGGTGCTGGGCATGCGCGACATCGAGGACGATCCGGCGACGACGGCGCGTGAGTGGGCCGAGTGGGATGTGCCGCGTCTGCAGGATGAGGTGTACGACCGAATCCTGTACTACGGCGATCGAACAGTCTTCGATCCGGTGGACGCCTATGCGATGAGCCCCAGCGCCCGCGACAAGCTCGTGGCCTGCGGCTATCTGGGCCGCAGCCGCGCCGAGGTCGATCGCCCGACGGCGCACGTGCGCCGCGAGCTGGGTCTGGGCGATCAGCCGCTGGTGGTCGTCACCGTCGGCGGCGGCGGCGATGGCTTCGCGATCCTGCGCACCGTGGCCGAGTCGATCGCGGCCTGGCCGGGTGGCGCGCCCTTCCACGCCCTGTTGGTGACGGGTCCGTTGATGGCCAACGGCAAGCGCGAGCTGGTGCGCCAGGCTCAAGCGGCCTCCGAGCGTCTGACGGTGCTCGAGTTCACCCCGCGATTGTTCACGTACATGGCGGCGGCCGACCTGGTGATCGGCATGGCCGGCTACAACACCGTAGTCGAGACGCTCTCGCTGGGCAAACGCACGTTGCTGATCCCGCGCACGCAACCGCGTCAGGAGCAGCTCATCCGCGCCGAGCGACTCGCCGCCCGCGGCTGGGCGCGAATGATCCGCCCTGAGGCACTCACGGCCGACACGCTCGCGGCGCAGATCTCGCTGGCCCTCGCCGGACCAGAGCCGACCGTCACCACCGGGCTCGACGGCCTGACCCGCGTGGGACATTCCATCGCTGAACTGTTGAACGCTGAACCGCAGACCACGCTCGCCCTGGGGAGGCCGGCATGACCCGCATCGCTTACGTCCTCAAGATGTACCCGCGCTTTTCGGAGACCTTCATCGTCAACGAAATCCTCGAGCTCGAGCGCCAGGGCGTCGACGTGCGCGTGTACGCGCTCATGCGCCCCAACGATGGCCGCTTTCACGCGAGCCTCGCGCGCGTGCGCGCCCAGGTCGTGTACGTGCCCGAGTTCCCGCTGTCGCAGGCCGGGGCTCTCTGGGGGCCGCATCGGGCGGCGTTTGGCCGCGGGCGCGGCGCGTACCTGTCGACGCTCAAGCACGCCGCGACGCGCGGCCATGCCGGCGCGCTCAAGCGGTTCCTGCAGGCCGGATTCATCGCCGATCATGTGGCCCGTCACCCGGTCGACGCGTTGCACGCGCACTTCGCGTCGAGCGCCACGCGTGTGGCCAACTACGTGTCGCGGCTGACCGGCGTGCCTTACAGCTTCACGGCGCATGCCAAGGACATCTTCCATGAAGAGGTCAATCCGGACACGCTCCGCGACAAGATCAAGGCCGCGCGCTTCGTCGTGACCGTGAGCGACTTCAATCGCGAGTATCTGCGCGATCTGATGGGCCCGCTATCCTCGGACGTGCGCCGCCTGTACAACGGCATCGACCTCGGGCTGTTTGCCGAGACCGCCGCGCCGCGCGACAGCCGCCTGATCCTGGGCGTGGGCCGGCTGGTCGAGAAGAAAGGCTTTGGCGATCTGATCCTCGCCTGCAAGGTGCTCGCGATCCGCGGCGTCGACTTCCGCTGCGAGATCATCGGCCAGGGCGGGCTCGAAAGCGCGCTGCGTGCGCAGATCGAGCAGCTGGGCCTGGTCGATCGCGTCACCCTGATCGGTCCGCGCCCGCAGGACGAGGTGCTGCAGGCGTATCGCCGCGCCGCGATCTTCGCGCTGCCCTGCATCATCGGCGCCGACGGCAACCGCGACGGCCTGCCGACCGTGCTGCTCGAGGCGATGGCGACCGGCGCGGCCTGCGTGTCGACCGACGTCACAGGCGTGCCCGAGATCATCACGCATGAGGCGGACGGCCTGGTCGTGCCGCAGAACAATCCCAATGCCCTGGCCGACGCGCTCGAGCGTCTGCTGGCCGAGCCCGATCTGCGGGCACGCTTCGCGGCCGCCGGCCGCGCCAAGGTCGAACGCGTCTTCGACGTCCGCCAAAACGTCGGCACGTTGCGCGCCTGGTTTGCCGGCGGCGCCGCGACCGAGCCCGAAGCGATCGCCGTGGACGTTCGCCGCACGCCGGCGATGGCGGAGCCGTCATGAACATCCTGTATCTGTGCGCGGACCCGGGCATCCCGGTGCGCGGCCACAAGGGCGCGGCCGTCCACGTCCGCGCGATGTGCGCGGCCTTCGCGCGCGCCGGGCACGCGGTCACGCTGGTCGCGGCCCGGCTTGGGCCCGACGATGGCCCCCAACCGGCCGCGCGCGTGATCGACGCGTCGGGACCAGACGACGGCTCCGGGCGCGAAGTCTCCGCGACGTCGCGCGTGATCGCCCAGGCAGAGGCCGTGCTGGCCTCCGGGGACTTCGACCTCGTCTACGAACGCTACGCGCTCCTCAGCGATGCCGGCGTGCGCGTCGCCGAGCGGACCGGTCTCCCGCTGGTGCTCGAGGTCAACGCGCCGCTCATCGACGAGGCCCACGAACACCGCGGTCTGGCCGACGTCGAGAACGCCGCAGTCGTCGCGCGTCGCCAGTTCGCGAGCGCGACGCGCATCGCCGTCGTCTCGGATGCGTTGCGCGCGTACGTGGTCGGACTCGGCGCCGATCCGGCTCGCGTCGAAGTCGTGCCAAACGGCGTCGATCCGGCGGCGTTTCACCCCGCGTTGTCCGGGAACCGCGTCCGCGAGCAACTCGGCCTTCAAGGGCGCCGCGTCGTCGGGTTCGTCGGACGCCCACGGCCCTGGCATGACCTGGGCACGCTGCTGGCAGCGGTCGAGCGCCTGCATGCGCAAGACCCGGCCTATCTGCTGCTCCTCGTCGGCGAGATGCCCGACGACGTCCGCGCCCTGGCCGAGACGCGACCGGCCTGGCTCCGTCTGACCGGCGCCGTCGCGCACGATCTGGTTCCGGCGCACATCGCCGCCATGCACGTCGCGGTCTCGAGCCATCACGCCCGAGACGATTTCTACTTCTCGCCGCTCAAGCTGTACGAATACCTGGCCTGCGCGGTCCCGACCATCGCGGCCGACGTGGGCCAGCAGGCGCAGGTGTTGAAAGACTCCGACGGCGGGTGGCTGTACCCAGCCGGCGACGCGGCGGCCCTCGCCGGACGGATCGCGCGCGTATTTGCGGAACCCGATGCGGCTCTGGCCATGGCCTGGCGCGGCGCCGCGCACGTGCTCGACCGCTATACCTGGGATGCGAATGCCGCGCGCGTGTGCGGGTGGGTTCGTCCGGCGGCCGCCCCGGCCAGTGTGAAGCCGGGCCGACGCACGCCGATCGTCGACGTCCGGTTGCGCCAGCGTCTCTTCAAGGCGACGCGAGCCGATCTGGCGGCGCCGCTGCTGGCAGCCGCCCTCGGCGCGCGCGCGACCGACGCATTTGCGGTAACGGGCATCGACGTCCTCAAGTACAAGCCGCGTCGTCGCGCTGTGCTGCGCTACCACCTGAGTGGCGCGTCCTGGCCGCGCCTGATCGGCAAGGTCTTTCGCGACGAGCGCGCCGGTCGGCTGGCCGCGATCCAGGGTCACCTGTGGGATGCCGGTTTCGGTCCAACCGCGGCGGATCGGATCCGCGTGGCCGAGCCGATCGCGGTTGTGCCCGAGCTGCGCGTCTTCCTCCAGGAACAGGCGCCGGGCCGCACGCTCAACGAGCGCTTTGCCGCCGGCGAAGCCCTGGGCCCCTCCGTGGATCGCGCCGCCGAGGCCGCTGCCCGGTTGCATGCGGTGACCTGGCGCGTCGATTGGACACCGCTGGGCACCTACACGCTCGCCGACGAGGTTGACCATCTGGCCGAATACGGCGCGGATCTCGTGACGGCCCGGCCCGCCCTGGCCGCCGACGTCGCGGACCTGCTCGGTGCCCTGCGCGGTTGGGCCGGGCAACTTCCCGCGCCCGAAGCACTGCGCCCCGTCCACCGCGACTTCTACTACAGCCAGGTGCTGATCGACGGCGACGACCTGGCTCTGATCGATTTCGATCTGATCAGCCTGGGCGACCCGGCGATCGACGTCGCCAATTTCATGGCCCACCTGGTCTTTTTGGGGCTTGATCATCGCGGCGACGCCGAACTGCTCGGGCCGCTCGCCGAGCGGTTCTACGACGCTTATCGACAACGGGGCGTGCCGGACGGTGACTTCCGCGCGCGCGTCGACTTCTACATCGCCGCCACGTACTTCCGTCTGATGAACGTGGTGGTCGGGCGGCCGGCCCTCGCGCCGTTGCTCGAGACCCTGCATCGCCTGACCCTTCAGGCGCTGCTCCCAGCCTGAGGCACGCCATGGCCAAGCCCCCTCGACCCGCGGCGCGCGCGATCCCGATGCTCGGCATCGACGCTCGCTTTCTCGCGTATCTCAAGCCGCACGGCCTTCTATTGACGGCGTCCGTGCTGCTCATCCTGCTGGTGGCCGCGCTCGACACGCTGGCGCCCTGGCCGGTCAAGTTCATCATCGACCACGTCATCGGCGCTCACACCGCGAAGTCGGGCTTCGAGACGGAGGCGGTCGCGTTCCTGCATCGCTATGTCGGCGAGGATCCGCGGGTGTTGACGGCCGTGCTCGGCGCCGCCCTGCTGGCCGTGACCGTCCTGCAGGGCGTGGCGGCCTTCGGCTTCGAGTATCTGAACAGCGTCATCCAGGAGAAGACGACGTTCCAATTGAGGTCGGACGTGTTCAGCCATGTCCAGCGGCTGCCGCTCGAGTTCTACGACCAGGGGCGGATGGGCGATCTGGTCAAGCGCATGACCGACGACACCGGCAAAGTGATGACCGCCCTGATCAGCAATCTGGGCGAGGTGCTGGTCAACGCGGTCAAGTTCGCGAACTTTGCCGCCGTGATGCTGCTGATCAACTGGCGCTTCTCGGTCATCGTGCTGGCGTATGCGCCGCTGCTGCTCTTCCTGTTCGTCGGCTTCCGCCGCACCATCCGCGCGATTTCGAAGGAAGCGCGCACCCAGGAAGGGTTGATGAACAACCACGCGCTCGAGACCATCGGCGCGATCCGGATCGTCAAGGCCTTCGGGCGCGAAGACTTCCAGCGCGAGCGCTATGACGCTCACAGTCAGGACCGAGTCCGCGCGGGCGTACGCACCGCGCGTTGGGAAGCCTCGTTCAGCCCGGTCGTCGACTTCATCGAGGCGGCCAGCACGGCGGCCGTGATCTGGTACGGCGTCTCGCAGGTGTTGATCGGCCAACTGAGCGTCGGCGAGTTGATCCTGTTCCTGGCGTATCTGGGCTCGATCTACAAGCCGCTCAAGAAGTTCGGCTCGCTGGCCGGCGATCTGCAGAAGGCCGCGGCCTCGGGCGATCGGCTCAGCGAACTGCTCGACGCCGACGTGCGCATCGTGTCGCGACCCGACGCTCTGCCGCTGCGGGCGGTGCGCGGCGAGCTGCGCTTCGAGAACGTCGACTTCGCCTATGGGTCGGCGCCCGAAAATCCCGTGCTCGACAACATCTCGTTCCGCGTGCGGCCCGGCCAGTCCGTGGCCCTCGTGGGCGCAACCGGCGCCGGCAAGTCGACGATCTCGAGCCTGCTGCTGCGGCTCTACGACGTGACCTCGGGTCGCATCCTGATCGACGGCCTCGACTTGCGCGACGTCGACCTCGACGATTTGCGCGCCCAATTCGCCTATGTCCCGCAGGAAGCGCTGCTGTTTGCGGCCAGCATTTACGACAACATCGCCTACGGTCGGCCTGAGGCGACCGAAACCGACGTGATCGCGGCCGCGCGCGCGGCCAACGCCGAGGAGTTCATCCTCCGGCTGCCGCAGGGCTACCACACGGTCGTGGGCGAACGCGGCGCCACCTTGTCGGGCGGCCAGCGCCAACGTATCGCCATCGCGCGCGCGATCCTGCGCAACGCCCCGGTGCTGATCCTGGACGAGCCCACGTCGGCGCTCGACGCGGCTTCGGAGGATCTGGTGATGGGCGCGCTGCAGCGCCTACGGCAGGGTCGCACGGCCGTCGTCATCGCCCATCGTCTGTCGACCATCCGCGACGTCGATCGGATCATCGTGCTCGAAAATGGCCGCGTGCTCGAAGAGGGCACCTACGACGACCTGCTCGCGCGCGGCGGCGCCTTCGCCCGGCTCGCGCAGCTTCAGCTCGGCGACGGCTTGGCGCTGAACGGCGCCGGCGCGTATGCGTCGGAGAAGGTGTGAGCCATGTGGCCCCCGAGCTGGAACCTGCGGTTGGGGATCGTCGGGCTGGCCGCGATGCCGCTGGCGTTGACCGTGCTGGCCTTCATCGAGCTGGCGCTTGTGCCGCCCGATCAGATCGTCGCGGGCACGCCGCTGGTCCTGACGCAGACCGCGCCGGGTCAGCGCACGCCGACCGCCGATCCCGGTCATCTCTATGTGGCCGGGCTTCAGGCGCTCGATGCCGGGGCGCTCGACAGCGCCGAACAACTCGTGCGGGCGGCGTTGGACCAATCGCCCGACCAGGCCAATTGGCGCAATACGCTGGGTCTGATCCTTGCCAAACAGGGGCGACCGGCCGAAGCCGCCGTCGAATTCCAGACGGCGCTCGACCGCGACCCCCAATTGACGGAAGCCCTGTACAACCTGGGCGCCGCCTATGATGCCATGCGAGACACCAATCGAGCCCTCACCGCCTACCAGGCCGCCGTCCGCGCGGATCCGACCTTTGCACCGGCTTACGTCGGCCTCGGCAACGTCTTGCAGGATCAGGGAAAATCGGACGAGGCTCTGGCCGCCTATCGCAAGGCCGTCGAGCTCGACCCGGACCTGGCCACGGCGCGGCTCAACCTCGGCGTGGCGTACGCCAACCTCGGAGACTGGTCGAACGCGGTCGCGCATCTCGAACAGGCCGTCGCGCTCCGGCCCGACCACGCGCCGAGCCGCTACAGCCTGGGCGTGGCGTACATCGGTCTCGGTCGCACGGAGGCCGCCGTCGAACAACTGCGCGAGGTGATCGCGCTCGACCCGGGCGGCACCTGGGGCACTCAGGCGGCCAAACAGCTGGATCAGCTGCCGCACTAGGAGGAGAGTATGAAGACATCGCAACTTCGATTCGAATTGCGCTGGTTGATGCTGGCGGTGCCGGCCTTGCTCGTCACGGCCGCCAGTCTGTGGGCACTGGTCTCCGTCACACTCGACGCGGCCGCGGGCAGCCAGCCCGGTGACTTCCTTTTCCCGGTGCGCGAGCAGGCGCTCGAGCTGCAGCTCAGTCTGGCATCGGACCCGGGTGAACGAGCGGCCATCGAGATCCAACTGAGCGCGACACCCCAGCCAGCCCCCGGCGCGGCGATCGCCACCGACGACAACGCGACTGCCGGCAGCGAGGGCGAGGCCGCAGCGACAACCGGGCCGCGGGCCACCGAGTCCGAGGTCCGCGGCGGCGACGACACGGTGACGGCCACCGCCGGCGATGGCGGGCACGGGCCCGACGCGTCGAACACGCCGGAGCCGACCAATACCACGGGGAACTCGGGACCCGGCGGTGGCACGGGCCCCTCGGCGACCCACACAGCCGGGCCGACGCGCACCACGGAGCCGACGCGCACGATCGAACCGACGCGGGCGATCGAGGCCACGCGCACCGTCGAGCCGACCCGCACGCCCGAACCCACGCGCACGATCGAGCCCACCCGCACGCCGGAACCGACGCGAACCACCGAACCGACCCGCACGCCCGAACCGACAAAGACACCGTCCGGTGGCTCGGGTGGTTCCGGTGGTTCGGGTGGTGGATCCGGGGGCTCGGGCGGCTCCGGTGGTTCAGGCGGCGGCACCCAGGAACCGACCAAGACCCCAAAGCCCTGAGAGCGCGTGGCGCGTATAGTTGAAGTGTCCGCTGATTTTCATCGGCTTGCCACGCCGGCCTGGGGATGTACCGCCTAGGGTTCGAAGCGCAAGCTACGATGGAACAGCGAGTGTAATCTGCTCGAGAGCGGCATCCTGGCTTGCGGATTGAGCCAACACACGGATTCCGCATGGCGGCCGTGCTCGCCGAGTCGCACGACTAATTCGCTCAATCGTTGGAATGAGCGAAAGAACTCAAGGCGAGTCCCGAACTTCTTATTCACTCGGGCGTCGTTTCGTTCTGCCCGCCGTTGCAGGCTCGCTATGCAATCGCGAACCGTTTGGCCGGTCAGGACCGGCCCTTCATAGCCGATCAACAGGATATTGCTGTAGCCGGTTTGCATCTGGCTCAACTTGCCAAGGACGGCATCCGCCAATCGATCCTCGGGGTGAGACGCCGACGCGCCTTCCCCCAGTGCCTCGTCTCGATCCTGACCGCCGCCAGTGTCTCGCTGCCGCGGGCCACGGCTCTGCAATCGGGTCACTTCGACCATGAAGACGATACTGCTCGCGTGTGTGACCGCAAAATCGGGTCCGCGCGTCTGGCCGGCTGGAGAAGGTTCATAAGTGAGGTTAAACCCACGCTCACTCAACAGCAGATACGCCGTCTCCAATTCCAACCGCAGATCCAGCAAGCTCTGGAGATCAAGCCTCGAGTGGAGCTTGCGTCGGATTTTGGTCCGGTTCTCCGCCACGAAGGTCGCAAATCTGCGCGAAGACGCGACCCAAGTCGCCATGGGCGCCACAAGGGGGTGCGGCGTCTCATCGAAAAGAAAGGCAAGTAGCTCGTCGTTGGGCATCGGGTTGCCAGTCTACCACTCAGCCAAAACAGGCCGAGTCGTTTGGCTCGTCGGCGCAGGGCAGTTGAGGCCTATTCGCGGGGTCACTAGCTTGGCCGCGAATTGCGCGAAAGCGGGCAGGCACGAGACGTCATGGGCCTTCGCGTGGATTGCGCTGAACCCGCCGAAAGTTTGCTTGGAAGGCCCTGTCGACGCCCGCCGACCGGTATCGGAGTGATCCGGCACATCCGCGAAACCTGCGGTCAGCCAAATCGCTTTACGACGTGCGGTGCCGATGGCAAACTCGGGCGGCCGGGAGCGGCCCACAACAGATCGTGCAGCGGTTCGCCGGATGAGGCCGAAAAACTCCTGACAGAATCCGCACGCCCGGCAATGCCGATCGCGATACGGCCATCGTGGCCGCCTTTCGATCGCGCCAAGTACGCGGGGGTTGCAGGCGGGCAGGCATCCATCCGTTTCATCCGCGGATCCGTTATCTCATCCGTGGTCAGTCCCGCTGGGGTGGAAACAGCCCGGATTCTCCAACAGCAGCAACGTGCCCGTGCACATTCCGGACTCTAAGTGGATTGTCTCAGTCTGATTTAGACTATACTTGCTTTGCTGCGTCACCAATTGCATCGATCCCATTTCATCGCCCACCGGGGAGGCAGTCATGGCCCGACGACTCGCTTCTGTTGGATGTTCCCGAAGCGGCACGCGCTTCGGGTTGGCGTTGCTGCTGCTGGTGCCCCTCATCGTCGCGGATGCCGGGTTGGGCGCGACGCATCCCACGGCCCAGGCTCAAGCCGGATCGCAGCGCGTCTTTCTACCTTACATCGGAAAACCGTTCGGCTCACAGACGTCAAGTCCGTTGAACCTGGGCGTTCGTCTGGATATGGCCCAGCGCAGAAGCCAGTTGGTCGGGTCTGGGTCGGCGACGCTGGACGCCTCGCGCAGCACCGCCGAGGTGATTGCGGTCACGGGCGGCGTGATTACGGCCACGGCCAGCGACAACTCGCGCTTCACTCTGACGATTCCGACAGGTGCCCTCTATACGACCACGCAGATCAGCTTGATCCCGCTTCTGGCGATCGATGGCAAACCGCTCGGCGGAAGCGCCGGAGCCGGCGTCAAGCTTGAGCCTGACGGGCTTGAATTCGCCCTACCCGTAACACTGACCATCCAGACCGCGACGCCCATCACGGCGACGGCCGAGCTGCCGGTCGCTTTCCACGGCGATGGCGAAGACTTTTATGCGTATCCGCTCGCGCGCCATATCCAGACCCCGACCTTCCAACTGCTGCATTTCAGCGGCGTTGCCTATCTAGGTGATGGCATCTCGATCCCGGTGACCCCGTCCAGCCCAGTCCCCGCGGATCTTGAGTCTCAGCTTCGTCAGGAGGCCGAGCGCCTGCTCCAAAACGAACGACAGGCCGAACTGCTCGGTCTTGATCCAGATCCGACCTTGATGCCCAACCTGATTGCGTTGCTGCGCGCTTATTACAATTTGGTGCTGCGACCCGAATTGCTCGCGAATCGGTCGAACTGCGATTGGGCCGAGAACGGCGGCCTTGCGAAGGCTTTTGGCTTTGACCGGCAGGTCCAACTCTACGGCCTGGACGGCGACTTCGCGGCGGCGCATAACGAGATCTGGAACTCCCTGGAGATCGCGTTGCGCTCGTGTTGGGCGCAAAAAACACAGCCTTGCGTGAACTTCAATGACCCGCAGCTGATGGCCGACCTCAGTCGTCTGGCGTATCAAGCCCAGATGATCGGTTTGACCGGGTTTGACCTGGCCGGTTTGCCGCAGTGCACGTGCACGACTGTGACGGCCGTGCCTGCCTGGGACGGCACATTCCAGGTCAGTTGGGCGCGGACAGCCGAGGGCCTGCTCATCAGCGGCGGCATCACGCGCCTGCTATCGATCCATATTGATAACCAGGGCACGATGACCACGCGGCTTGACACAAAACTTGAGCAGGTCGCTTTCGGCATGCGCTGGCAAAATGGTTTTCCGCCGACGCCGAACGCCATCGCCGGTTCAAGCACGATCAATGAGTCGTCCACCGTCCAAGAAATCGACCCATTTCCGAACACCCGCGTCGACACAAGTCACTCCACCGGCGGACCTCGGCAGGGCTATGCCACGTTTGACGTGTATCAAACGCCGTGCACCTATCGCTTGAGTTTCCAATGGGACCAGCCGACCACGTACTACATCGATGGCAACGTCTACCGAAGCGAGAACCCCGTAAACTTCAACGTGCATCTCTATGATCGGAACGCCTATGTCAACGCGCAGTCACCGCGGATCAGCGGCCAGGCGACTTTGCCGGTGTACTACGCTCAGACCCCGCCGAAGGAGTATGTGAGCGCCACCAGCAATGCGGGGTCAGCCTGGTTGTCGCCGCTCTACGCGGGCACCGGCGCGCCGCTGGGCTGGGCTCAAGTCACGTGGTTGTTGGTTCCGGCGCCCTAGAGCGTGTTACGGACTCACAAGACTTGAGCCATCGCCAGAACCATCCGCTTGAGCATGACGATGGCAAAGACGACAAAACGCAAGCCGGCGAGCGTGGCCGGCAAGCGTTCGTAATCGCGCACCAAACGACGGAATCGAGCCGCCCAGGCGAAGCTGCGTTCGAC
>JBGAJV010000030.1:0-66633 GCA_044224715.1 Anaerolineales bacterium | reverse complement strand
GTCCTTGCGCAAAGGTGGCGAGGCGCTCTGGATGACACGTGGACCGTGGAGTTTCGGCACAGCCAGCGGAACTCGATCATTCGGAGTCGGAAGAGGCGAGGCCTGACGCGATGGCCAAGTGGGAGCCGAGGTCGCCGCAGGAGGCGGCCCATCGGCAAATCCGCCAGTGGAAGCGCGCTGCGGTGCGCTGGATTCAACGGAGGTCGGTCCGACAAACAAAAACGACGCCGGCCGATGGCGCGACGTCGCGGGTGTGCCCCCATGGGGATTCGAACCCCAGTTTAGGCCTTGAAAGGGCCGTGTCCTGGTCCACTAGACGATGGGGGCGGCAGAACTCGGCGATTGTAACACAGGGGGGCGAGGGAGCGCGAGAGCGTTGAGGCGCAGGAGCGCGGGAGTGCGGGAGCGTTGTTGTGCTCCGTACCCCCGCGCGCCCGCGTTCCCGCGCTCATTGCGCTGTTCGCGCTTAGTTACCGCACGTGCCTCCGAAATTCAGGCTGTTGCGCCAGTTTTGCACCGTGTCGTTGACCGTTTGCGAGCCGTTGGCGCCGTAGCTGAGGGTGAGCTGGCGGTTGCCGATTTCGCCGCACACGCCGTCCTTCTCGACGAAGTCCCAGCTGCCCAGCGCATACTTGTACTCGATCTGCGTGAACTCCTTGCCGGTCAGCGTGATCGTCCAGTGTGTGGCATCGACCCGCGTGAGCGGCGCGCCGCCGGGGTTCCACTGCGGCAGACCGCCGTCGAGACGATCCAGGAAGCCGGCGATGTTGACGGCGAAGCCGGAGGCGTCGGTGTGCGCCGGGACCGTCACCGTGACGACGACCGTGACGGTCCGCAGCTCGGCCACGGCGGTGACCGCGTTGGAGTCCGCCGAGCGGTTGTACGACCCGTCGACCGCGCGCACCGTGTACGTGTAGGCCACGCCCTGCTGCACCGAGGTGTCGGTGTACGTCGCGGCAGTCACCAACGCGACCGTGGTCGGCGCGCCGCCGCCCGACGAACGCCTGACCTCGTAGCCGTACAGGCTCGGGTCACCGGCGACCGCATCCCAGCTCAGCGCGATGCCGGCCGGTGAGGCGGAGTCGACCTTGAGCCCGGTCGGCGTCGCGGGCGCCGTGGTGTCGGTGCTGGCCACGACGGTGAGTTTGCCCGGATTCGCGGGCAACGCCCCGGCCGCGATCGGTCCGTTCTGGTCGGCGTACAGCCACGCTCGTCCGGCCGTGGTCGAGTAGCGATAGACGTAGTCGAACGTGCCGACCGAGTCCGGCAGGAAGCTGCCCTTGAACTCGTCGTTGTTGCCCGCGTCGACGTTGAAGGACGCGCGCACCCACGTCCAGCCGGCTCCGGCGGGGTCGCTGCCGACCGGGCCGTAACCGACCTCGGCCAGCAGCGTGTCGGTCGCGCCCGGCTGATTGGTCACGCCGTCGATCCAGACCTGGCCGTACATGTCGCCGGTGCGGTTGGTGATGCTGATCGTGTGATTGAGCGTGGGCGGCCACTGCAGATTCGCCCAGCCGATGGCGTAGGCGGGCATGGCGCTGGCCTCGTTCGAGGCGGCGCTTTCGTTGCCCACGTTGTCGAGCGCACGGACCACGTAGAAGACATCGCGGCTATTGCGCAGCCCCGTATCGACGAAGCTCGTGGCCGTCAGCGGCGCGCCGTTGACCTTGACGAAGCCGCCGCCCGTGAGCGGGCTGCGGTAGACGTTGTAGCCAACCGCACGCGGCGCGGCGGCCCAGCTCAGGCTGACCTGGCCGTTGCCCGCACTCGCGGTCAGGCCGGTCGGCGCGGCGGTCGGTGTCAGATCGGCGCCGCTGGTCACCAGGATCGCGCCGCCGAGCGCGGGCACGGCCACCGTGATCGCGCCGTTGCTGACCACATAGCGGCGCAGCGCCCCGCCCGTGAGGCTGTAGACCTGGGTCAGGCGCGTGCGTTCGGGCAGGAAGCCAGCCACGGGAACCGTGATCGTCTGATCGCTCGTGCCGCGGTTGGTGACGACGACCACGCCCTGGTTGTCGCGCTTGCGCCCGTAGGCCAACACACCGGTAGCGTCGTCGGTGACCAGCATGCGCAGATCACCGGTGCTCAGCGCCGGGACGAACTCACGCAGCCAGGCCAGCGAGGCATAGTGGGCAAAGAGCGTGTTGTCGGGCTGGCCGCCTTTGTCGGCCCACGGGTAGGTGCGGCGATCGTCGGGATCGTCGTCGCCGGTCACGCCGACTTCGTCGCCGTAGTACACGGTTGGCGCGCCGGGCAACGTGAACTGGATCAGCGACGCCAGCTTGACGCGCTGCTTGCCGGCGGCCAGGTTGGCGACGTTGAATTCGCGGTCGGCCTGCGTTTCGGTGCCGGCCGTCAGGGTCCACAACACGCGTTCGGTGTCGTGGCTATCGAGCAGGTTCATCAGGCTGTAATACGCCGCATCCGGGTAGTCCTCGCGGATCGACAGGATGCGATTGGCGAACTCGGTCGGCGAGATCTGCCGGCCGCTGTCGCCGAAGCCCTTGGCATCGAAATTGGCGTTGGGCGTGAGCAGGCCCAGCACCGCGTCGCGCAGGCGGTAGTTCATGGTCGTGTCGGCGCGGTCACCGCGCAAATAGCGCAGGAGCGTGCTGTCCTTCTGCCAGAGCTCGCCGATGATGACGGCGTCGCTCTTCTTGCTCTTGACGACCGACCGGAACTGCTCCCAGTAACCGTTCGGGAACGAGGCATCGCCCATCACGTCGAGGCGCCAGCCATCGGCGCCCTGCCCCAACCAGTAGCGCGAAACGCTGTTCTGGCCGGTGACGAAGTAATCCTGAACGGTCTGCAGGGTCTTGTTGATGACCGGGATGCTGTCGAAGCCGAACCAGCCGTTGTAGTACGTGTCGGTGCCCCCGGCAACGGTGGCCACGCACGGCGACGGCTCGGTCGCCGAAGGCGTGCGGAAGGTGAACCACGGTCGGAACTCAGACGTCGCCGATTCGCAGGCGCCGGTCGCCGCGTAGGCGTGATAGCGATCGAAGAAGGGGCTGTCGGACGACAGGTGATTGAACACGCCATCGACCACGATGCGCATGCCCAGCAGCTGGGCGGCGCGCTCGAGCTGCTGCCAATCCTGCAGGGTGCCGAGCGCCGGATCGATCTTGTAGTAATCGGAGGTGTCGTAGCGGTGGTTCGAGCGCGCCGCGAAGATCGGGTTGAAGTAGATGACCGTGACGCCGAGGCTGCGCAGGTAGGGCAGCCGCTGGGTCACGCCGCGCAGGTCGCCGCCGAAGTAGTCGCGACCGCGCGCGCCCTCGATCGTCGGGCTCCAGTCGGGCGGCGTCGTGTCGAACCGCCACGGACAGTTGGCCGTGCGATCGGCGTAATTGCGGCAATATCCTTCGGGCAAGGTGCCCCAGGTCATGGCCTGGACCGGGTCGTCGTAGCGGGCGTCACCGGTGCGCGGGTCGTTGCGCGTGTCGCCGTTGCGGAAGCGGTCCGGGAAGATCTGGTAGATCACGGCGTTGCTGGCCCAGGCCGGGCTGGTGAAAGCCGGGTCGTAGACCATCAAGGCGTAGCTCTGGTCGATGGGGTCGTCGGACGGCGCGCCGAGGCCGCCGTCGAGGGCGGACGTGTTGTCAGCGTAGTAATCGGTGTCCGTGCCGTCGGTGACGACGAAGCGATACCAGTAGTTGGCGGGCGCGCCGGCGGGGAGCGTGACCGCCCAGAAGTCGCAGGTCTTGCTCTCGAGACCGGACTGATAACAGCTGACATCGGTCGCGGCCGGGGTCATCGGCAGGAACGACTGCGCGCCAGCGTCGACATCGTAGAGCCGCAACTGCACGCCGGTCACATCGTTGTGGAACGTGCGGAAGCGCAGCGTCACGGGCGTGCCGGCTTTGACGGCGCCGCCGGGTGTGCGATAGAGCAGATCGCGCGAGTCGTGGCGCAGCCCATCCCATTGCACGTCATCGACCACCGCCGGCACGACCGTCACGGTCGGCGCATGCGTGGCCGAGTCATACCGGAAGGTGACCGCGCCACCGCCGGCCGGCACGGAGAAGGCGATATTGGCGCCGCCCTGGACGCCGCCATCGCCATAGTTCACGTCCCAACTCTCGTTGAGCGCGACCTTGGCTTCGTAGGCGCCGGCGGGAATGGCCGACGTCGTGAACGTGTAAATCCCGTCGCCATCGACATCCTGCAGCCAGGAGCGCAGACAGCTCGGGTCCCAGTCACCGGGGCAACCGATTTCGCTCTGGAAACTGCCGGGTGCGACGGCGATCGCGCCATTGGCGTTGCTCGTGATCCAATGGCTCTTGTCGTCGTAGTAGAACTTGACGGTGCCCGCTGTCGCGAGATTGAGCGCGATGTTGGCCCCGTCCTTCTGGCCGTTTGCGCCGTAGTTCGTGGTCCATGAGCCATCGAGCGCGACTTTGAACTCGTACGAGCCGGCGGGGAGCGAGAAGGTCGCCTGCCAGACGTCGTCCGTCGCGTCGTACGTCAGAAAGGAGGCCGCGCAGGCCGGATCCCAATCGCCGCCGCACCCGATCTCGCTCTGCAAGCTGCCGACGAGCGTGACGGTGGCCGGCGCAGCCACGGGCGCCGCTGACGGCTCCGCGGGCGGCGCCGCGAACACGGGTAGCGAGAAACCGGAGAATGGCGCAACGAGCAGGCTGACAAGAGCCAGGGTGCTGACACTGCGGTGCAGCTTTCGACCCACGGTCATGGTGCGTCTCCTATGGATTTGTGCGGGCGATAAACCGGGAGGGTTCAGGCGTATCTTCAATGCCGCTCGCGCGTTTGTCAAGGCCTGGCGCGTCGTGGCGCTCTCCACATTTGGTACGTGGGCCGGGAACGATTACAGAGCGACCGCCGCGCATGCTGGTTCATGCGATGAAGGTTCACGAATTGAACAAAGAAGAGCGCTACCGTCGCGGGGCGCGATCGTTGCGGCGGCGTTTGCGTTCTTCTGATACACCGCGCTGTACGCTAGCGGCATGTCCGTTCAGCCCCACACAATCGATCCGGGCCATATGCTCGTTGGAAGGGCGGCGATCTCTAACATCGCCTGCAGCGAGTTCGATTCTCGCATGGCCCACCAGGACCGCGACATGCTGTAGTCCAATCCTTCGCGCGCCCCGCCGCCACGCATCTCCCAAGTGCTCACCGAACTCGGAAGACTCTTCTTATGGAGATGCGACATGAACACCTTGAACCATGCCCAAACGCGCGCGCTTGCGCCGCAGGGCGACGCACATCTGATCCGTGCCCACTGGCGTGGCCTACTCCACTCGCCCCGCAAGCACACGCTGACTGCCCCGCACCATCTGGTCTATGCGGCCTTGCTTGGCCGTGATTGGCGACGCGGTTTCACGCCCCCAACCAACGCACGCAAGCTCGCCAACGGCGGCTTTTACGACTGGGGCCTGTTCCACGCGTTGGCTGGTCTGCACGATCACCGCGCTGAAGCGGCGCTGCTCGCGCCGTTCGACGGATTGATCACGCGCGAGACCCTGGTGGCGCTGCGAACGCTGATCCCGTTGCGGCGGCCCTGGAACCTGCGACCCGAGGCCTTTGCGGGGGGGCGATTCCCGTTCGAGGCCTACGAGCAGCCAGCGACGATCGCAGGCGGCGGCGGATGATCGACACAGTGTATGCGGTGGTTCGCACGGACCTCGCCCTCGCCGACCAGATCGTCCAAATCGGGCATGTCTGCTGGGAGGCGGGCCGGAAGTGCAGCGCGGTGGGACTGGCGCCGCGGCTGGTCGTGCTGGGTATCCCAACACAACCGGCGCTGGTCGACACGCTGGAGGATCTGCGTCTGGCCGGCGTGGCCGTGACGACGTTCGTCGAGCCGGATCGCGGCCTCGGGCTCACTGCGGCGTGTACGGAGCCGGTGTCGACAGCGCGGCGGGCGTTGCGCCATGGGAAGCTGTGGCGGCCCGAAAGTTAGAATCCGCGCGGAAAGTGAAACACGCGCGGATTTCATGTGCTTTGAAAACCGAGAAATCCGGATGGACCTGACAGGTCCAAGGTTAGAACGATGGGGCGCGGCCGTGTTGGCCGCGCCCCATCCCGGCGGTCAACTCAGGCCGGTCACGCGTTCGGCGACGGGCGCCAGCGGCGGCAGGCCGTTCTCCGGTCGGTCGAGGTAGAACCACGCACAGCTCGACCAATCGTCCTCGCGCTCGAAGATGCCAGCCGGCGTGTCGGCGATGCGCGCGGCCACGTCGACCTGGTCGTGGCCCAACTGCAGGCGCTCGCCCGCGGCGTGCATCTGCGGCAGCGAGACGGTATCCCAGCACCCGATCTGCTGGATCGTAGCGCGGATATCGCTCTGGAACCAGATCGGATCCGGCACATGCAATCGGTAGAAGCAATACTGGTAGTTGTCGTGATCGGCGATGTGGCAGCCCTGATAGAGATCCGAGTACTGGCCCTGCGTCCACCCCGTGCCGATGTAATCCTCGGTGCCCGTGCCGCACAACGTGGCGTGATCGGTGTCTCCGTCGAGATAGACCTTGACCTCGCCCTCGCCCCACCAGCTGCGAAAGTACCGTCGCGTGTTGGCGATCACACCGACATTGACGCCCAGGAAGCGCCCGCGTCCCGTGACGCGCGGCAGCAACTCATAATCACGCATGAGCCGGGTCGGGTTCTCGCGGCGCCAGTGGGCGTGGAAGTAACCGACCTCGGCCGGATGCTGGTCACCAAGGGTGCAGTCGACGTCGAAGTAGAACTGCGGCAGGTCCCGACCGCTCTCGTTCGTAACCACGATGCGCGCGCCCGTGCGAAACGGCATCGGCACGTAGCACGTGAAGCTGCGACCTTCAGGGCTGGCAAAGAGCGCGGCGTGCAGGCGCGCCAGACGGCCCAGGCCGCACCCGAAGAAATCACCGAGAGGCGCCGACACGGCCGGTGTGACCGCGCCATCCCAATACATGTCGAGGCGCAGACCGCGCAGCATCGACGGCGTGCGATCTTCGATCGTCACCCAGAATCGACGCACGACGCCGCTGACGCCGTTGAGGTCGAGCAACTCGCGTGTCTCGCCGGCCGGCAAGCGAAACCAGGCGGATCGTTTGCGGCCGTCGTTTGTGGCGCAAGCAGCGCCCTTCTCGGCGCCCCAATTCTCGGGGCTGGCCCAACGGGTTTGCACGCCGTTCGGGATGACGAACAACGACTCGGGCATCATGCACAGGCTCCTGTGGATCGAAGTGAGGTCGCGGCGCGTCGGCCGCGGGTCGAATTGGGCGCAAGCTTATCCGGCGACGAGCACGACGTCCAGCCGTTTCGGGCCGTGCACGCCGAACACGGGCGTGAGCTCGATGTCGGCGGTGCGGCTCGGCCCGGTCACGAAGACGACGTTGCTGGTATCGGCGACGAGGCCCGGGCGCTCGGCGAACAGCGTCGGCAGATCCGGACGGAGGTCGGCGAGCGCCAGCACCGCGACGTGTACCGGCGGCAGGAGCGAGGCCAGGCGCGATCGATCCGGACCGTGCAGCAGCACGAGCGAGCCGGTGTCGGCCAGCCCGGCCTGCGCGCCGGTCAACCCAACCGGCACCTGCGCCAGCGTTTGCAGCACGGCGGCGCGGCCGTTCGCGTCGTCGGGCACACGCGGGTCGACACGCTGTACGCCGGCCGCCCTCATGGCCGTGCCCAGCCCGGGCAACGCGATATCGGCGAGCGGCCAGCCAAGGACATCGCCGGCACCGGCCTCGAGGAGCAGTCGCACGACGGCCTGGACGGCGGCCTCCGGCGCAAGCGGGCCGTGCACACGCCCGCGCACGGCTTCGAGGTTCTTGCGAAACGCGGCGACCTGGTCGTCGGGCGTCGGGGCCGGCGTCAACGGCGCAGGCCCGGGCGGAGTCGGTTGGGCCGACGGCAGATGGGCGGTGCCGAGTGAGCGGCGGATGTTGCCGAGGATGGCGTCACGACCGGTCATGAGGAGCGCCGCCTTTCCCGCATGAGCTGGCTGAACGGCTTGGGCGCGAAGGCCGGGAAGGTGCGATGGTCAGTCCAGCCCGACAGCGGCGGCGGCATCCACTTGATCGCGCCGTCACGACCGCCGAGCAGACGCGTGCCCCAGCCGCCCAGCCGCACGGCAAGACGGAAGAGGCTCGGCCGAACGACAAGCCAGCTGTAGATCGGCAGGCCGATTTTCAGCCACCACGGGCTGTGTCCGCGTTTCTGCGTCTCGGCGCGCTGGACGAGCAGCATCCGCGGGATATTGATCCGCACCGGACAGACGTCGCGACAGGCCGCGCACAGTGAGCTCGCATGCGGCAACTCGGGCCACTCGTCCACGCCGCCGAGCGCTGGCGTGAGGACCGCGCCCACCGGGCCGGGATACACACTGCCGTACGCGTGACCGCCCATCTGTTGATACACCGGGCAGGCGTTCAAGCACGCGCCGCAACGGATGCAGTACAGGATCTCGGCGACCTCGGTGCCGAGCACGCGGCTGCGACCGTTGTCGACCAGCACGACATGGAACTCGTCCGGCCCATCGGGCTCGCCGGGCCGTCGTGGGCCCGTGATCAGGTTGTTGTAAACCGTCAGCTTTTGGCCGGTCGCGGAGCGCGCCAGCACCTGAAGCATCACGCCCAGGTCGTCGAGCGTGGGCACGAGGCGCTCGATGCCCATCAACGCGATGTGGATGCGCGGGGCTGTCGTGGTCAGACGCCCGTTGCCCTCGTTCTCGACCAGCGCCACCGTGCCGGTCGCCGCGACGCCAAAATTGACGCCGCTGATGCCAAGGTCCGCTTTGAGGAAATCGTGGCGCAGCGACTCACGAACACCGGCCGTCATCTCCTCGGGCACGGTGGTCAGCGGGATGCCGAGCTTCTCGTGCAGGATGCGTCCGATCTCTTCTTTCGTCTTGTGCACGGCGGGCACGATGATGTGCGAGGGGTGCTCGCCGACGAGCTGGATGATGCGCTCGCCCAGATCCGACTCGATCACGTCGAGCCCGGCCGCGAGCAGATCGCGGTTTAGCTCGGTCTCTTCGCTGACCATCGACTTGCCCTTGACCACGCGCTGGACGCCGTGGCGACGCGCGATCTGGAGCACGATCTCGTTGCAGGCTTTGGCGTCGGGGGCCCAGTGCACGAAGCCGCCGGCGGCCTCGACCTGCTCCGCGAATTGAGCCAGATACTGGTCAAGCCGGCTCAACGTGTGCGCGCGGATCAGGCGCGCCCGATCGCGAACGGCATCGGGGTTCGCCAGAGACGACAGCGCCTCCGCCCGCAGAGTCGTGAAGCGCCCCGTGGCGCGTTGCAGGGCGACGTGGAGTTGCGCGTCGTGCAGGGCCGTGTCGACCCGTTCGTGAAACGTGACGTTGGAGGTGTGCACGCTCGTCCTCCGGGTTCAGTCGGCGCCGGCCGGCGGCGTCGCGGCGAGCAACTCGGCGAGATGGCAGACCGTGATCGGCAGCCCGCGCTTGCGCGCGCCGCCCTCGATATGCATCAGACAGCTGATGTCGCAACCCACCACGGTCCGCGCCCCGCTCTCGACCACGTGATCGAGCTTTGTCTTGAGCATCGCGCCCGAGATGTCGCTCATCTTGACCGCGAACAACCCGCCGAAGCCGCAGCACTCCTCCGAACCGGTCAGCGGTTTGACCTCGATGCCCGCCACGTGGCCGAGCAACGCGCGGGCCTGAGTGCGAACGTCGAGCCCACGCAGCAGATGGCATGAGGCGTGGTAGGCCACCGCCCCTTGTCCATACCCGCCGGCGTCGGCCAGCCCGACGACATCGACCAGGAACTGCGCGAACTCGTACGTGCGCGCGGCCAGCGCCTGCGCGCGCGGCAGATAGACGGCGTCGTCGGCCAGCAGCTCCGGATAGTGATGCACGATCATGTCGGCGCACGAGCCGGACGGCACGACCACGGGCGCGTCCGACTGCGACAACACGTCGATCGTGTAACGCGCCATCGGCGCGGCCTCGGCCCAGGCGCCGCCGTTGAACGCGGGTTGGCCGCAACACGTCTGCGCCGTCGGGAATTCGACCGCGAAACCCAGACGCTCGAGCACGGTCACGACCGCCAGCCCGGCCTGCGGGCGAATGGTCTCGACCAGGCAGGTGGAAAACAGTTGCACGCGCCGATCGGGTTGTGTCATGAAGGGTTACCTGTCTAGACAAGTAGATTTTACCCCTGGATGCGGCACATCCCCGCAGGCGCACTCAGACGGGGCAAGCGCAGCCAATACTCCTGTTCTATTCATCAGCCGCGAATGACGCGAACCGTCACAGCGCACAGCCATTCGCGAACTTCGCGTCAATCCCTCTATTGGTCACAACGAGGTGCGACCGCCCTGCACACCTGGGGTGGTGGCAGGAATGCAACGCGCCAAGCTGCCATGGAAACACCGGCCCAGGCGCAGGGCAATCGAGCCTCGGGCGAGACGCGGCACTGTTCGCCAGGGCGCATCCGTTTCTCGCCTTATTGACCCGTTATGACCGACTCGGCCCGAATGGCGCGGACCGACACCGACACGGAACGAGTACAATACACGGGTCACTTCTTCGAAAGGGAAACGTTTCATGTCGACCCCACTCGCAGTTCAGTTGTACACGGTACGCGAAGCGCTCGCACAGGATTTCGACGGCACGATCCAGCGGATCGCCGCGATGGGTTATGCCGGTGTCGAGACCGCCGGGTTTCCGGGCACGACGCCCGCTGCTGCCCGCAAACTCTGCGACGACCTCGGTCTCCAGATCGCGTCGTGTCACGGGCCGGCGCCCATCGGCGCCACGCGCCAGGAGGCGCTCGACATCGCTGGCGCGCTCGGCGTCAAGCGCATCGTGCTGCCGTTCATTGATCCCAAGCTGTACGCCTCGCTTGACGGCGTCAAGCAGGTGGCCGACACACTGAATGCATCGGCCCTGGAAGCCAAGGCCAACGGCCTGAGATTTGCGTATCACAACCACGGGTTCGAGTTCGGTCTGATCGACGGCACGCCCGCCTATGACCACCTGCTCCCCCTGCTCTCGCCGGATGTCGAGTTCGAACTCGACCTGTACTGGATCAGGGTCGGTGGACAGGATCCGGCCACATGGCTCACGCGTCTGGTCGACCGCACGCCGCTCCTGCACATCAAGGATGGCCCGGCCACCGGCTATGAAGCAGGCATGACGGCCGTGGGCACCGGCGTGATCGGATACCCGGGTGTGATCGCCGGGCATCGCGCCGAGTGGCTGGTCGTCGAATTGGATCAGTGCGACACCGACGTCTTCGACGCCGTTTTGGGCAGCTACACCTTCCTGACCGGCATGGGGGTGGCCCATGGCCGCGGCAAATAGCGAACCGCAGCCGCTGGGGGTGGGCATCATCGGTTGCGGCAACATCAGCCCCACGTATCTGAACAATCTGCCGCGCTTCAAGATGCTGCGCGGCGTGGCCACGGCCGACATCATCCATTCACGCGCTGAAGCGGCTGCCCAGATGCATGGCCTGGTGGCCCTCAGCGTGGACGATCTGCTCGCCAGGCCGGACATCGATCTCGTCATCAACCTCACGCCGCCGCTGGTGCACGCCGAGATCTGCCAACGCGCGCTATCGGCCGGCAAACACGTCCATACCGAGAAGCCGCTTGCAACGGATTGGGTCGCCGGCAACGGGACACTGGCACTGGCTGCTCAGCGCGGTCTGCGGGTCGGCGCCGCGCCCGACACCTTCCTGGGCGCCGGCGGCCAGACCTGTCGATCGCTCATCGACAGCGGTGCGATCGGCACGCCCGTGGCAGCGACGGCCTTCATGCTTGGCAGCGGCCCCGAACCCTGGCACCCCGATCCCGAGTTCTTCTACAAACCCGGCGGCGGCCCGTTATTGGACATGGGCCCGTACTACGTCACGATGCTGGTCAACCTGCTCGGGCCGGCGGTGCGCGTGACGGCCGGCGCGCGCGCATCGTATCCCGAGCGCGTCGTCGGCAGCGGCGATAAGCAGGGTCAGCGGATCGTCGTCGAGACGCCGACGCACATCGCCGGCGTGATCGAGTTTGCGTCGGGCGCGCTGGGGACCCTGATCACCAGTTGGGACGTCACCGATCACCGCCTGCCGCATATCGAGATATACGGCTCGCAGGGCACTCTGGCCGTGCCCGACCCGAACGACTTCGGCGGGCCCGTGCTGCTCCGCGGCCGCAACGACCCCGATTGGCGCGACATGCCGTTGACGCACGGCTATGCCGAGAACTCGCGGTCGTTGGGCGCCGCCGACATGGCCGCCGCCATCCAGAAAGGCCGCCCGCACCGCGCATCCGGGGCCCTCGCCGGGCACGTGCTCGAGGTGATGCTCAGCCTGCTCGAGTCGGCCAAGACCGGTCAACGCATCACGCTGACCACGACCGTCGAGCGTCCGGCGGCGTTGCCGCCGGGGCTCAAAGACGGCGAGCTAGACTGATGGAGACCCCGTTGGGCCGCGAAACTCGCCCTCGATGCGAATGGGTTGGCAATCGCGCCGGCTGATCCGCATCGATGGCGAAATTCGCGGCTGCGTCTAGAGAACGTGTGGGAGGTTGCCGTCGGGATTGCGGGTGCGTCCGACCTGATCGAGGAAGCCGCTGACGATCTTGCGCATGGTCTCGACCTCGACCAGAAACGAGTCATGGCCGTAGGCGGCGACGACGTGATAGTAGCGGCACTCCTTGCCGCGCGAAATCAGGGCCTGGACCAGCATCTCGGCGTGCGAAGCCGGATACAGCCAATCGCTCGAAAAACTGACGACGAGCACGGGGCAATGCACGTGCTCGAGCGCATCCGCCAGCGACGCGTGGCCTTCGGCGACGTCGAAATAGTCGAGCGCCTTCGTGATGTACAAGTAGCTGTTGGCGTCGAAGCGATTGACGAACTTCTCGCCCTGGTACTTCAGATAGCTCTCAACCTGATATTCGGCGTCGAAAGTGAACCGTTGCGGCCCTGTGCCGTTGGCGTACACCTGACGCGCAAACTTGCGTTCGAGCGACGGCTCGCTCATGTAACTGATGTGACCGACCATGCGCGCCACGGCCAGCCCATCGCGCGGGACAGCGCCGTCGTAGTAGTCGCCGCCGCGCCAGTTCGGGTCGCGCATGATCGCCTCGCGCCCGATCGCATTGAGCGCGATGTTCTGCGTGCTCGAGCGCACCGTCGCGGCGATGAACAACACGCTGCCGACTCGCTCGGGATAGTCGAGCACCCATTGCAGCGCCTGCATCGCGCCCATGCTGCCGCCGGCCACCCCGTAGAGCCGATCGATGCCCAGGTGGTCGATCAGTCGAACCTGGGCCGCGACCATGTCGGCGATGGTCAGGATCGGGAACCGCGAGCCCCAGGGTTTGCCGTCGGGCGCGAGCGAGGACGGGCCGGTGCTGCCTGAACAGCCGCCGATGACGTTGCTGCAAATGACGAAGTAGCGGTCGGTGTCGAACATGCGACCGGGGCCGACGGCCTCATCCCACCACCCCGGCCGTTCATCGGGATCGTCGGTGTGATACCCGGCCACATGCGCGTCGCCCGACAAAGCGTGGCAGATCAAGATCGCGTTCGACCGGTCGCCGTTGAGCCGACCATAGGTCTCATACGCGAGCGTGAACCCCGGCAAGACACCCCCGGCCCTTAAATGCAGCGGCTCGGCGAAGTGCGCGAGCTGTGTCTGCACCACGCCGACCGATCCGGCGCGTGAGCCCGTCTGGGCGTCGTCATTCATGGAATTTGGTGACTGGGAGATTGGGCGACTGGGAGATCGACGCCGACGCGCCATCCACCAATCGCCCAATCCCCCGATCGCTCAACCGCCCAATCTCATGCCGTCGTTTTCGCCGCCGCGATCTGGGTCTTGCCCGAAGCGATCGTCAGGGCCTGGTCGAGGTCCCACAGGATGTCATCGATGTC
Organism: Anaerolineales bacterium; assembly: GCA_044224715.1. Taxonomy (GTDB): domain Bacteria; phylum Chloroflexota; class Anaerolineae; order Anaerolineales; family UBA6663; genus UBA6663. The sequence continues at coordinate 52,787 of JBGAJV010000030.1, read as the reverse complement.
CTCGATGCCGACCGAGAGGCGGACGTAGTCGTCGGAGACGCCGGCCAAAACCTGCTCCTCGGGACTGAGCTGCGAGTGCGTGGTCGTGGCCGGGTGGATGGCCAGCGAGCGCGTATCGCCGACGTTCGCCAGATGCGAAAACAGCTTGAGGTTATCGATGAAGACGCTGCCGGCCGCCTTGCCGCCCTTGATGCCGAAGCCGAGCACGGCGCCGGCGCCCTTGGGCAGGTACTTCTGCGCGCGTGCGTACGACGGGTGTTCGGGCAGACCCGGGTAGTTGACCCACGCGACCGCCGGATGATCCTTAAGGAACTTGGCGACCGCGAGCGTGTTGGCGACGTGGCGCTCCAGACGCAGAGCCAGGGTCTCGAGGCCGATCAGGGCCAGGAACGAATTGAACGGCGCCTGCGGGCCGCCGAGGTCGCGCAGCCCGACCACGCGCGCGCGGATGATAAAGGCCAGCGGGCCGACCACATCGGCGAACACGGCGCCATGGTAGGCCGGCTCGGGTTCGACGATGCCCTTGTGCCGACCACTGGCTTTCCAGTCGAATTTGCCGCTGTCGACCAGGGCGCCGCCGATGATCAGACCGTGGCCGCTCAACCACTTGGTCGTCGAATAGGTCAGGATGTCGACGCCATGCTTTAAGCCCTGGAAGAGATACGGCGTGCCAAACGTGTTGTCGACAACGACCGGGATCCCGCGCGAGTGCGCCAGGTCGGCGATGCTCTCGAAATCCGGGATCTCGAGCTTGGGGTTCCCGATCGTCTCGAGGTAGATCAACTTGGTCTTGTCGGTGATGTGCTGCTCGAAGTCCTTGCCTTCGGTGCCCTGCACCAAGTGGGCTTTGATGCCCAGGCGTCGGAACGACTGCGTGAACTGCGTGTAGGTGCCGCCGTACAACGCCGACGTCGAGACCAACTCGTCGCCGGCATCGGCCAGCGAGGTCACGGCCAGCAACTGGGCGAAGTGGCCGGAGGCCGTCGCCAGCGCGCCGACGCCGCCGTCGAGCGCGGCCAGGCGCTGCTCGAAGACGTCGTGGGTCGGGTTCATGATGCGCGAGTAAATGTTGCCGAACTCGCGCAGGCCGAAGAGGTTGGCAGCGTGCTCGGTGTCGCGGAACTGATAGGCCGTGGTCTGATAGATCGGGACGGCGCGCGCGCCGGTCGTCGGGTCGGGCTTGTACCCGGCGTGCAGGGCCTGGGTCTGGAAGCCGAAAGTGCGGTTGTTGCCGTTGCTGGTGCTCATGTCCATCCTCCGTGTGCGGAACCTGGTTTTCGCCGGGCCTCGTCGGCGCGGCGCCTTCTCGTTTCAGGTTGTGCTCTTGGGCTCCGTTGGGGGCGGTTCGGTCGGGCGTGGCCAGCGCCCAAACAAAACGCCCCTTCCGGATGCGAGAAGGGGCGCGAAAAGCGAGGTTCCCGTCTCTCATCTTCCAGAAGTGTCTGCATGCCAGCGGTTCAAAGCTGACGACGCTCTGCCGGATTTGGCACCATGTTGCAGCGTTTCTGCTGCACCGGTTGCCGAGGCTTCACAGGGCCGGTCCCTCTGCCTCTCTGGATAAGAGCTCACCGTATGCGATTGGGGTGCAGATTATCAAAATCGCCGGGGCGTGTCAAGAAACGAATTTCATGGATGGTTCTTGTGCATTCCGGACGAGGGAGGGGAGCCGCAGGCCTCGCCCTCCCACAAGCCGTCAGCGCTCCAGTGCAACAGGGTGTCAGGGCTCGTCCATCGATTTCGTTCCGGGCGACGCGACGGCAACAACGAAGGTGACACAGGTCGACTTCCCATCGCGTCGGTTCCGTCGCAGCTTGAGCGGCTGCCCCGCGGCTCCCTGACATTGACACGCCGCACCGTATCGGCTATAACCGGCACACTTAGCCGTATTAAGCGAACTTGACAAAATCCAGGGGTGCCAGCCGCGCCGCACCGCGCCGTGCCGCGTTGCGCGCTGCCCTCGACGGGGATCCAGACGGGGATCTGAGGTCACTGCAGGCATGGCCGTTGCCCAAGCGTTCGAACCCGCCCTCCAACCGACAACTCCCGCCGCCTGGCGGGTCCTGGCACGTCGCGCCGCCGCGTTCGTATTGCTCTGCGTCGTCTTCTTCGCGGTCTGGGAAGGGTACAAGGCCCTCGGCCAGACCACGAAGGATCTGGTGCCCGGGACCTCGATCCGATTGCCGGTCCGCACCGACGATCGCTCACTGCCCCACCTCTGGCGCATCGTCGGCAGCCTCTTCGAGCCGGTGCGCGCCAGCGATGACACCCTCCTGATCAGCAATCTGCTGCGCTACGCGGCTTTCACCTGGTTCGAAGCCGCGGTCGGTTTCGTGATCGGCGGCGTGATCGGGTTTCTGTTGGGCGTGATCTTCGTCCAATCCCGTCTGCTCGAGCGCGGCCTTATGCCCTACGTCGTCGCGTCGCAGGCCGTGCCGTTGCTGGCGATCGCGCCCATGATCGTGATCTGGGGCTCACAGGCCGGGCTGCCGTCGTGGCTCGCCGTGTCGGTCATCGCCGCATATCTCACGTTCTTCCCGGTGACGATCAACACGCTGCGCGGCTTGCAGTCGCCCGACCCGGCCGCGATCGAGCTGATGCGCTCTTACGCGGCCACACCCAATCAAATCCTGTGGAAGCTGCGCGTGCCAGCCGCCCTGCCGTACATCTTCACGGCGCTCAAGATCTCGGCGACGAGCAGCGTGGTCGGCGCCATCGTGGGCGAGCTGCCGTCGGGCATTCAAAACGGCCTGGGCCGGGCGCTGCTGACGTTCAGCCAGTACTTCACCACCGGCCCCGAGCGGTTGTTTGGCGCGGTGCTGGTGTCGGCCCTGGTCGGGCTGGCATTCTTTACCCTGGTGACGCTGGCCGAGCTGTGGGTGGTGCCGGCCCGACGCCGTCTCGAATGAGCACGCCCGACGAGGAGAACCCTTGAGCACGCAAGCCGTCGTTCAGTTAGCGGACGTCAACAAGGTCTTCGGAGGCAGCGGCGCCAACGCCGTCCACGCGCTCCAGGGAATCAACCTCGCCATCGGCGCGAACGAATTCATCTCGCTGATCGGTCCGTCGGGCTGCGGCAAGAGCACGCTGCTGCGTCTGGTCGGCGATCTGATCGCGCCGAGTTCGGGCACGGTGCTGGTCAACGGCAAGGCCGCCCACGAAGCCCGGCTCAAGCGCGAGTACGGCATGGTCTTCCAACAGGCCACGCTGATGGACTGGCGCACGATCGGCCAGAACGTCGAGATGCCGCTCGAGATCATGGCCTGGCCGGTCGAGAAGCGTCGCGCGCGCGCGCGCCAGATGCTCGAAATGGTTCAGCTCGGCGAGTTCGAACGCCACTACCCGTGGCAGCTCTCCGGCGGCATGCAGCAACGCGTGGCCATCGCGCGCGCGCTCGCGTTCGAGCCGGCGCTGTTGTTGATGGACGAGCCCTTCGGGGCCCTGGATGAGATGACGCGTGAGCGCATGCAGATGGAGGTCTTGCGGATCTGGGGTCAGACCCGCACGACCGTGATCTTCGTCACGCACAGCATCCCGGAGGCCGTGTTCCTGTCGACGCGCGTCGTCGTGATGTCGGCGCGACCCGGGCGCATCTCGGCGCTCGTGAACGTCGATCTGCCACAGCCGCGCACTTTCGAAACGCGTGAGGACCCGCGCTTCTTCGAAAAGATCACGGAAGTCCGCGAGGCCTTGCGCCGCGACGAGGTTCGCGGCGCGACATCGTAGCCATGACGACCCAGCCCATCCCCTTCGCCGGCCTCCAACCGACGTTGACCCGCCTGCGTGGCTGGCTCCCGGCGATCGTGGTCTTCGTCGTCGTGCTCGCCGCGTGGGAGGGTCTGGTCGACGGGCTGAACATCCAGCGCTTCCTGCTGCCGGCGCCGTCGCTGATCTGGACGACGTTCTGGCGGGTGCTGCCCGACCTAACGATCGCCACCGGCTACACGGCCGGCAACGCCCTCGGCGGGCTCCTGCTCGGCGCCGCGTTGGGCGTGATCGTCGCGCTGGCCACCGCGCGCTGGACCGTGATCAACGAGGGCCTGATGCCGTTCGCCGTGGCCGTCAATGCCATGCCGATCATCGCCCTGGCCCCGATCCTGAACCAGTGGTTCGGGCTGCAGAACCCGCTCTCGAAGATCAGCGTGGTCGCGCTGCTTGTGTTCTTTCCGGTGATGATCAACATGGTGCGCGGGCTCACGCAGGTCAGCCCGGCCGCGCTCGAGCTGATGCGCTCGTACGCGGCGAGCGACTTCACGATCCTGCGCCAGCTGCGCTTGCCGAACGCACTGCCCTTCCTGTTTGCGGCCCTCAAGGTCGGCAGCAGCTTGAGCGTGATCGCGGCAGTCGTCAGCGAGTACTTCGGCGGCACGCAGCGGGCGCTGGGTCAGTACATCTCGCAACGCGCCGGCTTGTTCAATTTTCCCGAGGCCTGGGCCGGGATCGTCGTCGCCTGTCTTCTGGGCCTCAGCCTGTACGGGCTCGTCATCGTGATCGAGCGGGTGGCGATACCGTGGCGACGAGACGATTGACGAGGGCGAAGAACCGACCGTCGTTTGTCCTTCGATCTTCGTCGCAAGTCAAGGAGGAGGTGCCCGGAAACCAACACGCCAACACGCCCCACAGTTTGACTCGCATTCACACAGGAGGAGACCGTCTATGAGTGGAAAGCACGCACGCTGGTCCGGCGGCATTTTGGCCGTCGCCCTGTTGGCCGCCGCCTGCGCGCCGGCCGCAACCCCCGCTCCAACCGCCGCCCCAGCCGCCACCGAGGCGCCGGCCGCGACAACCGCTCCGTCGGGCGAGATGATCCCGATCAAGCTGCAGTTGCAGTGGTTCCCACAGGCTCAGTTCGGCGGTTACTACGCCGCGCTCGCCGAGGGCTACTACAAGGCTGAGGGCCTCGACGTCACGATCCTGCCCGGCGCCGTCGACATCGTGCCGTCGCAGGTGCTGGCGACCGGCCAGGCCGAGTTCGCCGTCTCGTGGGTGCCGCGCGGTCTCAAGCCACGCGAAGAAGGCGCCGCGATCGTCAACATCGGCCAGGTGTTCCAGCGCTCCGGCACGCTGATGGTGTCATGGAAGGACTCGAACATCACGAGCGTCGCCGACTTCAAGGGCAAGAAAGTCGGCAACTGGGGCTTTGGCAACGAGTTCGAGCTGTTGGCCGCGATCAACAAGGAAGGCCTGGTGCCCGGCACCGACCTCGAGCTGGTGCAGCAGAACTTCGACATGAACGCCCTGCTCAACCGCGAGATCGACGTGGCCGAGGCCATGACGTACAACGAGTACGCCCAGGTGCTCGAGACCAAGAACCCCGACACCGGCGAGCTGTACAAGCCCGATGACCTGAACGTCATCAGCTTCAACGACGTCAAGACGGCCATGCTCCAGGACGCGCTCTGGGCGCGTGAAGACTGGCTGAAGGACGCCGCCAACCAGGACATCGCCGTCCGGTTCCTGCGCGCCACGTACCGCGGCTGGATCTTCTGCCGCGACAACGTCGAGGGCTGCGTCAAGCACGTCCTCGCTGCCGGCACCGAGCTTGGCGAAAGCCACCAGCTGTGGCAGATGAACGAGATCAACAAGCTCATCTGGCCCTCGCCCGCGACCGGCGTCGGCACGATGGATGCGGCGCTGTGGGCGCAGACCGTCGACGTGGCCGTCTCGCAGAAGATCCTGAACGCCCCGCCGACCGACGGCGCGTATCGCACCGATCTCTCCGAGAAGGCGCTCGAAACCCTCAAGGCCGAGGGCGTCGACGTGGTCGGCGCCGGCTACAAGCCGATCACCGTCGAGTTGAAAGAAGGCGGCAAGTAACGCAAACGCCGGGAGCGCGGGAGCGGGGGAGCGCGGGAGCGAACACGTTCCGCGCTCTCGCGCTCCGGCGCTCCCGCGCGCTTCGTTCTGCTATCATTCCTCCATGAAGCCCGCAGCATTCACGTACGCGGCCCCCGCAAGCGTCGCCGAGGCGCTCGCTCTTAAAACCGAATACGGCGACGATGCCAAGTACCTGGCGGGCGGGCAAAGCCTGATCCCGGCCATGAACTTCCGCATCATGCAGCCGACGGCCCTGATCGACCTGAACGGGCTGAGCGAGCTGGCGTTCATCCGCGCCGGCGACGACGAACTGCGCGTCGGCGCGCTCACGCGCTACAGCGCGGTCGAGCACAGCGCGCTCGTGGCCGCGCAGTTGCCGCTGGCGGCCGAGGTGATCGGACATATCGCGCATCCGCAGATCCGCAACCGCGGCACGCTGGGCGGCAGCCTGGCGCACGCCGACCCGGCTGCGGAGATGCCGGTGTTGCTGTCGGTGCTGTCGGGGCGCGTCCGCGCGGTCTCGCCCCGCGGCGAACGCTGGATCGCGGCCGACGACTTCATGCTCGGGCCGTTCACGACGGCGCTCGAGCCCGACGAACTGCTGGTCGAGATCGCGCTGCGCACGCTGCCACAGGGCGTCGGCGCGGCCTTTCAAGAGGTCTCGCGGCGGCACGGCGACTACGCCCTGCTGGGCGCGGCGGCCACGCTCGCCATCGGCACGGATGGGCGCATCGCGGCGGCGCGGCTGGTCTTCCTCAATGCCGGCGACACGCCGCGCGTCACCGGGCTCGCGACGGCGCTGTTGATCGGACAACCACCCGAGCCCGAGGTATTTGCCGCAGCGGCCGCACAGGTGGACGGCGACATAGAGCCGATGGGCACGCTGCACGCCTCGCCCGAGTACCAACGTCATCTGGCCCGCGTGTTGGCGCGGCGCGTCCTGACTCAAGCGGCCGCGCGTGCACAGGCGCAGCCCGTCGCGTAAGGCGATCCCGTCATGCAGATCACCACGACCGTCAACGACAAGACCGTCACCGCCGAGATCGAGCCCCGGCTCCTCTTGAGCGATTGGCTGCGTCACGACCTCGGCCTGGCCGGCACCCACGTCGGCTGCGAGCACGGCGTGTGCGGCGCCTGCACCGTGCTCTTCGACGGCGCGCCGGTGCGCGCGTGTTTGATGTTCGCCGTACAGGCAAATGGGCACTCGATCGAAACGGTCGAGTCGCTTGGGACACCCGACAACCTGCATCCGCTGCAGCAGGCATTCCGCGAGGCGCACGGCCTGCAGTGCGGGTTCTGCACACCCGGGATCTTGATGACGCTCAAGCCCTTCCTCGAGCAGCACCCGAACCCCACTGAAGAAGACATCCGTCTGGCGCTCTCCGGCAACCTGTGCCGCTGCACCGGCTACCAGAACATCGTCAAGGCGGTTCAGATCGCGGCAACACAATGAACTTCATCATCGGTAGCCCCGTGACCCAATTGACCCAAAAGATCGATCAACTCGAGGCACGCTTCGCGGCGCGCGAGGCCGAGGTGCTCGCCTATGTGCCGGAGCCCGGCCGCTTCGACCGGCTGCGACGCGAGGCCGCGGCGCTCGAGGCGCGCTGGCCTGCCGGCGCGACCCGTCCGCCGCTCTTCGGCGTGCTGGTTGGCGTCAAGGACATTTTTCGCGTCGACGGCTTTCCGACGCAGGCGGGCAGCCAGCTGCCGCCCGAGGCGCTGGCTGGCGCCGAGGCGCAATCGGTGACGCTGCTCAAGCAGGCCGGCGCTCTGATCGTGGGCAAGACCGTGACCACCGAGTTCGCGTACTTCGGGCCGGGCCCGACGCGCAACCCGCGCAACGTGGCACACACACCGGGCGGATCGTCGAGCGGCTCGGCCGCCGCGATCGCGGCCGGTCTGGCCGAATTGACGCTCGGCACTCAGACGATCGGCTCGATCGTGCGCCCAGCCTCGTTCTGCGGTGTCGTCGGCTTCAAGCCGAGCTTCGAGCGCATCTCGCGCGCCGGCGTGATCCCGCTGGCGCCGTCGCTTGACCACGTTGGGCCGTTTGCCGCCACCGTCGCCGAGATCCAGCGGGCCAGCGCGTGTCTGATGCCGGACTGGCGCGCGGACGCCGCCGTCGACGCGCCGGTGGTGGGCGTGCCGGCCGGGCCTTATCTGCAGCGCGCCGACCCCGAAATGCGTCTTCACTTTGCCCAGGTGCTCGATGGGCTCGAGGCTGGCGGCTTCGAGGTGCGCCGGGTGGCCGCCTTCGACGATTTCGAGGCGCTGGTGACCCGGCACGTGGCCATGGTAGCCGCCTGCGCCGCCCGCGTGCACGCGATCTGGTACGAGCAATATGGCGGACGGTATCACCCGCGCACGCGGGATCTGGTGCTGCGCGGACGTGCGATCAGCGATGCCGAGCTCGAGACGCTGCGCGCCGGACGGCTCGAGCTGCGCCAGCAACTCACCGCACTCATGGACGAACACGGGCTCGACCTCTGGGCCTCGCCGTCCGCCGTCGGTGCGGCGCCGGCCGGTTTGGAGAGCACCGGCGACCCGGTCATGAATCTGCCGTGGACGTATACCGGTTTTCCGGCGATCAATCTACCGAGCGGTTCGACCGCGAACGGTCTGCCGCTCGGCCTGCAACTCTCGGCCCGCTTTGGCCAGGACGAGGAACTGCTCGCCTGGGCCGCCGGGCCGCTGGGCGCTGCTGTTCATGGCTGATGGTGGTTGGGCCTTTGCACGAGTTCGGCGACCGTTCAGCCCGCTGGAAGTTGGGCGACATCGGAGTATTCGCTGCGATTCGCTTTGGTTCAACAGCGTGTTGATCGAGCAACTATGACCGTCGTCTCCACAGAGATCCGCAAGGGCGCGTACTACGACTCGGTGGTGCTGATGCAACTGCAGCGCGCGTTGCTGACGCTGCCGGGTGTGATCGACGCCGGCGTGGTGATGGCAACCCCGGCCAACAAGGATCTGCTCGCACAATCCAACTTGCTGACCGGCGCCGCCGGCCCGGCCCTGCCCGACGACCTGCTCATCGTCGTCAGCGGCGCGGACGCGGCCAGCGCCGACTCCGCGCTCGGCCAGGTCGACGCCTTGCTGGCGCGACGGCGCAGCACCGACACGAGCGGCGACTTTCGACCGCGCAGCCTCGAGACAGCCGCGGCTCAACTGCCCGATTCGCGCTGGGTGCTCGTCAGCGTGCCGGGCCGATATGCCGCCGGCGTCGCGCGTCAGGCGCTGGACCTCGACAAACACGTCTTCTTGTACAGCGACAACGTCAGCCTCGCCGATGAGGTCGCGCTCAAGCAGCAGGCGCGCGACCGCGGCCTGCTGGTGATGGGCCCGGACTGCGGCACGGCCATCGTCCATGGCGTCGGGCTCGGCTTCGCCAACCGCGTCCGCCGCCTGCCTGCCGCTGGCGCCGCGGCCGTCGGCATCGTGGCCGCGTCCGGCACGGGGCTGCAGGCCGTCGCCAGCCGCGTGCATGTACTCGGCGGCGCGATCTCGCACGCTCTGGGAACGGGCGGTCGTGACCTGAAGGCCGAGGTCGGCGCGATCACGGCCGGACAGGCGCTCGATCTGCTGGCGCGCGATCGAGACACAGGCGTGATCGTGATCGTGTCCAAGCCGCCGGCGGCGGCCGTCGCGATCAAGCTTCTCGCGCAGGCGTTGGCCTGCGGCAAGCCCGTCGTCATCAACTTCATCGGCCAGCCGCCGCCGGCGCGGACGCTGGGCAATCTCCATTTCGCGACCTCGCTGAGCGAGGCCGCCGACCTGGCTCACGGGCTTGCATCCGGCCCGCGTCCGACGCCGTCCGACCCGACACCTCGCTTGAACGGTTACCTGCGCGGGCTGTTCAGCGGCGGAACGCTTGCGTACGAGAGCGTGCTCGTATTGCAGTCCCTGCTGCATCCATTGTTCAGCAACGCTGCGATCGCGGACGACCAGCACCTGGCGGACCCGCATCGCAGTCAGGGCCACACGATCCTCGACCTCGGCGGCGACGAGTTCACGGTCGGCCGGCTGCACCCGATGATGGACAACGACCTGCGCATCCGGCGGCTCAAACAGGAGGCCGCCGACCCCGAGACCGGCCTGATCTTGCTCGATGTGGTGCTCGGCGAAGGCGCCCACGCCGATCCGGCGAGCGAGTTGGCGCCGGCGATCGCCGAGGTCCGTCGCGCACGCCCCGATCTGCCCGTGTGGGCCGTGGTCGTCGGCACCGACGCCGACCCGCAGGGTCTGGCCCGGCAGACCGAGTTGCTGACCGAGGCCGGCGCCGTTGTCTTCGACGACCTGTCGCCGGCGTTGAACCGGATCGCCCTTGCCTTCGCGGCCCAGACGTCCGGCCCCGACGTGCCCGTGGCCCTTGAGGTGCTCGAGACGCCACCTGTCGCCATCAACGTCGGCGTCGAATCGTTCGGCGACAGCCTGAAGGCGCAGGGCGCGACAGCCGTGCAGGTCGAGTGGCGCCCTCCGGCCAGCGGCAATGACCGGCTGGCCGGGATCCTGGCGCGTATGAAGAAGAAGTGACAGTCGCAAAGGACATCCATGATCGATATCGATGCCGCCAACGCTGAAGCGCTGAATCGTCTGATGGATGCGCGTCCGATGCTGACGGGCGTCGCCCGCGCGGTGGACGTGATCCCGGGGATGACGAACGACCTGTTGCTGCACGCCGGACCGCCGATCACGTGGGCACGCGCGTCGGGGCCGTTGCGCGGCGCGATCACGGGCGCCCTGATCTTCGAAGGTCGCGCCGCGAACGAAGCCGAGGCCGCCGCGCTGGTCGAGGGCGGCCAGATCCGGCTCGAGCCCTGTCATGAACACGCCGCGGTCGGACCCATGGCGGGCGTGATCTCGCCGTCGATGCTGGTGTACGTTGTCGAGAACGTCACCCACGGCAACAAGGCCTTCAGCAACCTCAACGAGGGCTACGGCAAGGTCCTGCGCTACGGCGCCTACAGCGACGACGTCCTCAAGCGCCTGCGTTGGATGAACCGTGAGCTCGGCCCGGCGCTCTCGGCCGCGCTGAGCCGCGGCGGCCCGATCGACCTGCGCGCGCTGATGTCCGAGGCGCTGCACATGGGCGACGAAGGCCACAATCGCAACAAGGCCGGCTCGCTGCTGTACCTCAAGACGCTGGCGCCGCATATCGCCGCTTCGACGGCGGATCCGCTGGTCGAGGCCGAGATCCTCAAATTCGTCGGCGACAACGCGCTCAGCGTGCTCAACCCGGTGATGGCGGCCTGCAAGGCCATGACCGACGCCGCCCACGGCATCGAGGGCAGCACACTGGTGACGACCATGGCGCGCAACGGCACCGACTTCGGCATCCGCGTCAGCGGCCTGCCCGGTCAGTGGTTCACGGCGCCGGCGCAGATCCCGGTCGGCCTGTTCTTCTCCGGCTTCTCGCAAGCGGACGCCAACCCCGATATCGGCGACAGCGCGATCACGGAGACGGCGGGGATCGGCGGCTTTGCGATGGCGACCGCTCCCGCGATCGTGACCTTCGTCGGCGGGACGCCCAAAGACGCATTCAACGCCACGCTCGAGATGTACGAGATCACGCTCGGCGAGAGCAAGAATTTCACCATGCCGGCGCTCGACTTCCGCGGCACGCCGACGGGCATCGATATCCGCAAGGTGGTCGAACTCGGCATCGCGCCGCGCATCAACACCGGCATCGCGCACAAGAACGCCGGTGTCGGCCAGGTCGGGGCCGGTCTGGTCCGGCCGCCGCTCGAGATCTTCGAGCAGGCGCTGGTGGCCTTCGCCGAGAAGTACGAGATTTAGGCGTCGGGTCAGGCGTCCGCGCGGTCGCGTGATCTGACGTCCGAGGCCCGACACCCTTCGTCGCACTCACAAGGAGTTCACATGAAGATCTACGACCTGTCGCAGCCGCTGAATGCCGATTGTTCGTTCTGGCCGTTCTATCCGCCGTTCGAGGTCAAGTACATCAAGCGCAAGGCCGAGCACGGCGTGAACGCGCAGTACATCATGACCTCGAACCACATGGGCACGCACCTCGACGCGCCGCGCCACTTCGTGACGCACGGCAAGACCATCGACCAGCTGCCCCTCGAGTGGCTGATGGGGCCAGGCGTCATCGTCGACCTGAGCGACAAGCTCGACGACCTCGATCTCTTCACGCCCGAGGACATCGAGGCGCGTGCCGAGATCCGCGACGGCGACATCCTCTTCATCCACACCGGCTGGCACAAGTACTCGTTCCTCAGCCCCGAGGGCGACGAAGAGCGCTACATCCACCGCCACCCGGGGCCGCACTACTCGATCTGCGAGTGGCTGCTGAAGAAGAAGATCCATCTCTGGGGCGTGGACATGATCAGCACCGATCACCCCATGAACCTGCCGATCGGGCGCTTCCTGGGCGCCGGCGGGCTCAACCACTGGAAGAAGGTGCGCAACAAGGTCGAGGAGAAGTTCGGGGCCGACCAGGTCGACGTGCTATTCCCCGACAGCGCCTACCAGCTGACGCACAACGCGCTCTTCCCGCACGATTGCGTGCACGTCGAGAACCTCGGCGGCGACATCGCGCTGAAGGAGCTGCACAACAAACGCATCACGCTCGGAGCCCTGCCCTGGAAGTTCCAGGGCGGCGAAGCGGCCTTCTGCCGCGCCATTGCTTTAGTCGAATAGTCATGTAGTCGGGTAATCCTGTAGTCGGCTGGTCCTGGATTGCCCCGCTGGTTGTCAAGGGCCAGCTGACTAGCCGACCAGCCGACTCAATTGATACCCGACTACCGGACTACTCGACTACCCGACCATATGACTACTCGACTCTTTGGCGCCCCGATCAAGCGAAACGAAGACCCCCGACTGCTGACAGGTCAGGCGTTGTTCGTCGACGACGTCGAGCTGCCAGGCCTGCTGCATGTGGCGTTTCTGCGCAGCCCGTATGGTCATGCGCGGCTGGGCGCCGTCGACGCGGAGGCGGCCCGGGCGCTGCCGGGCGTCTTGGCCGTCTACACCGCCGACGACCTGGGCGACTACTGGCAGCCGGGGCCGCCGCTGGTGCCCGAGCCCCCGATCCCGGGTACGGTGTTCCGTCGCCGCACACAAGTGCCGCTCGCGCGCGGCAAGGTGAAACACGCCGGCGAACCGATCGCCATGATCGTGGCCGAGAGCCGGTACGTGGCCGAGGACGCGCTGACGCTGATCACGGTCGACTATGACCTCCTCCCGGCCGTGGTCGACATCACCCACGCGCTTGACGGCGACGCCCCGCGCATCCACGACGATCTCGACTCCAACCTCGCCGCGCGCGTCCGCCAGGCCAAGGGCGACTATGCCGCGGCGCGCGCGCGGGCCGACATCGTGATCAAACGGCGCTTCAGCTACGACCGCGGACCGTCGGCCGCGATGGAGAACCGCGGCGTGGTCGCGCAGTGGGATCAGCGCGCGGGCAAACTGACGGTGTGGGACAGCACCCAGGCACCCGTGGTCATCCGCAACGGGCTGGCCGGCATGCTCGGCCTCTCCGAACACCAGGTGCGCGTGATCGCGCCGTTCATCGGCGGCGGCTTTGGCCCCAAGATCATGATGTTCTATCCCGAAGAGGTGCTGATCCCCTGGGCCGCGATACAGCTCAACCGTCCGATCAAGTGGATCGAGGACCGGGCCGAGAATTTCTACGCCACCACGCAGGAACGCGGCCAGGTGCACGAGTCGGAGATGGCGCTGACGCGCGACGGCAAGATCCTGGGCGTCAAGGACTCGTTCGTCGTCGACACCGGCGCGTACAACCCGTACGGCCTGACCATCCCGCTCAACACGCAGTGCACGTTGCTCGGTCTATACGACGTACCCGCCTACGAGACCGACTTCGAGCAGGTGTTCACGAACAAGACGATCGTCACGCCGTACCGCGGCGCCGGCCGTCAGCACGGCATCTTCGTGATGGAGCGACTGCTCGACCTGGCCGCCCGCGAGCTCGGCCTCGATCGGGCCGAGATCCGGCGCCGCAATTTGCTGAGACCGGACCAGTTTCCGCACAACCACGAGATCATGTTCCAGGACTTCGCGCCGCTGACGTATGACAGCGGCAACTACGCGCCCATGCTCGAGCGCACCCTGGAGATGATCGACTACGAGCGCTTCATCAAGGAAGAACAGCCCAAGGCTCGCGCCGAAGGCCGCGCGCTCGGCATCGGCGTCGTCACGTATGTCGAGGGCACGGGGATCGGGCCCTACGAGGGTGCGCGCGTGCAGGTGCAACCCTCGGGCAAGGTGACGGTCGTCACCGGCATCGGCACGCAGGGCCAGAGCCACTACACCGTCTTCGCGCAGATCGTGGCCGATCAGGTCGGCGTCGATGTGCGCGATGTCGAGGTCGTCACCGGCGACACCGATCTGTTCTACTGGGGCGCCGGCACGTTCGCCAGCCGCGGCGCCGTCGTGGCCGGCAACGCCATGAACGAGGCCGCCAAGGACGTGCGCGCCAAGATCCTGCGCCTCGCCTCCGACGTGCTCGAGGCCGCCGAAGAGGATCTCGAACTGCGCAACGGAGAGGTGCTGGTGCGCGGCACGCCGGCGCGCGCAATCAAGCTCGGCGCGCTGGCCCAGCGGGCAAACCCGATGCGCGGCGCCGTCAAGCCGGGCACGCAGCCCGGGCTCGAGGCCACGAATTACTTCGGGCCCGAACGCGGCGCGACCGCGGCCGGCGTGCACGCCATGATCGTCGAGGTCGATCGTGAGACCTTCGAGGTCAAGATCCTGCGCTATGCCACGGCGCACGACTGCGGCAACGTGATCAACCCGATGGTGCTCGACGGCCAGATCCACGGCGGGGTCGCGCAGGGCATCGGAAACGCCTTTTACGAGCAGCTGATCTACGACGACAACGCCGTCTTGCTCAACGGCTCGTTCATGGACTTCCTGCTGCCGACCGCGCTCGACGTCCCGACCATCGAAACCCATCATCAGGAGACGCCGTCGCCGCTCAACCCGCTCGGCGTCAAGGGCGCGGGCGAGGCCGGCGCGATCCCGGTCGGCGCGCTGTTCGCCCAGGCCGTCGAAGACGCGCTCAATCAACCGGGGCTGGAGATCCTGGAGATCCCACTCAGCCCGAAACGCCTGTTTGAAATAACCCGCTAGAATTGCTGATTGATGATTTCTGATTGCTGATTGAGTGTCAATCAGCAATCAGAAATCATCAATCAGCAATCTACAATCGCAAGTCGCTTTTCACACATGTACCTTGTCACCGGAGCCGCCGGGAAGACCGGCCGAGCCGTCATCAAAGCGTTGAAGGCGCGCGGGGCAGCCGTGCGCGCGTTCGTGGGTCCGTCGGTGTCGCTGGCCGCCGCCGCGGCGATCGGGGCGGACGAGACTCAGATCGGCGACTTGCGCGACCCGGCGGCGCTGCGGGCAGCCGCCGCGGGTGCCCACGGCATCTACCACATCGCGCCGAACGTCCATCCGGACGAGGTCGCAATCGGCCAGAACGTCATCGCCGCGGCTCAGGCGGCGTCGCTCACGCGAGTCGTGTTTCATTCGGTGCTGCACCCGACCACCGAAAAGATGCCCCATCATTGGGCCAAAGCCCGCGTCGAGGAAGCCCTGTTCGAATCGGGTCTGCCGTACACCATCCTGCAGCCGGCGCCCTACATGCAAAACCTGCTTCCGAGTTGGGGCGCGATCACGCGCGAGGGCGTCTTTCGCACGCCCTACCCGACTGGCACCCGGCTGAGCCTGATCGACCTCGACGACCTGGCCGAGGTCGCGGCGCGCGCCCTCACCGAGACCGGGCATCTCGGCGCGACGTATGAACTGTGCGGCACGGTCGGTCTCAGCCAGACCGAGGTGGCCGCGACCCTGAGCGAACGACTGATCACGAAGGTACGCGCCGTCGCCATCCGCCCCGCAGAATGGGAACGCCAGGCGCGCGATCACGGCCTGAGCGAGTACGCCGTGGCCACGCTGCTCGCGATGTTCGAGTATTACCGGAAGTACGGGCTGACCGGGAGCCCGAACGTGCTGCGCTGGCTCCTGGGCCGCGAGCCGACGCCGTTGGCGGTGTTTGTGGATCGGGCAATACGCGGGAATTGACGACGCCGGGGCGGCGGACCCGACAGGCCGTCGGCAAGCCGCGGGGCGACCCGCTGACGCGCGGGCGAAGAGGGGTGCGCGGCCATGAAGGGCGCCATCAAGCGCAGGTAAACGCTGACGCGCGGGAAGAAGCTGTTCGCGTGGACCGGCAGGGCGCCCACAAGGGGCGCTCCTACGGGGCGTCGGATGGATGCGGCTCGATGGGGTCGGAAACGATGACGTCGGGAATCGACGGCGTCAACGACCCACGGCTGAGGCGCAGGCGCGCGCGACGGCCGTGATCGCGGCAAAGTCGCCGGACGCGACCGCCGCGGCCGAGATCAGGTTGCCGCCGATGCCGACCGCCACGGCGCCGGCATCGAGATATGCCCGCGCGTTCTCGGCGTTGATGCCGCCCGTCGGCAGAAGTTTGAGGAAGGGCAACGGCGCGAGCACGTCCTTGATGTAGCGCGGCCCGCCGATGGTGGCCGGAAAGACCTTGACGAACGCGGACCCGGCCTCATGGGCCGTGAGCATCTCGGTCGGGGTCAATGCGCCCGAGGCGCATGGCACGTCCGCTCGCACACAGGCCTCGATCACGGGCACCCGCACGGCGGGCGTCACCACGAACTCGGCCCCACCAGCCACCGCGGCCGTCACCTGCTCGGCCGCCAGCACCGTTCCCACGCCCACGCACACGGCCTCGCCCAACGCCGCGCGCACGGCCGTGATCGCCGCGATCGCGCCCCGCCCCGTCAACGTGAACTCCAGGACGCCGATGCCGCCGGCCAGCAACGCGCGCGCAACGTCGACCGCGCTGTCGTAATCCGCCAACCGCACGATGGCCACGATCTTTTCACGCGCGATACGCTCGCTGACTTGTTCGCTCATCTCATCCCCTATCAGGTAGAGCGCGATCGCTCTACACTCCTCGACTCACCGCGCGACGTCCACACGCTGCTGTGCCATGACGCCTGCCAGCTCGGCGCGGCTGGTGAGCACCTGGTCGCCATGCTGCGAGAGCGCGATCGCGGCCAGCGCCACGGCGCGGCGCAAGCCATCACGTGCGTCGCCATCCAGCCAGCCATCGAGCAGGCCAGCGGCAAAGGCGTCGCCGCTGCCGATGCGATCCACGATCGTGACCGGCAGGGCGGCCTGGTACGTGTAAGCGCCGTCCTGCAAAAGCGCGGCGCCGCGCTCGCCAAAGGTGCACACGACGATCGTGGCCCGCGTCTGCTCCGCCAGGGCACGCAGGAGCGCTTCCGGCTCGCCCGAACAGCCGAACAGCAGCGCTGCGTCGGCGCCCTTGCAGAACAGGATATCGGCCTCGGCGATCAACGGCCGCAGACCGGCCGTAGCCTCGGCGGGCGACCACAGCTTGGCGCGGTAGTTCACGTCAAAGCTCACCGGCACACCGGCAGCGCGCGCCCGGCGGATCGACTCGGCCACGACGGCGTACGGGCCCTGACCCAACGCGGCCGTGATCCCGGTCAGGTGCAAGGCACGCGCATCGAGCAGATAATCCCAATCCACGTCGCCCGGGGTCATGCGCGCCGCGGCCGAGTCCGCCCGGTCATAGATCACCTGGATGGCGCGCGGCGTTGACGCGTATTCGATGAAATAGGTGCCGATGCGTTCGCCCGGCACGCGTACCACGCCCTCGGTATCGACGCCCTCGGCGCGCAACGACCGCAGCACGGGCTCGGCCAACGCGTGATCCGGCAGCCGGCTGAGCCAGGCGCAGCGCCGACCCAGGCGCGCGAGCGCGACGACGACGTTGGCCTCGGCGCCGCCGATCTCGAGATCCAGCGAATGGGCATCGGCCAGACGACGACCGAGCGGCACGCTCAGACGCAGCATGGCCTCGCCGAGCGTCGTGAGTTCGAAACGCGGCATCATGACATCACCGCTCCGGCAGAAATGTCACGCACGCGGCCTGCGGCGCGTCCAGCCGGGCGACCGGCGCGCCGAGCCACGGAGCGGCATCGAGCACGGGCACGACGCAGACGTCGCCGCTGTACTGGTTGGCAACGAGGAGGAAACGCCCGTCGGGCGCGACCGCGAAGTTGCGCGGCCAATCCCCGCCGCACGAGGCATAGCCGAGCAGCGTCAGCCGCGCGTCAGCGCCGACCGCGTAGATCGCCAGGCTGTTGTGTCCACGGTTCGAGACATACAGGCGCGCGCCGTCGGGGCTGAGGTGGATATCGGCGACGTAGCTGCCGGCGATGCCCGGCGGGATGGTCGGCTCGACCTGGACCTCGGCGAAGCGTCCGTCTGCGTATGTGAAGACGCTGACGGTACTGTCGAGTTCGTTCGCCACGTACACGATCCGGCCGCTCGGGTGAAAAGCCAGGTGCCGCGGCCCGGCGCCGGGCCGACCTTGACCGGGTTCGCGCGCGCTGAGGTGGCCAGAGGCCGCGTCGAAGGCGTATACCACAAGCGCGTCGATACCGAGATCCGCGACGACGGCGTACTCGCCGTCCGGCGTGAGCGTGGTCGAGTGCGCGTGTGGGCCCTCCTGGCGCTCGGCGTTGACGCCGCTGCCCTGGTGCTGAACGTGCGCGCTCCGCGGTCCGAGGGCGCCGTCGCCCAGCACCGGGAGCACGCTCATGTTGCCCGAGCCGTAATTGGCGACGAACAGCCAGCGGCCGCTCGCGTCGAGGGTCAGGTGACACGGCCAATCGCCGCCGCTCGGTTGGTGGTTGAGCGCGCTGAGCCGCCAACCACCGGTGTCCGACCGATCGATCCGGCCGGACCAGACCGCGCCAGGCACGTCCTGGCCGACGATGCCCGTCTCGCTGACGACGAAGAACCAGGGTCGCGATTGATGCGCCACGAGGAACGACGGGTTGGCGATCCCGGCCAGTTCGTCGACCACGGCCAGGGCGCCGGTGGCCGTGTCGAAGCGCGCGAGCCGAACACCGGGCGCGTCGGCCGAGCCGTATCCGCCGATCAGGATCAAGCGTTCGCTCATGGGACCTCCTCGTTCACCAGTTCGTCACCGAACCATCGCGGCGCACAAAATGCGGCGCCTCCCAGAATTTCCAGGTTTGGTGTTTGGCGCGATCCTCGTCGAACTCGAGACCGAGCCCGGGCGCGGTCGGGAGTGGGAAGCCGCTGCCCTTGAGCCGCGGCTGCGTCGGGAAGAGCAGATCGGCGTCGTTCTGGCCGGTTTGACCGGCGTACAGGTTCTCGCTCTCGGTGACGCGCACCTCGAGCCAGGCGAAATTCGGCACAGCGGCTGCCATATGCACCGTGGCGGCCGTGCACACCGGGCCGAGCGGGTTGTGCGGCATCAGATCGATGTAATGTGTCTCCGCCCACCCCGCCACCTTCATCGCCTCCGTAAAACCGCCGACGTTGCAGATGTCGACGCGGGCAAAGTCGGTCAGGTGCTGCTCGATGTACGGCAGGAACTGCCACTTGCTGGCGAACTCCTCGCCCACCGCGAACGGCACGGGTGTCTGACGCCGAAGGGCGGCGTAGGCCTCGGGCGCCTCGTCGCGGATCGGCTCCTCGATGAAGTCGAGGGTGCCGCGCGGCATGCGCTCGAGAAACGACACGGTCTCGGCCGGCGTCAAACGGTGATGATAATCGATCCCGAGGGTCAGATCCGGCCCAAGCGTCTCGCGCACACGCGCCAGCGCAGTGGCCGTCGGCCCAAGCGTCTCGCGCGGCTCGAACAGGCCGTCGGGCGTGCCCGTCGGAGTGATCGGCATCGTGCGGATCACCTTCCAGCCGCGTTCGAAGAGCATCTTGCAGCTCTCCAGCATCTGGTCGGCCGTACCGCCGTTGGCCGTCGCGAAGCAGGGCACGAACTCGCGGTGCGTGCCGCCGAGCAGCTGATACACCGGCACGCCGAGCGCTTTCCCGGCGATGTCGTGCAGGGCGATGTCGATGGCGCTTTGCGCGGCCAGAAGCACCCGGCCGCCTTCGAAATACTGGCTGCGGTACAGCTCCTGCCAGATCCGGCCGCGCTGGAGCGGATCCTTGCCGATCAGAAACTCGCGAAAGTGCTCGAGCGCTCCGATCACGGCCAACTCGCGACCGCTCAGGCCCGACTCGCCCAGGCCAAAGATGCCCTCATCGGTCTCGATCTTGACGACAAGCTGGTTGCGAACGCCCACCCACACCGGATACGGGATGACGGCCGTGATCTTCATGGTCTTGGGAAATCCTCACGCAGGGCCCGAAGCTCTGCGCGACTAGACATGGGTCCAGCCGAGCAGACGCCCGGCCTTGCTTGAATCGATCAGCGCCGTGTTGCCCTCGACCGGCGCGCGAAACGGCGTGTCGGGAAAGTGTTGCGCCGCCAGCTCGCGCGATGGTGTCTCGGCGGCGGTGCGCGGCGCGGCGATGAAGAACGCCTCATGGCCGTCGAGATCGGCCGTGGCGGCCAGTTCGCAGGCGCGCGCCCCTTCGTTGATGTCGATGTACGACCAGAGATGCCGCCACGCGTAGATCTCGGCCTCGCGGGTGATGCGCACGGCCTCCTCGTAGTTCGGCAGCAGCCAATGAAAGCGCAGGCTGGCGACGCTTACGTTGTGATTGCGAACGAATGAATCGGCCTGCTTCTCGAGGATCCACTTCGACAGACCGTAGGGTTCCTCGGCGTACGATGGATGCATCTCGTCGACGGGGAAGTAGTCGAAACGCGGCCGCCGGCTGAACGCCATGCCGATGGCATTCACCGACGAGGCCTGGACCACGCGGGTCACACCGGTCGCGGCGGCGGCTTCGAGCACGTTATACGCCAGGGCAACGTTGTCGAGGTAGACCTTGTGCGGCGGCGCGCCCCAGGGCCAGACATGGCCGGCGAGATGGATCACGGCGTCGCAGCCCTGCAGCGCCATACAGACCTGGCCGAGGTCGCCCGCGTCGGCGATCCAGTGCGTCACATTTGGCAACACGTCCACGCCGGCAGGCGCAACCCGATCCAGGCTGATCACCGTGTGGCCGCGCCCCAACAGGTAGGGCACCAGCACGCGACCCAGACCGCCCTGACCGCCCGTGACAGCAATCCGCATAGTCTCCTCTTTTCCAATGGTGGGTCGTGCCAGCCGAGGGACGCGCGCTCAACCCTGCATTTCTTTGGCGCGCATGCCCATGAGGGTGTTGACCGCGTCTTCCGTGTGCGCGTGCATCAGCAGGCGCGCCTGGTTGGCGTTGCGGCTCCGCAAGGCTTCAGCGATGAGATTGTGATAGCGCACCGCGCGCGCCGTCATGCCGGGATCGCGCGCCGTGGCCTTGCGGCTGTCGAGAAAGAGATCGTTGATGCTCTCCATCATCTGCGTGAGCACCGGGTTACGCGCCGCCTGGGCGATCCTGCGATGGAAGCTGAGATCGGGATCGACGAAGTCGATGCCGCGGGCGGCCTGATCTTCCATCGCGCGGGCCATGTCGTCGATCTCAATCAACTCCTGGTCGGTGCCGCGCGCCGCGGCGAGCGCCGCCAGCTCGGGCTCGATGATCCGCCGGGCCTCGGCCAACGCCAGGAGCAACCCGGTGCCGGCGCCTTCGAAATGCAGCGCCAGCTCGGCGGACATCGGCATCTCCAGCACGAACACCCCCCGCCCGTGCTCGATCTTCACCAGGCCGATTGACTGCAGCGACCGCAAGGCTTCGCGGACCGACCCGGTGCCGACGCCGTACTCGGCCGCCAACTGGGTAATGCTGGGCAAGCGGTCGCCCGGTCGCCATTCTCCGGCCCGGATGCGCTCGCGGAGCGCCCCTGAAACAGACTGGAACACGGCGGTCGGCTCATGAGCTGAGCGTGACGTCGCCGGGGTCCCTTCCTTAATCGCTTGGTTCATGTTGTGGCCCCCAACAAGAGATACGATGACTTTGGAAAAAACGCAAGTCATTTGACGAATCAGGCTAAGTCGCGTAAGATTGTTTTCACCGAATTTTAGTAGAGAAACGCGGCCATCCCTCCGCGATTTCCAGAAAGGACATACGCCACCCTCAACTCATGCTATCTCTTTCTGAAATCCTGGCATGCCCCTGACGACTGTCCATTGGAGGAGGAAACGAGACAATGAACAAACTGAGACTGCTGAACCTCACTGCGGTGGCGGCGCTCGTGCTGGCGGCCTGCGGGCCGGCGGCCACGACCGAAGCGCCCAGCGGTGAGGCCACGACGGCGCCGGAAGCGACCGCCGCACCGGAGGCAACCAAGGCCCCCGAAGCGACCGCTGCGCCCGAAGCGACGGCCGCCCCCGAGGCCACCGCTGCGCCGGAAGCCACCGCCACCCAGGCCGAGATCATCGCGGCCAGCCTGCCCGACGTTCCCCGAAATCAGACGCTCATCATGGGTTGGTCGATCGCCTCGCCGATCGGCGTTGTCAACCCGTGGGCCGTGCCCGGCTACACCCATCAAGAAGGCAACAACCTGATGTGGGAGCCGCTGTTCTACTACGGCATCTTCAAGAGCCAGGATATCCCCTGGCTGGCCGACAGCATGGAGTACACCAAGGACGACTTCACCCAGCTCACGATCAAGCTCAACAAGGATGCCAAGTGGAGCGATGGCGTGGCGGTGACGGCCGACGACGTCGTGTACACCTTCGAAGGGCAGCTGAATAACGACAAGCTGGCCTACCATGCGTCGTTCGATCAGTTCGTCGACAAGATCACCAAGGTCGATGATCTGACCGTGGTCGTCGACTTCAAGATCCCGGCCCCGCGCTTCAAGTTCGAGGTCCTGACGCTGAAGTTCGACACCGGCATCCCGATTGTGCCCAAGCACTATCTCGAGGCGCAGCCCGACGTGAACGCCGCTGCCGGCGGCCTCGACATGCCGAGCTCGGGCCCGTACCGCCTGGTGCAGTGGGACCGCACTCAGAAGATCTACGACCTCAACCCCGATTGGTGGGCGGTCAAGGCCGGGCGCATCGCCCTGCCCGCGGTCAAGCGCGTGGTCGTCAGCAACATCGGCGGCCAGGTCGGCCAGAACATGGACACGGTCGCCCAGCGTATCGTGAACAGCGAGTTCGACACCGCGCTCGACATGCGCAGCGCCGTCATCGGCAACATCCTCAAGCAGAACGACAAGGTCACCACGCACTCGGGCAATAACCCGCCTTACGGTTATCTCGACTGGTGGCCGAACTCGCTGTGGATGAACACCCAGATCGCGCCGTACGACGACGTGCGTGTTCGCCGCGCGATGAGCCTGGCGATCGACCGCGACACCATCGACCAGGTGGTGTACGAGGGCGCTCAAATCTCGACGATCTTCCCCTTCCCGCTCTACCCCGCGCTGAAGGAGTTCACCGAGACGCCCGAGGTCCAGGCGCTGATCGAGAAGTACCAGCCGCGCAAGTACGACCTGGATGAGTCGGCCGCCCTGATGACCGAAGCCGGCTTCACGCTGAACGGCGACGGCCTGTGGGAGAAGGACGGCCAGACGGTCAACGCCGTGATCCAGGGCTTCGAGGGCATCCACAGCGACATCGTGCCGGTGCTCGTCGAAATGCTCAAGTCCGGCGGCTTCGATGCCGACGTCAACTTCGGCAATGACGCCTACCAGAACATGGCCGACGGCAAGCCCGGTCTGTACATGTTCGGCCACGGCGCCAGCCTGGTCGACCCGTATGCCGCGTTCGAGCTGTTCCACAGCCGCTACAGCGCGGCCGTGGGCACGACAGCCGGCAACAACCGCTTCTCGCGCTATGTGAACCCCGAGTACGACGCCATCCTCGACAAGATGGCCCCGCTCTCGGCTGACGATCCGGAGTTCAAGGCGCTGGCGGCCCAGGCGCTCGAGATCTACTGGCGCGACCAGATCGACATCCCGATCATCCAGTGGCTGCACCGCATCGCGTACAATCAGACCTACTGGGTCAATTGGCCGACTGCGGACAACCCGAGCCTCGGTGAGAACGGCGCGTTCTGGGCGCACACCGGCATGCTCGTGATCACCAACCTCCAGCCGACCGGCGCGCAGTAACACCGCCGCCTCTCGGACCGGTACCCTGGAGCCTGCGCGGCACCCGCCGCGCAGGCTCCTCTGACGGATGTCGACGACCCCCTGGGGCCAGCCCATGGGCGATGTCCGAGCGGAGGGTCAGACAAGGTGAGTTGGCAATCCGTCCTTCGACGCATCTTCTTCCTGGTATTGGTCGTTTGGGCCGCCTCGACCATCACGTTCTTCATCCCGCGGCTTTCTTCACGTAATCCGATCCGCGAGCGTTTCGCCGAACTGTCGCGCACTGGCGGCTTCTCGCCGGGCGACATGGAAAAGATCATCGCTGCCTATAGCCAGCGGTTCGGGCTCGACAAGCCTCTGATCGAGCAGTATGCCGATTACATGTCGGCGGTGGCGCGCTTCGACCTCGGCGTCTCGCTGTATCGATACCCGCGCACAACCATCCAGTTGATCAACGACGCCCTGCCCTGGACGATGACGTTGTTGTTGGTCACCACGATCCTGTCCTTCTTGATTGGCAATCTCCTCGGCGCGGTGGCGGCCTGGCCGCGCGCACCGCTCTGGTTACGATCGGTCGCGACGCCGTTCATCATCTTCACGGGCGTGCCGCCGGTGCTTCTGGGCTTCTTCCTGTTGTTCTTTATCGCGTTCCAGCTCAAGTTGCTCCCCCTGGGCGGCGCCTACACCGTCGGTCAGGTGCCCAATTGGAGGGACCCTGAGTTCTTGTGGGACGTGGTCCGACACCAAATGCTGCCGGCGCTCTCTCTGATCCTGGGCTCGGTCGGCGGCTGGGTGTTATCGATGCGCGGCATGGGCGTGACGATCCAGGGCGAGGACTATGTGGTCTTCGCCGAGCACAAGGGCCTTGGCGCTGGCGCGATCTTCCGCGACTACTACCTGCGCAACGCGTTGCTGCCGCAGGTCACAGGCCTGGCGCTGGCGCTTGGCAGCGTCATTACGAGCGGCGTGGTGGTCGAAGGGATCTTCGGTCTGCCCGGCATCGGCGGCCTGCTGAACGAGGCCATCCGCGCCAACGACTTCATCGTCATCTACGGCATCGTGTTGTTCATCACCATCGCCGTCGCCGGATTGATGGCGCTTGTCGAATTGCTCTACCCGCTGATCGACCCGCGAATTCGCCACGACTAATTGAGGCAACCGTGACCGCTCTTTCAACAGTTACGCCCGCGCCCGAGCCGGTCTTCCGGCAACCGAGCCCGGTGGTCTTGACGCTGCGCTATCTGCGCCGCAACAAGAGCCTGGTCGTCGGCATCTTGATCTTGTTGGCCCTGACGCTCTTCACCGTCATCGGGCTGGCGACGCTCAACTCGAAGGACGCCTACCCGCTACGGGCCCCGGTTCGGCAGGCGCCGAGCCTGAAATACCCGATGGGCACCGACTTCTTTGGCCGCAACCTGCTGACCGCGAACGTGGTGGGCATGTGGCAGACGGCGCTGATCGGCCTGCTGGCCGGCGGCATGGGCACGATCATCGGCACGCTGCTGGGGTTCGTCTCAGCGTATTTCGGCGGCACGGTCGACATGATCGTCCGGGGGCTGTGTCAGATCCTGACGCCGATCCCGGCCTTTCTGATCCAGGTGGTGATCGCCGGCTCGCTCGACAAACGCGACGTCACCATCTACACCATGGCCCTGATCGTCGTGTTGCTCGCCTGGATGGGCCCGACGCTTGTGATCCGCTCGCAGGTGCTCACGATGAAGGAGCGGCAGTTCGTGTCGGTGGCCAAGCTCTCGGGCATGAGCGACCTCGAGATCGTCTTCCGCGAGATCCTGCCCAACCTGCTGCCGTTTCTGGCTGCGGCGCTGGTGGGCCAGGTGTTCGCCTCGGTGTTCGCCTCGTTCTACCTGGCCGTGCTCGGCCTTGGCCCGTTGCGCGAGCCGCTGTTGGGCAATCTGATCTGGAGCGCGCAGTCACAGGGCGCGTTCTTCAACGGCTGGTGGTGGTGGCCGCTCGGGCCCGCCTTCCTGATGGTGCTCATCCTCGCGTCGCTGGCCCTGATCAACATGGGGCTCGACGAGCTCGCGAACCCGCGCGTTCGCCGGACGGAATGAGGAAGCCATGAGCACCGTTCTGGAGATCAAGAACCTGCAGGTCACGTATTACACCGACTCGGGGCGCGCCCGCGCGCTGGCCGGCGTCGATCTGAACCTCGAGGCCGGGCAGAAGCTCGGGCTGGTCGGCGAATCAGGCTCGGGCAAGAGCACGATGGCTTTGGCCATGATGCGCATGATCAAGCCGCCCGGTCGGATCGAGGCCGGGAACGTCATCGTCGACGGGACGGATCTGACCGGCCTGACCGACGCCGCGATGCTCAAGGCGCGCCTGAGCAAGATCGCGTACATCCCGCAGGGAGCGATGAACTCGCTCAACCCCGTGACGCGCATCGGCGCGCAGATGGTCGACGCGATCAAGGCCCACAACCCCAGCGTCTCCGGGGCGGAGGCCGAGGAACGCGGGTTGAAAGCGCTCGAGTCGGTCGACCTCAAACGCAGCGTCTATCGCATGTACGCGCACGAGCTCAGCGGCGGGATGAAACAGCGCGTGTGCATCGCGATCGGCATCCTGCTGCGCCCCAAGGTGATCATCGCCGACGAGCCCACCAGCGCGCTCGACGTGGTCACGCAGCGGCAGGTGATGGAGACCATCGACCGCGTGCAGAAAGACCTCGGCGCGGCCGTCATCCTGATCGGCCACGACATGGGGCTGATGGCGCAGTTCGTCGACCGCGTCGCCGTGATGTACGCCGGGCGGCTGGTCGAGGTCAGCACCGTCCGCGACATGTTCACGGCGCCCAAGCACCCGTACGCTCAGGCCTTGATCAACAGCCTGCCCAGCCTTGAGAACAAGGGCGTGTTCCAGGGCATCCCCGGTCTGGCGCCTTCGCTGCTCCGGGTTCCCAGCGGCTGCCCGTTCCATCCCCGGTGCAAGCATGTCATGGACACCTGCAAGACGACCGTCCCGCCGCTGACGCGGCTCGAGAACCAGCGCGACGTCGCCTGCCACCTGTACACGGAGAAGGTCACGGCATGAGCCACCTACTCGAACTGCGCGGGGTCACAAAGGTCTATTCGCGCGGTCTGTTGTCGCGCTCCTCGACCACGGCCCTCAACAACGTTTCGCTCACCCTGGACGAAGACTCGCCTACGATCCTCACCGTTGCCGGCGAGAGCGGCAGCGGCAAAACCACGCTGGCCATGCTGCTGCTCGGCTTTATCCCGCCGACGTCGGGCCAGATCCTCTATCGCGGCCAGGACATCAGCAAGCTCCGCGGCGACGACAAGCTCGTGTTCCGACGCGAGGTCCAGGCCGTCTTTCAAGACCCGTTCGCGGTTTTCAACCCGTTCTACACGGTCGACCACCTGCTGACCGTGCCGATCGAACGCTTCAAGCTGGCGAAGTCGAAGACGGACGCGCGGGCGAAGATGGACGAGGCGCTCAACGCCGTCGGTCTCAGACCGGAGGACATCCTCGGGCGCTTCCCGCATCAATTGTCAGGCGGCCAACGCCAGCGCATCAACGTCGCCCGCGCGTTGCTGCTGCGGCCGAAGCTGCTCGTTGCCGACGAGCCCGTGTCGATGGTCGACGCGTCGTTGCGCGCCAACATCCTCGAGACTCTGCGCAATCTGCAAAAGAACTACGGGGTCTCGATCATCTACATCACGCACGACCTGACTACCGCCTTTCACATCGCCAAGTCGATCATGGTGCTCTACAAGGGCGAGATCATGGAGGCCGGCGACGTCGACACCGTCATCAAGCGACCGCAGCACCCGTACACCAAGCTGCTGATCGACTCGATCCCGTGGCCGGATCTCGATCGGCGCTGGGGCGAGACCGAGATCAAGGCCAAGGAGTCGGATCTCAGCGAGAACCTGACCGGGTGCAAGTTCGCGCCGCGCTGCCCGTTCGTCATGGCGTCGTGCGCCACGCCGCCGCCGCTGTTCAGGACCGAAACGCATCAAGCAGCCTCGTGTTATCTGTACGACAAGCACGAGAAGATCGCGGCAGAGGATCTGACCGAACTGCTCCCGGTATAACCCAGCAGGGTCAAGGACACGGCGGCGTCTGACGACATCCAACGGGTGGGTCAGGCGCCGCCGTGCTGGATGATGGACAACGGCCACAAGGGCCGCGGTGTCGGGGAACCCGCGGGACGGTGACTGGGGCCCGACGGGTTTGGATGACGGAGAGGGCGGCCACAAGGGCCGCTATGTCGGGGGACCCGCGGGACGGTGACTGGGGCCCGACGGGTTTGGATGACGGAGAGGGCGGCCACAAGGGCCGCCCCTACTATGCACATTACTTCGACGACGATCGATGGCTTCGACGCCATCACGGCCGATACCGGCCGGCTCACACTGACACTCATCCCCGCGCTGGGCGGCAAGATCGCATCGCTGCGGGACACGCGTTCGGGACGCGAATGGCTGTGGCGCCACCCGCGCCTGCCCTACCAACGCTGGCCCCACGGCAGCTCGTACATGCCCGCCGATACCGGCGGCTGGGATGAATGCTTCCCGAGCGTGTCCGCGTGCGCCTACCCGACCGAGCCATGGGAGGGCGCCGCCATCCAGGACCACGGCGAACTGTGGTCTCAATCCGCCGACGTCCAGGCCCTCGAACGCGACAATTCAGTGAGCCTGATCACGCGTTGGCGCGGCGTCGTCCTGCCCTACGCCCTGACCCGCACGGTCACCGTCACCCGCGGCTCGGCCGTCGTTCGGGTCGACTACGTCGTGGCCAACCCATCCGCGGCGCCGATCGACTTCATCTGGTGCATCCATCCGCTGATCGCGATCGAGCCCGGTATGCGCCTGGAGACGCCGCCCGCGGCGCGGTACCACTGCAACGGCACCACGCCAGCGGACGCGTTGCCGACCCAATATGACGTGCATTTTCCGCTCACGCTGACGCGCCCCGACGGCGCCGCCATCGACTTGAGCACGCTGCCTGGCCCGGACGCAGCTGTCGCGGTCAAGCTGTGGAGCGCGCCGCTCCACGAAGGCTGGGCGCGGATGCACGCCCCCGATGGATCGCTGACCATGCGCTGGGATCCCACGACGCTGCCGCAACTCGCCTTGTGGATCAACCTCGGCGCCTGGGCCGGCGACGGCGGCGCGCCGTATTACAACCTCGGCCTAGAACCGTGCATCGGCGCGCAGGACTCGCTCGAAGACGCCGTGCGCGTTGTCCGCTGTTATGCCACGCTGCCGCCCGGCGGCCAGCGGGCATGGGGCCTGGAGATCGAACTGGAAAGTGGTGCCTGAGAACACGGGAGCCGGTCCACACACGAAAGCTCTCGCGGTGCTGAGCGCTCATCGCTGACGTCTGACACCCTCAAAGGAGTGACCGTGATCGAGATCGCCGAGTTCATCCCGCCGAACCCCACCCCGCTCTGGCGGCTGGCCAAACAAGCCGGCGTCGATTTCGCCGTCGGCGGTTTGCCGCTTGCGTCCGATCTCGCCTGGTTGGGCGAGACCGCTCTGGGCGGCGCGCCGGGCCAGGAAGCGCCGTGGGACTACATGCCCCTCTCGCGCATGAAACAGCGCTATGAAGCGGCCGGTTTCAAATTGGCCGTGATCGAAGCCCGGCCACCGCTCAACCTCGCCAAGCGCGGCCTGCCGGGCGGCGACGCCCAGATCGACACGGTCTGCACGCTGCTCGAGAACATGGGCAAGCTCGGCATACCGGTCTGGTGCTACGAATGGATGACCGACTTCAACTGGATCCGCACCAACACCGCCACGCCTTCGCGCGGCGGCTCGGTCGTCACCAGCTTCGACGCGGCGGCGCTGCATGACGCGCCGCCCTCCGAACTCGGCCCGATCAGCGAGGACAAACTCTGGGAGACGCTCGAGCACTTTCTCAAGCGCGTCCTGCCGGTCGCCGAGAAGGCCGGTGTCAAGCTGGCCATGCATCCCGATGACCCGCCGCTCTCTCCGATCCGCGGCGTGGGTCGGATCATGCGCAGCGTGGAGAACTTCCAGCGTTTGCTCGATCTTGCGCCGAGCCCGATGAACGGCATCACGCTCTGTCAGGGCAACTTCGCTTTGATGAGCAACGACCTACCCGGCGTCATCCGACACTTCGGCAAGCAGGGCAAGATCTTCTTCGTCCACCTGCGCGACGTGCGCGGGACGCCGGAGAAATTCGAGGAGACCTGGCACGACGCCGGGCAGACCGATCTCCTCGCCTGCCTGCGCGCCTATCGCGAGATCGGCTTCGAAGGCGTGCTGCGCCCCGACCACGTGCCGACGGTCGAGGGCGACAGCAACGATAACGCCGGCTATTCGAGCTTCGGCCGACTGTACGCGATCGGCTACATCCGCGGCCTGCGACAGGCCGCCTACGACGACCGTCGATAGGGAGCGAGCCATGCGCATCGTCATCACTGGGGGAAGCGGCGGCGTCGGTCGAGCCACGGTCCGCGCCGCTGTCGACGCGGGCCACACGGTGCTCAGTCTGGACCGTGTCGAACCAAAGCCCGAGGATGTCGTGGCGGGTGTCGATTATCGCGTGTTGGATCTGACCGACTACGGCGCGCTGGTCGCGGCGCTCAACGGCTGGGAGGCGATCATCCATCTGGGCGCCATCCCGAACCCGATACACACGCCTGACCACGTGACGCACAACAACAACGTGGTCAGCAGCTACAACGCGCTGCGCGGCGCGATCGAGGTCGGCATCAAGCGCATCTGTCAGGCCTCGAGCATCAACGCCATCGGCGGCGCCTGGAGCCGACAGGCGCATTACGACTACCTGCCGGTCGACGAGAAGCACCCGACATACAACGAAGATCCATACAGCCTATCGAAGTGGATCTGCGAGCAGCAGGGCGACTCGCTTGCGCGGCGTTTCGAGGATGTGCGCATCGCGAGCATGCGGTTCCATTGGGTGGTGCCGAACCGCGATCTGCCCATCCAGATGCAGGCCAAGATCGGACGCCCGGTGACCATGCACCTGTGGGGCTATACGTTGTTCACCTCGGCGGCCGATGCGTGCTTGCGCGCGGTCACCACGGCCACCTATCTCGGGCACGAGGTGTTCTACATTGTCGAGCGCGAGACGGCCATGACCGTCCCGACGGCCGAGCTGCTCAAGGAATTCTGGCCCGCCATCCCGGTTCACGGCGACATCATCGGCAATTGCAGCCTGTTCGATTGCAGCAAAGCCGAACGTCTGTTGGGTTGGAAGAGCGTCGCATAGGCGCGACGCCGCGCCACCCGACCGGCCATCGGCGCCGTTGGGTCACAGCGGGTTCCGGCGTCAACCCGTAGGGGCGGCCAGTAGGGGCGGCCCTTGTGGCCGCCCGAATGGCCGCCCTTGCGGCCGCCCGAATGGCCGCCCGACCGCGCATTGGCGCCTTCGGGTCGCGGTGGATTGATACGCGTCATCGTCTGATATCCGAGACGGCCGCCCAAACCGGCAGCCCATACCAGAGGAGATCCGAACCCCCCATGGCCAAGAAATCAACAACCCGTCCCGAGGACCACGTCAAACAAGGCTCGCGCCCGAGCGACCTGCGCATCACCGACATCCGGGCCTGCACCGTCGGCTGGGAGCATTGGCGCTTCCCGATCCTGCGCATCGAGACCAACCAGGGCCTGGTCGGCTACGGCGAGGTGCGCGATTTCGCCAGCAAGAACTACGCGCTCATGCTCAAGAGCCGGCTCGTCGGCGAGAACCCGTGCAACGTCGACCGGCTCTTTCGCAAGATCAAGCAGTTCGGCCACCACGCCCGTCAGGGCGGCGGCGTCTCGGGCATCGAGATGGCCTTGATGGACCTCGCCGGGAAGGCCTACGGCGTGCCCGCGTTCATGCTGGCCGGCGGCAGGTTCCGCGACAAGATCCGCATGTACTGCGACACGCCCAACGAGCCGACCGGCAAGGCCATGGGCCGCAAACTCAAGGAACGCATGGCCCGCGGCTTCACAATGCTGAAGATGGACGTCGGTATCCAGCCCCTGATCGGCAAGAAGAACACGCTGGCCCACCCCAAGGGCATGCTCGGCACCGACACCGGCGACGAGCACGACCTGATGTTCGACGTCCACACCCTGCAGCACCCGTTCACGCATGTGCGCCTGACGAAGCGGGGCATCGACGAGATCGTGAAATACGTCGCGGACGTGCGCGCCACGGTCGGGGACGAAGTGCCGATCGCGGCCGATCACTTTGGCCATATCGGCGTCGACGACTGCGTCAGGCTCGGCGAGGCGCTCGAGCCCTTCAACCTGGCGTGGCTCGAGGACCTGGTGCCCTGGCAGTACACGGATCAGTGGGTCAAGCTCGAACGCACGCTCAAGACCCCGGTCTGCACCGGCGAGGACATCTACCTCCTCGACGGGTTCCGGGCGCTGATCGAGCAGCGCGCGGTCGACGTCATCCACCCGGATCTCGCGACAAGCGGCGGCATCCTCGAGACCAAGCGCATCGGCGACTTCGCTCAGGAGCACGGCGTCAGCATGGCCTTGCACATGGCCGGCACACCGGTCAGCACGATGGCGGCCGTACACTGCGCGGCGGCGACCGAAAACTTCATCGCCCTCGAGCATCACTTTTCGGATCTGCCGTATTGGGGGGACTTCATCACCGGGGTGCCGAAGCCGATCATCCAGAACGGCTACATCCCGGTGCCCGAGGCGCCCGGCCTCGGCTTCGAGATCAACGAAGACGCCCTGCGCGAGCACGTCGTGGCCGACGACCCTGGCATCTTCGAGCCCACCACCCAGTGGGACAAGGAGCGCAGCTGGGACAGGCTCTGGTCCTGACAATCGCCGATTGTTGATTTCTGATTGCTGACTGGAAGTCAATCAGTAATCGGAAATCGACAATCAGCAATTTACCGAACCGCAGATTCCTTGATCAATCTGGGCACGATGCTTTCCCAGCCCACCGCCATGATGTGCAGGCCATGAACGCCAGGCAGGCGCTTCAGCTTGTCGATCAGCTCGAGCGTGATCTGGACGCCCTCTTCCTTGGGGTCGGTCGCCGATTCCATGCGGTCGAGCAGGGCCTTGGGCACCTTGACGCCCGGCACCTGCGCGATCATCTGCGCCGCCTTGAACGAGCGCATCGGCATCAGGCCCGCCAGGACGTGAACGCGGGCAAGCACGCCGACCTTGTCGAGGTTCTCGAGCCACTGGCTGAAGCCGTCGACGTCGTAGATGAGATTGGTTTGGAAGAACTGCGCGCCGGCGTTGACCTTCTTCTCCTCGCGCAGCGCCTGGAAGCGCGGGTTCGACGAGAACGGCGAGCCCGCCGCGCCGAGGAAGAGCGGCGGCGCGGCCTTCAGATCGCGGCCGTCGAGGAAGTGACCCTCGTCGCG
Organism: Anaerolineales bacterium; assembly: GCA_044224715.1. Taxonomy (GTDB): domain Bacteria; phylum Chloroflexota; class Anaerolineae; order Anaerolineales; family UBA6663; genus UBA6663. Next base: position 19,644 of record JBGAJV010000030.1, on the reverse strand, counting down.
CATCCGGCGCAAGATCCACAGCATCTGGATCGAGTCGACGTCCCAGATATCCATCCGGCCGTGCGGCGACGGGCCGAGGCGCGGATGATCGCCCGTGAGGCAGAGCACGTTGCGGATGCCCAGAGCCACCGCCCCGAGGATCGTGCTCTGCAGACCCATGCGCGTCCGCTCGCGGGCCGCGATCTGCATCACGGGCTCGACGCCGTTCTGAACCGCGACAGCCGAGCACACCAGCGACGACATGCGCGGCGTGGCCGACGGATTGTCGGTGAAGTTGACGGCGTCGATGTAAGGTCGCAGCAGATCGAGCTTCTTGACGATCTCGTCTGTGGCGCCGGCCAGCGGCGGCGAGACCTCGGCGGTGATCGCGAACCCGCCGGTCGTCAGTTTGGCTTCGAGCTTCGAGACCGGCTCATGAGCCGGCGCGGGATGCGGTTTGTCGTCGCCGCCCCACCAGGCCGGCTGACGCACGTCGTAGAAGAATTTCTCCCAGGCCTCGTCGCGCTCGGCCTTCGGCAGACGCGCGGCCTTGAGCATGCCGCCCACCCCGCCAACCTCGACCCAATGGCGGTACACGTCCATCCACGAGTCGGTGCCGACCTTCTCCCAGTCGAGCGGCGGAAGCACCTCGCGCAAGCGATCGGTGCGCCCCATCTTCTCGGCGCGCTCGTAGATCTTGTACCAGATGCAGGGCCGGTCGGGGTCGACGTAGCAGTGCTCGGCTGTCGAGCCGCCGCAGGGTCCGTTACGCAGACCTTTGGGGCACTCCATCGGACAGATGAAGGCCGTCTCCTGCAGCAGACAGTTGCCGCACATCCGGCAGCCGAACAGGGGGCCCTTGACCGACCGTTCAATGAACTCGACGAACTGATCGAACGGCGGTTCCGAGTGGAACGGATAGTACGCGGGTTGCCAACGCCGACCTGGGGTGAAACCGGGCATGTGGCCATATCCTTCCTGGGGCCGGGGCCGCTGCCCTGGCGCCGACCAGTTGGTGGAGGCGCGGATACGCTAAATCGGACCGGAATGTATTCAGCAGAATACGGGTGCCGGGGGTCGAGCTGCCAGTGGACCAGGTCACGCCTCGGTGGTGACGAACTTCCCTATAGAAGCTGGGAGCGCGGGAGCGCAAGTTGTCTTGCGCGAATGTCAAGAGCCAACCTTCGTGAGACATCGCGCCTGCGGCGCGACGTCTCACGACCCACGACACACACATTCAGGAGGGTTGCATGAAGATCACGCGGGTTCGAACGATTCTGACCGCCCCGGACGGGATCGCCCTGGTCGTGGTCAAAGTCGAGACCGACCAGGACGGTCTGTTTGGGCTCGGCTGTGCCACCTTCACGCAGCGCGCGACGGTCGTGGCCAAGGCCGTCGAGGACTACCTCGACCCCCTGCTCCGCGGTCGGAACCCGGCCAACATCGAGGATCTATGGCACCTGATGTACGTGAACTCGTACTGGCGTAATAGCGGCGTCCTCAACAACGCCATCAGCGGCGTCGACATGGCCTTGTGGGATATCAAGGGCAAGGTCGCGAACATGCCGGTCTACGACCTGCTCGGCGGCAAGTGCCGCGAGGCCGCCATGGTCTATCGCCACGCCGACGGCCGCGACCCGAAGGAAGTGCTCGACAACGTCCTCAAGTACCAGGCCGACGGCGCGCTGGCGGTGCGGTGTCAGATGGGCGGCTACGGCGGCCGCGTCAAGGACATCACCAAACGCAACGCGCGGCCGAGCCGCAAGGCGCCGCAGGCCACGCACCGAGGCAAAGGCACCGACCGCGCCGGCAGCGCCTTCCCCGGCGCCTACTACGATCCCGATGCGTACGCGCGCTCGATCCCGGTGCTGTTCGACTTCGTGCGCAGCAAGATCGGCGACTCGCTCTTCCTGCTGCACGACATCCACGAGCGGATCGCGCCGATCGACGCCATCCGCATGGCCAAGGCCCTGGAGCCGTACCGGTTGTTCTTCCTCGAGGACCCGCTGGCGCCCGATCAGATCGAGTGGTTCCGACGACTGCGCGAACAAAGCGCGACGCCGATCGCCATGGGCGAGCTGCACAACAACCCGCTCGAATGGCGACCGCTGATCGCCGAACAGCTGATCGACTTCATCCGCACGCACATCTCGCAGATCGGCGGGATCACGCCCGCGCGCAAACAGGCCGCGCTCGCCGAGTCGTTCGGCGTGCGCACCGCGTGGCACGGCCCGGGCGACGTCTCGCCGGTCGGGCACGCCGCGAACCTGCATTTGGACCTGGCCTGCCACAACTTCGGCATCCAGGAAGTGATCTTCTTCGGCGAAGCGCTCAAAGAGGTCTTTCCCGGTACACCTGAACTGCGCGACGGCTATCTGTGGCCCAACGCCAAGCCGGGCCTCGGCGTCGATCTCGACGAGAAGAAGGCGGCGAAGTATCCGATCACGGTCAACGTGATCGATTGGACTCAAAGCCGCTGGCCGGACGGGACGATCTGGACACCATAGGCGCGGGAGCGCGGGTGCAGGGAGCGCAGAAGCGCGGGAGTGTGGACGCCTCCCGCGCTCTTGTGTGTTTAGGCCGAGGCCGTTAGGTGGGTCCGCACGGCGCCGTTCGCCAACAACGTCTCGAATGCCGCCACGACAGCGGGGTCGAAGTGGACGCCCGACTGGTCGCGCAGGTACGCCAGGGCGCGCTCCTGCGACCATGCCTCACGGTACGGTCGATTGGACGTCAACGCATCCCACACATCCGCGACGGCGAAGATGCGGGCGGTCAGCGGGATCTCCTCGTGTTTGAGCCCGCGGGGGTAGCCGCTGCCGTCCCATTTTTCATGGTGGCAATAGGGGATGTCGAGCACGGGCTCGAGGTGCTTGATCGGCGCCAGGAGATCGAATGCGTAGCGGGGATGCTGGCGCATGATCGCCCATTCGGCGGGGTCGAGCGGCCCGGGTTTCAGCAGGATGCCGTCCGGGATGCCCATCTTGCCGATGTCATGCAAGAGGGCGCCCCGGCGCAGATACGTGAGCTCGGGCTCACCGAGGCCCATCGCGCGGGCCAGTTCGGTCGCGAGATCCGCGACGCGCGCGGTGTGCTGCTCGGTGCTGCGGTCGCGCAGATCAAGCGCGCGCGCCCATCCCTCGAGAGTGGCCTCATAACTTTGCTCGAGCGATTGCTGTGCCTGCTCGAGCCGCGCCACATCGCGGCGAACGAGCACGAACAACAGCAGGCCCGTCATGAGGATGTAGCCCCACCCCTTGACCGTCTGCAGCCAGGTGATGGAGGCTGGATCGGTCACGACCCAGGCCACGACACGGTCGGAGAGTGTGATCCACAGCCCGCCCACGATGAGGTAGATCAGAGTGATCCGCGAAGAAGATGAAAACGCCACGCCGTCGCTCGCTCTGGTGCCAAGCGTGCCCATCCAGGCCGATGTCTGGCCCGCGGCGCCGCGGAGATGTGGGGCTCTGCGAATCGCCTGATGAGAATCAACAACCGGTCGGCTCAATGCCGCCGGTCGCTGAGACATGTCATCGAGTTGCGTCAATTCTAGGCCAGTTCCACGGCCCACGCAACGTCAAACGCTAGACGGACGCGCCCACGGACCACGACGCCGATTTTCCTGCGCGACCGTTCGAGACACGTGAACCAACACACGTGGATCGTCCCAGTACGTCAATCCTGTCTAGCGACGGGTGGCGGCGCCTGGGGCCCGCCGGATACAATCCGAGCATGAAACAGCGTGTGCGGATCGGCGTCCTCACGCCACGGGTGCAGACGTGGCTATCACGACCTGGGCCGCGGCGCGTGCGCAGCATACATCGCAGCGTGGCGTATCTCGAAAGCGACGACGGGTTCGTGGCCCTGACCACGGCCGACGTCGCGCTGACGCCGCTCAGCCTGCGGCTTATGCCGGGTCAGAGTCTCCCGCCGCTTGACGTCGGAACCGATCTGGCCGAGTGGGGCTTCGAGTGGACTGACGCCGTCGTCTGGAACGCGCGCCCCGATTGGGCGGCGTTGGACGTGGGTGCCCTGTGTGAAGACGCCGTCGATGCCAGCCGGGAAGCTCAGGCGATTCTGCGCGCCGAGGCGCCAAACGTCATCGACGGCGCCACCGCCGATGCGCTGCCGACGGCCTTGCTTGGGTTGGGCCCGGGGCTGACGCCGGCCGGCGACGACGTGTTGGTCGGTCGTTTGTTGGCCTGGCAGGCTGGCCTTTTGCCGGGCCTGGCCGCGGCGGACGTCACGGCGCTGCTGAGCGCGGCCGAGACTCGCACAACCCGCCTTTCTCGGGCGTTTCTGGAGGCCGCCGCCGTCGGCGAATGCGGTTCCGCCTGGCAGGACCTTTGGCCTACTCGTTGGCCCGGCCTGGGTTCGCGTCGAGGCGCGATTCGCGTTATCCTTAGGACGGGTCAGACGTCCGGGGCAGCCGCCCTCTGGGGATTTCTGACCGCTCGTGAGGCTCGACCCTAACATGCATCCAAGCGATACGATCCTGGTTTTTCAGATGGACGATGCGCCCCTGGCCCTCGGAAGCCGCCACGAAATGGTCGACGGCGCCTGGGAGTTCGTCCTGGAATGCGTCGAGCGCGATCCCGATACGGGCACCGCGCGTCTGCGCATCGTTGAACGCCGCGTCCGGCCCGAGCTGATGGCCGGGCCCGAGATCTGGCACGGCTATCGGACGCCGAGCACGAATTGAGGCGCTGACGCCTCGACCGGCAGATCGGGCGCCTGCCGAAATCAACGCGCCCAGACGCGACGCCCTGCGCGTCGTGCAGACCCACCGACGACAATCGAGCGCAACGCCTCGCGCGTGACACCGGTCACACGTCATCCGACCTGGATGGCGCGGCCCGGCGGTCGGCAGGGGCGTCGGCGCGTTACAGGAGGTCAAGCCCCAGAAGCACACCATCTCAACACCACGATGTGAACCGGCCCTGGCAGCCGGATGGATCCCTTAATCCCCAAGGAAGTTGTCCATGAAATCACTCTGGTTACGTTTGTCCTCTGGTTTGTCGATCGTCGGCCTGCTTGCCTCGAGCAGCGGCCTGGCGCTGGCACACAACAGCGCCGACGAAGGCGGTCGGCTCAATACCACCAGCGGCGGCATCCCGACCTGGGACGCCGATCTGATCAACGTCGAAGCCGTGTCGCAGACCGGCGCCGGCGTGTACGTGGCCGTCGTCGACAGCGGCCTGGCGCCCGACTGGCGCGATACGATCCCCGATGCGCGCATCGCGCGCGGCCTCGGGTTAGGCTTCTCCCAATCGATCAGTTTCTCCACCCGCGCCGACAAGTGCGGCCTTGATGTGAGCTACGGCGCGGTTCGCCGCACCTCGTACATCGACACGACTCTACCGAGTCACGGCACAGCCGTGGCCGCCACCATCGTCGGCACCACGTCGCGTCGCGGCGATCGCGGCGACGGCCGTTCGGGCGAACGGCCCGGCGGGTCGCCGATCGTGCGCGGCCTCGCGCCGGACGTGACCGTCATCCCGATCAAGGTCCTCGACGCCGTGCGCGTGCCCGCGTTGCGAAGCTGCCCGAGCGGCGCCGTGCCGGCGCAGCGGGTCGTGCTCGGCACCGACGCGACCGTGGCCGCCGGCATCCAGTACGCGACCGATCTGGCCGAGAGCGGCTATCGCCCGATGGTGATCAACCTCAGCCTGGGCGCCGGCGTGCTCGGTTCCGCCGCGCAGGCCGCGGTCGACCGCGCCATCGCCGCCGGCGTGATCGTCGTGGCAGGCGCGGGCGAGAAGGGCGAAGCCGGCATGGTCTTCCCCGGCGCCTACGCACCCGTGATCTCGGTCGGCTCGGCCGGCTGGGTGCGCGAGTGGCTCAAGCCCGGCGACGGACCGACCTACCCGCTCTGGTGGCTGCAGCAGCCCGGCGGCCCGCTGGCCGGTTCGGCTGATACGGCCGATCCTTCCGTGGCAAGCGACGTGTACGTCAGTGCGTTCAGCGGCCGCGCCCTGGCCGGGCAGGAACTCGACCTGCTCGCGCCAGGCTCATGGTCGCGCGGACCCGGGATCGTTCCGAACGCCAACAGCGATCTACCCTGGGCACAGCCCGGCATCGACGCCCTGACCGGCACGGCGTTCTACTACGCCAGCGCCACGTCGTTGGCGGCGCCCGAGGCGGCCGCCGGAGCAGCGCTGTTGCTGCAGCAGTACCCGGCCTACGACCAGGGCGACGTCGAATCGGCGCTGAAGACCACGGCATTGCCGCTGGCGAGCGTCGGGACCGCGAGCGTGTACGACTACGACCATTTCGTCGACGTCGCCTGGGACGGCGACTGCGCCGGCTCGGCCTGCGACGCGGTCGGCTCCGGCCTGCTGCAGGTTAATGCGGCGCTGGCCCAGACGATCGGCGGCAACATCCTGTCGGTCAACGACTTCCATGGCAACCTGGAGCCCCCGGCCGGGTCGTCCGGACGCATCGGCACGACCAACGCCGGTGGCGCCGAATACCTGGCCACGCACATCGCCAATCTGCGCAGCCAGAACCCGCGCAAGACCGTGGTGGTCTCGGCTGGCGACCTCATCGGCGCCAGCCCCCTGCTCTCGGCGCTGTTCCACGACGAACCGACCATCGAGGCCTTCAACCTGATGGGTCTCGATTTCAACGCCGTGGGCAATCACGAGTTCGACGAGGGCGCGACGGAGCTGCTGCGCATGCAGAACGGCGGGTGTCACCCGACCGACGGCTGCGGCGACGGCGACGGCTTCAACGGCGCCCAGTTCTCGTTCCTGGCCGCCAATGTCTTCTGGACCACCGGGCCGAACGCCGGGGAGACGCTGTTCGCGCCGTACAAGATCCGACGCATCGCGGGCGTCAAGGTCGCGTTCGTCGGCATGACGCTCGAGGGCACGCCCACGATCGTCACGCCCTCGGGCGTGATCGGGCTCGAGTTCCGCGACGAAGCCGATAGCGTCAACGCGCTGGTGCCCGAGCTGCGCGCCCAGGGCGTCAACGCCATCGTCGTGCTGCTGCACGAAGGCGCGGCGCAATCGACGGCGCTGGCCGAGAACTCGATCAACACCTGCACGGGCATCTCCGGCGCCGTGGTCGACATCGTCAACCGCATGGATCCGGCGATCGACATGGTGCTCAGCGGCCACACGCACAACGCCTACAACTGCGTGATCAACAACAAGCTGGTCACCAGCGCGGCATCGTTCGGACGGCTGGTCACCAACGTCTCGTTCGTGCTCGATCGCGCCACCGGCGACTTCTCGTCAGTCGCGGCCAACAACGTGATCGTCACCCGCGACGTCGTCAAGGCTCCGGCCATCACCAGTCTGATCGCGAAGTACAACGCCGTGGCGGCGCCGCTGGCCAATCGCGTGATCGGTCAGATCACGGCCAACATCACGCGCACGGCCAATGCGGCCGGTGAGTCGGCGCTCGGCGACGTGATCGCCGATGCGCAACTGGATTCGACCAGCCCCGCCAACCTGGGCGGCGCCGTGATCGCGTTCATGAACCCGGGCGGTATCCGCGCCGATCTGACCTACGCGGGCAGCCCGGTCGGCGAAGGCGACGGCAACGTCACCTTCGGCGAGTCTTTCACGGTGCAGCCGTTCGGCAATAACCTGGTGACGATGACGCTGACAGGCGACCAGATCAAGGCCGTGCTCGAACAGCAGTTCGACAACCCGGCCGTGGGTCAGACCCGCATCCTGCAGGTCTCGCGCGGTTTCACGTACTCGTGGAGCCTGAGCGCGCCGACCGGTCAGAAGGTCAGCAACATCCAGCTCAACGGTGTGCCGATCGACCCGGCTGCGACGTACCGCGTGACCGTCAACAACTTCCTCGCCGACGGCGGCGATAACTTCACGGCGCTGCGGCTCGGCACGGATCGGCTGGGCGGCATCGTCGATACGGATGCGCTCGAGCAGTTCTTCCGCAACAACTCGCCTGTGGCGCCCGGTGCTCAAAACCGGGTGACTCAGGTGCCGTAAAGGCCACCCCCTGCCCCCTCCACGCGCCCTACGGGTGCGTGGAGGGGGTTGGCGGGAGACCGCGCCAGATGGGCTGACGCTGGCCGACAGACATCACCGCCACGTCTGGGCAACTCCCATCCGCGTTATCCGTTGCGCCGTTACCCCGCCGAAATCCCAGTCCGCGTCAATCGCTGCTCCGTTACCCCGCCCGAAATCCCCCGCGCCACCGAGATCAAAGTCCGCGTCAATCGTTGCCCCATTCCCCGTATCCGTTGTCCGGTCCATCGCGATAACCTGCAGCCGTGACTTGCAGGTCGGAGGAGCGGGACGCGTCAGGCACAACCTACGCCGCCCACAGCGCGTAGACTCTGGTGTTCGCCAGTCTCCTCAAAGCGTGCACCATGGCCACACCCACTTCCCCTCAAAACCGCAGCGGACGGCGCGCGGCCGGCTACGGCCTCGGCGCGGGCTTAGCGCTGGGCATCTCGCTCGGCGCCGCCATGCACAACGTCGGCCTCGGCCTTGTCCTGGGCGTGTCGCTCGGGTTGGGCTTCAGCGGCCTGATCGCCCGTCGCCGACGAAGCCAGCCGGCGTCGGAGCCACCGCCCGACCGACCGAACGCCTGACGTGAAACGAGGGCTGCGCCCGCAGCTCTCGTTTCGCATATGGCCTCTCCGTCGCCTGGCGTCGTGCCGGCTGACCGGCCACATCACGCACGGAAGTCGTGGCCCAGGCCCGCGCCGAGCCGATTGAGCGGCGATCGCGCTGGCTGTCCTGGGTCAGGCCTCCCACACGCCCAATTGCGGATAAAATCAGTCCAACCTACGACCTCAGCGGAGGCAACATGAAGAAGATCCTGATCAAGAACGGCACGCTCGTGACCGCGTCCGACACCTTCCAGGCGGATCTGCTGGTCGTCGACGACAAGATCGCCATGATCGGCCAGGCGCTGCCCGCCGATGGCGCGGACGTGGTCGACGCAACCGGCCGGGCACCGGGCGGCCGCCTTCGGCGGCACGACGTTCTGTATCGACTTCGCCATGCAAGACAAGGGCGAGAGCCTGCATTCGGCCGTCGAGCGCTGGCACGGCAAGTCGGACGCCAAAGCCGTGATCGACTACAGCTTTCACGTCGGCGTGACGGACCTCAACGACGCCGTGCTGGCCGAGATCCCGTCGCTGGCCGTCGAGGGCATGCCCACGGTCAAGCTCTTTCTGGCCTACAAGAACAAGCTCCAGGTCGACGACGCCACGTTCTTCAGTGTGATGCGCACCGCCGCGCGGCACGGCATCCTGACCATGGTGCACGCCGAGAACGGCGACGTGATCGACATCCTCGTCAGGGAGGCGATCGCGGCCGGCAACCTGGCGCCCGAGTGGCACGCGCTCACCCGCCCCGACTGGGCCGAGGGCGAGGCCACCAACCGCGCGGCGGCGATGGCGGCCATGGCGGAGGCGCCGCTGTACGTCGTCCATGTCACCTGCGCCAAGTCGGTCAACGCGATCGCGGCCGCGCGCGCCCTCGGCCAGCCGGTGATGGGCGAGACCTGCGTCCAGTACTTCCACTTCAGCATCGACAACCTGCGCCAGCCGGACGGCGCCAAGTGGGTGTGCTCGCCGCCGGTGCGCACAGCGGCCGACCAGGTGGCGCTCTGGCGCGCGGTTCGTGACAATCAACTGCAGCACGTCAGCACCGACCACTGCCCGTTCTTCATGGACGGCACCAAGGAAATTCTGTACGAAGGCCAGCCGGTGCGGATCGCCGGGAAGGAACTCGGCGCCGGCAACTTCAGCCTGATCCCGAACGGCCTGCCGGTGGTCGAGAACCGCATGCCGATGCTGTGGGCCACGGGCGTCGACACGGGCAAGATCTCGCTCAACCGCTTTGTCGAGCTGTGCTGCACCAACCCGGCCAGGATCTTCGGCCTATACCCGCAGAAGGGCACGCTGGCGGTCGGCGCCGACGCCGACATCGTGCTGTGGAACCCGAAGGCCAATCAGGTCGTCAGCGCGGCCACGCACCACATGCGCACCGATTACTCGATCTACGAAGGGTGGAAGACCACGGCCCTGCCGGTCAAGGTCTTCCGCCGCGGCGAACTGCTCGTCGACGGCGAGCAGTGGCTCGGGCAGCGCGGCAGCGGTCGCTTCACAAAACGCAAGGCGCACGGCGACGTGCTGTGAGCGCGTTGACCGTTCACGAATGACGAACCAGGGCGAGCCCGATTGGGCTCGCCCTGGTCTTTTTGGTCCGGCAGCGATGGACGGGTGTGCCTCAGGCTTCGTCGCGCGATGTCGTGCCCATGCGAGCCGGGTGCCCGGCGGGCAGGCGTCTGGCGTAGCGGCTGGCCCAGAAGCTGAAGAGCCACAGCGTCGCCAGGGCGCCGTAGAACACACCCATCGCCAGGACGACGGCCCAACCCGGCAGCGGCCCGACGGCCGCGCGCGCCGCGACCTCGGCCAGAGACGTCGTCGGCACTGGGTGGGTCATCAGAGCCACGAGCCAGCTGCCCAGGAGGACGACGTAGATGCCGGTGTAGTTGCGGCGCAATCGCCGACCGGCTGCCTCCCACCACGGCAGATGGAAGTGCGGCCATTCGAGGTCGCGCGCCAGGCGGTCGGCCCAGTCGCGCAGCGGCGGACGCGTGCCCTCGAGCATGGGGCGAAAGAAATTCATCTCGATCAGCCGCGCCCGCGAGCGCCAGATGTCGAAGAACCGGTACCGACGGGCCTCCATCAGCAGCAGGAAGGTGCAGAACACGCTGATGATCGGGATCAGGACGTGGCGCTCGCTATCCGCCTCGCTGAACACGAAGCTCAGGGCCGAGGCGCTCAGCACGATCGCCCAGTGCGACGTGGTGTCGAGGCGCCCACGCCACGCGGTGGCTTCGCCCAGTTCGCCGCGGTAGAGGTGCACCATGGCGTTGACGAACTCGGTTCGGGTGAGGTTGTGCAGGTCGAGACGCTGATCGATCGGGGGCGAGGCCGGTTGATCGGACATGGCGGTGCTCCTGTGGGCGGGGTTGACCCTTGTTGTAGCACGATGTGGGGCGGCTGCCGTGCGGCACAGGAGGTCGGAGCAAATCCGTCAGGCGCTGCGGAGGAGCAGTCGGGGTCGGGCACCCCGAGGTGCGATGTGGGACGGACGGAAGGGCGGCCACGAGGGCGGCCCCAACTACGGGTCAGCCGGGCTTGGCGGGATCTGGGCGCCGGCGGCGCACGTCCGCGACGTCCATGGGTTCTTTATGGCTCGGTCGTCAGGCCGACCCGGGCGGCGTGCAACACCTGCTCGAGAGTCTGTCGGGCGACCGGCTTGCTCACGTAGTCGTCCATGCCGCACTCGAGACAAAGCTCGCGGTCGCCGGCCATGGCGTTGGCGGTCATGGCCACCACGCGCACGTGTCGACCAGCACCCTGCCCTTGCTCCCAGGCGCGGATGGCGCGGGTGGCGTCAAAGCCATCCATCACCGGCATCTGGCAATCCATCAGGATCACGGCATAACGATCGGGGTCTTCCTCGTACGCGGCGATCGCGGCCCGCCCATCACCGACGATGTCGACGTGAAAGCCGAGCTTCTCGAGCTGAAGCACCGCGACCTTCTGGTTGACGGGGTTATCCTCGGCGAGGAGCACGCGCGCGCCTTCGACGATCCGATCTCGATCCGCAATCGTCGCGGGTACGCGCTGGACGCGTTCCAGCCCCGGCGCGCTGCTCAGGGCGCCCAGGGCCTCCTCGAGCACCCGTCTGAGTTCCGCGCGTTTGGTCGTGCGGGGCACCATCAGATCGCCAGCCTGGCTGTCGACGACGCCGTCGGTCAGCACGACCCGCGGCAGGGTGCCCGCTACAGGATCGGCGCGCAGATCGGTCAGACATTGCAGCGTCGCCGAGTCATCACCCCACAAACCGATGACGACCAGGTTGAACGGCCCGTCGGCGCGCACCCGCGCGCCTGGCTGCGTCGTTTCCTCCACCGCGACGACGTCCAACCCGGTGTGTTGCAGGAACCGCGTCAACAGACAGGCCGAATCCGGCTCCGGGTCGATCACCAGGACGCGGCCCGAAAGCGGTCTGGCGATCGGGAGACCACCGGCGGCCGAGACCGGCAGCGCCACGCGCAGCGAGAACGTCGTGCCGACGTCGGGCTGGCTGTTGACGGCGACCTCGCCGCCCATCAGTTCGGTCAGGCGTTTGACGATCGCCAGGCCCAGACCCGTGCCACCGAAGCGGCGCGTGGTGCTTTGCTCGGCCTGCTCGAATGGCAGGAATAGTCGAGACTGTGCCTCGGGCGAAATGCCGATGCCGGTGTCGATGACCGCCAGACGCACGTGGGCGATCGACCCGGTCAGCGATTCGAGCGCGACGCGCACGCTGACCCGGCCCTGCGCCGTGAACTTGACGGCGTTGCTCACCAGGTTGAGCAAGATCTGGCGCACGCGCCCGGCGTCGCCGATCAGCGACGGCGGCAGCGCCGGATCGATGCAGCACATCAAGCGCAGGCCTTTCTCGCGCGCACGAATGCTCAGCAGATCGACGACGCTCTCGACCACGGCCGCCAGGTCGAACGGGTGCAGGTCGAGCTCGATCCGGCCCGCCTCGATCTTGGAGAAGTCGAGGATGTCGTTGATGATCCCGAGCAGAGCCTGGCCCGAGTCGACCATGATCTGCACCGGCCCTGCCTGCTCGTTGGAGAGCGGCGTGGTCTGCAGCACTTCGGCCATACCGATGATGGCGTTCATCGGCGTGCGGATCTCGTGGCTCATGTTCGCCAGGAATTCGCTCTTCGCGCGCGTCGCCGCCTGAGCCACGCGCGTCAACTCGCGCGCCGTGGCGAGCGCCTGTTCGAGTTCGCGGTTCTTCTCCGACAGCTCATGCTGCAGGAGCTTCTGTTCGGTGACGTCCGTGAACACGACCACCAGACCGATCGGGGCTCCGTCCTGGTTGCGCCAGGTGACCGCCGCCAACAGATCGATGTCCGCGCCGTCGGACCGGCGGTACCGAAACTCGAACTGGACCGCGACACCGGTGACGAGCGACTCGCGCAGACGGCCGTGCAGCTCCGCGGCCAACGCCGGAGGCAAGATCTCGCGCGGAAACAGGCCGACCAGCCCGTCTTCGGCGATGCCCATGATGCGCGCGCCAGCCGGATTGACGTATTCGCAGCGGCCGTCGAAGTTCACGACGGCCACGCCCTGCCCGAGTGTGTTGAGCACGAGCGTGGCGAAGTCGCGTTCGGACCGGATCTCGAGCTGCATCTCCTTGCCGGCCGTAATGTCCTCGATCAGGCCGATGACCTGGGTGACGACGCCGGCATCGTCGCGCTCGAAGGCCAGATGCCGGCCGCGCATCCAATGCCAGTTCCCGGCCGCGTCCTTCAACCGGAACTCGGTTTCGAGCACTTCGCCGTCCGGGAGGCCAAGCCAGGCGCGGCGCGCCTGGATGAACAGCTCGCGGTCGTCGGGATGGAGATTGGCTTTGAGGAAGGCCTCCCAGCCGGCCAGATGCGCCGCGCCCGCGGCGTAGCCCAGCTGGGCGGGCAAGGAGCGGTTCGCAAAAGCGACGCCGCCCGAGCTGTCCAGCGCGCGCAGGTCGAGCACGTAGAGTGTGCTCGGCACGGCCTCGGCAACGCGCTCGAACAGGCGTTTGCTGGAAGCCAGCTCGAAATGCGCCTGATGCATGGCGGTGACGTCGTCGAGCAACCCCAGGATGTGCTGCGGCCGCCCATTGGTGTCACGGCTGAAGACCAGGAGCCGCGAGCGGACCCAGCGCCAGTTGCCATCTGCGGCGCGCATCCGAAAGTCGCGCTCGAGCGTCTCGCCGTCGGCCAGATGCTCGACGCGACCGAGATCCGTGGCCGCGGCCCCGGCGTCATCAGGGTGCATCAGCTCGAACAGCACGCGGACGCTCTCGCGCCGCTCGGCCGGCAGGTCGCGATAGCCGAGAAGGTCCGGCGCATAGCGATTGACATACACGAAGGCGCCATCGCCGCCGTTGGCCCACAGGTCGAGGACGTAGATCACGCCGGGCTGCACGTCCGTGATCCGGCCTAGCAGCCTCTGGCTGTCGGCCAACGCGCGTTCGGCGCGCCGCGCTTCGGTGACGTCGTCGGTCACGCACAGGATCTGGGTCGGGCTGCCCTCGGCGTCGCGCTTGAACACACGGTACCGCACCTGCAAGTCGCGCCAGTCACCGTTGACGCTGCGGATGGTCAACGACGTCTGCTCCGTGCTGTCGTCGGCCAGGGTCTGCACGCGCGCCAGCGCCGCCAGCACCGTGGCACGGTCTTCGGGATGGACGTTGGTGAGGCTCAACCGCGTATCGACCAGATGCGGCACGATGGCGTCAAGCGGGTTCTTCGCGGCCGTCTCGAGGACCGGGGCGTGGTTCACATACAGGATCCGCAAGGTATCGGCCTCGAGCACGTTGACCTGGCTCGGGATGGCGGCCGCGAGCTGCGCGTTGAAACGGCGGCTCTCTTCGGCCTGCAGTTGGGCCAACTTGCGCGCCGTCACGTCGTGGACGTGGCCCACGATCTCGACCGGGGAATCGGCGGTCGCGGGCATGATCCGGCTGCGGTCCTCGAGCCAAATCTCGACGCCGTCACGGCGTTTGAACCTGTATTCACGTGTGGCGCTGGCCTCGTCGGGATCGACGTCGAACACATCGGCGCGGTCCTCGACCGGCACGCGCGACAACCACAACTCCGGGTCCGCATTGAAGTCGGCTTCAGAGTACCCGGTCAGGTCGAGGATGTTGGCGCTGACGAACGTGAACTTCTGGCGCGCGGGTCGATCGATCCGCTCCCCCGTCAGCTGCAAGGTGTAGGTGGCCAGCGGGCTGTTGGCGACGATCCGGCTCAAGCGCCCCTCGGCCCGGCGGAGCGCCGCCGAAGCGTCCTGTTCGCCGCGCAACAGGCGCGCATTGGTCTGCACCTGCCAGTGGATGAGCTCGGTCAACCCCAGTTCGATCAGCAGGCCGATGCCGTAGAACACGGCGAAGTACCACAGGCCGTGGTGAGCGCCGAGCTGAAACGCCGTGGGCAGACTGCAGACGGCGAAGATGAAAATCGACGCATACTGGATCGGGCGGTCGTACCACAACGCGGCCAGCGCGATCCCGCCGATCAAGGCGTACGCGCCAAAGCCAGCCGTCTCGAAGGTCAGCACCATGGCCGCGATCGCGGCGCCCAGAAGGGCATATATCGTCAGGAAGAGCGCCGCCGGCGGGCGTCGTTTGAGAAGCATGGCAGAAGAGTCGCGGCCTTACGCATTTTGTCGACGTGTGTATTTGGTTATAGCGAAATTACGGCCTTTGCGGCGTATGCGCCGCATGAAAATCTGCGCGGCCGGGGCGAGCGTTTAGGGATTGTTTACGACGCGGCGGCCCTCACGGCGCCGCGCCGCTGTGCTTGAAGACCATCAACTCGCCGCTGAGCCCCTGCATGACGATCAGGTCGCCCGTGACGTAGGTGTAGCCTTTTGACGTCAGGTCGCCGGTGATGCCGGTCGACAGCGTCGGCCGCGCGTTCCAGTACATCCAGAAGCCGGGGCTGGCCCAATAGCGCGTGTCGCCGTAGAGCACCATGCCGCAGGTGGTGTAGTGCGTGAGCAGGTTTGGCGTGCCGCAGGCCTCGATGCGGCGGATGACGGTCGGCAGCTCGGCCGTGACGATCGGGTTGGCGGCGGTCAGACCCAGGCTTGCCGAACGGTTGACGATACGGATGGTCTCGTTCGCGCCCCAGTGGGCGTGGAAGAGCACGTCGCCGGCCATCGAGATCTCGCCCAGCTCGTCCGTGATGTAGATATACGAGTCGCGGCGGCCCATCTGCACCCAGCGCAGATCGCCGGCGGCCAGGCCGGGGATGGTGGCGCCGTTGAGCACCATCTCGCCCAGGTGCGAATCCCAGCGCGCGTCGTTCGGGTTGCCCTGCTGGCTGCGGAACGGCACGTAGGCGACCTCGGACCCGTCGGGCTCCGCTTTAACGACGGGCGCCGGCCCGACCATCAGGTACGCGCAGCTGACGCTCGACCCGCAGGTCGGCAGCGCGGCCGGCTCGGTGGATTGATACTCGTGCCCGCCGAACCCGACGGCCGGGAGGAAGCGCGCGGCTCCGTCGTCGAGGCCGAGCGCGAACACGTTTTGTTTGGCGGGGTTGGCCGTGAGATAGGCGCGCGCCTCGGCGTTGGTCTGCATGGGCGGGAACTGCCAGAGCGTGTCGGGGTGCGAGAGGCGCATCCGCACCAGCACCAGCCCGTTGACCTCTGCCACGACGGGCCAGTTCATCATGAACTGGTTCGGAAAGCCGGGCGCGTTCGGCGTCGGCTTGACGCGCCACTTGCGCGTGCCGGCCGTGGCGTTGACCGCGTGCACGGTCAGGTCGTCGGCGCCAAAGAGCACGACGTCGCGGGTGGCCGAGTACGCGAGCCCCGTGCCGTTGAGGGCGCTGGCGCCCGCGTCATAGGTCCACACGACCGTCAGGGTGGCCGGATCGATCTTGTGCAGCCGGCCGTTCTCGGTCAGCACATAGACGGCCCCGCCCGCGATCAACACGCCGCGGTTGATCGGGCTGCCGGTGTGATACACCTGCGCGGCGCCGCTGCCGACGTCGACCTTGAACAACCTGCCGTCGGCGCTGCCGGCGTAGACGAAGCCGTTCGTATACGCGGGCGTGGCGTTGAAGGCGCCGCCGCCGACATGCCAGGCCGTCTTGCCGGTGTGATCGAAGACGGCGTACAGACCCTGCACGCCGGCTGGGATGAAGATCAGGCCGGCCCCGGCGGCCGAATACGGTTGATTGTTGGCGGCGTAGCAATGGCCGTGCTCGGGGTTGCCGTCGGGGCAATCCGCGCTGCCCGAAGCGGTGGCGGCATTCCAAGACCACAGCAGCGTCCAGGGCGTGGCCGGATCGACGGCCGTATAACCGGTGCGCTGCGGGTTGCCGCCCTCCTGCGTCCAAACACCCGCTGTCTTGCCGATCAACGCGGTGTAGGTCCGGGCGACGAGCGGCAGATAGTACAGCGCGGCGGACTGCGAGGCGGTGCGCGACGTCGTACCGACGGCGAGCAGGCCGATCACGACGGCGGTTTGGAAGGCGCGGCGCGCGGCGAACGGCATGAGGCGTCCTCCTCTGGGGTCACTCGATTGTCTCGCGACCGACGCCATTCGGCAATCGTCGGAGAGTCATGCAGCGCGACTCGCGTGGAACGGCGACGATCTGCCGCGACGGGGCGACGACTTGACCAGGCAGGCCCCTGGGCGAAACGTCGACGATACGTGCCTGAACCTTCAGGACGTTCCAGGCGTCCCGGGTGTCTGCTTGGCCGACGCGGATCCTGTAACGGATCAACGGATGAAGCGAATGGATTTTGGGGTGGCAGAGGCCGCCGCAGACGGCAAATCGCGGCGCGACCCGGGTCCGCCGCCTCCCCCTACCGGCCCGCGCAGGTCGTCAGCCTGGTTCAACCGCAATTGGGCGCCCGTCGCCCTGACTTGGCGATCGGCGCGTCCTGCGGGGCACGCGGGTGCGCTCGACGGTCTGGCCCGGGCCGGCGAGGTCGGGGGTCACCCAGTGGCTGCGCCCTCCGCACGATACAATCATCCATCGTCACCCGCTGCGGGAAGGTTCGATCGCCGATGGTCCGTGCGAGGTTCGCGCCCATGAACATCAAACCTTTTCTGCCTCCCCTGTTGTGCGCCCTGCTCGTCCAGGCCTGCGGGCTGGCGGGCCTGACCCCACCCACGGCCGGGCCGACGGCCACGGCGGCGCCCACTCAGGCCGCGAACGTGCCGGCGACCGCGCTTGTGACCGCTGCGCCAACGCAGCCGGCGCTGCCCACGGTCGCGCCGACGGCGACGATCGAGCAACCGACCGTGGCCCCCGAACCGACGGCTACGGTCTGGCCGCCGACCTTTGCGATCTGGTCGTTCCAGGACATCCGCGCCCTGGACAGCTTCGTCGTCACGGTCACCGAAAAGAACACGGTCAACGGCGCGTTGACCGAAATGACGACCACCATCGGGTATATCAAAGAGCCGTTCCGCGCGTACTTCTTCAACAAGTTCAAAGGCGGCGAGGAGCGAACGGTCGTCGTCGACGACTGGACCTATACGCAGACCGGCTCCGGCGACTGGTACATCTCGGCCGGATGGAACGAGTCGCTCTTTTCGAAGGCCCAGATCCCGACGGCGAACACCGACCGACTGGTCGAGGCGCAGTTCGCCGAGCAAACCGAATACGAGGGAATCCCCGCCTATCACTTTGTGCTGGCCCCGGTCGACACGGTCAACGGCAACGCGACGACACGGTTTGAAGGTGATTTCCACCTGGCGATCGACGGCAACTACGTGCTCGCGTCGCACTGGAAGGAGACCAGCGCCCAGGGCGACTTCACGCAGGTGTACGAGGTCACCGAGGCCCTGTCGTCGATCGGACAGGTGGCGGAGATCGGGTTGCCCGACGACATGCAGGCTATGGCGGCGGCGATCGAACTGCCGGCCGAGCTCGGGCTGCCCGTGCCGGGCGACAGCGCCGTCCGGGGCATGACCCGGTACGAACACGGCATCGGCGTCGACCTGTACTACTTCACCAATCCGAAGATGACGCTTGACGAGTTCCTGGCGTATTACCGCAGTCTGCCCGCGACAAACGGCTGGCAGGTGACGCACGTCGGGCATGTCACCCTGCACCAGGACGATTGCGAGTTCATTCGTGAATGCGTGATGATGCGCAAGGCCGACACCCAGGTGGTGCTCCATTACGATGGCACCACCCTGCGGGTCGAGTTCGACTGGCCGCGTCTCTACGCCCCGATCAAGTGACGGTCGGCTGACAACGGATGTGGTAACGGATCAACGGATGAAACGGATGGGTGTCTTCGTAGGCTTGCGCGTGTAAGGGAACGGGTGCAGTCTGTGCGTTCCGGCCTTTGAGCCACGCGCGCTGATTCCGACGTCATCAGCCGCTTCGTGTTCTTGCATCAGCCTGGGCGGCGGATGATCGGCCGCGCGCTACTGCCCCTGAGCGATCAGTTCGTAGAGCTTCATGCCGACGTTGACGAAGAAGACCAGCAGCAGCGGCAGCACTCCGGTCAGAGCAAAGCACTGCAGCGTCCACATGGACGTGTATGGCGCTCAAACAACAAGGTCGTATAGTGTGGCCGCCACGTTGACCAGGAAGACCAGGATCAAAGGCAATAGCGCGATCGACAGGTACCGTGCAAACAGGCGCAACTGTGGCCGCGGCGAGGCAGCAGCGATCTCGCGGACGACGAGCAAGACAACCAACAAGACCGCGCCCAGTCCGCCAACGACCGTTGGTCCGTTCATCCCATCCTCCAGATCGCGATGCCGTATAGTGTGACGATGACGACCCAGTGCACCAGTAGGCCTCCCCCGATCGATCGCAATCGCGCGGTCAGAACCAACAACAGCAGGCCTTCGATCGTCAACGCCAAGATGTACTCGGCCGGCAGCAAGCCGAAGCGTCCGCCCCATAGCAACGCTAGATAAAGCACACTGCCCCAGCCTCCCAGCAGTCGCTGCGTGACGGGCAACAGCAGACCCAAGTAGACGTTGGCCTCGACGAACGCGATCAGCAACGATGCGAGCAGACCCATGGCGAGGCCCGCCGGCGTGACCCACAACGACGCGGCGGTGATCTCAACGCCGCTGAACCACGCCGCCACCCCGCAGAGGATAGCAGCGACACCGGCGACGGCTA
>JBGAJV010000114.1:0-8999 GCA_044224715.1 Anaerolineales bacterium | reverse complement strand
CGGCGCAGATCATTGGGCATCATGCACCAGGCCGCCCCGGCTCGGGCAATCCAGCGCA
This sequence comes from Anaerolineales bacterium, assembly GCA_044224715.1. GTDB lineage: Bacteria > Chloroflexota > Anaerolineae > Anaerolineales > UBA6663 > UBA6663. The sequence goes on along the minus strand of JBGAJV010000114.1, from coordinate 8,941 downwards.
GGCCATTGAAGACCTCCCGCAGCGCGTACTCCCGCTGCGGCGCCGACACCTGGATCAACGTCAGGTAGGGCGCCACGATCGCCCCTTCGTCGTCGCTCACGTCGCTGGGGTAGGCTTTGCGGCTCATCGCCCCAGCCTATCATTGCTCATGGACCCGAGCCCGTAACATGCTAGGGGGCCCGGCCGACGCCCGCTGACTGGCATCGGAGTGATCCGGCGCATCCGCGCTCCATGCGGTCAGGTTTCGTGGCCAATCGCTTTCCCAGGTACGCTGTGCCAGGTGCGCGACGGCCGGTGATAAAATATATGTTCTATTCACTGCCACCGGTGAATGGCTATGCGCAGACCGCCACACAGGGTCGGAGGCCCCATGGACTTCAAGTTACATGCTCCCTATCAACCCACGGGCGATCAACCGGCCGCCATCGACGCCCTCGTCGCCGGTGTCGAACAGGGTCTTAAGTCCCAGGTGCTCCTGGGCGCGACGGGCACCGGCAAGACCTTCACCGTCGCCAACGTCGTCCAACGCGTACAGCGCCCCGCCCTGGTGATCGCGCACAACAAGACCCTGGCCGCGCAGTTGTATGCCGAGTTCAAGGAGTTCTTCCCCGAGAACGCCGTCGAGTACTTCGTCTCCTACTACGACTACTACCAGCCCGAGGCCTACGTCGCCCGGCATGACCTGTACATCGAGAAGGAGTCGCAGATCAACGAGGAGATCGACCGACTTCGGCTGGCCGCGACCACGGCCCTGCTCAGCCGCCGCGACGTCCTGATCGTGGCCTCGGTCTCGTGCATCTACGGCCTCGGCTCGCCCGAAGCCTACGGCAACGTCGTCATCCATCTCCAGCAGAGTCAGCCGGTGCGCCGGAACACGCTGCTCCGGCAACTGGTCGAGATCCACTACACCCGCAACGACGTCGACCTCAAACTCGGCACGTTCCGGGTCCGCGGCGACACGCTCGAGATCATGCCCGCCTACACCGACGCGTTCGGCTACCGCGTCACGTTCTTCGGCGACGAGATCGAGCGGATCAGCGAGTTCAGCCCACTCACCGGCGAGATCGTCAAGGATCACGACGCCCTCGACCTGTTCCCGGCCAAGCACTTCATCACGGCCGCCGACAAACTCCAGGCCGCCATCCAGGGCATCGACACCGAGCTCGAGGAACGGATCAAGTACTTCAAGGACAACGACCTGCTGCTCGAGGCCCAGCGCATCGAACAGCGCACGCGGTATGACCTCGAGATGCTGCGCGAGGTTGGCTACTGCTCGGGCATCGAGAACTACTCCCGCCATCTCGATCAACGCCCGGCCGGATCACCGCCATGGACCCTGATCGACTACTTCCCGCCCGACTTTCTGCTGGTGGTCGACGAGTCGCACATGACCATCCCGCAGATCAACGGCATGTGGGGCGGCGACCGATCGCGCAAGGACGAACTCGTCAAGTACGGGTTCCGCCTGCCCTCGGCGCTCGACAACCGACCGCTCAGCTTCGCCGAGTTTGAAGAGCGCGTCGGCCAGGCGATGTTCATCTCGGCCACCCCCGGCCCGTACGAGATGAAGCACAAGGATCAGCTGGTCGAGCAGGTCATCCGCCCGACCGGTCTGATCGACCCCGAAGTCGAGATCTTGCCGACCAAGGGCCAGGTCGACCACCTGGTCGGCGAGCTTCGCAAACGCATCGCCAACGGCCAGCGCGCGCTGGTGACCACGCTGACGAAGCGCATGGCCGAGGACCTGTCCGCCTATCTCCAGGAACTTAGCTTCAAGGTCCATTACCTCCACTCGGAGGTCGACACGCTCGAGCGGATCGAGATCCTGCGCGACCTGCGTCTGGGCATCTACGACGTGGTCGTGGGCATCAACCTGTTGCGCGAGGGTCTCGACCTGCCCGAGGTGTCGCTGGTCGCCATCCTCGACGCGGACAAGGAAGGCTTCCTGCGCTCACAGACCTCGCTGATCCAGACCATCGGCCGCGCAGCCCGGCACGTCGAGGGCAAGGTCGTCATGTACGCCGACAAGATCACGGACTCGATGCGGGCCGCGATCGAGGAGACCAACCGCCGCCGCGCGATCCAGATCGCGCACAACACCGAACACGGCATCACGCCGGCCAGCGTCATCAAGGGCATCCACGACCTGACCGAACGCGTGCACACCGTGGCCGAGGAGACACCCGAGTACGGCGGCGAGAAGCCGCTCACCGCGGCGACCTTGCCGACCGGCGAACTCGAGCGGCTGGTGGCCGAACTCGAGGCGCAGATGCGCGCCGCCGCGCAGGAACTCCAGTTCGAGAAGGCCGCGCTGCTGCGCGACCAGATCCTGGAGCTGCGTCAGTCGATGCTCGACAAGGGCGGACAGTTGCCGTCGTGGGAGAAGCTCTCGCGGCTCGGCGAGATCGAGCGCCGGCTCGATGCCGGCGAACCGACCGGGGGCAAGGGTGCGCCGCGCCAGCGGCGCATGCCCGGGCCGCGCCGCCAACGCGATCGCGCCTGAGTCCGTGGAAAACGAGAGGCCGGGGCGATGCCCCGGCCTCTCGTTTTGCGCACACCGCAACGACGACGTCCGTCAGCCGATGGCGTTCTTCGCCGCAGCCAGGACCTCGTCGTACTTGGGCTGTTCGCCAAGCGCGGGCATATAGGCGACGTACGCGATCTTGTCGTCCTTGCCGACGACGACGACCGCGCGTCTGTGCCAACGACGCTCTTTCATCCACGTGCCGTACTTTGCGCCGAAGTCAAGGTCCATGTGGTCGGTGACGGTGTAGACCCGGTCGACACCGGCGGCCGCGCACCACGACTTCTGGGTCGGCGGGAGGTCGGTGCTGATCGCGATCACGACCACGTCGTCGCCGAGCGCCGCGGCCTCCTGATTGAAGCGCCGGGTCTCGGTGTCGCAGACGCTCGTGCTCAGCGAGGGCAGCGGCGTGAAGATGCGCACCTTGCCCGCGGTCTGCGCCAGCACGTCCACCTCGGTGAACGGCGCCTTGTCCGGCCAGCTGCCGACCTGCGCCTTGAAAGCCGGCGCGGCCTGTCCGACGACCACGTCTTCGCCGATCACGGTCGCGAAGGCGTCGCCGAGCTTTATCACGTCTTTTCGTTCGATAAGAGTCATTGCATTGTTCTCCTGTGGGCCAAATGGTATCACCCGAAGCTTAGCTTTCGGTGATTGGTAGAATCGTGTCCACACTCCCATGAGCCAGACCGAAACGGCCACCCTTTCCCCGTTTTTCGCCCGGGAAGACGAGCTTGCCACCATCGCGGCGCGTCTTGCGGATCCCGCATGCCGCCTGCTGACGCTCGTCGGCCTGGGCGGCGTTGGCAAAACGCGTCTGGCCTTCGAGGCAGGGAAACGTCAGGCCGGAGCGTTCGCCGACGGCGTAGTCCTGCTCGAATTGCAGGCTGGCATCGACCTGCCTCAGATCGCGGCGGCCACGGCCGATGCATTGCGGATCACGGTGCACGAGCAGAGCGAGCCGGGAGATCAAATTCTGCGCTGGCTGCGAGACAGACGGATCTTGCTCATCGTCGACGGCGCCGAGACAGGTCCTGTCGTGGAATGGGTTCATGCCATCCTGTCGGCGGCGCCTGGGGTCAAGGTCCTGGCTACGGCGCGGGAACCTTTGTTGTCGCAGTTCGAGTGGTTATTGACCGTCACCGGACTGCCCTACCCAAACGCTGGGGATTCGCGCGTTGTGCTCGACCCCGGGGCCTTCGGGGCCGTCGCCCTGTTCGGTGCCGCGGCGCGCCGTCAGCGTTCCGGCTTTTCGCTCTCGGGCGAGCTCGGCGGCGTGCTGCGGATCTGTCGCCTCGTCGAAGGTCATCCGCTGGCGCTCGAACTGGCGGCCAACTGGGCGCTAACGCTGTCGAGTGATGAGATTGCTGATCTGATCGAGCGCGATCCGCGCAGGCTGGCGGCCCCCTTCGTCAGCCTGCCGGCCCGCCAGCGCAGACTTCAGACGGTGCTCGACGAGACCTGGGCTCGCCTCAGCGCTGCCGAACGTCGGGCGCTCGGATATCTATCGACCTTTCGGGGCGGTGCCGCCCTTTGGGCAATTGGTGCCCTGGGTGACGACCCGCTCGAGATCCTTCACGCCCTGACCGCGCGGGCCCTGGTCAACCGGACTGCCAGCGGGCGTTTTGATTTGCACGCGCTGGTGCGTGGCTATGTGCTCAGCCGGCTGCAAGAATCGCCGACCACGATCCATGCGGCTCAAGACGCGCACGCGGCTGTCATGCTTCGTCGCCTGGTGGAACTCGCGCCTGCGCTACAGGATGCGCGTCAGGCCTCGACCCTGTCCGCGCTCGTCGCCGAGCGTGACAACCTGCGAGCCGCCTGGGCCAGAGCCGCCGAAACCCGGGCCGTCGATCTGCTCGCCGCGGCGCTCGAACCGCTCTGGTTCTTCGTCGACGTGCACGCCTGGTATCGCGAAGGAGAGCGCTTCTTCAACGAGGCGCTCAAGGCGATTGACGCCCCGGCCCTCCCGCGAGACGAGGCCATCCTGCGAGCACGTCTGCTCGCACGGCTGGGTTCGATGGCGTACAGCCTCAACCAGCCCGAGACATCGGCGGCGCAGTTGGAAGAGAGCCTGGCGCAGTTGACCGCGCTGGGAGCCGAGCAGGAGCAGGCGTTCTCGTGGCAGAAACTCGGAGAGACTGGATACCGGCTCGGCCGTCCCGACTATGAAGACTCGCTGCGGCGCGGCCTCGCCCTCTACGAACGCGCCGGCGACACGTTCGGGATTGCCGGGGCGCTCGTCTGGCTGGCCTATGGCGCCCTTCAACGCTGCGACATGGATGAAGCCCGCGCGATGGCGCACCGCTCGCTCGAGCTGTATCGGATCCTGGGAGCGCCGCTCGGGCTCATGCTCAGTCATCAGGCCCTGGCCGCCGTGGAGGCCGCCGGCGGCGACGCCGACGCCGCCCGCCGTTACGCCGAGCAGACGCTGCGACTCGCCGACTCCTTCGGATCGCCTTGGAGCAAAGCCATGGCTCGCTCCGACTTCGCCGGAATCCTGATCCCGGCCGGCGAGCAACGTCAGGCCGTTCAGTTGATCCGCGAGTCGCTCGTGATCAGCCTTGAGCACGGCCTGATCCCGTTTGTGATGATGGCGCTGCTCGAACTGGCGCAGTTCTATCGTTCCGTCGGTCGCATGGATCGGGCGATCGAGTGGCTGGCGCTGATCAGCTATCACCCGATGGGCTGGGACACGGCGGACGTTGCCTGTGAGATCCTCGACGAGGTCGCCCCCAACCCCGAGACCGGTCCGTATGCCGACGCCGTCGCGCGCGGCCGGCAGGCAGACCTGACGTTGAAGGTCGAAGGCCTGCTCGCCGATTGGGATCGTGAAGTCATGGGCGCGCTGGCGCGACCGGCGCTCGAAACGCTTCCGCTCAGCGGCGAACATCTGACAGCCCGTGAAGCCGAGATCCTGCGACGGCTGGCGGCAGGCGACTCGAACCGCGACATCGCCTCCGGTCTGGTTGTCACCCTCGGCACCGTCAAGTGGTACGTCAACCAGATCTACAGCAAACTCGGCGTTCGCAGCCGGACGCAGGCCGTCGCGCGCGCGCGCGAACTCGGCCTCCTTTCCTGACCACCGCGATTCCTATCTTTGGATAGGTGACGGATCGCATCGCCTGTCGTAACGTAAGCGGCATCGGCGGCGCGCCTCGACAACGCCCGACGTCCTGACACCCACACCCTTATTGGATAGGAACGGAGAAGCATCCGCTTCAGTCGGGCTGATCAGCTCGCGTCCTCGAGTCGCGCGTCAGCGGAGAGGAGAACCATCATGTTGTATCGACGTTTTGGCCGCACTGATCTGAGAGTCAGCGCGCTCGGACTGCGCACTCACCCTTTCGAATTCCTCAACAGCCGCAAGGACGCTCTCGCGCTCCTGTCGCGCGCGGAGGAGCGAGGCCTGACATACATCGATGTCGCGGGCGCCGATGGCCTGACGGCCTTCGGGCGCCGGGGCGGTGCTGAGCCGATCGTGGGAGAGTGGCTGGCGCAACGGCCAGGTCGGCGCGAAAACCTCATTCTGTCGGCGACGGCATACGGCGAAATGGGCTATGGCCCGAACGCCGACTCGATCCGGCGCGCCTGCGACGACGCCTTGAGGCGGCTCCGCACCGACCACATCGACCTCCTGGTCCTCCATCGCCTCGACCGTGGGACGGCCTGGGACGAGGTGCTCGAAACGACCGATGGGCTGGAGCGTGCGGGCAAGATCTCGCATATCGGCAGTAGCCATCTGGCGGGCTGGCACATCGCGACGTTCAATCAGGAGGCGTCCAAGTACGACCTCCCTGGTTTTGTCGGCGAGCAGTGCGCGTATAGTCTGCTGCGCCGGTCGTTCGAGCTCGAGGTGCTGCCCGCCTGCCAGGCCTTCGGCATGGCCGTGACCGTGTCGAGCCCACTCGCCTCCGGTTTGCTCGGCGGTGTGCTGCGGCGTTCCACCAGACGGCAGGACGATCCTGTCGCCCAGCAGGCCATGGCTTCTCTGCGACCACAGCTGGAGGCCTGGGAGGCCCTGTGCCACGACATCGGACGTGAGCCGGCCGCGGTGGCGCTCGCCTGGTTGCTCCACAACCCGTGGGTCACGGCGCCACTCATCGGACCACGGACGTTCGAGCAGCTTGATGTGGCTTTGCAGTCATTCGACGTTGAATGGTCATCGGAATTGGCCGATGCCATCGATCGTATCTTCCCGGGACCGGTGCGCGAGGCGCCCGACGCCTTCTGGCCGATCCCCGGTGTTCAACTCGCGCCGTCGATCACCTGACGACGCGGCGCGACATCGAGGTCAACCATGGAAACCATCACGATGGGACGGACGGGTTTACAGGTCACGCGACTCTGCCTGGGCGCCATGACGTTCGGGCGCGAGGCCACGGAGGACGAGAGCATCGGTATGCTCGACCGCTATCGCGCTGTCGGCGGCAACTTCATCGACACGGCCGACGCGTATTCGGAAGGCGTCTCGGAGCAGATCCTCGGCCGCTGGTTGCAGGGCCAGCGTCGACACGAGTGGGTCATCGCGACCAAGGTGCGGTTCGGCACGCGCGACGGGCTCAACGAACGCGGACTGTCGCGCAAGCACATCTTTGACGCCATCGATGGCAGCCTGAAGCGCCTGGGCACCGACTACGTCGACCTTTACCAGGTGCACATGTGGGATCCACGGACTCCGTTAGAGGAGACTCTCAGCACGCTAGACCTGCTCGTGAAGTCGGGGCGGGTACGCTACGTCGGTGTCAGCAACTTCGCCGGGTGGCAGCTGCAAAAGGCGCTCGATCTGGCAGCGCGCAACGGCTGGGAACCCTTCACCTGTCTGCAGCCGCTCTACAATCTGCTGGATCGCGAGCTCGAGTGGGAGCTGCTTCCGTTGTGCCGCGACGCCGGGCTGGGCGTGATCCCGTGGAGCCCGCTGCGCGGCGGCTGGTTGAGCGGCAAGTTCCAGCGCGGGCAGACGGGGCCGCTCGCAGGATCGCGGGTGGAGACCGCCGAAGCGCGCGGCTGGACCGAATCGTGGAGCGTGTACGCCAACGAGCGCACGTGGCAGGTCGTCGATGCGGTCAGAGCGGTCGCCGACGAGGCTGGCCACACACCGGCTCAGGTGTCATTGCGCTGGCTGCTGGACACGCCCGGCATCACGGCGCCGATCATCGGCGCTCGCAACCTCGCCCAACTCGAGGATAATCTCGGCGCTGACGGCTGGACCCTGTCGTCTGAGCAGCTCAAGCATCTGAACCAGGCCAGCGCCCGGTCGTTGCCCTACCCGTACAACTATCTGAGCAACCTGTAGAAAAGGGAAACACCTCATGAGTCTCACACCGAACCGCACGCTCGGCCGATCCGGGATCACGATCAGCGCGCTGGGCATGGGCTGCTGGGCGATCGGCGGGCCTTTCTGGGCGGGCGAAACGCCGCTCGGCTGGGGCGACGTCGACGACCGGGAGTCGATCAAAGCCGTCCGACGCGCGCTCGATCTCGGCGTCACGTTCTTCGACACCGCAAACGTGTACGGCGCCGGACACAGCGAAGTCATCTTGGGACAGGCGCTGGCCGGGCGACGCCAAGAGGCCGTCATCGCCACGAAATTCTGGAACCTGTTTGATGAGGGCAGCCGCCAGATCACGGGGACGAGCGCCACGCCTGAGGGCATCCGCGCTGCGTGCGACGACTCGCTGCGCCGGCTGGGCACGGACTACATCGATCTGCTTCAATTTCACGCCAATGACTTCGCGGCCGATCAGGCGCTCCCGGTCCGCGACACGCTCGAACAACTTGTTGCCGCCGGCAAGATCCGGGCCTATGGCTGGAGCACTGACTTCGTCGATCGCGCTGCCGTGTTCGCCGAGGGCGCCTACTGCTCGGCCATCCAGCATCAACTCAACGTGCTCGATGACGCGCCCGACATGATCGCGTTCTGCGAGCGTATGGATCTGGCAAGCATCAACCGCGGTCCGCTCGCGATGGGCCTGCTGACCGGCAAGTTCAGCAAGGGCGCCGCCTTGCCCGACAACGACGTGCGTGGCGCTCGCAGCCCAGAGTGGATGAAGTATTTCGTCCACGGCCAACCCAGTCCTGAGTTCGGCCGGCGGCTCGACGCCGTGCGCGAGGTCCTCACCAGCCGCGGACGCACCCTCGCTCAAGGGTCGCTCGCCTGGATTTGGGCGCGCAGCCCCAAGACCGTGCCGATCCCGGGCTTCCGCACCGTCGCTCAGGTGGAAGACAACGCCGGCGCGCTGGACAAGGGCCCGTTGACGGCCGAGCAGATGGCCGAGGTCGCGCGCCTGTTGGGTCAGACAACCGTGTAGGCGGACCGACTCGTTCTGCCGCGGATGGCGCGGATTTCGCAGATGACACAGAGCCCGGTGCAGTCCATTGAGCAAGGACCCTGTCACCATCCGCGAAGTCCGCGCCATC
>JBGAJV010000029.1:0-73685 GCA_044224715.1 Anaerolineales bacterium | reverse complement strand
ACAACTCGACCTCGCGCGTGTCCTCGAGTTGAGGCAGCAGCATGGTCGGCACGTCGCCACGCGGCGCACGGCCCGGCTGAGGCTGTCGGCGCCTGAGCCAGTTGAGCAGTCGATCAAAGAGCTCCATCGTGTCCTCTGCATCTAGACGGCGTCAATTGGTCGTCTCTTACTTCGAGGCGAATATTGCCAGGGCCTCGGCAGGTGTTAGCCCTTCTCGTTCCAGGCGCCGCTTGAGCCTGACCCGCGCGTCATGGAGCAGCTTGTAGAGCGCGTTCCGTTCGGTGCCCATACGGCGAGCCACCTCCTCCAGTGGCAGGCCCTGGATCGCCAGGGCCACCATCGCCTGACGCTGACGGTCCGTGAGTTCTTCCTGGAGCATGCGCTCCACCCGGGCCAGCAAATCGTTCCGCTCCGTCAACGTCTCCGGGCCGGCGGCACGGTCTGCGGCCCACTGGGGGTCCTCGGCGGAGGGCGTGCTCTCCACCTGCGCCTCGAGTGAGACATCCTGCCACTTGCGCCGCCGCAGCTCTGTCAGGGCGATGCGGATGGCGATTTTGTGGACCCAGGTGGTGAACTGGCTGCGACCCTCGAAGCTGCCCAGGCGCTCGAGGACGCGCATCAAGGTATTCTGGGCCACTTCTTCGGAAAGCGGGTTGAACAAAGGATCGTCGGGCTTGAGCCAGGTGGAGAGGGCGTATGGCAGGGCATTCAGGACGATCGCGCGTAAATTGGCAAGCGCGACGTCGCGCGTCGCCTCGGCCCCGCGAAGGTCGCGCAGCCATGCCTCGTTTGAGCGATGAACCACGTAGGCATTGTAGCTTGACCCTTTGCATCGTCTCTTGCTAAGGCGGCGAACGTACAAGGTCGGTTGATCAGTTAAGAGATCGTCAACTCACTGCATCCGCTGGAATACGGTTCATTCGACCGGTCCCTATCAGATAACGTCGAATATCCGCGCACTCGAAACACCCATCTGTGGTTTACGTCGCGCAGTGGCTCGACGGTCGATAACTCAGGGCGCCGGAATGGCCACCCATCACCCGGGGAACGGCCTCGAATCCAAGGGGATGATGGTTTCATCCGGCGTGGTGGAGGCAGGTCATGACCACTGTTGATATATTTGTATTCTTTGCGGAGAGGAACACAAGTGGCCATCACTGAAACGCAATTGCGGCGTGGCGCGCGATACCTGGCCGCCTTGGATACGCACCTGGCTCAGATCCACGGACAATGGGGCTATCCGCCGCTCTGGGCGCGCGCGCCGGGCTTTCCAACGCTCATCCATATCATCCTAGAGCAGCAGGTCTCTCTGGCTTCGGCGTTGGCCGCGTTCGTGAACCTCAAACGCGCCTGTCGTGGAGTCATTACGCCAACGAAGCTGCTGCGTTTTGACGACGTGGAGATGAGGCGCATCGGCTTCAGCCGCCAAAAGGCAGGCTACGCCCGGGAGATGGCCCAGGCCATCCGCGACCGCCGTTTCGATCCCGAGGCCTTACAGCATTTGCCGGATGAGGCCGTTCGCGAGACCTTGATTGGGCTCAAGGGGATCGGGCGATGGTCGGCAGACGTGTATCTCATCATGGCCCTTGGGCGACCCGATGTCTGGCCCCACGGCGACCTGGCTCTGGCCGTGGCCGTTCAGGAGGTGATGGGGCTGGCTAACCGGCCAACGTACACCGAGCTGAACGAAATGGCCGAGCAGTGGTCTCCGTGGCGGGCTGTGGCAGCCCGGATGTTTTGGCATTCGTATCTGAGCCGACGCGGCCGGGCCGGATAGAAGCAGCAGCGGGCAGCCAACCGGAATGAGACCGCCGCTTTACTTTGCCATGTGACTGTTAATGGCGCTTCTCCAGGCCGGACGCCGGCCGCACGGCGACGTGGCCTCGCCGTCGCCGCGCGCCCGACGTTCGCCGAACTCACCGAACGGGCCGATGGCAGCGCCCCCATCGCAGGGCAGTCGCATCTTTCCCGGAGAAGCGATTGGCCGCGGAGTGGTTACTGCTCAGCCGCCAGCAGGAATACTCATGGCGAAAACAGGAGTGGGCTCAGGGTCGGGGGCTTCGCCCCGACCCTGAGCCGCCTCGTTTTCGCTAACTTCTAACGGCTGAGCAGTAACGCCTTGCACTTAATCGCGAAAGGGTTGTGCGACATGACAATTCGCGAAAATTTGCGCAATTCGCGGCAAAATCCGTCGATACTGCATTGAGATGCGATTGCCATGGCCCCCGTCGTTCCACGGCCGCGCGGCTCCTGTGGCATCATTACGTGGGAGCCGCGGGCGATCGGCGGATCATCGCGCTCATGAACTCTCAACGTTCAACCACTTTCGAAGGGCGAGACCGCATTGGGCGCAATAACGATGCCGCGGACGAAGCGGCGCTGGATCGCGAGCGAATGGCTTTGGGTCGCGCTCTGACATGCGTGGGTCTCGCGATCCGCTGGCCGTGGCAGCGCACCATCCCGCGCCCGGGCGTGAAGCCAACCAGGCCACGCTGGCGATGCATATCGCGCGCGGTGAGATCACCCTGACCGGCACCGACGCCTGCCGGGCCGTTCTTCGTGTATCTGATGGCGGGGCTGTACAGGCTTGGCGTGACGGATCCCCAACTGGGGCGCACGCTGCTCCTGATCACGGGCGCGCTTCTGGTGCCTGTGACATTACGCACGTTGGCGCGGCGTTTGATCGGCGACTGGCGCGCGGCCAGCGTCGCGGCCGCGTTGATCGCCGCAACCGCATCATCGTGCTCAGCGGTCATCTATGGCGCCGCGACAGCAATGGCAGTGCCGTTCTTCGTCGGCGTCTTCCTCTGGGCCCTGGTCGAGTCGCTCGAACGCGAGAGCGGCGCCTGGTGGCTGGGGGCTGGGCGGCGGCGGCTTCGCGCTCAAGCCAACCTCGCGGCCGCGATCCCGTTGGGCAGGGCCGGGCTCTGGTTCGCCTGGGAGTCGTGGCGCCGACCCGGGCTGCGTCAGCACTGGTGGCTGTGGATGACGACGGCGGCCGGGATCGTCCTTGTCCTGTCGGCGCCGGTGCTGATCCACAACCTGTTCTTCAAGGCGAACACCGTCACGCAGCTTCAGGAACACTTGAGTACTTGTCCCAAGATCGATCCACGCTGCAAACCTATGCGCTCAGCCTCGGCCGGCTCTTGTCCCAAGTCGGCCGGCAATCAGGGCAGCCTGACGTATTGGGCAGCGACGAAACCCTGACGCCGCTTCTTGGTCTGCCGCTGATCATGATCGTCTGGGCGCTTGCGGCGTGTTCGCTGCCACGGCGCGCAAGGGTTGACGGCGCTCGCGATCGTGCCCTACCTCGCCGTGCCCTGGTTCAGCGCTCATTTTGGGATCGCCAGGCCGGTCCGCTTTACGTCGTACTATGACGTTGTTTCTCCAGTTGCAGCATGGGGGCGCTCGCCGCGGCGCACCTGTCCAGTGGATCGCGGCGCGTTGACCGCGACCGGCGGTCGGCGCCGTTGGTCCTCGCCTTGCTGGTCGCGGCGCTGCCGGTGCAGGGCCTGATGGGCTATTACGATTACGGTCGGTCAGGGCAAAGACGGCGAGTTGATCGAAGCGCTGCGCGGGAGGTCGCGCGGGTCGACCCGGGCACCAAGTTGTTCATCGTCTATTCGGATGCCATGCTGGCGGCTTCGGCGTGCCGGCCCATCTGGGAGAGCTACGCCACCATGCAGGGACGCGCTTTCGAGTTCGTGCCCCTCGATCAGGTGCTCGGTCGGCTCTACGTGGAACGTATCGACATGATCCTGTGCACGCGATGACGCCGCTCGTCTCGACGAATACGCCACGCTCGCGCTGTACGAACAGAAGACGCCGATCGACGAGGGCCGTCTCGGCTGTCGGCTCTATCGTCTGGATCCTTCATCTGCGCCGAAGCTGGACTTCTGCCGTTTCTGGGCGAACGCAGGCCGCCGCCGCAGACCTGGCCTCGCCGTCGACGCGCGCGTCGGTGGGTTGTTGCTGATCGGCGCGGATCTGCCCGAGGCCGTCGCTACGGGTGACACGGTCGCGCTGACGTTCTACTGGCGACAGATCGAGCCGATGACCAGCGATACGTACACGCAGTTCGTGCACCTCGCTGACGACGGACAGGGCGACTCTGGTCGCGCAGGTCGACCGCGTGCTCGGGCGCGCGGTGTCCCGTCAATGCCTGGGGCGACGCCGAGGTGATCGCGGACACGGTTGAACTGACGATCCGCCAGGGCACCGCCCCGGGCGCCTATCCGCTCTTCGTCGGCGTCTATCGCTATCCGAGCCTGGAGCGTCTGATCGTGCCCGGTAGCTCCGACAACATCCTCGCCCTCGGGACACTGACCGTCCGGTGAGTGCTGGGCAAGCGTGTCAGGGCACATGCACGACCCAGGCATCGTGCGCGGGCCGTTGGCGTCCAGGAGCAGCTGCGTCAGGTTCTGGGTAGGTATGGCCTGGCAATCACGCGAGGTCGTAGAGGGCCCCGCGGGCGTCGGCCGGGATCTCGATCGACGCGTGGTTCAGGAGCACACATCGCCGACGCGCCAGCTGCCCACGTCGACGCCGCCGATGTCGGCCTGCGCGATCCTCTGATCGCCGGCAAAGAGGTGATGAAACCGGTGCGCCATAAAGCGGGCACCGCCGTGATGTCCCAGAACGTGACCACATCGAGCGCCGCGCCATCGTATGTCCACGTCGATAACCTCGCCCCGCTCTCCCCAGGGCGCCCAATCCGCTTCGAGCAGGGGTTTTTCGTCGTAGCCGCGGAGGATGCGCACGTAGATGTAATGGTCGACGCCGTCACGTAAGGCCGTGATCTGACTGACAAAGCCTTCACGGCACATAAGGACGCAGCAGCTCGCCCCTCGCCTGCCCCGGCGCCAGCAGATATTGGGACGAAGCCCGCGCGGATCATCGACTGACTGGGGTTCACGTAGCGTTGTCGCATCCCCAGCGTCAGGGCGCGCAGTTCACTGGCCGTCGATGCAATCGCCGGGTCGGTATCGGGCGACACGAGGATGATGTCGGTGGGGCCTTCGGTCTTCGCGGCTCGACGCGCTGGTTCGGCCAGCCGTCAGGCCTTGAGCAGGATCGGCCTCGGCGTATCCGCCCGGCGTCGTCGCCCTTCCCGACGAAATCCAGAAAGTGGTGAATCATCGACGCCAGCTCAGCACCAGGGCCGCGCCGAGCGCGACCGCCCAGCGCCAGGGCCGTGTCTGCCAGACCCGCTCCAACATGAGCCCATCACGATGAAGGCGCCGGGTACGGCGACAGATAGTAGTGAATGTGGGCTGACAGCGGAAAGACGCCGAAGAACAGGATCGGCCCGACAAGCCAGGTAGCAACACGGTGTGCGGGCAGAGCTCAGACGAACCTGAACAGTGAGCGCAAAGGACGCGCCGCACCAGCCAAACGGTTGCCGATCAGGAACCGGCACCCTGGGCGTTGACGACGTCGGTCACTCCGGGACTCTGGAGCAGCCGAGCCGCGAACGCGGCCTGTCGAATCGCTGATGTGCCAGCCGCCACGCTCAACTACAGTGGGAACCAGAGCTTGAGCCACTGATCGATCGCCAACTCGCTGCTGATGGGCGCCGCCGCCAAGGTCGAGCGAAGTTGGCGAAACCGATCGTCGCTTCATGCGCCAGATACGTTCCGGTCGGGAGCGCAGGCGGGCAACCCGATCAGGGCCAGGCCGAGCTTGCGGAAGGCGTGCGCCAGGCTGGCAGCAGCAAGGAGGGCGACGACAATGGCCAGCCCCGTACGAGAAGGTACGTGCCCAGGCACAACGCAAGCCCCGAGACCCGCGATGGCCCAGCCCAGGCCGAGCCGGCGCACCCGCACCTCAGCTTGCGCACCCGGCCGCCGAGCACGGTATAGAGCGGCGGCGGCTCGATCGACACCTTGCGCGCCGTGAGGACCACCAGGGCGCGACTGCGAATAGCAAGGCCGCCCGCAATGCGGGCCCCGAACCGGTACCGCCGGGCCAACACCATCCGTGCCACCCGCAGCGACGCCGAGCAAACGCTGTACACCACTGCGATGCCGGAGGTCGTCGCCGACAGAGCCGGAGCAAGCGGCGATGGCAGAGGAAAGCGGGTGGATGCAGCAAGATGCTGCCGCTGAACAGCGATCAGCAGATCGCCGTGCGCGACGTCATGGCGACCTGATTCGGAGGCCGTGGACTCATCGCCACCCAGAGCCAGCAGATCAGGTTGTTCGATCCGGAGGAGGGTTGCCAGCAGCAGGATCCCGAACAGCGCAAGCCTTTGCCCGGAGCCTGCGCTCGGCGCATCGACGCGCCTCGGCGTTCGTCGATGGCCTGAGCGACGACGCGAAAGCCGATGTTGGCCCGCCGCTTGAAAGGATAATCCCAGTTGCGGGCGACCGCACGGGCGTGGCTGACGGTGGCGAGTCGAAGGCGCCGCCGCGGATGACGGCGCCGTCGCCGATGGTCGGACCGACCGGATCGAGGATGACCTGTCCTGGGCGTAGGTGTCGGCGTCGTACCAGTCCGCAGGCACCGCCACGTTGCCAACGGCGCTGTCTTGCAGGCATTATGGGCTATCGCCCGGCCAGGCGAGTACGCGCCGATCGGCGTGGTGCCGGTGTGCCAGTTGTCGGCGTTGGCGCGTTCGGGGCTCCAGACGTCGCCCCAGGAAACAGAAGGCCGCCCGTGCCGCGCGGCGCGCTTCTCCCATTCCGGCCTCCGTCGGCAGACAATTTCAACCCGGAGCCGCTCAGCCAGTGGCAAAAACGCCACGGCGTCGTCCCGCAGAGACCTGCGTGACAGGATGGCGCTCATGGCGGAGAGCGTCCAGCGGTCCCTCGAGACGCAGCGTGGTTCGATAGCGCGCGAGTCGTGCCACGTCACCGGTGCGCGGATAGAGGCTTTCGAGACCGCACGCGGTGTTGCGGGCGTTCGGTGGGCTGCGCCTCGTGATCGCGTGCCGGGTCGCTGCCATCGCCGAACTCGCCGGCCGGCACGCGCACCGGCTCGAACGTCACGTTGAGGCCAGGCTGAACCAGCGTCGCCGTGCACGGCGGACCGCGGGTAGCGCGTCCAGGCGGCCGATGCGGGCGCGCTCCTCATCCTCCTGACGCTTGCCGCTCGGCTTCCTCGCCGCGCGCCGCCACCGCGCCATGAACTCCTGGTCTTGCGCCTCGGCCTCCTGACGTAGCCATTCGTCGGTGTCTTTGCGCTTGCCGGCTCTTGCCGCGGCCGACGTAGCCTCGGGTGATCGGCCGCGCGCGAATTTCGTCGTCGTCCGGTTCATAGATCGGCCCTGTCCGCTGGCGCTTGTTCTTGACGTGGATGGCGTCGTAGGCCGCCCTTGGCCGGGTCGTTCAGCGTGGCGTAGGCCTCGTTGATTTTCTTCAACCGGTCTTCGGCATAGGCGCGCACGGCGTCATTGGCCTGGCTCAACCGGTCCGGATGATGCAGATGCGCAGATGCGGTACGCGGCCTTGATCTCCTCGGCCGTCATAGCCGGCGACACATCCAGCAGCTCGTAAATTTCACGCGTCAACTGTATCACGGGTCATTGCCCAAACGCAGCAGCGAAGCGTCGCTTCGTCCCCGCTGCTGCGTTTGGGCCGGGTTAATGCAGGATCTGGCTGAGGAAGGCGCGGGTGCGTTCCTCGCGCGGGTTGGTGTAGAAGGTCTCGGGATCGCCCTGTTCGACGATCTTGCCCTTGTCCATGAACACGATCTCGTCGGCGGCGTTGCGGGCGAAGCCCATCTCGTGCGTGACGCAGACCATGGTCATGCCCGAGCGCGCCAGGTCTTGCATCACGTCGAGCACCTCCTTGATCATCTCGGGGTCGAGCGCCGAGGTCGGCTCGTCGAAGAGCATGATCTTGGGGTTCATCGCCAGCGCGCGCGCGATGGCCACGCGCTGCTGCTGGCCGCCCGAGAGCTGCGACGGATACGCGCCGGCTTTTTCAGGGATGCCCACGCGTTCCAACTGCTGGATCGCGACGCGTTTGTATTCGTCGGCCGGGCGCTTGCGCACCACACGTTGCGCCAAACAGATGTTGTCCATCACCGTCAGATGCGGGAAGAGGTTGAACTGCTGGAACACCATGCCGACCTCGGCCCGCACCGCGTTGATGTGCGCGGCCTTGGCGTCGAGGTGGATGCCGTCGACGACGATCGTGCCCGACGTCGGCGTCTCGAGGTGGTTGATGCAGCGCAACACGGTGCTCTTGCCCGAGCCCGACGGCCCGATGATCACCAGCACCTTGCCGCGCCCGACGCGCAGGCTGACGCCGTCGACGGCGCGCAGCGCCTTGAACTGCTTGACCAGGTTCTCGATGATGATGATGTCGTCGCTCACGGCCTACCTCCGATCCTGCGACAGCCGCCGCTCGAGGTACTGCACGCCGCGCGAGAGCGTGATCGTCAGCGTCAGATAGATCAACGCCAGCAGGCTGTAGGTCTGGAAGAACAAGAACGTGCTCGACGCGTAAAGCTTGGCCAATTGGGTGATGTCCGACACACCGAGCACCGACACCAGCGACGAGTCTTTTAGCATCGCGATGAAGTCGTTGCCCAGCGCCGGCAGCACGCGGCGGATCGCTTGCGGCAAGATCACGTGTCGCATCGCCTGAAAGTAGTTCATGCCCAGCGCGCGCGCCGCTTCCATCTGGCCGCGCTCGATCGATTGGATGCCGGCGCGGAAGATCTCGCTTTCGAAGGCCCCGTAGGCGATCCCCAGGCCCACGATTACGCGCACTTCATTCGGAAAATCGCGGGTGCTCAAGCCGAGCGCCCCCGCCACGATCGGCACGACGACAAAAGCGATGTAGAGCAGCAAGACCAGGATCGGCACGCCGCGGATGATTTCGACGTACAACGAGGCCAGGTTGGTCAGGATCGCGTTCGAGGACACGCGCGCCAGGCCGACGAAAAGACCGATCGTCACAGCCAACAAGTACGCCGAGAGCGCCGTTCGGAGCGTGATCCCGATTCCGCGCGTCAGGATCGTCCAGGCGCCCGTGCTGTCAGGCTGGGCCGGGTCGTAGGGGACATACCCGGCGACGGCAAAGAAGACACGCGTCATCTGTGGATCGGTCAGGATGAAGAATAAGGCCACCAGCCCGGCCAGGACGACCGCCAGCAGCCACCATGGCAGCTTCTCGAGCCTCGCGGATAGCGGGCTGACGATCGCGCCGCTGGCCGGGCTGATCACGACCTCTGGGTTCTTTTGAAATTCCGGCACGGCTGGCTCCCAGGTACGCTTCATAAAGAGACGGGCACGCGTCGACGCGTGCCCGTCTCTTTCAGGCGTTCAACATTCTCGACTTGCGGTGTCTTGACTCATTACTCGGTCTTGAACCACTTGTCGTAGATCTTGGTCAGCGTGCCGTCGGCTTCCATGTCGGCAATCACGGCATTGAAGGGCTCGAGCAGGTCGCTGCCCTTCGGGAAGACGAAGCCGAGCTTCTCGTCGGTCAGCGGCTCGCCCACCATCTTCAGCTTGTCGGGATTGGCGCCGATGTAGCCCAGACCGGCCACGTCGTCCATCATCGTGGCGTCGATGTCGCCGTTGATCAGGGCCTGCACGATCAGGCCGTATTGATCGTAGGAGACGACCTTGTCTTCACCGAACAACTCCACCGCGAGGTCGAAGTTGGTCGTGCCGGGCTGCGCGCCGACCTTGAAGTCGGCCACCGACTTGAGCGACTCGGCGTCGGTGAAGCGGCTCTCGTCCGCGCGCACCAGCAACATCTGCTTGAGCTGGATGAACGGCGTCGAGAAGTCGATGTGCTTGGCGCGCTCGTCGGTGATCGTGATGCCATCGGCGGCGACGTCGAATTCGGCCTGGCCGGTGCCGCCCATGACGGCCACGATGGCGTCCCAGCTGGTGGTCACGAACTCGGTCTTGCAATTCAGGCGCTTGCAGGCTTCCGTGAAGAAATCGTAGTCGTAGCCCACACCCTGACCGGTCGCCTCATCGATGTAGTTGAACGGCTGATAGGCGTTCTCGACTGCGATCTTGAGTGTGCGACCGCCGAGGTCGGGCAGACCGCTGGCAGGGGCCTCGGTCGCCGCGGGTGCTGCGGTAGGCGCCACGGTGGGGGTGGCGGCCGGCGCGCACGCGGCCAGAGCCACGGCAGCAGCCATCACCCCGCCCAAAGTGCGTAGGGTATTCATCGGGCCTCTCTCCTTGTGTGCATTCGGCGCAGTCCTTCTGCGCCGTCTGGCGTGCGGGTATTGTACAGACCAACCACGGATTTTCAAGATACGCTTTGGTCAGAATGGGGCTGCCGTAGACGGTCAATTCCGCCCAAAAACGATCTTTGCGCCGACCGACAGGGTCATTCATTTGGTTGCGCTTGAGGCGCAGCCGGCAACAGCAGGTCCCCGAGCTCGCTGGTGTGGGGCAGGATCGCGTTCGCGCCGGCGCGTTCCAACGACCGGCGGCTGCCGAAGCCACACAACACGCCGACGCCCTGAGCGCCCGCCCGACGGGCGCAATCCATGTCGACCGAGGTGTCGCCGATCATCAGACAGTCGGCGGGCGCCACGCCCAGCCGGTCCGCACACCATCTGATCGGGTCGGGATGCGGCTTCGTGTAGCGCGCGCTCTGTGCGTGCGCGATCACGGAGAAGAACGGTTCGAGTTGATATTGGCGCAGGAAGTTGAGCGTCGCCCGCTCGGATCGGGCCGACACGATTCCTAACGGAAAGCGCGCGCCAAGGCGCGAGAGCGCGGCAACGATCCCGGTCATCAACGTGAAATGCCCAGGCCCGCTGCGAAAGACGTGGTCGGAGACCCAGTTGGCGGTGACGATCAGGGGTTGATCGAGATGCAGCAGGTCGGGGATGCCGATGAGCGTGTTGACCGGCGCGATCGCGGTCGTCACCGCCCACCGCAGGAACGGCCGGGCATCCCGGCCGGGGAACAGACCGCGAATCACGCGCAGCCGCGCTTCCAGTCCGGCGATCATCTGATCGTCGGTGTCGGCCAGGGTGCCGTCCACGTCGAACAACAACGCGCGGACGCGGCTTGTCTCCAAAGGCATAGGCCCGATTGTACTCAGTCGCGGGCCAAAGACCTGGGCGGCGCCCACGCCATCGCGTCTCGCGGCGAACACCGCGAGTGTGCCGCGAACAAAAAGAGAAGCGAATTTGGGTCGACGCAGGTTGGGCGCGTTGAACCTATGCGCCAGGCGCCGGCGTGCCTGAACGGATGCCAGCGCACGGCATGGGCATGCCGTGATCACGCGCGGCGTCGCGGGGCGCCCCGAGGGTGGCATAATCGGGCCGATGGCCATTCAAGCCGAGATCGATCACCTGGTTGTCGCAGCCGACACGCTGGCGCAGGGCGCCGCGCTCATCGAGCGGGTGCTGGGCATCAGCCCACAGCCCGGCGGTCAGCATAAGGCGATGGGGACGCACAATCTGGTGCTGCGGCTTGGCGAGCGCCAGTATCTGGAGATCATCGCCGTCGACCCCGATCTGCCCGAGCCCGAGCGCCCGCGCTGGTTCGGCCTCGACGGCAGCAACCTGCAGCAGCGGCTTCGCGCCCGACCGCGTCTGATCCATTGGGTGGCGCGCACGCCCGACCTCGAGCGCGCCGTCGCCGCCGCGCCGATCGGCGCGATGCTGCCGATGAGCCGCGGCGAGTACCACTGGCGCATCACAGTGCCCGAGGACGGTTCACTGCCCGGCGAGGGTCTGGTGCCCACGCTGATCCAATGGGACTCGACCACGCATCCCGCCGATCGGCTGCCCGATCAGGGCTGCCGATTGCGCGGCCTGTACGCCATCCACCCGCGACCTGAGCACATCCGCCAGGCGCTTTCGACGCTGGGCCTGGCCGACTCCCTGACCGTCACCGCTGGACCGGTTCCCGCGCTGCGGGCCGAGATCGAGGCCCCCGACGGCGTGCACTATCTGGGCGATTAACCCAAAAAACAAGGCCGCAGGGGTTATGCCCCTGCGGCCCTTTTTTGTGGGTCTTGATCCCCGACGCCTACGCCGCGTGGAACTCGCCCTCCACGACGTCGCCCTGGTCGCGGCCATGCGGGCCGGCGCTGCCGCCGTTGGCGGCGTTTTGGGCGCCGGTCTGATAGAGCTGCTGGCTCAGCGCGTAGCTCGCCTGCTGCACCTGCTCGGTCAGCGTCTTGATCCTGGCCACGTCCTCGCCCTTGAGCGCCTCGCGCAGTTCGCTCACTGACTTCTCGATCGCGCCGCGATCGCTGGCCGGAACCTTGTCGCCCAGGTCGCGCAGCGACTTCTCGGCGGCATAGGCGAGGCTCTCGCCCTGGTTGCGGGCTTCGATCAACTCCCGCGTCTTGCGGTCGGCCGCCTCGTTCTGCCGCGCCTCGTTGACCATGCGCTCGACGTCGACCTTGTTCAGGTTGGTCGAGGCCGTGATCTTCACCGTCTGCTCCTTGCCGGTGGCCTGGTCCTTGGCGCTCACGTTCAGGATGCCGTTGGCGTCGATGTCGAACGTCACCTCGACCTGCGGCACGCCGCGCGGCGCGGTCGGGATGCCGTCGAGCCGGAAATGCCCGAGCGTCATGTTGTCGTTTGCCATCGGCCGCTCGCCCTGCAGGATGTGGATGTCGACGGCGGTCTGATTGTCGGCCGCGGTCGAGAAGATCTGGCTCTTGCGCGCCGGGATCGTGGTGTTGCGCTCGATCAGGGTCGTCATCACGCCGCCCAGGGTCTCGAGACCCAGTGACAGCGGCGTGACGTCGAGCAGCAGTACGTCCTTGACGTCGCCGGTCAATACGCCGCCCTGGATCGCGGCGCCCACCGCCACGACCTCGTCGGGGTTGACGCTCTTGTTCGGCTCCTTGCCCCCGGTGAGCGCGCGCACCAGGTCCTGCACCATCGGCATGCGGGTCGAGCCGCCCACCAGCACCACCTCGTCGATCTTGGCCGTCGCGAGCCCGCCGTCCTTGAGCACGGCCTCGAACGGGCCGCGCAGCCGCGCGACCAGGTCGTTGGTGAGCTGCTCGAACTTCGCGCGCGTCAGCTTGAGGTTGAGGTGCTTCGGCCCGCTCGCGTCAGCGGTGATGAACGGCAGATTGAGCTCGGTCTCGCTCAGCGTCGAGAGCTCGATCTTGGCCTTCTCGGCCGCCTCGCGCAGACGCTGGAGCGCCTGGCGATCGGCGCGCAGGTCGATGCCCTGTTCCTTCTTGAACTCGTCGGCCGCCCAGTTGAGCACGCGCTCGTCCCAGTTGTCGCCGCCGAGGTGCGTGTCGCCGTTGGTGGCCTTGACCTCGACCACGCCGTCGCCGACTTCGAGCAGCGACACGTCGAACGTGCCGCCGCCCAGGTCGAAGACCAGGATGGTCTCGTTGGCCTTTTTGTCGAGCCCGTAGGCCAGCGCGGCCGCGGTCGGCTCGTTGATGATGCGTTTGACCTCGAGGCCCGCGATCTTGCCCGCGTCCTTGGTGGCCTGGCGCTGCGCGTCGTTGAAGTACGCGGGTACCGTGATCACGGCCTCGGTCACCGGCTCGCCCAGGTAGGCCTCGGCGTCGGCCTTGAGCTTGGCCAACACCATGGCCGAGATCTCCTGCGGCGTATAGGTCTTGTTGTTCAGCGTGAGCTTGACCTGCGCGTCGCCGCGTTGCCCTTCGACGACGTTGTAGGGCACGAGCTTGCGCTCGGTCGCCGTCTCGGCGTAGTGCCGGCCGATGAAGCGCTTGATCGAGAAGATCGTGTTCTCGGAGTTGATCACGGCCTGGCGCTTGGCGGTCTGACCGACCAGGCGCTCGCCGTTCTTGGTGAAGGCCACGACCGACGGCGCCAGACGCGAGCCCTCCGCCGTGCTGATCACGGTCGGCGTGCCGCCTTCCATCACCGCCACCACCGAGTTGGTCGTGCCCAGGTCGATACCGACGATTTTGCTCATGTGCCTACCCTCCAGATTGCGCCCAGGCGCAAACGTTCGAAACGTCCTGATCGTCCGGTCGTGTTGTGTGAGCTGACCGAACAGTTATAACGATTCTAGGAAGGCGGTATCAGAGCATTGTTAGCGCGGTATCGGAGCCGTATCAGAGACATCGGGACACTCCCGGTGTGCCCCGATGTCGGCAGGTTGCGCGGCGAGCTCAGGCGTCGGGCGCCGGGTCGAGGTACACGAACCGGATCGATTCGAGTTCCTGAACGTAGGCCGGTCGGAAATCGAGCCGGGCGTACGCGGGATCCGCGAGCGTGAGCGTCTCGTGGCGCCGATCGAACGGGCGCAACACGTTGATGCCGTTGTGCGAGGCCGTGAACGCGGCGTCGTTGGCCGGCCGCAGCCCGATCGGGTTGACGACCCGCATCTCGAACCAGGGTTGGGCAGCCAGGCGCTGGGCCCCGCTCAGGCCGAGGCGTTGCATCAATTCGAAAGTCGTCCACAGCGAGCCGCGGCCCATCCGCAGCGCCCCCTGCGCGATCGAGGCGCCGTCGGGGGTCTGGGCCGAGAAGCGCAGCCGGTTCGCCTCGCGCACGATCGTGCTGGCCGTCAGCCGGGCGTTTAGGCCGAGATGCTCGCGGTTGTAGGCGACCACGCGCGGCGTGTTGTTCCAAAGGCCGTGGCAGAACAGGCGCGCCTCGGGGCGCGTCATCAGCGCCTCGGCGGTCGCCAGCGCGCCGGCCTTTACGGGCCGGGCGGGTTGCCGCGACACCAGCAGCGAGACCTGAAACTCATGATGCGGATCGTGGCTCGCGGCCGTCAGGTCCAGCACCCACAGACCCATCAGGGCGCGACCGGTCGTGTCCGTCATCGGTCGCACGGTTTCATTGCGCAGCAACTCGGCCGCTGCCGTCGCGTCGGCTGTGCCGCCGATGAAGACGCCGTGGCCGTTGTAGATGTGATAGGGCACCGGCGCTGGCCCGGTCGAGAGCTGAGTTTCGCCGGTCAGTGGGAAGCGTTCGAAGAGGGGGTGCTCGCTGCGTGAGGTGTCCATCGCCGCCGATGATAGCAGGCCGCGGCGCGTTCGACATCGGGGCACATCGGGGCACTCCCGGTGTCTCCCGATGTCGGGCGATTAAACGATGTCGGCGGCTGGATGGCCCAGCCGCCGACGATCACATCGATGCCCCGCGGGAAGCCGGCGCGGCTATTCCTGCAGATATGCCTCGAGGTCGCGCACCTGCGGCATCGCGCGCAGATGGTTCATCGCGCGCTGGCTGATCTGCCGCACGCCTTCGGGGCTCATGCGCCATTCGTTGGCGATCATGCGCAACGGCTTGGTCTCGCCGCCGTCCAGCCCGAAGCGCAGCTTGAGGATCTCGGCTTCGCGTTGTTCGAGCCGGCCGAGGGCCTCTTCGAGGACGCGCTGCAGCCCTTCATTGATCACGACGGCCTCGGGGTCCTCGGCGGTCACGTCCGAGACGCGTTCGATCACGCTGCGCTCGTCCGGGTCGTCCGGGGGCGCGTCGAGCGAGATCGTCGGCTGCCCGTCGCGCAGCAGGTCGGTCGCCGCCTGCACTGTCACGCCGGCGCGGCGGGCCACTTCGGCCAGCGGTGGCTCGTCCCCCAGTTGCTGGGCGAGCTCGGCCGAGATGCGGCGCAACTGGCCGACCTTCCAGCCACGGTTGACGGGCAGACGCACGGTCCGGCCCGTGTTGGCGATCGCGCGACCGATGGCCTGGCGGATCCACCAGACCGCGAGCGTGCCGAACCGCGTGCCGCGCTTGGGGTCATAGCGTTCGGCGGCCTTGATCAGGCCGGTCACGCCTTCCTGGATCAGATCGTCGTAATCGAGGTTGGAGTGCCGGAAACGGCCGGCCACGCTCATCACCAGGGGCAGGTTGTGCAGCACAAGGGCCTCGCGCGCCATGTCGGCATCGTTGACCTTGAGTTGCAGTGGGCGTCGTTCGGCCGCGGTCAGGCCCTTGCGCGCCAGCTTCTTTTGAGCGAGCCGGCCGGCCGCGATCTTTCGCGCAAAACGGATCTCCTCTTCGTGAGTCAGAAGAGGCAGGGGCGGACGCCCTCCCAGGATGTTCGTCAGCGGATTGCTCGAGAGCACCATCGTATCCTCCTTCGTCAGAGCAAAAGACGCCCTGATTACTAGATGATGAAAATCAACTTGCTCCAATTTTGGGCTGGTATTGTCCTCCACCAGTCAGAACGATCAGCTATAGTATAATTTGCACGGATAAGTAATGTATATACATGATTGTGATCGACTAATTTCATAGTAGTCGATATTGCGGTCCGAGTCCTAGAGAAACTGTTAAGTGTTACGCGGCTCTTTGAATATTGCGGAATAATAGCGGTATTTGTATTAATAATCAAGTCGTCATAACGGCGTCAGTGCTCAAGGAGATCGCATGCACCTGCGTCATTTGCGCGCATTTGTCGCGGTGGCTGAAGTGCTCAACTTCTCTCGGGCGGCGGATGAGCTCGAGATCGCCCAGCCGGCAGTCAGTCAACAGATCCGTGGGCTCGAAGAGGAACTTGGCGTCCTGGTGTTCGACCGTATTGGCAAGCGTGTCACCCTCACGGAGGCCGGTCGGGCGCTGCTGCCGCATGCGCGCCAGATCCTGCACCTGGTTGAAACCGCCGAAAACGAGGTTCGCGAGCGGGGCGAGTTGAAACGCGGGCGCGCGAGCCTGGGCGCGCCGCCGACGGTCAGCACGCACGTGCTTCCGGCGCGTCTGACGCAGTTCAAGCAGCAGCACCCGGGGCTCGAAGTGCTCCTGCGCGAGGCCGGCACCGAGACGCTTCTGCGCCAGATCGAAGAGGGCCGCATCGACCTGGCGATCGTGGCTTCTGACGTGTTGCCGTCGACCGTCGAGAGCGTGCCGTTCCTCGACGAACGCTATGTGCTTGCCGTCAGCGTTCAGCATCCGTTTCTGGGCCGCCGTCAATCGGTGCGACTGGCCGACCTGAGCCAGGAGCCCTTCATTCTGTTCCCCGAAGGCTACAAGCTCCGCGAGGTGACTCTCTCGGCCTGCGCCGAGGCCGGCTTCGAGCCCAGGGTGGCGCTCGATGGCGGAGCCATGCAAAGCGCGCTCGAGTTCGTCGGCGCCGGTCTGGGCGTGGCGCTCGTGCCCGAACTGGCATTGACCGAGGTCCATGGCATCAAGCCGCTGCGGATCCTCGATCAGGATTTGCGCCGACGGTTGGGCCTGACCTGGCTGCGAGCCCGTTCGTTGAGCCCGGCCGCGCGCGCCCTGCGCGAGTTCCTCGTCCAGCTCAACTGAGACGCGTTTCGTGTGCGGTCGCGCGCGCACCCGCAGAAAGATCGGCGGCCCGGCACTCGTGCTGGGCGCGCTGTTGTCGAGCGGCTGCGTCGTCGCGGCCAACGCGGATCCGCACCCGGCCGCGCCGCAAATCCCCACCATGACGTCGGCGCCGACCGCGACCGCGGCGCCGACGCCGGCCCCGACCCAGACACTCGACCCACCCGAGCCGACGCGCAGGGTCTCGCCGACCGCTCAAGCGTCGACCGTGCGCGTGCTCTTCGTCGGCGACATCAACCCCGGCCGGTGTCCGGCGGTCCTGGCACTCGCCGCCGACGATTTCACGCTGCCGTATCGTGACGTCGGCGACGTGCTCCGTGAGGCCGATCTCGTCGTGGGTAGCCTCGACGGCGCGTTGTCGGATGTCAGCCCGCCGGCGCCCTGCACGCCCGAACGCGAGTACAACCTGATCGGTCCGACGCGCACGATCGAGGGCCTCGCCTTCGCCGGCTTCGACCTGCTCAGCGTGGCCACCAATCACGCGCAAGACTGCGGCTCAGCGGGCTTCGTCTGCGACGGTCGCGCGCTGGCCGATACGCTGCGCACGCTGCGCGCCGCCGACATCGCGCCGATCGGCGCCGGTGAAGATCTCGACGCAGCGCGGCAGGCCGTCATCGTCGAACGTCACGGTCTGCGTCTCGCCTTTCTCGCGGTATCGGCGGTCGGCGACTTCGCCTGGGCCGGCGCCGATCGCCCCGGCACGGCGCCGCTCTCCGAGACGGCCTTGCCCGGCGTGCTCGGCGACATCCGCGCCGCGCGCGCCTCCGCCGACGTCGTCATCGTGCTGGCGCATTGGGGCGTCGAGTACGACCCGACGCCCACGGCCGAGCAACGCCGCTGGGCCGAGCGTATGACCGCCGCCGGCGCCACCCTCGTCATCGGCAATCACCCGCATGTGGTCCAGCCGATCGAGCCAGTGGGCGACGGCCTCGTCGCTTTTGCGCTGGGTAATTTCGTCTTCGATCAGGATCCCGACACGACCCGCCAGGGGCTCGTGCTCGAGGCCACCTTCTCGGCGGACGGGCTCGCCGACTGGCGAACGTTGCCGATCGAGATCGTCGACCTGTATCGACCGGAGTGGCGTTAAGGGCTGATCGATCCAACTCGGTCCTGCCTCGGCATTATTACCTAGCCTGACTCGCAGTCGCGCCGACTACAATTGCGGCGTGGAGGCGGGACACTTCGGGCGTTACGAAATCCGCGGCGAACTGGGGCGGGGCGGGATGGCCACCGTCTATCGCGCCTTCGACCCCGCGTTCAAGCGCGACGTCGCGATCAAGGTGCTGCCGCGCGAACTGCTCCACGATCCTACCTTCCGCGCGCGCTTCGAGCGCGAGGCGCAGACGATCGCGGCGCTCGAGCACGCCGCGATCGTGCCCGTGCATGACGTCGGCGAAGCGGACGGTCAGCCGTTTATCGTGATGCGCTTGATGACGGGCGGTTCACTGGCCGATCGGCTGGCGGACGGCCCGATCTCGTTGGCGGAGGTGTCGCGCATCCTCACCCGGCTCGCGCCGGCGCTCGATCGCGCGCATGCGCTGGGCGTCGTCCATCGCGATCTCAAGCCCGGCAACATCCTCTTTGACTCGGATGGCGAACCCTATATCGCCGACTTCGGGATCGCCCGGTTGACCGACGAGTCGCCGATCTTGACCGCCACCGGCGTGTTCGGCACGCCGGCGTACATGAGCCCCGAGCAGGCGCGCGGCGAGCGCGCCATCGACGGGCGCTCCGACGTCTACGCCCTGGGCGCGATGGTCTATCAGATGTTGAGCGGCCGGCTGCCCTACGAGGCCGCCACACCGATCGGCATGGCGTTGCGTCACGTCACGGACCCGGCGCCGCGATTGAGCGCCGTCCGACCCGACCTCCCGCCCGGTTGCGACACGGTCATCCTGTGCGCGATGGCCAAGAACCCGGAGGAGCGTCTGCCGACTGCCGCGCATCTGCGGCTGGCCGTCGACGCGGTTGCGACAGGCGCGCCGCTGCCCGAATGGTTGCAGGCCCCCGCCACGCTCCTCCCGCCAACGCCGTATACGGCCGCATTACCGGTGCAGGCAACGTCGGCGCTGGCGTTGGCGACGCTGGCGCCGGCGGTTCCCGTGCCGGTCAACGACTCCGCGGTCCAGCCGGCTGCCCCGCAGTCTGCGGCGTGGATCGTGTGGCAGCGCACGTCAATCGGTTGGCGCTGGGCGATCGCGGCCCTGACGGTCATCCTGCTCGTCGGGTTCGGTGCGTGGCTGGCGACGGCCCTGGCGCCGCGGCCGATCGTCACGCCGACGTCGGCCCCCGTGGCCACGGCCGTGGCCGTCGGCGCCGGCGCGACGGCCACGCTCGACACGGCCGCGGTCAATGCCACGGTAACGGCCGCGATCGCGCCGTACACGCAAGAGCGATACGACACCGTCTCGCGCGTCGCGCTCGCCGCGAACGACACGACGACCGACGTCATGCTCATCGCGCGGGCCGTATCCGCCGATCAACGCACGCGCCACGTTCGTCTGGTCGCGCTCGACGCCGACACGGTGGCGACGCGTTGGACGTCGAGCGACCTCACGCGCGGCGGCGCAGACTCGCCCGTGTTGAGCACGTCCGATCTCAACGTGGTGCTCGACGGCGCGACGCTGCGGGCCTTTGCGCGCGCGGACGGCGCCGAGGTGTGGGCGTTGCCGCTCGAAGCGGAATTGCAGACCTGCGCCGTGCGCTCCTGTTTGCAATTGTTCGATGACGTCATCGTGATCGTCACGAACGACAACGCGATCAGCGGCATCGACGTCGCCACCGGGCAGCCCCGCTGGCGCATCATGCTACGCGTCGCGCCACAGGGCATCTTCGACCTTGGCCCGGTCATCGCCGTCTACGATGAGCCGCAGCCGGGCCAGGGCGCCTATCGTGTGATCGCGCCGTCCACCGGCGACGAGCGTGACTTCGCGCCGCAGTGCTCGGAGAAGGGCGCGCCGCTGCGAGCGACGACGCGGACGCCGCTCGTGCGCGCGTCGGCCGACGTCTTCTACGTCTTCCTGGGGCGCAGCGCGTTGTGTGTCCAGAGCTATGACACTGCGACCTTGGCGCTCAACTGGTCGACGACCGTGACCGAAGAAGCAGGGGATGCGTACGCCTATCGCGGCCAGGTCGGCGCCGGCGCGCTGTTCCTGCCGAGCACGACCGGCGGTGGGCTGTTGCGTTTGGACGCCGAGACCGGCGCGCTCAGCCGTCTCGCGGCGGCGACCGGGCGGCTGCTGCTGCCGTTGCTGGTGCGCGAGGGCCACGTGTTGGTGCGCGACACAGGCGCCAAGGCCGCCGTCGACGAAGCGCTGGCGTATCTGGATGCCGCGACGGGAGATGTCGTGTGGCGCTATGGGTTCGAGGACCGGGCGCCGGCTGAGGCGCCCTACGCCCGCTCGGGCGCTTTGAAGGAGGGCGAGGCGGTCTGGGTCTGGCGCAGCGATCCGACCGGGCCCGTGATCTTCACCGTGAGCGTGGGTCGTGACGCGCTCCTCGCGTTGCGGGTCGAGCAGCTGGATTGGGCGACCGGCGCGGTCGGCGCGACGACACGCACCGAGATCACGGCGCCGGGTGGCGAGCCGCTCGTGCCGCGCATCACGGTCTGGCGCGAACGGATGGCCTGGTGGCTGTTCGACAATCAGTTCCTGCTGCGCCACGACGTCGATGCCGGCCAGGCTCAAGACGTTTGGCCACCGCGGCCCTAGCGCCATATTTGGCCGGCAGGTTAGAAAAACCAGCGCAATTCAACAAACACGTTTTTTGAATGACCGATGAAACCCGCGAATCGCGTATGGACCTGTCAGGTCCATGGTTAGAACGGCGCGGGTAGTCGAGAGCAATGAGGTGGGCATGCCGCTACGCATCCGGACCCTGACGGCCTTCCTGCACCCGGGCGATCCGATCCAGTTCGAGCGCCTGCGCGATGCGGCGCGCGCGCTGACCGAGCTGCGCCAGGCCATGACCGAGGCCGGCATCGAGGTGCAGACGTTGCGCCTCGCCACGCCGCCCCTGGCGACCTGGGTCGAGGCCGGCGACCGCACCCTTGTCGCAAAGGCCCAGCGGCTTGAGGAGGCCTGCTTCGTCGCCGGGTTCGGGTACGCCAGCTTTGGCCCCTGGCGACCCGGCGATGACCCCGCGCTCGCGGCCGTCATCCCCGAGGCGCTCGGCGCGACCAACACGATCTTCGCCACGCTGCGGCTCACACCCGACGCGCGCCAGATCGACCACGAGGCGATCGGGCTCGCGGCGGACATCATCGCCCGATGCGCGACGCTCACCCCCGACGGCTTTGGCAACCTGCGCTTCGCGGCGCTCGCCCGCGTGCCGGCTTATGTGCCGTTCCTGCCGGCGGCGTACGCCGCGGCGTCCGATGGCGTCGATGGCCCGGTTTTGGATTCGCGCGCCGGCGCTTTCGGGCTATCGATCGGCGTCGAGGCCGCCCCACTGGCCGTCGAGGCGACGATGGGCGCGGCCACGCTCGAACAGGCGCGTCTCGACCTGATCGCCTCGGTCGAGGCGAACGCCGCGCAACTTGAGAAGCTCGTCAAGACCTGGGCGCGCCGCCGCCGCGTGCACTTCTTCGGCCTCGACTTCGCCTGGGCGCAATATCCGACGCCGGATCGCTCGCTGGGCACGGCGCTCGAGCGCATCAGCGGCACGGCAACCGGCATGGCCGGCACGCTTGCGGCAGCAGCCATCCTCACCGAAGTGCTCGACCGGGCCGTCTTCAAGCGCAGCGGCTACAACGGCCTGTTTCTGCCGGTGCTCGAGGATTCCGTGCTCGCCCAGCGCGCGGCCGAGGGGTGCCTGCGCGTCAACGACCTCTTGTTGTATTCGGCGGTGTGCGGCACCGGGCTCGACACCGTGCCGCTCCCCGGCAACACCACGCCCAACCAGATCGCCGCGATCCTGACCGATGTGGCGGCGCTGGCCGTGCGCCTCGACAAGCCCCTCAGCGCGCGGCTGATGCCGATCCCGGGCAAGGTGGCCGGGGACGTCGTCACGTTCGACTTCGAGTATTTCGCGCCCAGCCGCGTCCTCTCGGCCGATTCCTCCGGCCTCGGCGGCCTGCTGGCGACGGAAGCACGCTGGGGATTGGCGTCGCGGAATGGCAGCGCGAGGGCGTAAAGCGCTCGCTTTGCTCGACGTCTTTTCACGCTTGCCGATCCGCCGTATAATGCTCGCACAGGCGACGACGGAGGAAAGTACGCCGGCGAAACCGATCAGGGAGGGTGGGCCAAGACTGTGAGCCCGCCCCGGATGCAGCCGACGGAAGTTCCCTCCCGAGCCAGGACGGCGAACGTATCGAGTGAATGGGTGAATGGAGATTGGGTGATGACAGTCGCCCACTTCACCGATCGCCCAATCACTCAATTCCACTAACTGTCCTCGCCCGCCGGGCGTTATCGCGGCAGCCGGTGATGGCCGGCGTCAAGTGGGCGGCGCGTCTGCGTCGCCAAATTGGGTGGTACCGCGCGGATCCATGATCCCCGTCCCAATGTGGATGGGGATTTTTTGTTTGGCGCGATGCCGACGAGGAGTTGCGAATGCTTGAGCAATTGAACGCCCTGGAGCAAGAAGGATTGGCGCAACTGGCCGCCATCGTCGATGGCGAGGCGCTCGAGGCCTGGCGCGTGAAGCACCTGGGCCGCAACGCGAAGCTGGCCGAGCTGATGACCGGCCTGGGCGCGTTGCCCGCGGCCGAGAAGCCGTTGGCCGGCAAGCGCGCGAACGAGGTCAAGCGCGCGCTCGAGGCCGCCTTCTCCGAGAAGGCCGAAGGACTGCGACAGGCCGAACTGGCCCGCGCGGCCGAGCGCGACGCTGTCGACGTGACGCTGCCCGGCCGGCCCGCCCCGGCTGGCCGCTTGCACCCCCACACGGTCGTGCTGCGCCGCCTGTACGCGGTCTTCGCCGACATGGGCTTCCAGATCTATCGCTCCGGCGACGTCGAGACCGACTCGTTGAATTTCGAGTTGCTCAACTTCCCGAAGGATCATCCGGCGCGCGACATGCAGGACTCGTTCTACACGTCCGAGCCCAATGTCGTGCTGCGCACGCACACGTCGCCCGGCCAGATCCACGCGATGCGCGCCAGCGTCCCGAACCCGGTCCGCGCCATCCTGCCGGGCTGGTGCTATCGCTACGAACAGATCACGACGCGCTCCGAAGTGCAATTCCTGCAGATCGAGGGCATCGTGGTCGGCCCGGGCGTGCGCATGAGCGATCTCAAGGGCACGCTGACCGAGATGGCGCGTCGTTTGTTCGGCGCCGACGTCCGCACGCGCTTCCGCGCCGACTACTTCCCGTTCACCGAGCCCTCGGCCGAGATGGACGTCGAGTGTTTCGTGTGCGGCGGCAAGGGCTGCCCGGTGTGCAAGCAGAGCGGCTGGCTCGAGATCCTGGGCTGCGGCATGGTCCATCCGACCGTGCTGCGCAACGGCGGTTACGATCCCGACCAGGTGTCGGGCTTCGCCTTCGGCATGGGGCCGCAGCGGATCCTGATGCTGTCGCACCGCATCACCGATATCCGCCAGTTCCTGCAGAACGATCTGCGCTTCCTGGCGCAGTTCTGAGCACCGCTGCCTGACAGTCGGATTTGCGCTTTAACGGACGGGAGAGGTTGACATGAGAGTCCCTATCAGCTGGTTGCGAGACTACGTCGATATCGACCTGACGCCGGAACAACTGGCGTACAAGTTGACGTTCGGCGGCCTCGAGGTCGAAGAGATCGAGTACATCGGCAAGGCGATGCCGCAGCGCGCGCCGGGCGACAAGCAGGAATTCAAAACCACGGGCATCAGTTGGGCGCCCGACAAGATCGTGGTCGCCCAGATCCTCGAGGTCGGCGCGCACCCGAACGCCGATCGGCTGACGCTGCTGCGTCTCGACGACGGCTCGGGCGTCGAGCAGAGCGTGCTGACCGGGGCGCCGAACATCTTCCACCTTAAGGGCGCCGGGCAACTGGCCACGCCGATCAAGGTGGCGTACGCGCGCGAGGGCGCCGTGCTCTATGACGGCCACAAGCCGGGCTGGGAGCTGATGACGCTCAAGCGCGCCAAGATCCGCGGCGTCGAGTCGTACTCGATGGTGTGCTCGGACAAGGAGCTGGGCATCTCCGAGGAGCACGACGGCATCATCCTGTTGCCGGACGACGCCCCGGTCGGCGTGCCGCTGGCCGACTACATCGGCGACGTGGTCTTGACCGTCAAGACCAACCCGAACATGGCCCGCAACACCAACATCTACGGAATCGCGCGTGAGATCGCGGCGCTGACCGGCAAGACCCTGCGCCCGCTGCCACTCATGCAACAGCCGAAGACGCTGCCCGGTGATGCCCCGAACGCGTTCGTCAACATCGAGATCACCAACCCGGATCTCAACCCGCGTTTCGTCGCGGGTCTGATCACGGGCGTGACGATCAAGCCCAGCCCGTACGAGGTGCAGCGCCGTCTGCGTCTGGCCGGCGTGCGCGCGATCAGCAACATCGTCGACGCGACCAACTACGTCATGCTCGAGGTCGGCCAGCCCCTGCACTCGTTCGATTACGGCGTGCTGCGCCGACGCGCCGAACCGCGCGGTGGATCGGTCAAGATCGTCACGCGGCTGCCAAAGCCGGGCGAGACGTTGCAGACGCTCGACGGGCAGGAGCGCAAGCTCGACCCGTTCACGATCCTGGTGACCGACCCGACCGGGGCGTTGGCCCTCGGCGGCGTCATGGGCGGCGCCGAGTCGGAGATCAGCGACGCGACTGTCGACATCCTGCTCGAGGGCGCGGCCTGGGAATTCATCAACATCCGCAAGACCTTGCAATCGCAGAAGCTGGCGTCGGAAGCGGGCTACCGCTTCTCGCGCGGCATCCACCCGGCCATGACGGTGCGCGGCGTGTTGCGCGGTCTGGCCCTGATGCAGGCCTGGGGTGGCGGCACCATCGCGCCCGAGCTGGTGGATTCCTACGCGAAGCCGGCCATGCCGACGTCGGTGACGGTCACGCCGCAGGAGGTCGAGCGCCTGCTGGGCATCGCGATCCCGGCCGACGAGATCGTACGGATTTTGAAGTCGCTGGAGTTCGACGTGGCGGTCGCCGCGGACGGCGCGGCGATCACGGCCACCACGCCCGACCATCGGCTCGACATCGGCGAGGGCGCGATCGGCCGCGCCGATCTGATCGAGGAGATCGCGCGCGTGTACGGGTACGAGCGCATCCCGGGCACGATGCTGGCCGACCCGCTCCCGGCTCAGCACCGCAACGTCGCGCTCGAACGCGAGGAACTGACGCGCGACGTGCTCGCCGCGGCCGGCCTGTACGAGGCCCAGACCTATAGCCTGACGCAGCCGGAGAGCGAGGCGCGCTCGCGTGACCCCCTGGCCAACGGCCCGTACGTGACGCTGCTCAACCCGATCACGCCCGAGCGGGCCGTGATGCGCCGCACGCTGTTGGCCGGACTGCTCGACGTCGCGGCCACGAATTTGCGGTTGCGCGACCGGGTGGCGATGTTCGAAATCGGCAAGGTGTTCCACCCGCAACCGGATCAACCCCTTCCGTCCGAGCCGATACGGGCGTCGATCGTGCTGGCCGGCGCCCGCGCCGAGCACGATTGGTCGGTCGGGGCGGCGGAGCCGACGACAGTCGATTTCTTCGACGTCAAGGGCGTGGTCGAGCAGTTGCTGGGTCGTCTACACGTCGCCGGCGTGCGCTACGTGCCCGCCGTGCACCCGACGCTGATGCCCGGGCGCTCTGCCGAGATCAGGGCCGGCGACACGGCGCTGGGCTGGCTTGGCGAGTTGCATCCGGAGGTGCGCGTGGCGTTCGACCTCCCCGCTGTGCCGGTGGTCGTCGCCGAACTCGACCTCGCGGCCGTGCTGGCGCGCGTCGACGAGCGCTTCACGCTGGTCGGCGTGCCCGAATACCCGCCGGTCAAGGAAGACCTGGCATTGCTGCTCGACGACGAGGTGCCGGCCGATCAGGTGGCGGCGCTGATCAAGCAAACCGGCGGCGCGACGCTGACCGAGGTCAAGCTCTTCGACGTCTATCGCGGCGATAAGCTCGGCGCGAACAAGAAGAGCCTGGCCTTCAGCCTGACCTATCAGGCGCAGGACCGCACGCTCTCGGGCGGCGAGGTCGCCAAGCTACGCGACAAGATCGTCAAGCGCCTTGAGCGCGAAGTGGGGGCGCAGATTCGGGGAGCGTGAGAGCGCTGGATGCGCAGGGAGCGCAGGGAGCGGACGCTGCCGCGCTCCCTGCTCCCGCGCTCTTACGCCCCCGCGCCTTATGCGCTCACTGCTCTTCAAAACGCGCCTGGAAGAACCTCAAATACTGCGGCTCGTAAACCATGCGCAGGCCGCGAGTCGCGGCGCGCTTGTCAAAGACGGCCTTGACCGACTCGGCCACGACGTCCATGTGCGCCTGCGTGTAGACGCGACGCGGGATGGTCAGACGCGTGAGCTCGAGCTTCGGGAAGCGATGATCCCCGGTGACCGGGTCGCGCCCGGCGCTGACGATGCCGCGCTCCATCGCGCGCACGCCGCTGTCGAGATAGAGCTCGGCGGCGAGCGTCTGCGCCGGGAAGTCGGTCTGCGCCAGGTGCGGGTAGAAACGACGCGCGTCCAGGAAGATGGCGTGCCCGCCGATCGGGCGCACGATCGGGATCGACCACTGCTCGAGCA
Organism: Anaerolineales bacterium; assembly: GCA_044224715.1. GTDB lineage: Bacteria > Chloroflexota > Anaerolineae > Anaerolineales > UBA6663 > UBA6663. The sequence goes on along the minus strand of JBGAJV010000029.1, from coordinate 46,832 downwards.
GCTCGCCGAGATAGCGCACCTGGCCGATGCGCGCGCGGATGTGGGCATCGGACATCGACTCCTCGATGCCGATCGCCAGCGCCTCCATGTCGCGCCCGGCCATGCCGCCGTAGGTGTGCAGCCCCTCGTAGACCACGACAAGATTGCGCGCCGCCTCGAACACGTCCTCGTGGTTGAGCGCCAGCCAGCCGCCGATGTTGACCAGGTTGTCCTTCTTCGCGCTCATCCAGGCGCCGTCGGTGTACCCACAGAACTCCTTGACGATTTCGCCAACGGTCTTGTCTGCATAGCCCGGCTCGCGCTCCTGGATGAAGTATGCGTTCTCGACCAGACGCGTGGCGTCGAGATAGATGCGGATGCCGTGCTTGTCGCAGAGCGTGCGCAGGGCGCGGACGTTGGCCATGCTCACCGGCTGGCCGCCGGCCATGTTGACCGTCGCCGCCAGGCTGATGTAGGCGATGCCGTCGGCGCCGACCTTGTCGATCAGGGCCTGCACCTTGGCGAGGTCGACGTCGCCCTTGAAGGGGTTCAGGTCCTGCGAGTCGTGCGCGGCGTCGATGATGACGTCGGCGAAGATGCCGCCGGCCAGTTCCTGATGCAGCCGCGTGGTGGTGAAATACATGTTGCCGGGCACGTACTGGCCACGCTTGATCGCCACCTGGCTGATCAGGTTCTCGGCGCCGCGGCCCTGATGCGTCGGCACCACGTGTCGATAGCCATAGTGGGTCTGGATCGCGGCTTCCAACCGGTAGAAATTCCGGCTGCCGGCGTAGGCCTCGTCGCCGAGCATGATGCCGGCCCACTGCCGGTCGCTCATCGCGCTTGTGCCGCTGTCGGTGAGCAAGTCGATGTAGACGTCGTCGGAGCGGAGGAGAAAGGTGTTGTAGCCGGCCTCGGCCATCGCCCGCTTGCGTTCGTCGGCCGTCGTCATCTTGATCGGCTCGACCATCTTGATCTTCCACGGCTCGGCCCACGAACGCCGCCCGTGCTGCTGGCCCATCGTCTGCAGGTTGCTCATGATCGTCCTCCGGGCGCGGTTTGCGGATGAGCCTCGCGACGCGCGGCGGGGCCCCGCGCCGGGAGGCTCATCCGTTGCTGCGTCGGAGGTCAATCGAGCGGTATCGCCGTGGTGTGCTTCACCTCGCTCAGCACGACGCTGGTCTGCAGCCGGCCGACGCCCGGGATGGTCGAGAGCTTCTCGACCAGCAGGCGTTCGAGGCTGGGGCGATCGGGCGCCAACACCTTGAGCAGAAAATCGAACTCACCGGTCAGATGATGGCACTCGAGCACTTCGGGCAGGCGCTGCGCCGTCTCGCGGAACGTGCCGAGCCGATCGCGGTGATGGGCCTGCATCGCGACGTGCACAAAGCACATCAGGTCCTGCCCAAGGAGTTCGCGATCGAGCAACGCGACGACGCGTCTGACATAGCCCTGACGCTCCAACCGTTTTACGCGCTGATGAACCGCTGGACCTGACAGGTTCAATCGTCGCGCCAGCTCCGCATGGCTGATCCGCGCGTCCGTCTGAAGCTCGGACAGGATGGCCACGTCCAGGTCATCCAACCCGTGGCGCGCCGTCTTCTTCGCCGCTGGGGCCATATCCGCCTCCATCATATAGATCGTATGCCTGTGGTTCGAAACGCAAAATAATCGTAACCCAAACAGCGGTGTGCGTGAACAAAAGAAAGCGACGGAATGAGAGGGTTCCCGTAGGGGCGGCCCTTGTGGCCGCCCTACCTGCCCGAAGGCATGCCGTGAGATGTTACGGCGCATGCATGGGCGACGCGGACCGGGTTCGTTGGTCGCGCGTGGCGCGGCAATCCCAGCCGGTCGTTGGGTGAGGAGGGCGACTGGGGTCGGGCCGACCGCAAGGGTCGGGCCGACCGCAAGGGTCGCCCCTACTGCGGCGTCGGCAGGGCGTCGGGCAGACGCACCTCGACTTCGCGGATGTCGGGGATGGCGTAGCCGGCCAGGCCGACGAAGATGGTGAGGAGCGCGATCACGATAAACAACACGGCCATGCCCGAACCCGGTCCGACGCCGACCCACGACCCGAAGAGCGGGGTCAACGCGCCGCCCGTCTGCATGGCGGGTTCAAGGACGCGATCGGCGAGCAGCCCCGCGATGATGGGTGAGATCGGGCTGGCGAACCATGAGATCAGACGGCGGGCCGAGAACACACGGCCCTGCACGTCGGGCTCCACCTTCGATTGCCAGATCGCCTGGCTCGAGGCGTTCATGATCGGGCCGACCGAGAACGTGATCACCGATCCGACGATCCAACCCACCAGGCCGCCGCCCAGCGCCACGACCAGCATCCCGATCGCCGCCACGATCCAGCCGCCGAAGATGCCGTGCACGCGGCGCTTGAAGCCGCCCCAGGCCGACATCAACACCCCGCCGGCGACGGCGCCGCCGGCTCCCACGGCCATCACCAGGCCCAGCGTGAAGGCGTCGTTGTGCGTGCGGCTGAGCACGAACGGCTGGGCGAGCGTGCCGATCATGCCGAAGAGCAGATTGCCGGTGAAGAACACGAGTTGCAGACCAAGCAGCCCGGGCCGCGCGAAGATATACCGAAAGCCAAAGGCCGCCTCCGACCAGATCGAGCCGCGCGATTGGGCGCCGACCGCGCTGATTGGGGGCGGCGGGATGATCACGACCAGCAGCGTCGTTACCGCGAGCACAAACGTGGCGACGTCGAGCGTCAGCACGCCGGTCAGCCCGATCAACGGCAGCAGCGCCCCGGCCGCGAACGGCGCGATCACGGCCGGCCCCGCCTCGATCAAGCCCATCATGCCGTTGGCGCGACCGAGCTGCTCCTTTGGCACCATCAACGTGATCGCGGCCGAATACGCGGGCCATTGGAACGCGTTGCCAAGACCCTGGAGCAACGCTGCGGCATACAGATGCCAGACCTCGAGCCAGCCCAACGCCTGCAGGATCAGGATGCCCAGCGTCGCCACGCCGGCGGCCAGGTCGCTCAGCGCCATCATCCATTTGCGGTCGTAGCGATCGACCATCGCGCCCGCGATCGGGCTGATGAGCAGAAAGGGCGTGATAAAGAAGACCTGTGACAGGCCGAGCGCCGTCGCGCTGTTGGTGCGTTCGTAGATCCAGATGCTCAGCGCGAAGCCGCTCATCTGTGTGGTGAGCACGGAGACGAGTTGGCCGATCCAGACCAGGGTGAAGGCTGGAAAGCCGTTGAAACGCTTCATCGCTCGTCCTCGGCGTCGGCCACGAGCGCGATTAATGCGGCGTTTGTCAGTTCCTGCGTCCGTGCATGAAGCATGGCCCACTGGCTTGCCGCGCGTTGGCCCGACGACCGGTACTGGTCGATCACGCTTTGATAAAGGAAGCCGTTGAACAACAGGAACACCCGCACGCGATCGGCGAGCGGCAGACGCGCCTCGCGGCCAAGCCGGTTGTAGACGCGCCCCAGCTCGGCCGCGTCCGTTAGCGCGGCCTGGCCCTCCTCGCTGAGGTGCCGGACGAGCACGACAAGCATCTCGCGCCCGGCGTCGCGAAAACGCGCGCGTCGCGCGTCGTCGAGCGCCTGATACCAGGCTTCGTCGCGCAGCCGACCCTCGGCCATCTGCATCCGCGCGCGGCCCAACGTGTTTTCGGCCACGATCTGGCCTGTGCTGGCCGATGGCGGCCGCGCGTCACGCCGGGCCGCGGCGAAGGCCTCGATGTCTGCGCGGCGAAAGCGGCGATGTCCGCCGGCCGTGCGCGTCGACGCGATCTCGCCCTGATCGGCCCACAGCCTGAGCGTGGAGGCATGCACGCCCAACAAAGTGGCCGCAGTGCTCAACGTCAACCATGAATCGTCAGGCATAGGAGGATTGTATCCGTTCCAGGCACGCGACTCACCACGGATGATGTAACGGATGAAGCGGATGGGCGTCTGACCTTGCCGGCGTTCGACGTGACCGGCAGGCATTTGGCCATAGGCGCCGCCATCCGTTGTCACCCCAACCGGGTTCGTCAACCGGTTCTGGTGTGCCCGGGCACATCGGAACGATGGCAGGCTTGACCCGGCCATGAGGTGCGCGCCAGTTCACTGCGGCGCGCAGAGGTCGGGCAGGCGCGCGGCGAGGATCTCGGCCAGGGCGGCGGCGGCGGCCGTCACCGGCCGATTGCGTCGTCGCAGCAGCGCGATCTCCCAGGCGGGTGGGCGGGGCACGTCGTCGCCCAAACGCAACGCCACGAGCTCGCCCGTGCCGAGTTCGCGTCGCGCCGACAGCGCGGGCAACAAGCTGATGCGTGTGCCGCCGGAGAGCATGCCTTTGACGAGCTCGACCGGGCTGAGCTCTTGGATCGGTCCGGCCTCGGGCACGCCGGCGCGGATGGTCTCGATAAAGCGCGCCGCGGCCGGGCCCCAGAACGACGTGATCCAGGCCTGTCGCGCGAGGTCGAGCCGTGACCAGAGCGCGGTGGCCGCCGGGTGGTCGCGGCCGGCCACCAGGATCAACGGGCTGACGAAGCCGGCGACTGTCTCAAGCCCGGGATGCGTGTTCGGGCCGGAGATCAGGGCGAGGTCGACCAGGCCGTCGAGCAACAGACCGGGCGAATCCCAGGAATGGGCCGAACGCACGCGCACCTCGACCTGCGGATGCGCGCGCTGGAATTCGGCCAGCGCCGGCCCGAGCAGGTACGCGCCCGAGGTGACGGTGGCCGCAATGGCCACGCTGCCCGCGCCGCCGTGCATGGCGGCCTGCACCGCGTCGGCGCCCTGACGGAGCACGTCGAGCGCGCGTTCCGCATACGGCCGAAACGCCTCGCCGGCCGGCGTGAGCGCGACGCCGCGGCCCTGGCGATCGAATAGCCGCGCGCCCACCTCGAGCTCGAGCGCCTTGAGACGTTCCGACACCGTCGCCGGGCTCAGCCCCAGCTCGACCGCGGCCCGGCTCAACACCCGCAGCCGCGCGATCGCGAGAAACAGTCGAAGTTGATCGGCATCCATCCCGAGGCACCCCCTGCCAACCCGACCTTATTCGCCCAACCGGATCACGGCCTTGACGAAGTCCTTGGGCTTGTCGAGCATATGCCCAAAGGCGCGGTCGACGTCGTCGAGGCCGTACGTGTGCGTCACCAACGGCGCGAGCGAATAGCGCCCGACGGCGATCAGGTCGAGGCCGATGCGCAGGCACTGAACCTTGTCGATCTGCTTGCGCATGTGCGCGTTGACGACGTCGATCGCCTTCCACCCCCACATCTCCGCGTCGACCTGGCGCGGGCCGCCTTGATGCCAGCCCATCACCGACAGCACGCCCTGCGCGCGCACCATGCGCCCGGCCAGGGTCAGACCGTCCTGCGTGCCCGAGCCCTCGACGACGACGTCGCAGCCCGTTGGGCCATCCCAGTCTTTGAACTTCAACAGCAACAACTCGTCGGGCACGTCTTCGGGGGCATAAACGCGATCGGCGCCGAGGCTGAGCGCGCGCGCCCGTGCCTCAGGTCGCGGATCGACGGCGATGATCTCACGTGGGCCACGCAGGGCTCTGATCATTGCCAGCAGCCCGAGGCCCATGAAGCCCACCCCGACAATGGCCACGCGATCGCCGACCGCGACACGCGATCGCCGGAGCGCATTGACCAGGCAGGCCAGCGGCTCGCCGAGGGCCTGCTCGAACGCCACGCCATCCGGGATCTTGGCCAGCTGCCACTCCTCGGCCAGGGCGAGATCGCTGAAGGCCGGCGCGAAGAAGCCGGTGACGCGGTCGCCCGGCGCCACGGAGCGGACGCCTGCGCCGATCGCGCGCACGATGCCGGCCGGCTCATGACCCAGCCGCAGCGGAAACCCCCAGTCGCCGTCGCGCCAGGGGTGCAGTTCCGATGCGCAGACGCCGCAGGCGCGGACCTCGATCAGGATTTCATCGGGCCCGGGCGCCGGATCTGGCGCTTCGACGAGCTCGGAGCGCCCCGGCGCGACCAAGCGACTGACACGCATGAGAACCTCCGACGTCGGCGAGATGCGGGTTTGGGTTCAGCGGCGACGCGATGCCGTCACGATGAACACCGGTAAATGCGCGACAGTAGCCGGCGAGATCGCCGCGAGCTGAACGCGTTCGAGATCGGTCAGCGGCAGATCGCGCAAGAAGTCGAGCCGCTCGGGCGCAGGTTCGGTCAGCGTGTTGAGCAGTTCGACGGTTGCCTTCAGCCCGCAGTCCGCCAGGCGCTCGGGCAGCCGCCGGCCGATGCGCGGTTCGGCGCCGGCGCGCGTCAGGGCGGTCAGCCACAGATCGCGTGTGATGGCCGTCTCCGGCCATTCGATCAGACCGTCGTAATCGGGTTCGATCGCCACGATCACGCCGTCGTCCGCGAGCACCCGCGCGGCCTCGTGGATCGCGGTCGATGGCATCCACAGCAGGCTGAACTGCGTGAAGACGAGATCGATGCTGCCCGAAACAAAGGGCAGGCGCTCGGCCCGGCCGCGCACGCGCGCGCTCTTGGCCTGCCGCACGGCGGCCTCATCGACATCGAACGCGATGGCCACGCCCGCGCACCGGCGCTGCAGTTCGTCCGTCACAGTGCCGTAGCCGCAGCCCAGATCGAGCACGCGGCGCCGTCGCCCGATATCCACCTGGCGCAGCGCCCGCGCCCGCGCCGGCGCGAGCCAATCCGCCTGGAGATCGAGGAGACGCGAGGGAGGAAGCATTGGCGATTTGCGATTGGTCATTGAAGACGTTTTGGCAAATGCCGCCTCCAATAGCCAATGACCAATAACCAATGCCCTTATCGTCCGCCGCCGGCGCAGGCGCAGGCACAGGCGCAGCCCGCGCAGGCACAGGCGCAGCTGCGACCGCCGCCGCCGCTGCTTCCGCCGCCCCGGCTGTTGCTTTCGGACGCCGCCTTGGCAAGGGCCTCGAAGATGTCGCCCGTGACCTTGTCGGCGCCGCTCAGATCGGTGAAGCCGCCGCTGCGCGACGGCACCGAGAGCGACCCGGGCAGGATGGTGTTGGCCAGCCCGCCCATCGTGTTTTCTGCCCAACCCGCAAAGCCGCTGGCGACATCGCCGAAGTTGACGCCGCCACCGCCGCTGCTCGAGGGCCGCGAACCGCCGAGGTTGATCCCGCCGCCGGTCGTCGAAGCCGGGCTGCCGCCCGTGACCCACGGCCGCACCCACATCGGCTGATAGGTCCAGCCAGGGCGATTGAACACGGTCGGGTAATTCTTGTCGAGCAGGATCCACTCGAGGTCGGTGTCGACCTGCTTCTCGCGGATCTTGAGGTCGCCGAGCGCGGCGGCCTCGGTGTACGCGCGCTTGATGATGCCGCGGTAGTACGCCTGTGTGTCGGAAAGGTCGAAGCCGGCCATGCGCGCGGCCGCGCCCGTGACCAGTTCCTTCGTCGCCGCAGACAGGTCGGCCTTTTCGACGAGCATGCCGTTGCCCTCGCCCGCGCTACCCTGCAAGGCGCTGATGAAGCCGTGCTCATAGTCGTGCAGCACGATGCCCTTGGCCTGCGCGGCCTCGAGCCGGGTCTTCTTCAGCCCGGCGAACTCGGGCGCGACCTTGACGCGCAGTTTGCCGTCGGGCACCTGGGTCAGCACACCCTTGCGTAGCAGGCCGAAGATCACCAGCGTCACGATCTTGCCGAGCGGTTCCTCGAGGATCACGGCCGCCTCGGGCGCGGTCAGGCCGCGCTTGATGCCGCCGCCCTCGACCTGCGCGATCGGCGGCAGGTACTGCTTCTTGCGTCGGGCCAACGACACCTCGACGAAGATCACGGCCGCGATGGCGAACGGCAGAAACACCAGCGTGAGCGCCGGTATCAGGAAGGCGAGACAGGCGAACGCGATCGTCAGGCCCAGGAAGACCACGATGCCGGTGCCACCGGTAAATCGGAAGAACGCCAGCGCGAACAAGGCAAAAGAGACTGCGGCGAAGAAGAGCGCCACGCCGGGATTCTGCTCGAGCCACAGGTTGAACAACTGCACCACGTTCTGGCGCACCAACCCGGTCATGCCGCGGTCTGGGAACGAGACGCCGACGCGATAGGCGCTCGTGGCGCTCCAATCCGATTTGCTGAAAACCGCCACGGCCCGCTCGCCGTACAGCACTTTGTCGCTGAATTGCACCTGCTGGCTCAGCAATTCATCGGGCGAGATCCCGGGCAGCATGTAGATGGCGATGTCGAGCTGGCCGCCGCTCGTCACGAGGTCCGAGTCGAACCAGGTCGGCGTGATCTGCAGCGACGCATAGCCCGAGCGTGTGACGTCCTGGTACACCAGGTTGTCGACGTCGAATTCGACGTGCAGCGTGCCGGTCGAGGTCGGCTCGATCGGGTTGGCGACGTCGATGGCGATGCCGGGCGTCACGTAGGGCGAGTCGTAGATCCGTCTCGGCGCCACGCCGTCGAGGTTGGCTTCCACCTGGCTGAGTTGATAGGTCGCGTTCGGCGTGCCGATGTCGAAGGCGTCGAGCGGAGAGCCCAGGCCGGAGTTGTAGAACGTGATGTCGTAGATGATGTGCGCCGAGCCGTCGGGCTGGACGTAGACCTGCATCTTGGTCGTCGGCACGCTGAAGATATAGGTCTGGCTCTGCGCTTGACGCAGCCCGAACGCGAGCACAGCGAACAGGGCCGTGAGCGCGACGATGGCGGAGCGAAGGCGATGGGTAGCGGTCATGTGTACCTCGGTCATGTCGGCGATCAGGCGTCGGCCCAGCCGGTCGGATCCTTGGGGCAGTCGGCCGCGCACAGCGCGAGACCCGGGCAGGTCGCGCAATGTGTGGGCGTCTGGAGCCGCGCGCGATAGCCGACCAGCGCCGGCCCGCTCCAGATCGCGCCCCACGGATCGGTCAACAGGTTGCCGGCCACGACGCGGCCGCCGCGCGGTGCGATCACGCTGCCATCGCTCTCGACGCGCACGGCCAGGTCGCCCGAACAGCGCGGTCCGCGCCGCGCCGCCGCCTGGACGACGCTGGCGTCGCCGACCTCGACGCGCACGGTCGGATACCACACGTACTGCACGTTCTGCTGATGCGAGCTGGCCTCGACCCGCGCCGCGGCCTGCGGCAGGGCGTTGGCGCCAAGCGCCGGCGCCGTGGTCTCGGTCGGTTCGGCCAGCGCCCAGAAACCGGCGTTGCGCACGCTCAGGGCGTTGAGCACGACCACGGTCTCCTCGAGTTCGCGCAGCGTCGCGTCGACCAGCACCATCTCGGCGACCGGCGTGATCTCCTTGGCGCGCACCCGGCGGATCAGGTCTTCGGCGGCCAGATGGTCGCCGGCGCCGTACAGGAAGTCATGCAGGTCGGTGCGATGCGAGGCATAGTACACGCTGACGTGATCGACGCCGGCCGTCGCGAGGTCGTTCAGCAGCGTCCCGGCGCCGAGGTCGAGCCCGCGGCCGCGCACGCCCGTGATCAGACCGACGTCGCCGGCGCGCTCGACCGCGCGCACGACATGATCGGCCCGCGCGCCGGTCTCGACCGTGAAGACCACATGCGGGATGCCGACCTCCCACAACCGATCGATGAGCGGCCGCAGGTGTTCGGGCGACGCGATCGGCAGGTCGGCGGTGAGTGGCGCGATCAACTCGGACGGGTTGGGCGTCGCCGCCACGTCGTCGAGGTTGAAGGTGCCGGCCTCCTCGGGGTCCATCAGCCGCGCGATCAGGTCGCGCACGCGGGCGATGTCGCGTTCGAGCGTGGCCGCGTCGACGCCGCCATAGATGTTCTGCATGTGCGCGAGCACGACCGCCTCGGGCTCGCCCTTGAGCAGGCTGTGGGCGATGAGCAGGCCGCTCTGCGTCAACCGGGCCGCGATCGAGGCGTTGGCAAGCAACAGCCCGCTGCCGTCATGCTCGACGCGCAGATGAAAGCGCGCATGGTGCCCGCGCGTCTCGCGCCGAAAGTGATACATCCCGGCCGACAGCGTCGGCGCCTCCGCCCGACGCACGTTCAATAAACGCTGTAAGAAATTCGGCTTTGCGTTCATGCTATTCCCCCGGAAGGAATCGCGAAGAGGTGGGCGAGCCGTCGGTCGGGGCGGAGCCCCGACCGACGGCTCGCCCACCTCTTCGCGTCTTCATCATCAAGCCTTGTCGTACTCGGCGAAGAGTGCGTCGACCGGAATCAGACCGGTGCGCGCGTCACGACGGGTCAGCGACGCATTTGGCTTGAAACCTGAGCCCAGCGCATCGGAATGACAGGCTCCGGCACAACCGCCGCCGGCCGTCGCGGTATGCACGCCTTCGCGCGCCTCGCGCTCGATCCGACAGCCGCCGCCGCACAACGGCAGGTCCGGGCACTCCCAGCATTTCTCGGGGAGCCCGGCCAGTCGCGGGTTCTCCTCGCGGTCGCGGAAGCTGCGGAACAGGGAAGAGTCCCAGATCGACTCCCACGGATCGCGCAGCACGTTGCCGGCCGCGACGTAGAACGACTGGCAGGGCAGCACGTCGCCGTTCGGCTCGATGCACAGCGAATACTCGCCGGCGTTGCAGCGCTTGGCCCCGATCTCGAGCTCGACCGGCGAGAGCCGGCAGTACTCGGTCGGCGTGTACCAGAGGAAGCGCATGCCCAGCGCCGCGGCGTGGTCGCGCACGCGGATCAGCAACGGCGCCATCTCGGCCTCGGGGATCGCGTCGGGGCTGGCGCCCGCGTCGCCGTAGCCGCCGCCCGAATAGATCATGCCGTTCATGGCGAACGTGCGGATGCCGAGGCCGTAGAGGAAGTCGATGATCTCCTCGGCGTGATCCTTGTTGCGCTGCATCAAGGTGGTGTTGGTGATCGTGTGGACGCCGCAGGCCATGGCGTTCTCGATGCCGCGCACGGTCTGCTTCCAGGCGGTCGCGCCGTTGATGGCGTCGTGCAGCTCGGCCCGGCTCGACGACACGGTGACCTGCAGGTGGTTGAGACCCGCCGCGGCCAGGGTCTGCATAAACGGCAGATGCGCGACGCGGCGCCCGTTGCTGTTCAGACCGCAGATGTGCCCCAGCCCGTCGGCGTAAGCGATCAACTCGGGCAGGTCGGGGTGCAGCGTCGCCTCGCCGCCGGTGAAGATCAGGTGCGGCACGCCGACGGTGTGGAGCACGTCGATCACGCGCTTCCACTCGGCCGCGGTCAGCGAGGCCATGTCGAGCCGATCGGGCTCGTTGTAGCAGTGCGAGCAGTGGTTATTGCAGCCGTAGGTCAGCGCCAGATCGGCCTTGAAAGGCGCGTGGACGGCCGTGCTGAACAACGCGGTCTGCGCCAGCACGGCCGGGCCCGGCAGCACCTCGGCGCCGGCCGTGCGCGGCAGGATGGCGCAGGTCGGGCAGCCCAGGGTCGGGTTGCTGAAGCGCTCGACCATGGTGTAGATCTGATCGACCGCGACCGGCACGCGGGCCCCGAAGCGCGCCGCGATCGCGCCTATCGCGCGTTCGCGCGGCAGGCCGTTGAGCGCCAACCAGGCCGCGTATGTCGCGCTCGGGTTGAGGTGAACGACGTCGGTGACATCGACGAAGAGCAGGCCGTGGCCGTCGCCCTCGACGCGCAGGTGCAGCCGCACCGTGCCGCCGGGCGGTGTCACCCGAAAGGTGTGCAGGCCTTGCGGCGGCAGTTGCGGCGGCGCCACATGGCCCCAGAAGCCGCCCAGGTCGGCCTTGAGGCCGCTGACGAGTCGATCGACGAACATGGGCACCTCGCGGGCGCGGGAGCGCAAAGGCGTGGGGGGAGACGCTGCTCCCTTGCGCTCTCCGCTGCTAATACTTCGGTTTTTCCTCGATCTGATACGTCGTGCCGCAGCTTGGGCAGGTCACCATGATGGCGCCTTCCTTGAGCGAGATCGCGTCCTTGCTGAGCGGCGCGCCGCAGGCCTGGCACGTCATCTTCTCGAGGTTGACGTCGCCGCTCAGGTCGATCTTCTGAACGACGGTCTGCTGCACCTGTTGGACCTGCGGGCGCAAGAGCATGAAATAGACGATGGCGCCGGCAGCCCCGATCAAGACCACGCCGATCGCGAACCGCAGGGCCTGACCCTGTGCGCCGATGAGGAAGACCAGACCGAGCAACCCGACGACGGCCGCAAGCAACGCACCGACGATCCGCATCTCAGCCTCCGATGGAAAGGGGACGGGCGCTTTGAGCGCGCCCGTGCAGCGCCGCGCGGGGCGGCAATTGGGATTGTACCCGCTCAGGCCGATCGTGCTTTCCGTCAACGTAAGTTGACCCTTCACACAGACCCACGGTTGCCGGTTGGCCGCTATAATTCGGGCGTAAGCACAAGGACTGACCGCAACAAGTGAATACGCGCCAGCGACTGTCGGGTTGTGATGTGTCGGGCGTCGACGCCCGTGACTGTGCATCTGTAGATCGCCATTATTTGGGGAGGATGCCATGGACCTGGTCACCATCTTGATGTGGGCTGCGATCGGCTTCATTGTCGCCTGGCTGGTCGAATGGTTTTTCTGGGACAAGCCGACACGCGATTCCGTCACCCGGCGCTTTGAAGAAGAACTGACCGCCTCGCGCAACGACACCGAGAAGTTGCGGGTCGAACTGCGCGATGCCCGCGACCGCTCGGCCACGCTCGAGCGCGAAAACGGCGACGTCCGCGCCGTGCTCAAGGCCGAATCCGACGTCCGTGCGACGGCCGAGTCGAAACTCCTGGCCAGCGACAAGAAGACCGTCGATCTGACCGCCGAACTGGCGCGCACGCGCTCCGAGCTCCAGGCGATGACGACCCGCGCCGCCATCATCCCGACGCTCGAAGGCAGCGTCGCCGCCTGGGAGCAGAAGCACCAGGCCGAGGCGTCGGCCCGGGCCACGGCTGAGCAGCTGGCCAAGACCCAGGAGACCCGGTTGCGCGCGCAGCTGAGCGACTGGGAGGCCCGTCACAAGGCCGAAGTCGGCGCTCGCGCCGCGGCCGAAGAGAAGGCGCTGAGCCTCGATCGTGACCTCGAGTCGCTGCGTGCCGAACTCGACGGGGCCACGCAGAAGGTCGCCCTGATCCCGATCCTGCAAAACAATGCGACCGACTGGGAGGAGCGCCATCGGCGCGAGGTCGTCGCTCGCGAGCAGGCCGAGCTCAAGACCGGTGAGGTCAACACCCAGCTCGACAAATTGCGCGCCCAGCTCGGCGATTGGGAGAACCGCTATCGCGCTGAAACCCAGGCGCGCGCGGCGGCCGAAGCGCACTCCGGCACGCTCTCGCTCGAGATCGACACGTTGCGCGGCCAGATCGACGCCCTGCAACAGCAACAGCAGGATGCCTTCACCGCCGCCGATCAACAGGCCGTCGGCCTGAGCGCCGAGATCGACAAGCTGCGCGCTCAGCTCGAGGAATGGCAAGGCAAGCATGAGGCGGAGCTGGCGACCCGGACGCAGGCCGAGGCCCGCGCCGAGACGCTCGGCGCCGAGCTCGAGACGATGCGCGGCGAACTCACGACCGTGCATGAGCGCGTCGCCGTGATCCCGACCCTGCAGGCCAGCGCCATCGACTGGGAGGCCAAGTACCAGGCCGAGATCGCCCAGCGCGCGCGCTATCAACAGGAGATCCAGGCCTACGAAGACGAGCTCGCCCAGCGCGGCACGCGCGTGAGCACGCTCGAGGCGCAGATCAAGCAGGCGGCCGACGACCTGTCCAGCGCCGAACGGGTCTCCAAGGATCTCGAGGCCGAGCGCAACAGCCTGCGCGAGCAAGTGGCCGCTTGGGAGAGCCGCCTGTCGAGCGAGGCGACGGCTCGCGCCGAGGCCGATCAAAAAGCCGGCAGCCTCAAGAGCGAGCTCGACACCCTGCGCGCCGAGGTCGGCAGCCTGAACAAACGCGTCACCGTGATCCCGACGCTCGAGAGCAGCGCTTCGACGTGGGAGCAGCGGTATCAGGGCGAGGTTGGCCTGCGCACGCAGCTCGACACCACGGTGCGCGAACGCGACACCGAGATCGCGCGGCTGCGCGAACGCATCAGCGTGCTCGAGACCGAGCACAGCACCCGCACCGCGGCGCTGCAGAGCCAGCTCGACATTTTCGGCACGCAGGTCAAGGCCGACAACCTTGAGGAGATCAACGGCATCGGCAAGGTGTTCGCGCGCAAGCTCAACGCCGCCGGCGTGATGACGTTTGAAGATCTCGCCCGCACGTCGATCGAGCGCATCCGCGAGATCATCCAGCCCAAGACCTGGCAGAAGATCGAGCCCGAGGCCTGGGTGATCGAGGCCTCGGGCCGCGCCGGTCGGCCGGTGGGCTTCGCGCCGGCTGCCGCGCCCGACAACCTGGAGGAGATCAACGGCATCGGCGAGGTCTACGCTCGCAAGCTCAGCGACGCCGGGATCACGACCTTCGCTCAATTGGCGGCTGCGGCGCCCGAACGCCTGCGCGAGATCCTGCAACCCGAGGATTGGCAGAAGTTCGAACCCGAGGCCTGGTCGGCTGAAGCGGCCGAGTTCGCACGACGCGGGAATTAAGGCGGCCCAGCATGGCAACCCAAGGCGGCATGCGACGCAGCACCGTGGTCACCAGCGGTGGACTGCTTACAAGAGAAGAGTGGCGCCGGTTCGACATCAGCAAGACCTGGGTGGTGGTGATCCTCCTGTTGCTGATCGTGATCTTGTGGCTGCTTCGATCGTTCGCCACAACTGCGCCGGCCGCACCGCCGGCCCAGGCCACGGCGCCGGCGCCGACCGCGATCGCCGGCGGCGCGGTCACGGCGGCACCGACGGCAGTGCCGACGAAACAGCCGGTGCCCACGAATACCCCCGTCCCTGAACCGACCCAGGCGCCGGCTCCGGTCGCGCCCGCGATCGACCCGCAGGATGGTGTGATCCCAGCCGGCACCGTGACCTTCACCGGTCTCGCCGCGCCGGGCGCCGAGCTCGACGTTCGCGTCGACGGCGTCTCGGTCGGCAAGACCAAAGCCGACGCACAGGGTCAGTGGTCGTTCGACGTCGACCTCAAGCGGGGCGATCACGAGGTCATGGTCGTCGCGCCCGACGATGCCGGCGGCGCCAGCGCGCCGCAGCCGTTCCAGATCGGTTCGGGCGCTGGGCCGGATCCGGTTACGATCGCCTCGCCCGCCGCGGGCGATACGGTCGAGCCGGGCGCGACGCAGCTCACAGGCACGTCGGGCCCCGAGCAGGATCTGATCGTGACGGTCGACGGCGCCGAAGTGGCGCGGATCAAGGCCGACGCTCAGGGCGCCTGGGAAACCGAGATCGATCTGCCGGCTGGCGCGCACAGCATCGTCGTCGCGCCCGTCGCGACCGACGGCACCGTGTTCGATGAAGCCGCCAGCGCTCCGCTCGACCTCGCGGCCGAAGCGCAGCTGGCCAGGCCCGCGATCACGTCACCGGTTGCCGGGAACGTGACCTCGGGCAACGTGGTTCTGCGTGGTACGGCGGCGCCCAATCAGACGATCGAGATCGTGGTCGATGGGGCCGTGGTCGGCACGACCACTACGGATGCGCGCGGGAACTGGTTCCTGTCGGCGCCTCTGACGGCCGGGGCGCGCAGCGTTTCGGCGCGCTACGTCGGCGACGCAAACAGCTCGTCCGATGCGGTGGCCTACACGGTCCAGCAGCGCCGCCCAGGCGGGCAGTGCCGCAACACCACGCCGATCCCGGCGGAAGTGTCGCGCTACACGGTGGTGGCCAACGACACCCTGTTCTGCATCTCGCAGCGCTCGGGCTTGTCGATCGCGGCGATCAAACGGGATAATCCGTTTATCACGGACGAGAACTTGATCCTGCCCGGGCAGGTGTTGGCATTGCGAGAGCACGTGCCTCCGACGCCAACCCCCGCGCCGTAAGCGACAAGGCAACGACACCGGGAGTGCGAACGACGAGGCGCAGAGACCGGGAGTGCGAACGGCGAGGCGCAGAGACCGGGAGTGCGAACGGCGGGTCTCGGTCCTTGAGATTCGTCGTTCGCACTCCCGGTCTCTTGTTTGATCCACTATGAACTCATCATCCGAGTCGCACGCTGCTTTCCTGCGCGAAATCGCGGCGCTGACCTCAGCCGGCCAGAAGATCGAAGCGATCAAACGCGTCCGTGAGCGCTACGGCGTCGGGCTGAAAGAGGCCAAGGACCTCGTCGATGGCCTGGAGGCGGGGCGCCAGGCCGAGATCGAGCTGGCGTTGTCGACGTTCGCATCTTCGGCGCCGCCTCCCGCGACGGACTTCCCGGGCGAGGTGCGCCGTCTCCTGGCCGACGGCAAGAAGATCGAGGCGATCAAACGCGTGCGCGAACAGACCGGTCTCGGGCTGAAAGAAGCCAAGGACCTGGTTGAGGCCTATGAAGCCGGTCAGCCGGTCGACTTCGGTCGTGCCGCGATGCCGCAGCCCACGCCGCAAACCGACGGGTCGGCCTGGGCCGAGATCGACAATCTGGTGCGCGCCGGCAACAAAATCGAGGCCATCAAGCTGCATCGGCAAACCTTTGGCACGGGTTTGGCCGAAGCCAAAGCCGCCATCGATGCCCGCGTGCCATCGACCTTTCCGCAGACGCAGTTCCCGGCTCAGGCCGACGAGCCCCAGACCCTGGCGCAGCGATTGGGTATCCCGGGGATCGTGATCGGATTGATCGGCGTACTCATCTTCCTGACGATGTGCGTGCTGCTGTCGTATGCAGTCTGGGGCGCACTGGCTGGGTGATCTCTTGGTGTCAACGATCTTAAACGCGTCAGGGCCGCATGCCGACGGCCCTGACGAGGATTGTGCCGGGAGGGGATTCAGTTTGTGGACGTGATCGTCAGATAGACCATCGTCTGGTTCAGTAGCTGGTAAGCCACCTCGCCGAACGTTATCGGCCCCGTGAAGTGCCCGGTCTGCTTGCCCTCGAGCTTGGAGAACAGATAGTTGAGGATGCAGTTGCACGAGAACGTCACCACACCGTGGTCGGCGGTTTCGAGCGCTTGATTGAAGTCGGCGACGTAATCGACGACGGGCCGCGCCTGCCGATAGGTCACGCCCGAGAAGACCGGGGCGTAAAAGTTGACACGGCCGCTGGCCTCGTCGACGCCCTGGAAGCTGATGTTGATCATCGCACCCGCATAGTCGGCCACTAATGGCAGCTGCAGGTTCAGCTCACGCTCTTTGATGTAGGCTGCGAAGTTGCGCCGCTCGCCGTTGATGAGCACGTCGCCGGCGCTGAAGCCCGTCTCCGGGAATTCGAGCACGTCACCCGGGCCCTGGCCGAACAGGTTAATGATGCCGATTTCGGCCATCTGGTGAGCTTGCAGTTGGACGTGCATCACGACTGCCGCGTTTTCCAGACAGGCGCCGGTACGCCCATCGAACACCTTCGGCGCGACCTTCCCGAGATCCGCCAGATCGACCCCCGAGATCCAGCCGATCAGCGGCCGCATGGCAAAGCCGTCGTACTCAGGAGCGTGGACCGCGAACTCAAGATGCGCTGGGCTCGACGCGGGCAGAATCACGACGCCGAAGCCGTTGTCAGGAATGTCTTGATAGAGGCTCGGGAGCCCGGCCGGATCGTAAGTCTTGATCTCGGTGCCGGCGATGTCGGCGGGCAGTTCGGTCACGAAAATGCCCTCATGCGAGAAGGTGCCGCCACTGGCCGCCATGAAGTACGGGATCGTGCCGCCGATCCATGTCCCGGTCGGCAACTGAGCCAGCAGCTGTTCGTCACCGGCCACCAGAAGGCTGTGGCCTCCAGTGATCAGGGTCTTGACCTCATCGAGCGAGAGCAGTGCCTGGGTGGAGAGCGTGGCGTCGGTCATGATCGGCTCCCGAAGAGCGCCGCCACGTCTTTCTGGACGGACGGCAGAGTCAGATTCTTTTCGAGTAACTCACGGAACTGTTGAGCGGCCTGGCGGATAGCTTCGTCCGAAGAAGCCGCCTTGAGGGTGACCTCGGTGCGACCCAGGAAGATCTTCAGTGCCAAGAAGTTGAGAGCCGGTCGTGACGTGCTGTCAAGCAGGTACGATCGCCAGCGAGGATCGGAGGGAGCAGGTAATGTCATGGTGAATCCCCCAGAGCAAATCGGTTGCGCATAGTATGGAGAATTCGACCCAGATTCCCATAAGGTCGCGGTGAATCCACAAGAATACGGTGCGAATTCACGCCGATTTTGGTTGACGAAGCTTCGGTCAGCGGCTCCAAATGTGGCTTGGCTCCGCCGATCCGCTCGATGAGCGGGTGAGACACTCGTGGAAGTCCGCGCTGATGCCACAACCTTAACGGCGACTGTTGCAAGGTCCAGTCAGTTCCTGATTTCATGCTGTCATTCGGTAAGTTCGAAGGCTGGCTTCGCGCTTTCGGGATTGTTGAGGGTCAAGCGGCTGACTATAATCGCAATCACTCGATTTCTGGGAGATACGGCCACAAACCGTACGCTCCATCACCAAGGAGTTCGCATGGCCCCCCGTCTGTCCGACCCCTTTGGCGCGCGTTCCAAACTGGGCGAGCACTACCTCTATCGGCTGGATCGTCTGACTCAGATCGGCGCGGCGCCCGCGCTCGACCGTCTGCCGTTTTCGATCCGAATCCTGCTCGAGTCGGTGCTGCGCAATTGCGACGGCTATCTCGTCACCGAAGACGACGTGCGTCGGCTGGCGACCTGGAACGCGGCGTCGCCCGAGGCGTCCGAGCTGCCGTTCCTGCCGGGCCGCGTCGTGATGCAGGACTTCACGGGCGTGCCCTGCGTGGTCGACCTGGCCGCGATGCGCGATGCCGTCAAGCGTCTGGGCGGCGATCCCAGGCAGATCAACCCGCTCGTGCCGGTCGATCTGGTCATCGATCACTCGGTGCAGGTCGACTACTTCGGCAGCGAACTGGCCCTGCTGCGCAACGCCCAGCTCGAGTTCGAGCGCAACGGCGAACGGTACGAGTTCCTGCGCTGGGGCGCCCAGGCCTTCAACAACCTGCGCGTCGTCCCGCCGGCGACGGGCATCGTCCACCAGGTCAACCTCGAATACCTGGCTCAAGGCGTGCTCACGCGGCCCGAGGGCGACGGCCGTGTGCTGTACCCCGACACGCTGGTCGGCACCGACTCGCACACGACGATGATCAACGGCCTGGGCGTGCTCGGCTGGGGTGTCGGCGGCATCGAGGCCGAGGCCGTCATGCTCGGCCAGCCGCTGTACATGGTGACGCCGCAGGTCATCGGCTTCAAGATCCAGGGCGCGCTGCGCGAAGGCGTCACCGCAACCGATCTCGTGCTCACCGTCACCCAGATGCTGCGCAAGAAGGGCGTGGTCGACAAGTTCGTGGAGTTCTATGGCCCCGGTCTGTCGTCGATGTCGTTGGCCGATCGGGCCACGATCGGCAACATGGCGCCCGAGTACGGCGCGACCTGCGGCTTCTTCCCGACCGATGCCGAGACGCTGCGCTACCTGCGCGCCACAGGCCGCGGCGGCAGCGCCGACCTGCTCGAGCGCTACGCCAAGGAGCAGGGTCTGTTCCGCACCGACGATCAGCCCGACCCGGTCTTCACCGACTCGCTCGAGCTCGACCTGAGCACAGTCGAGCCCAGCCTGGCCGGTCCCAAGCGCCCGCAGGATCGGGTCGCCATGCGCGATCTCAAGAAGGTCTTCACCACCGCGTTGACCGCGCCGGTGAAAGACCGTGGCTTCGGCCTGGGCGAGGGCGAGCTGGCCAAGACCGGCGCCGCCGACGGCGTGGCGATGGCGCACGGTTCGGTCGTGATCGCGGCCATCACGTCGTGCACCAACACCAGCAACCCGAGCGTGATGCTCGGCGCCGGTCTGGTGGCCAAGAAGGCCGTCGAGAAGGGTCTGAGCGTCAAACCCTTTGTGAAGACCAGCCTGGCTCCGGGGTCCAAGGTCGTCACCGAGTACCTCACGAAATCGGGCACGCTGCCGTATCTGGAGAAGCTCGGCTTCGACGTCGCCGCGTATGGCTGCACGACCTGCATCGGCAACAGCGGTCCACTGCCCGAGGCGGTGGCCAAGGCGATCACCGACAACGGCCTGGTGACCAGCGCCGTGATCTCGGGCAACCGCAACTTCGAAGGCCGCGTGCATCCGCAGGTCAAGGCCAACTTCCTGGCGTCGCCGCCGCTGGTGGTGGCCTACGCCCTGGCGGGCCGGGTCGACATCGACCTCGAGCACGAGCCGATCGGCACCGGCTCCGATGGCGCCGCCGTGTACCTGCGCGACATCTGGCCGACACAGAAGGAAGTCGCCGATGCCGTGGCCGGCTCGATCGACTCGGCCATGTTCGAGAAGTCGTACGGCAACGTCTTCGACGGCAACCCCGATTGGAACGCGATCCCGTTCGCGGCCGGCGACAGCTACGCCTGGAACGACGCGTCGACCTACATCCAGAACCCGCCGTTCTTCCAGTCGCTGTCGCCCGAGATCAAGCCGCTCGGCGAGGTCCGCGGCGCGCGTGTGCTCGGCCTGTTCGGCGACAGCATCACGACCGACCACATCTCGCCGGCCGGCAACATCGCCAAAGACTCGCCCGCCGGACGCTACCTGATCGCGAACGGTGTGCAACCCAAGGACTTCAACCAGTACGGCACGCGGCGCGGCAACGACCGTGTGATGACGCGCGGCACCTTCGCCAACATCCGTCTGAAGAACCTGCTGCTCGGCGGCGAGGAGGGCGGCAACACGCTGTGCTTCGCGGCCGACGGCGCCAAGATGTCGATCTACGACGCGGCCGAGGCTTACCAGGCCGCGGGCGTGCCGCTGGTGGTGATCGCGGGCAAGGAATACGGCACCGGCTCGTCGCGCGACTGGGCGGCCAAGGGCACGCTGTTGCTCGGCGTCAAGGCAGTGATCGCCGAAAGCTTCGAGCGCATCCATCGCAGCAACCTGGTCGGCATGGGCGTGCTGCCGCTGGTCTTCGAGCCCGGTCAGAACGCCGAGAGCCTGGGCCTGACGGGCCGCGAGGTGATCGACATCGTCGGCATCAACGACGATCTGCAGCCGCGCCAGAAGCTCACGGTGCGCGCCACCCGCGAGGACGGCAGCGTGCTCGAGTTCAAGGCCATCGCGCGCCTCGACACGCCCGTCGATGTCGACTACTACAAGAACGGCGGCATCCTGCCCGCCGTGTTGCGCAATTTGATGAAGTAGACGCGCCTCTCTTTTCGAGCCGGCGCCGCACTTCGCCATACGGAGGACGGCGCCGGCTCGAACGATTCTTCTCCTTGAGGTCGCGAAGGTCGCGGCACAGGCCAATTCGCGTGAAGCGATGCCGTCACCCGTTGTGCGGGTCTACGCTCTCTACGAGCTTGTCCTGCGACTCAAATAACTCGCGCACCCGGTCGTCTCGGATTAAATCGCGAAATACGGCGGTGTTGTCCGTCGCAAACGTCGATCTCGGGTCGTCGACCAACGAAAACGGCAGGTGGGTTGGCAGCAGAGCCAGTTGCGCCGAACCGTCGCGTTCCCAGATCCGCATGACCGGATAGTCGATCGCCATCTGCGAGTACAGATCCAGGAAGATCCCGCCGTATATGGGTTGGCCGTCGATCGTGACGACAAAGGCCTTGGTGTACAACGCGCGATCCAATGCGTTGCCGAAATCGATGGAGTCGTAAAACTCGATCAAAACAGACTGCTGTCCATAGGTGGCGTTTTTGAGCGCCGCCGTGAGATCCTGCGTGGCGGCCGGGGTGAGCGTCAGGACCTGCGAGGTCCAGTTGTATGAAGCGATTTCATCGGGCGTGATCGTGTACAACGGCGTGCCGTCTGTAAGATGGGTTAACACGTCTTGCGCGTGATCGGCGTCGTAACGAAGCTGTAGACTCGACCAACTGTCGTTGTAGATCGTGATCGAAATATCATGGGCTTGTGCTGACGAGCCGTTTGGGGTTGGCGCGCAGGCGGCAAGCACGACGGCACTCACCGCTAACGCCGAGATGAAACGACGACGGGCGATCATGACGGCCTCCAATATCGGTCGCGGCCGGACGCGCGGCATTTCACCGGTGCAGTGCGTGACCGGTCGAACGATGGCGGTTTGGGTCTGAACCTCGGCGAACACGAGAGGCCGGTCGGCCCGGGCAGCGGCCGGCTCCCTCGCGTCGCCGCGTGGGGCGACCAGATCGTTCCAAAGGTATCCGCTTATGGGTGCCACCCACGCGTGGACCCAGCCTAGAGCGTCGTCGGCGCCGGCACAAGCACTCAGGTGGGTGCCACGGCGTACCCGGGTGTCGCGTTCACCGGTCGCGGCGCAACCGGTTTCGCGGGTCGACGTACTCCCTGCTGCCGGACGGGCCGCGGAGACGCGCGAACGTATCCGGTGTTCGGGCGCGACTCACGGTCGCGAGTTGCGCGGCGTCGCCACCCAGACCTTGCGTGGCCCGAGCGGCCGTCGCGCCCTTGAGTGTGGTCCGCGAAGAGTTCGGCATTCAAGCCGGGCCTGGCAACTGGCCGGGTTCGCTTTGGAGGTCCTGTCATGCAACGCCGACCGCGAAGCGTCGCCAGCGTCGCCAATGTCGCCATCCGGATCCTGATTGGCCTATGCCTGCTGGTCGGGGTTCTGGCGCTGCTTGGCCCCGGTTTGATCGCCTGGCGCGAACCCGACGATGGCCGCAGGCTGCCGGCCGGCGTACCCGGGCGGTTGATCGAGGTCGATGGCCGCCAGGTGCATGTGGTGGAGGCGGGCGTTGGCCCGACCGTGCTGCTGGTGCACGGCTTCGGCGCCAGCACACAGGATTTCGAGCAGTTCGTGTTCGAACCGTTGGCGCAGACCCGGCATGTTGTGGCTGTGGACCTTTATGGCTTCGGGTGGAGCGAGCGCCGCTCGGATTTCGCCTATGGCTGGACGCTGTGGTCGGACCAACTGGCGCACACGCTGGACGCGCTCGGTATCGAACAGGCGACCGTGATCGGCCATTCCATGGGGGGGGCGGTCGCGACGGTGTTCGCCGCGCGGTATCCGGACCGGATCGAACGTCT
The DNA here is from genome assembly GCA_044224715.1 of Anaerolineales bacterium. Classification (GTDB taxonomy): domain Bacteria; phylum Chloroflexota; class Anaerolineae; order Anaerolineales; family UBA6663; genus UBA6663. Next base: position 24,020 of record JBGAJV010000029.1, on the reverse strand, counting down.
GGTTCTGGCCGACTCGTTCTATCCGCTCGAGCCTTCCGAACGCCCGCTGGTGTTCAGCCTGTTGCAGGTGCCGATCCTTGGCGAGTTGATGTTAGGGGCCTCAGAGCACACGAGCCCCGCGGGGTTCTCGGACGATTACGTCGCGCGCGCCGTGTTGTGGAATCGCATCCGTGGGACGCGCCAGGCTGCGTTGCAGTACGTGCGCGACACAACCAAACTCGACGAGCTGGCATCCGCCTACCCAAGCGTGTCGGCCCGAACGCTGGTGCTGCACGGCACCGCTGACGCTTTTGTGCCGATCGCGGCCATGCAGCGTTGGGCGCCTCGGATCGCCGACGCGCAAGTGGTCACGCTCTCCGGCGGGTCGCACTTCATCCTGCGCGACCGAGCTGATGATTTTCTGAACGAGGTGAGGCGATTCCTGGCTGAGCCGTAAGCGGTCTCAGCCGTACACGTCGAAGTGCGCGACGGTCGGCTCGGACTCGAGCAGGAAGTCCCTGTCTTCGGGGTAGTAGCGGGCGACCTCGATATCGGCGCCCGCGAAGGCCGCGATCGACTCGCGCCGATCCCAGTGCGTCAGCGTGTAGAAGTGGCAGACATCGCCCTCGATCCGGCGCAGCACCCAGGCGCCCAGATTACCCGGCGTGGCTTTGTAGTCGGGCAGGCCCGTGCGCTGCAGCAGATCCAGATAAGCGTCCGCGTGTTCCGCGCGGGTCCGGCCGTGCCAGAGCCTGGCAATCATATGGCCTCCTCAGGCCTTGGCGGCCAGACGCACGAAAGTGTTCTGGTTGCGCGCGGTTGCCGGGGCCTTGATCAGGCGCTCGAATTGAGCGCCCGAGAACTTGGTCGAGTCGTTGCCACCGCGCCGGAGCCAGTAGAACGTCCGCTCGTGGAAATGGAATCCATCGACGGCGTTTTGCAGCGCCAGTACGCTGGCCTGCGCACCTTTGTCGGGTAGCGCCTTCAGGAGCGAGATGAAAAGCGTGTGCCCTTCCTCGACGGGTCCGAACGGCTGATGGGCCGCGATCGCCGCGACCTCGGTCGGTGTGCGGATGAACGTGGCGACTTCATACCCCAGGGCGGCGAGCAGCCCGGCTTCGATCTCGCGTTCCAGCGCGGCTGGTTTCCTGGATGAGTCGAACAGCACGTTGCCGCTGGCGATGAAGGTCTCGACGTTCGCGTAGCCGAGCGTTTCGAAATGGCGGCGCAGATCGGCCATCGTCACCGTATGGCCGCCGACGTTGATCGCGCGCAGGAAGGCAATGTAGCGTGGCATTGTCTGGTTGAATTGCCGGGCATCCGAACGACGCAGGTCGCAGACACCGGGAGCGCGAATAACGACTCTCGAGGACCGAAGCTTGTCGTTCGCACTCCCGGTGTCTTAGCCCTACATCAAAACGCCGAGAGCATTTGCTTCACCTCGCCGAGGTGATAGGCCACATGCACGAGCGCGATCAGGCTGCCCATGACATCGTCGTCCTTCAACGACTCGCGAGCGGAGAGGCGCGCGACCACGCCCTCGTAATTGGTTTTGAGTCGCGCGCGCAGGGCGTCCCATGCGGCGGCGTCGACTACGCTGACCGTCCAACTCTCGGCCCAGTTCAGCGCCGGGCGCTCACCGTCCAACATTCGGATCGCCACACCCAAGATCCAGGCGACATGCCCACAATGCGCAGCCAGCGTGGCGTTGCCGGGCTTGAGGGCGCGCGAGGCCGTCGCTGCGTCGACGTCGGCCAGCACAGCGAGATAGCCGGAGGTCCCGGTATCCAGGAAAAAACTATGCGGCGCGGACGATACGCCAAACGCCTCGGCCAGCATCTGCAACAGGGTGCGATGGTAAGTATCCAAGCTTCTGATCTCCTGCGTGTCTCTGTGTGTGGCCTCGCGGGCAGCCGCAGGCGGCCACCGGGTTTCGACCCCGATCACCCAAAGATATCCGTCAATCAGGTCGCGTTCCGCCCTGTATCGCGGTGGGCGCCGATGAAGAGAAGGATCGGGCCACGAGTTGTTGCGGGATCGAGCTCTACTCCGCGGCCGGTTTGAGCCGCGACTGAATGGCCTCGCTCACGACCTTGAGGCCGATCTCGCTGGCCGGGTCGGCCCAGTTGAGTTCGTTGGCGCCGATCACGACCAGCGGCGCCAACGAGAAGCGACCGGCCCAATCGTCGTACAGGCGGTTCAACTGTTCGAGGTAACGCACCGAGATGTCGCGCTCGTAGTCGCGGCCGCGCCGGACCACGCGACTGAGCAGGGTCTCGACCGAGGCGCGCAGATACACGACGAGATCTGGCGGGCGGATGATCTCGGACATGGTGCGATACAGGCTGTAGTACGTGTCCCAGTCGCGGCCGGTGAGTTGCCCGCGCTCGTGCAGGTTGCGCGCGAAGATCTCGGCGTCTTCATAGACGCTGCGATCTTGCAGCGTCGGCTGCCCTGTGGCACAGATTCGATTGTGCTGCTCGAGCCGCTTGCTCAAGAAAAAGACCTGCGACTGAAACGCCCAGCGGGGCATGTCGCTGTAGAAATCGGCGAGGTACGGGTTCATGTCGTTGGGCTCGAACGCAGCCTGCCAATCCCAAAGCTGCGTGAGCCGAACCACCAGGGTCGATTTGCCGACGCCGATATTGCCGGCGATGACCACGAAGGGTGCGTGTGGAAGTGTCATGACGAATCTTGTCTCGAGCCGGGTCTCCGCGAACGATAACACACTCGCCGCAACAGTGCCCTTCGCACGGATTAGCAGCACTGCTCAGTCAGATAAGGGGTAGGGCGGAAACGGAGTGCGCCATGGGGCGGGGCTCCGGCCCGTGGCGCACTCCGTCTCGCTTCATCTCTCCTCGTGAGTTCCAGCGCTCCGGTCGTGGGCGTCAGTCGGACGCATCTCGGCAGCGTACCCGGGCACTCCGAGGCGACATAAAACAAAATCAAAACCAACTTTCAAAATATCAAAGTCGTGTATTGACTTTTCTAAAATTCATCGTAATATAACGAAGCAACCCGGTTTGCGAACTTGATTACCACAAAGGCCGGTTTTGACAAAGCGAGGTCCCATGTATCCGATCCCCAGCACCTGCCCGGTGTGCAGCCAGACGATGACGGTGACGCGCCTGCACTGCCCCAATTGCGACACAACCATTGAGGGTCGTTTCGCCCTGGGCGGTTTCGACCGGCTGTCGCCCGAGCAGCTGGCGTTTGCGGCGGCTTTCATCAAGAACGAGGGCAAGCTCAACCGGCTCGAACGGGAGCTGGATCTGTCGTACCCGACCCTGCGCTCGCGGCTGACCGAGTTGATCAAGGCCATGGGCTACGAGGTCGGGCAGGAAGAAACCCCGGCGGCGCAACCCGCCGAGGACGACCGGCGCCGCATCCTGGACGAACTGGCATCCGGGCGGCTGTCGTCGGAAGACGCGATCAAGGCGCTGCGCGGTGGCGCAGCCAACGCCTGAGGAGGGCGACATGCGAGAACAGCAATCCATCCCCGTCGGCGCGGGCGCGGCAGTTTTGATCCATTGCGGTGGCGACCTGCGCGTGATGGCGCATGGCGAGCCGAACGTCCTGACCTGGAGCGAGGAGGCGTGCACGCTGTCGGCGCCTACGCCGAACACGGTTGAGATCCACGCCGACGCCGATGTGCAGGTGCGTGTCCCGGCCGACGCGAATGTGACGATCACCGGCTGCGGCGGCGATGCGCGGATCAGCGACATCGCCGGAACGGTGCGGGTCGAAAACGTCGGCGGCGACCTCGGGCTGCGGCAGCTCGGCCCGACCACGGTCGGCAACGTCGGTGGTGATCTGCGCGCGCGCGGCATCAACGGCGCCTTCAAGGCCGGCAGCGTCGGCGGCGATGCGAACCTCAGTCTGGTGTTCCTGCCCGGCACCGAATACACCGTGTCGGCCGGCGGCGACGTCCGCTGCGCTCTGGCGGCCGGCTCGTCTGTGACGATCACGGCGCGCTGCGGCGGGGAGGTGGTGGTGAACGCGCGCGATGTGCGCGCGGTGGACAAGGCCGCCGAGAGCCTGATTCTGGTCGGCGAGGGCGATGGGCTGGCGACCTTCAGCGCCGGCGGCGACGTCGTGATCCGCGATGCGGACGCCGAGCTCGAGGGCGTCGACGACCTGGCCGGCTCGATCGAGGCGCTGGTCACCCGCCAGGTGAGCGGCGGCATGCGCCACGTCACCGCCATCCTCGAGAAGAGCGGTAAAACCATCCAGCGCTCTCTCGAAGAGGCACAGCGCAAGGTCGAGGAGGCCGAGCGTCGGGCTGACACGGCCGGTCGTCGCTCGCGACGCTGGGGCGTGGTCATCCCGCCTGAGCCGCCGCGCCCGCCCGAGGCCTCGTCTGTGCCGGCGGTTCATGAGCCCGTCAGCGACGACGAGCGCATGACCATCCTGCGTCTTGTGGAGACGGGCAAAGTCACGGCCGCGGAAGCCGCACAGCTCCTGGCCGCGCTCGAAGGAAAGTAAGAGGGCGATATGATGCGCGGTATCTCGATCTTCCTGGACGACGCGGCCCCGGACGAAGCGCCGGCGCGCCCCGACGCCTCAGGGCGAGGGGCATCCAAACCACAGACGCCGCGCGAGCGTGAACGATTGGCGATCCTGCGCCGCCTTCAGGCGCGCGAGATCGACGCGGTCAGTGCCGCCGCGCTGCTCGACGAGCTCGAAAGGAACTGACCGGATATGAAGGGTCACGTTATCGTTGACCAGTTGACCAAAACCTACGTCACCCGCCAGCGTCGGGGCCTCTTCAAGTCCGAGACCAAGGAGGTCCCGGCGCTGCGCGGCGTGTCGCTCGAGATCAAGCCGGGCGAGCTCTTCGGTCTGCTGGGTCCGAACGGCGCCGGCAAGACCACGCTGATCAAGTGTCTGACGACGCTGCTCCTGCCCACGGCCGGTCGCGCGGTCGTCAACGGCTTCGAACTCACGAAGGAAGACAACGCCATCCGCGCCTCGACCGGCTGCATGCTGATGGGCGAGCGCGGTCTGTATTGGAAGCTGACCGCGCGTGAGAACCTCGTGTTTTTCGGCGCGCTCTATCACCTCAGCCCGGCGGATCGGCGCAAACGGGCCGACGAATTGATCGAGCAACTCGGCCTCGGCGACTACGCCGACCGCGCGCTCGAGAGCTATTCGTCGGGCCAGCGCATGAAGGTCGCCTTCGCCAAGGCCCTGATCAACGACGCGCCGCTCCTGATCCTCGACGAGCCGACCAACACGCTCGACGTGCCGTCGGCCCGCGAGCTGCGCGCGGTCGTGCGCCAGCTCAACGAGCAGGGCAAGACCGTGATCTACACCACCCACATCATGTCCGAAGCCGAGACGCTCTGCGATCGAGTCGCGATCGTCGACCACGGCCAGGTGCTGGCGATGGGCACGGTGCCCGAGCTCAAGGCCTCGCTCGACCGCGAGGCCGTTCTGCGCATCGAGGGCGTGATCTCGTCGCGGGCGAGCTCGGCTGTCGCGGCGCTGGGCGGCGTCACCCGCACCGCGGTGCAGGCCGTCAACGGCCACACCGAGCTGACCGTGATGTCGGCCAACACCACGGCGCTGTTGCCGCGTTTGATCGAGACGTTGACCGAGCACGAGGCCGTGATCCAAAAGATCGCGCCCGAGGAGGTCACACTCGAGGACGTGTTCGTCGCGCGCACCGGGCGCACGCTGGCCGAGGACACGCGCGCGGTGCCGGTCGCGGCCTCCATCCCATGACCACACGCGCAACCGCCCACGCCGGTCGCCCGACGTTCGGCCAGACGCTCTCGGCGGCGCTGGCCGAGACCCAGCTGCGGCTGATCAACATCACGCGCTACCCGGGCCAGCTGGTCATGGAGGCCGTGATCCCGATCGTGTTCGCGGCCATGCCGATGTTCCTCGGCCGCGCGGCCGGCGGCGATAACGCAGCCGCGAATTTCGCGGCCAACACCGGCACGGCCAACTACGTCGCGTACATGCTGATCGGCAGCAGCGTGTTCACGATCGTCTCGGGCGCGTTCTGGCACGTGGCGTATTGGATCCGGTTCGAGCAGGAGACCGGGACGCTCGAGGCCGTGTACCTCACGCCGACGTCGACGCTCACGCTGGCCAGCGGCGTGGCGCTGTACAGCGTCATCCGCGGTCTGGTCACGGCGCTGATCGCTTACACGATCGGCTGTCTGATCTTTCAGGTCAACCCGTTGAGCGGAGATCTCGGCCTGGCGCTGCTCTTCATCGTCTCCGGTCTGATTCCGCTGTATGGCATGGCCCTGGTCTTCGGCGCCGTGGTGTTGCGGGTCAAGGAGTCGAGCGCCATCGTCAACCTGATGCAGTGGGCGGTGAGCTTCCTGATGGGCATGTACTTCCCCGTCGCGACGCTGCCGCCCGCCCTGCGCGCCGTCGCCATGCTCTTCCCACCAACCTGGATGACCAACGGCGTCCGCTCGGCGCTGCTGGGTGTCGGGTACTTCTTCCAGACCTGGTATCTGGATCTGGCCGTGCTGTGGGTGTTCATGCTCTTCGCGCCATGGTTCGGCTTCTGGGTCTTCAACCGCGTCGAGCGCAGCGTGCAACGCAACGAAGGCATTGGGCAATTCTGATGACAGTCAATGGCGGACCGCCGAGCGCGGTTCAAACGACGGCGCCCATGCAACCGCACCTGACCGGCCCGCGCGCCTTCTTCAGCACCCTGGCCGCGATGGCCGGCAAAGAGCTGACGATCATGCTCCGCTACCCGGTGGAGTTCGCGGCGTCGTTCGGCCAGGTCTTCTTGATCGTGGCCTCGGTCACGCTGGCTGGGCTGATGTTCACGCCGCGCACCGGCGCGGCCGGCGAGGCGAGCGGCACGACCGGCGTGGTCGTCTACGGCTTCATCATCTTCATGTTCCTGTCGGATACGCTGTGGACCATCGGCTACAATGTCCGCCGCGATCAGAAGCAGGGCACGCTCGAGCAGCTGTATTTGAGCCCGGCGTCGAAGTTCGCCAACCTGCTCTCGCGCATCGCGGTCTCGCTGGTGTGGACGGGGTTGCTGTGCGTGACGTCGGCGATGTTGATGAGCGCCCTGATCGGCGCGCTGCCGGTCCACAACGTGCCGCTTGGAATCGGCGTGCTGATCCTGACGCTCTCCGGGACATTCGGCTTCGGGTTTGCGTTCGCGGCGCTGACGCTGCGGATCAAAGAGTCGGCGCAGACGCTGATCAACGCAATCCAATTCACGTTTATGGTCGTGTGCGCGCCGTTCTTCCCGTTCAGCGTGCTGCCTGAATGGATCCGAGCGATCACGATCTGGATCCCGCTCTCGCACGGTGTCGACGCCTTTCGCTCGCTGATGATGGGGATGCCGGCCGGCTATCCCGAACTGGCGCCGCTCGAGGTCGAGCTGGTCGTGGTGGCCGTGTTCGGGGTGGTGATGCCGGTGGTCGGGTACTGGCTGTATCGCCGTGAGGAGGACGTCGCCCGCCGGGCGGGGACGCTCTCGGAGTATTAGGTATGACAACCGCGGAGGAACGCCTCAAGGTTCTCAAGATGCTCGAGGCCGGGACGATCTCGACCGACGAGGCCAAACAATTGCTGACGGCGCTCGGCGCGGGCGCGAAGACCGCCGCCCCGGCGCCGGGGCGCGAGTACCGCTCGCTGCGCATCCGGATCCGCGACGCCGCCACCGGCCGCCAGCGGTCCACGGTCGCCATCCCCTTGCCGCTGGTCGACACGATGCTGCGCTGGCTCAAGCGCTATTTCCCGGATGTCGACGCCGGGCGCTGGAAGGTGATCCTCACCGGGATCCGGGTCGGCCAGGCCGGCAAGCTCCTGGAGTTCACCGACGACGAATCGGGGGACGTGATCGATCTGGTCGTCGAGTAGCCAGAAAATGCAAAGGCCGCCGGTCGAAAACCGGCGGCCTTTTTTGTTCGACGTTATCCGCGTGACGCGTTACTTGATCGTGACCGTCAGTGTGAACGTCGTCGTGTCGACGCCGGGGACGACGTTGATCACATAGTCCTGGTTGGCCGGCAGTTTGCCCGACCACGAGCTGACGCCGGCGCCGTTGGCGCGCACCAGCGGCTGGCCGTCCGTCAGGCCGTACACCGTCAGCGCGACGGCGTCTTTCGACGTGGCCGTGACCGTCATGGTCTGATCCTTGGCCGCCCACAGGATATACGTGTTGGTGCGGCGGGTGGCGATGCTGCCGTCGACACTGCCGCTCGTGGCGCCGCGCGCGAAGGAAATGCGGCGCGGGATGGTGACGTTCATCGAGAAGGTCGCGGCGTTGTTGTTGGCCGACACCTTGATGACGTAGTCCTGGTTCGCGGGCAACGTGCCGGTCCAATTTGCGCCGTCGCTGCTGCGGCTGAGCACGGTGGGTTCGCCTTTGCCCGAGCCGACCACCTGCACGCCGACGCCGTTGGTCGACGACGACACGTTGATGAACAACGTCTGGCCCTTGAGCGCGCGCACGACGTACTGCTTTGTCTCGTTGGCGGCCAACGAGCCGGTGACCACGCCGTTGGTGGCGCCGCGCGCGAAGGAAATGCGGCTTGGGCCGCTGTCGGCCGCGAACACGGGCGCGACGGCTGGCGTCAGGGCCAGCGGCAGCGCGAAAGCGGCGGCCAGGGCGATCTGGATCGCCCGATGGATGAGGGTGCGGAACATGGTTTCTCCTTTGGGGGCGGCACGGTGACGGCCGTCCGGTGCTAACAGAAAGTAGACGCCGCCAGCGCGCGGCGGGTTCCCGACAGACCCAGAGTGTTGGCGGCGCAAACTCGGTCGAATCGGACGCGCCCGATGCGCAGGATCCAATCCGCGTCCAGACTCTGCGCAAGACAACACGGGTGTGCAAGCACGGGTTGTCAGTGATTCTCGGCCGCAGATTGCGCTGATTACGCGGATCTGAACAAGTGGAGCCCGGTTGGCATCGGTCCCATCTCCTGCAGCGACATTCGCGCCATCAGTGGCCAGACTCCGCGCCTGACACCCTCCTCGCGCACACCGCGCGGGTTTGGAAGCACGGGTTGTCAGTGGTTCCTTGCCGCGAATTGGAATCCGCGCATCCGTCGCAGTGGATCCAGCGATATTTGCGAAATTCGCGGCCAGATCCCGCGTCTGACCACTTGCTCGTGCGCACCAACCGGCCACGCACATCGGCCGTTCGCGGGATCGTTTATCATGGCCCTCCCTGGTGGTGACATGACGACTCGACCCTCTCGGTACCTCCGATTGCACGTCGCGCTTCCCCAACAACACGGCGCCTGGGTGATGTGGGCCGGCCCCCTGATCTTCGGCATCGCCGTCGCGCGGGCTTTTCCGCCCAGCCTGGGCTGGCTCCTGCTGGCGTCGCTTGGCGCGTTCCTGTCCCTTCAGCCGCTGACGCTGCTGGTGAAGGTCCTGGCCGGCCGGCGCCCGCGCGATGAACGGGCACCGGCCCTGCTCTGGTTGTTCCTCTATGGCCTTGCCGCGTTGATCGGCGTGATCGGCCTGGTGGCGCAAGGCGCGGGCTGGACCCTGGCGTTGGGCGCGTTGGCGGCGCCGGTGTTGATCTGGCAGATGGCGTTGGTGATGCGCCGCGAGGAGCGCGGCCAGATGGGCGTCGAACTGGTGGGCTCCGGGGTGCTGGCCCTCAACGCGCTCGCCGGCTACGGCGTCGCGACGGGCATCGGCATCGACACACGCGGCCTGGTGCTCTTCGCCTTGAGTTGGCTGCAGGCCGCGGCCGGCATCGTCTACATCTATTTGTGTCTCGACTATCGCCGCATGAAGACGCCGCCGCCCGGCGGCGAGCGCTGGCGGCTGGCGCGCCGGGCGCTGTTGTACACGGGCGCCAATGTGGTTGTGGCGCTCATCCTGGCCGCGCTGGGTCTCGCGCCGATCGGGGCCGGTCTGGCCTTCGCCCTGTTGCTGATCGAAGTCGTCGTCGGCGGCGTGCTGAGTCCCCCGATCGCCGCCCGCCCGGTCGCGATCGGGGTTCGACAACTGATCGTCACCATGATCTTCTTCGCCGTGCTGATCCTCGCCTACCTGCTCTGATACTGTCGGCGGCCTGACAAAGGTCCGACTCTGTCGGACGATAAGCCGCGCCTTATTGCCAGCGTCTCGAAACGGGCTCAAGATGGCGTCATCGGAGGGCCGGTGATGCTCATCAAGAACCTGTGGCGTCGACGCACGCGTACTCTGCTCACCGCGTTGGGCGTCGCCATCGGCGTCGCGGCCGTGATTGCGCTGTCGGCCTTCGGCGAGGGCCTGGCCGACGGCTTCCAGGGCGTGATGACGACCACGGAGGCCGATCTGACCGTCGGACAGAAGGACGCCATGATGATGCTCTTCAGCTCGGTCGACTCCGACGTCGGCGACGAGTTGAAGCAGATCCATGGCGTGCGCGCGGTGGTCGGCACGGTCGTCGGCTTCGTGCAGATGACCGACTCCCCGTACTTCGTCGTGCTCGGCGAGGATCCACGGGGCTTCGCGATCGCGCGTTACCGCCTGACGTCCGGCGGACCGATCACCGGGCGCTATCAGATGCTGCTCGGCGCCATCGCCGCTCGCAACTTCGGCAAGACGGTCGGCGACACATTCCACCTGGCCGGCACGCGCTATCGCATCGTCGGGATCTACGAGACCGGCGTCAGCCTCGAGGACGGCGGCGGCGTGATCAGCCTGCGCGACGCGCAAAGCGCCTTCGACAAGCGCAACAAGGTCACGTACTTCGCTGTGCAGGTCGAGGAGCCCGGGCAGATCGAGACCGTGCGCGCCGCCATCGAAGCACGCTGGGACGGACTGACCGCGACCCGCACCGGCGAGGCCACGCGCTCGGACGAGTTCCTGGAGCTCTACCGCTCGATGGGTCTGTACGTCGGCTTGTTCGCGGCCCTGATCGGCGGCCTCGGGATGATGAACACCACGCTCATGAGCGTCATGGAGCGCACCCGCGAGATCGGCGTGTTCCGCGCGTTAGGTTGGAGCCGTTGGCGCGTCGTCGGCATGGTGCTGGGCGAGTCGCTGCTGCTGGCCGCGCTTGGCGGGCTGATCGGCGTCGGGCTGGGGCTCGGTCTGATCCGTCTGGCGCAATCCGTCCCTGCCGTCGAGCCGTTGCTGGCGGATCGGCTGTCGCCGGAGTTCCTGCTGCAGGCATTCGGGCTGGCCCTGATCCTGGGCCTAATCGGCAGCGTGTACCCGGCCTGGCGCGCCGCCCAGCTCACCCCGATCGAGGCCATGCGCTACGAAGGCGGGGCCGGCGCCGCGATGGGCCGTTGGGCGACCTGGTGGAGCCGACGCGCCATCACGCGCGGGCCGTTGCGCGCGTTGTTGCGCCGGCCGGCACGAACGGCCTTGACCGTCGTCGGCATCGGGCTCGGCGTCGGTTTCGTCGTCGCCATGATGGGCCTGGTCGATGGCGTGCTCTCAAGCTTCACCGCGTTGGCCGGCGCCGGCCAGGCGGATCTGATCGCCGAGCAGGCCGGCGCCTCGGATCTCTCGTTCTCGGAGATCGACGAGCGCGTCGCGATCCGGCTGCGCAGCCGCCCGGACGTCAAGAACGTCTCGCGCATCCTGCTGGCTTTCCCGGCCGTGGGCGACTCGCCGTTCTTCTTCGTCTTCGGCCTCGACCCGCAGGAGCCCTACATCCAGCACTATCGGGTGAGCGAAGGCCGGTTGCCGATGCGCTCGGGCGAGATCGCGCTGGGCCGTTTCGGCGCCGACAACCTCGAGAAGGGCGTCGGCGACACGCTCAAGCTCTCGGGCACGAGCTACACGATCGTGGGGATCTACGAGAACGGCTCGGCCTACGAAGACGCCGGCGGATTGCTGCTGCTCAAGGACACGCAACGCCTGGCGAATAAGCCGCGCAAGGTCAGCCTGCTGGCGATCCAGCTCGAGGAGTCGGCGCGCGCGGCCGAGCTGGCACCGGTGCTCGAGGCGGCCTTCCCCGAACTGATGGTCACGCGCGCCGAGGGGTTCACCGAACGCGCGCAGGACTTTCAGACGACGCGAGTCACGTTCAACACCCTGATCGGCCTGACCATGCTGGTCGGCGGCGTGGTTATGACCAACGCCATGTTGATGAGCGTCTTCGAACGGACGCAGGAGATCGGCGTGCTCCGCGCGCTCGGCTGGCGCCGTCGCCGTGTGATCGGCATGGTGCTGGCCGAGTCGGTCGCGCTGGCGGCCTTGAGCTCGATCGTCGGCGTGGTTGTCGGCCTGGGTCTGGCCAGCCTGATCCAGCTGGCGCCGGATTATGGCGCCATGATCCGTCCGCTCTACACGCCGCAATCGTTCCTACAGGTGTTGGCGTTGGCCGTGATCCTGGGCGGGATCGGCGGGCTGTACCCGGCCTGGCATGCGTCTGGCCTGCAGCCGATCGAAGCGCTGCGCTATGAGTGAGGTGTAACAATGACGACCCAACCGGTGGTGGAGACACGCGACCTGGTCAAGATCTACGGCGACGCGGTCGGTGTCCGTGCGCTCGACGGCATCTCGGTGAGCATCCCGCGCGGCCAGTTCGTGGCCATCATCGGCCCGAGCGGGGCGGGCAAGAGCACGCTGCTGCACATGCTCGGCGCGCTCGACCGACCGAGCCAGGGCGAGGTGATCATCGACGGCCAATCGCTCGGCAAGGTGCGTGATCTGGATCGCTTCCGCAGCCGCACGATCGGCTTCATCTTCCAGATGCACAACCTCATCCCGACGTTGACGGCCGTCGAGAACATCGAGGTGCCGATGGCCGAGTCGTCGCTGTCGGGGCGGCGCAAGCGCGAACGCGCCCGCGAATTGCTCAGGCTGGTCGGGCTCGAGGCGCGCGCCGGGCATCTGCCGAACATGATGTCCGGCGGCGAGCGTCAGCGCGTGGCCATCGCCCGCTCGCTGGCCAACGAGCCCGCCATCCTGCTGGCCGACGAGCCGACCGGCAACCTCGACTCGAAGACCACCGACGAGATCATGGATCTGCTCGCCCGCCTCAACCACGAGCAGGGCATGACCCTGATCGTCGTCACGCACAACCCGCAGGTGGCCGGCGTCGCCGAGCGTGTGCTGACGCTGCGCGACGGCAGGATCGAAAGCGACATCGCCTTCAACAGCCCCTACGAGAAGGATCTGATCGACCTCAAGCACTCGCAACTCGGCCGCGCCATTCTGGCCGGCAGCGCCGATCTGCCCGCCGAGCTCAACGCCTCGGCCGGAGCGCTCAAGCAACTGTTGTTGCAGGTGTGATGCGCTGCGTCATCGGCGCAGGCACTTGTAGATGGCCTTGCACAAATCCATCGCGCGGGTGTCTGGGCCGATCACCATCTGGTTCATGACGTAACCAAACGCCAGGCGGTTGGTCGGGTCGGCAAAGCCGAGCGAGCCGCCCATGCCCGCATGTCCGAACGCGGCCGGCGGGCGTGGGTCGCCCAGCGCCGGGTCGGGGAGCATGAAGCCCAGGCTTCGCGCGACCGGCATGCCGATCACGACGTCGTTCAGGCGGATCTGCTCCTGGCCGGCCCGGGCGGCGGCGTCTTCCGAAAGCAGACGCACGTCCTTCCACGCGCCGCCGAGCGCCAACGGCGTATATAGCCACGCCAGGCCGCGCGCGCTCGCGTGCCCGTTCGATGACGGGATCTCGGCTTCGCGCCAACGGGGCGTGTTTACGGCGTCGAACGGCCGAGGCGGGTTGTTGAACGCCGCGCGGCCGGCCGGTCGCAGGCTGAACATCACGCGGAAGATCAGACGCCCGATCGCCGACGGGGGCAGCGTCTCGACCGTGCGCGCCTGCTCGGCCGGCGTCAGCCCAAGCGCGACGTCGGCGCCGAGCGGCCCCGCGATGTGCGTGCGCAGGTACTGCCCGACGGACTGGCCGCTCACCCGACGCACGATCTCGCCGTTGAGCCAGCCGAACGTCGCGGCGTGATAGCCTGCCTGCGTGCCGGGCTCCCACCAGAGCGTCGAACGCTCCAACGCGTCAGTCATCGCGCGCCAGTCGTACAGCGCCGCGTCAGGCACCTTGAACGATGGCGCCGGAAGACCCGAGGTGTGCGTAAGGATGTGCTTTACCCGGACCGCGCTCTTGCCGTTCTGCGCGAACTCGGGCCAGTACGTCGCCACGGGCGCCTCGACATCGATCCGGCCCTGATCGGCGAGCACGTGCATGGCCAGCGCCAGCCAGCCCTTCGTGGTCGACCAGACGTTGACGAGGTCGTCGGCGCCCCAGGCGCGGGTCTGCGCCCGATCGGCGGCGCCGCCCCACAGGTCGACGATCGGTTCGCCGTTCAAGCTGACGTGCAAAGCGGCGCCACACTCGCCGTGCCGGGCGAAATTGGCCGCGAAGGCGTCACGCACGGGTTCATAACCTGGGGCGACCTCGCCACAGATGGGAAATCGTTCGAGGGGTTGGGTCATGCTGCGTTTTCTTGGAGTGGAAGTCGAAGCGTAAACGTCGTGCCGACGCCAAGCGTGCTTTCGACCTGGATGGCGCCGCCGTGCGACTCGACCAGGCTCTCCGCGATCGCCAGACCGAGGCCGCTGCCGCGCGACTCGTCGGATTTGTAGAACCGATCGAAGACGTGCGCCAGCCGTTCGGGCGGGATGCCCGCTCCGGTGTCGCTGACCGTGACGCGCAGGCGCTCCGGCGCGTCGACCTGGGCCGCGACCGTGATCCGCCCGCCGGCCGGCGTGTAGCGCAGCGCGTTAGCGATCAGGTTGGTCAGCACTTCGCGGATGCGAAGCGGGTCGAGGTCCGCCAGCGGGAGATCGGGCGGCGTCTCGACCGCGAGCGTCACGCCGGCGGCCTCGGCCTGAGCCTGGAACCCGGCGGCTGCCTCGTTGGCCAGCACGCTCAGATCCACCGGCTCGCGCATCAGCCGCAACGCGCCGGCCTCGGCCAGCGCCAGCGTACGCAGGTCGTCGATCAACCGTCCCATGACGCGCGTCTCGTCGAGGATGGTGTTCAGATGGTTTGGGTCCGCGGGGTGGACGCCGTCGATCACGGCCTCGAGCCCGCCCTGGATGACGGTCAGCGGCGTGCGGAGTTCGTGCGTGACGTCGGCCAGGAGCCGTCGACGCTGCTGATCGTTGGTCTGCAGCTGCGTCGTCATCGCGTTGAACGTCCGCGCCAGGTTACGGGTTTCGCGCGCGCCGGTCTCGGCGACGCGCACCGTGTAGTCGCCGCCGGCGACCCGCTGTGCCGCCTGCATCAACTCGTCGACGGGGCGGGCCGTGCGCACGAGATGCCGCGCAACCGAGACAAACCCGACCACGAAAAGGATGAGCGCACCCCCGCCGAAGAGGAAGCGCGGCAGAAGCCACGTCGCCGGCATCTCGCGCATCATCCACGACATGCCGTCGGCGTTGTTCCGCGGGCCGACCTCGAACAGCAGCTGGCTCGTCCAGGCGACGAACACGCCGAAGGCCACGAGCATGACGAACAGCGTCAGGAACAGCAGGGCGACGCGCCAGAGCCAGCGGCGCGGGTTCCAGTGCCGCGGCGGCCAGGGCTCGTTCTCGGGCCACCACGGTGGACGCTGTCGACGCGGGAACGTCGGGCCGAAGACCCGTCCGTGTTGCGTGACATGCCCGGGATCGGATTGAGTCTCGTGGTCGGTCATGCGTCGTCCGTCAGCTTGTAGCCGACGCCGTAGATCGTAAGTAAATAGCGCGGCTGGCGTGGGTCGGGCTCGAGCTTGCGCCGGATGTTCTTGACATGACTATCGATGGCGCGCTCATAGGATTCGAACGCCACACCCTGAACGGCGTCCAGCAATTGCGCGCGTGTGAAAACGCGCCCGGGCTGTGCCGCCAGCGTCGCCAACAGCTGAAATTCGGTCGCCGTCAATTCTATCGGCTCGCCGGCCCGCGTCACGCGCAGGCGATCCGGATCCAGTTCGAGATCGCCGACCCGCAGCATGCCCTTTGTCGTCGGCTGGTCGGCGCGGCGAAGGACGGCGCGCACGCGGGCGACCAGCTCCTTCGGGCTGAACGGTTTGACGATGTAGTCGTCGGCACCAAGCTCCAACCCGACCAGTTTATCGCTCTCCTCACCGCGTGCCGTCAGCATGATGATGGGCGTCGCGGCCGCGCGTCGGATCTCGCGCGCGACGTCGAGGCCGTCGAGCCGGGGCAGCCCGAGGTCGAGGACGACCAGGTCTGGCTTTTCGGCCTGCCAGGCCGCCAGGGCGGCCTGGCCATCGCCGGCCACATGCACCTGAAAGCCCGCGTGCTCGAGATAGTCGCGCGCGATCTGTGCGATCCTGGGCTCGTCGTCGACGACGAGGATGCGTTTCATGGGGAGGATGATACCCTTAAGGTGAACGACGCAGGCGGGCGCTAACCCACCTGCGTCGTTCGTCCTACTTCATATGCGTTCGACTACTGGGCCGGCGGCGGGGTCTCGCCGTGGGCTTCCTTGTGCCAGGCCTCGAAGCGGTCGCGAGCGCGGGCCTCGAAACCCTCAGGGCCGTGGCCGTGGTGACCCCACGGGCGCGGACCCCAGCCGCCGAAGAACAGGCGGCGCATCAGGGCGAAGAACAGGAATATCCCGCCGACGAAGAACAGCAACCGGAGACCGCCGAAGAACAGGCCGAAGAGGCCAAAGCCTCCAGCCATCGGCATCCCGCCGACGCCGCGGTTCCACATCCCGTGCGTGCCGGGGTCCATGGCCCAGGGCATGACGCCGTTGGCGCCGACCAGGGCCCCGCTGTAGCGCGCGCCGGCCCAAAACGCCGCCGTCCCGACCAGACCAAGGACGACCAGGGCGCCCAGGATCCAGCCGATCCGCATCCATGTCGATCGATTCATTGTCCACTCCGGCTCCGCGGGAAAGACCGACGAAGCGCTGATTTCTGAGACCCAGTGTGCGCCGCAATTGTGTGCGAAATTTGTATACTGTCGCGATAGGTGATGAATTTCATGACTTCGGGAGGATATCGATGACCGTCGAGACACCGTCTGCTGTTCAGCCGCGCTCTGCGGCATCTTTTCGAAGTGCCCTGGGCATCGTCCTCTTGTTGCCCGCGGCCGCGCTGTGCGCGCTGACCCAGCTCTGGCCGACCATGGGCACGCTGGCCATGAGCTTTCAGGATATTCAGGTGATCGGCGGGGACACAACCTGGGTCGGGACCGACAATTACGGCGCGCTGTTCGAACGCGGGCCGTTGTCTGGGGCGTTTCTCTTTGCCGCGGCCTTGGCGTTCACGCGCGTGCTGGCGGTGGCCGTGGTGCCGCCGGCGCTGGGCTGGGCGATCGCCCGGCTGCGGGGCGGCCCGGCGACGCTGGCGCGCGGCCTCGCGACGCTGCCGATGATCGTCTACCTGCCGGGTGCGTTCGGCCTGGCCTGGTTCCTGACGCTGATCGGGCTCCAGGCGTCGTTGGGTCGCGTGCCTGTGCTGACCGATCCCACTCTGGCGCCGCTCTTCCTCGTCGTGATCGACGGTCTGGCGGCGCTGGCCTTTGGCGCCACCGCCGGCGTTGTGCTCTTTGGCGCCGCGGCACGCAGTCGACAGCCGGGCAAGTGGATGCTGACGGCGTGGCTTGCGCTCGTGGTGACGGCGGCCGCGCTCGGGTGGCAGGTCGTCGATCTGCCGCTGGTGCTGACCGGGGGCGGCCCGGCCTCGGCGACGATGACGCCGGTGTATGTGGCATATCGGCTGTTCGCGCAAAACCAGCAGTTTGGCCCCGGCGCGGCAGTCGTGACGCTGACTTTGATCCCGGTGCTCGGGCTTGGGCTGTTGGCCGGCATCGGGTTGGCGATCCTGCGCCCGGGACTAACGCTCGGCGAAAAAGACGCCGAAGCGAAACCGTCGTCGGGTCTGGCTGTCGTTGTGTCGATCGGTGCCAGCCTGATCGTGGCGATCGCCGTGCTCACGTTGGTCGTGATCTACCTCGTGCCGTTGGGGGCAGGTGGGGCGAGCCGCCCGTTGTTGGAGCGTTACGCGGACGGTGGTCTCGCGATCTGGTCCGACTCGTGGCTCTCGCCGCTCGGCGGTGTGGCTGTCAACCTTTTGGTGGCCGTGCTCGGCGCCTATGCGATCGGCGTCCTGCGACCGCTGGGCCGTCAGAGCCTGTGGCTGTTAGTGCCGTTTGCGCCGTGGTTCTTCGTCGGGCCCGATCTGCACGCATTCGATTGGATCCTGATCGATCGGTCGCTTGGCGTGTTGGGCACGTGGGTCGCGCTGATCCCACCGGGGTTGAGCACGGGTGTGTTGGCCCTTCTGGCTGTCGCGTTCTTTGGGGGTTCCGAGGCGCCGAGCGCCCGGCTTGGGCCGTGGGTGGTGGCGGCCGCGGCGGGGAGCGTCTGGCTGCTCTCGGCGATCTACGATGTGTTCTGGCAGCTCATGGTCGGCGGCCCGCGCACGACGACTTTGCTCACGGCGGCCATCGGGGCCGTGCAAAGTCGTCAGGGCGTCGACCCCGGTTTCTGGCTGGCGCTGTGGGCGCCGGCGCTGGTGTTGGGCGTACTGCTGATCGGGCTGGTTGTGGCGTTCGGCGGGCGGCTGCGGTTCGCCGAGGATTCAAACCTTGGACCTGTCAGGTCGACTCGCGATTCTCGGGATTCCTAGGGGTTTCCGAAAGCCTATTCGACGAAAACCAGTCGAAATTCTAACCAACGGATCCGGCAGCCGGTACAATCAGGGTTCCAACGACCCACTCACGCGGAGAACTCATGACCCATCCACGCCTCGCGGAGGCTCAGGCCATCCGATCCTTCATCGTCGATCTGCGCCGCACGATCCATCGTCAGCCCGAGCTGGGCTTCGACGTCCACAAGACCGCGGCTCTGGTCGCGCGCACGCTCGGTGAGCTCGGCGTCGAGACCCAGACCGGTGTCGGCAAGACGGGCGTGGTCGGCTACATCGGCGACGGCGACGGCCCTGTGGTCGGCATCCGCGCCGACATGGACGCGCTCCCGATCCTGGAGGACACTGGCCTCGACTTCGCCTCCGAGGTGCCGGGCAAAATGCACGCCTGTGGGCACGACGCGCATACCGCGATGCTGCTGGGCGCGGCCAAACTGCTCTCCGCTCATCCGATCAAGGGCCAGATCCGGTTGTTCTTCCAACCCTCCGAGGAGATCGCCGACGACGAAGGCATCAGCGGCGCGCCGCGCATGATCGCCGACGGCGCGCTCAAGGGCGTCGATCGCGTCATCGCCCTGCACGTCGATGGCGAGAACTACGTCGGCCAGATCGAAGTGGGTTCGGGCAAGGTCGCGGCCGCGGTCGATACGTTCTTTGGCCATGTCATCGGCACGGGTGGACACGGCGCCCGGCCGCAGGTCGCGATCGACCCGATCTGGCTCTCGACGCACGTGCTCAACGCCCTGTACGCGATCCCGTCGCGCCGCATCGACCCCTTCCAGCCGAGCGTGCTCTCGCTCGGCGTGGTGCGCGGCGGCGAAGCGTCGAATGTGATCCCGCGCTCGGTCTATATCGAAGGCACGCTGCGCAGCATGGACCCAAAGACCCGCGAGACGCTGATCACCGAGGTGGAGCGCTGCTTCAGCCTCGCACGGACGTTCGGCGGCGAATACACGCTCAAGATCGAGCGCGGGTACCCGCCCATGCACAACCACGGCGGCGTGGCCGAGATGATCGAGTCGACGGCGCGCGACGTGCTCGGCAGCGAGTCGGTCGTGGCCGCGGTGCCGACCATGGGCGCCGAGGACTTCAGCTACATGACCGAGTTGGCGCCCGGGGCGATGTTCATGTTGGGCGTCCGCTCGCCCGGCATCGATGCCCAACGCGTGCACACGCCGACGTTCAGGATCGACGAGGATGCGTTGCCGATCGGCTCCGCGCTCCTCGCCGAGACTGCGTTGAGACTTCTGGAAGAGGCACGTAGGGCCTAGCCGAGACGGTCCTTTCAAGTCGAACAAACTGCGCAGACGCGAAGTCCGCTAAGAAACACTTAGCGGACTTCGCGTCTGCGCAGTTTGCCGTTGCCACTGCGATCAGCGTCGCAGACTTCGGATCCGCGCGGCGGCCTCTTCACGCGAGTGCACATCCAGCTTGAGAAACACGGCCGAGACATGGTGGTCGACGGTCTTGGGCGAGAGATGCAACCGCGCGGCGATCTCGATGTTGCTCAGCCCCTCGCCCAGCAGATGCAGGATCTCCATCTGGCGCATGGTCAGGCTATACGGGTTTTCGCGGGTAGCGGCGCGCGGCCCACGCGGCGCCGTGATCCCTGCCGTGCGCAGCCGATCGCGCAGCGCGTCACTGGCCCCGCGCGCCCCGAGCCGATCGAAGATCGCCAGAGCGTCCAGCTGTGCGTTCGAGTCGCCGTTGCCCAGGGCGCGCGCGTGCTCGTAGGGGCACCCCAGGCGTTCCCAGGCCTTCGCGGCCGCGTCCCATTCCCCCGCGATTTCCAAGGCGTAGGGTTCGGCGATCCACTCGGGCGGGGTGAAGACGTCGCCGGCGCGCCAGCGCCAATAGGCCAGTTCGCCCGCCATCCAGGGATGGCGTTTGCTGACGGCCAACTCGAAGGCCGACAACGCGTGCGCCAGGGTCTTCTCGTTATCGCCGGCCAGCGAGGCGGCCTCAGCCAACGCGGCCGCCATGGGCCCGATGTTCTGGAAATCGCCGGAGCGCTGAGCCACCGTGGCCATGTCGGTGAGCGTGGCTGGGGCTTCGGGATCGCCGCGACGCGTTCGCAGCCGGCCCAGGGCCAGGCGCGCGGGAAGGGTGTTGGCCGCGGAGACGCGCAGGTGGCTCAGCGCTTCGCGCGCCGCGCCTTCCGCGGCATCCCAGCGACCACGCAGCAGATGCACGGCGGCCTGCCAGCCCAAGATGTACGTGCGGATCGCGTCGAGGTCGCGCGCGGTCGTGTACGCGTAACCGGCGCTCAAGTAACGCTCGGCTTCGTCGAGGCGCAATAACTCGCCGGCCGTCGAGCCGAGGTTCGCGTAGACGGTCGCCACGCGCGGCTCGAGTTTGGCGTCCCGCGCGACGGCCAGACAGCGCTCGAGCGTCGCCCGGCCCTGCTCGTAGTCGACGTACAGCCGACCCGTGCCCAGTGTGTCGAGGGCCATGGCCAACACGCGCGCATCGCCGTGCTGCTCGGCCAACGTCACAGCGCGCTCGGCGACGGCGATCGCGTCCGCGTAGTCGTGATCAAACAGGTGCAACATAGCCTGGACGCGTAGGGCCAGCGCAAGTTCGCGCCCGGGCGGCACGGTCTCCAGCACGGCGATCGCCGCCCGACAGACCTCCCACGCATCGCGAAGTTGCTCCGACGTGAGCGCGAGCGCCAGATGGGCGAGGTTCTCGCCTTGACGGCGGGCATCGCCGGCCGCCTGCCACAACGCGGCGGCCTCGCGCCGCCCGTTAGCCGCCGTGGTCTGCTGGCCGATGAAGTTGCATTCCCAGGCGTGTGCTTCGATCAGAGCGGCGCGCTCGGCCAGCGGCAGGTCGCGACCGGCGACCACGGCGCGTTCGTACCACGCCGCCGCGGCGCGATGCGCCCCGGCCGCCGAAGCCAGGCGAGCCGCGGCCGGCACGGTCTCGAGGATGGCGGCGCGATCGTCGGCACCCTCGGCGTGATGGGCGAGCAGCGTCCAATCCTCGCGCGTGGTCGGCGAGGCCCTAAAGGTCGCAAACGCGCGTTGATGCCAGGCCACGATCTGCTGCGGCGGCACGGTTTCGAGCACGGCCTGGCGCGCCAGTTCATGCCGAAATGCCAGGGCCTCGCCTTGTGGCACGAGCATGCCCACTGTCAGACACTCGTCGATGGCCGGCGCGTCAGGGCCGGCGATTTCCGCCAGCGCCCAGGCCTCGACGCGCGGGCCGATCACGGCCACGGCGCGTAAGACGGTGCGCCCGGCGGCCGAGAGCCGCGCGGCGCGCGAGAGCACGGCGTCGCGCACCGTCGGTGAGATCGCCCCTCCGGGTGTGGACAGCACCTCGGTGATGAAGAACGGATTTCCGTTGGTCTGCCGATGCAGCGCCTCGACGCTGACGGCACGCGAACCGACGAGGTCGCGGACGGCCTCGATCGAAAGTGGTTTCAGCGCGATGCGGCGCAGCGCCGACGAGGTCGCCATGTCGCCCAGCACGGTGCGCAGCGGATGCTTTGGCCCCAGTTCGTCGTCGCGGTAGGTGAGGATCAGCAGGGCGCGCGTGCGCTGGATGCGTCGACCGAGGTATTTCAACAGGTCGAGCGTCGCCTCGTCCGCCCAATGCACGTCCTCGAACACGACCACGACCGGCCGGGCATGGAGCGCCGAAAGGACCGCGGTGAAGATGGCGGTGCGGTCGCCGTCGTTGTCGAGCAGCGCCGCCAGCCCGCCGTCGAGGAGCGCGGCGATGTCGTGCAGCGGGGCGAACGGTCGTGGCGTGAACAGCGCGTCGCAGATTCCCCAGAGCACGCGCGGCGCTCCGGGCAGATCCTGGGCGAAGGTTTCGATCAGCGCGGATTTGCCGATGCCGGCTTCGCCGCTGACGAGCGCGACCCGGCCAGCCCCGCCGCGCGCATCGGCCCAGATCGCACGCAGCGCCTGCAGTTCCGCCTCCCGTTCATAAAGCCCCATGGGGGGGCATTTTAGTGCAAATACCGCCGATCGAGGTCCCGGCCCCGACCGCGTGATCTGCCCAGGCAAATCGGAAGTCAGGCTGAAACGGGATGTGGCCCTTTCGAGCGAGAGGTGCCATGGCCGTGGCCCCGGCGCCTCTCGCTCTTGCCCTGTTCGCCCAAAACGGGGGCTGGGGCCCCCGCGATCTTGGGCGAGCACCCGCCTAACCGGCGCGCACCGCCTCGCCCTTGCGCACGCCGAGCATCAGCACGAGGGCCACGGCCATAAAGACCGGGGCGACGATCATCACGAGGTTGTAGTTGTTGCCGGTCAGCTGGATGATCCATCCGTTGACGTTGGGGCCGGCGATGTTCGAGAGCGTCGAGAACAGATAGTACAGGCCGGTGAAGGTCCCGATGCGGGCCGGCGTCGTCATGTCGACCACCATCGGCAGAGAGTTGATGTTGATCAGCGCCCAACCAGCGCCGGCCGCCATCAACATCAGGCCGGCCACGGGCACCTCCCCCAGCACCGGCAGCTTGAACAAAACCGTCGTCAGCGTCGTGGCCGGCAGGAAGAACATGCCCAGCATCATGGAGCCCAGGACCACGATGCCGATGACGATCGTGGCGCGCCGGCCGATGCTCGCGCCGATGTAGCCGGCGGGCAGGGCGAAGAGCACGAAGATCAGCGACAGCTGGCCGAGCAGACGCACGCCATCCGCCGCCTCGAGCTGAAGGTGATTGACGGCGTACAGCGAGAAGAACGCCTCGATCGCCGAGTAACCCAGAAACCAGAAGAAGATCGCCAGCAGCAGCCGCAGACCGCTACGGTCGGGGTCGTCGAGCACCTCGCGTAGGCTGGCCAACAGCCCCGGGCCGTGTTCGGCGGCCTCGATCTCCTTGGGCTCGCGGATGAACGCGAACACGAGCAGCGACGCGATCACGACCAGCGCCGAACCCAGCCAGAACGGATATGCCGGGTTGAGTTTGTACAACTGCGAGCCTCCCAGCGTCGCCACGATCGCGCCGAGGCCGCCCATGAGGTTGATGATGCCGTTGGCCTGCGAGCGCAGCGGCGAGGGCGTGATGTCGGGCATGAGCGCCACGACCGGCGTGCGCCAGAACGCCATGCTCAGTAGCAGCGTCGACGTGCACGCGACGAAGAGCGGCAGGATCGCGGCCACCGGGATCAACCCGAAGGCGATCGCCCCGATCGGCGCGCCGATGAGGATGAAGGGCATGCGCCGCCCGATCGGCGTGCGCAGCCGATCGGACCAGGCCCCGACTGGTGGCTGAATGAACAGCGCGGCCAGGTTATCGAGCGTCATGAAGAACCCGATCACGCCTGGCTCGAGCCCGAACCGATCCGCCAGGAAGAGCGGCACGAAAGCGTTGTACACCGCCCAGATCACGCTGACGCCGAAGAAACCAAAGCCCAGCAGAAACGTCTTGCCGTAGTTGAGGCGCATGATGGAGACCCCCTCGAGGATGGCTCAAGTATACGCGGCCGGCCGCTGCGGGTGTTTTGATCCAACACTATGAATCGCGAAGACGCAAAGGGTGCGAAGACTCCAGGT